>VBDR01000055.1 GCA_005882135.1 Chloroflexota bacterium
GCGCTTCAGCACCTTGTCGAACAGGCGGAACGTGCCGCCGTAGACGTCCTCCATGTAGACGACGTGGTCGCCCGGGTTGAGGAGCAGCATGAGCGTCGTCTCGGCGCCCAGCCCAGAAGAAAACGCGAGGCAATGTTTGGCGTCCTCCAGCGCCGCCAGGCACTCCTCGAGCGCGTTGCGGGTCGGGTTGCCGGTGCGCGAGTACTCGAATCCCTGGTGCTTGCCCACGCCCTGCTGAGCAAACGTTGTCGCCATGTGTATGGGCTGGACCACCGCCCCAGTGGCGGGATCAGGCCCCTGCCCCACATGCAGAGCGCGAGTGGAGAACCCCCATTCGGGTGAACTGCTCCTCCCCATTTATGGGGAGGTGGCGCACAGCGCCGGAGGGGCTGGATGGACCGACATGTCAGCCCTGACCGCGGTGGGCGACGAACTCGAGCAGGTCGGCGCGCGTGATCACGGCGACAGGCGTGTCGCCCTCGACGACCAGCACGGCCTGCTCGCCACGAAGCAATGGCTCGAAGGCGTCGTCGAGGGAGGAGTCGACGCCGACCTGGCTCAAGGGCGCGTCCATCGCGGCCGACACCGCGGTCGTCACCACGGCCGGGTCGCGGTACACGCGGTCGAGCAGCGTCCGCTCCTGCAGCGTCCCCACGACTCCCTGCCCGTTCGACTCCTCGACCACCGGCAGCTGCGAGATGCCATAGCGCTGCATCAGGTCGATCGCCTCACCGACCGACTTTCCCGCCTCGACCGTGACCAGCTTCGGCAATCCCTTCGGATGTGAATCGAGCACTTCGCGAATCCGCACGGCGCCCAACCGGGCCAGGTATCCGTTCTGGCGCATCCACTCGTCGTTGAAGAACTTGCTCAGGTAGTTGCGTCCGGTGTCCGGAAAGAGGACCACGATCACCTCGTCCGGACCACGCTCGCGAGCCACCTCGAGCGCGGCGTGGAGCGCGAGCCCCGAGGAGCCTCCGACCAGGATCCCCTCCTCGCGAGCCAGCCTCCGGGCGGCGACGAACGACTGCTTGTCGCTCACCTGCACGATCTGGTCGACGATCTTGATGTCCATCGTCCCGGGCATGAAGTCCTCGCCGACCCCCTCCACCTTGTAGGGGGCGATGGGTCCCGAATAGAGCGAGCCCTCCGGGTCCGCGCCGACGATCTGCACGCCGGGCTTCTTTTCTTTCAGGTACTTGGCGACGCCGCTGATCGTGCCGCCGGTGCCCATGCCGGCGACGAAGACGTCGACGCGGCCTTCGGTTTGCTCCCAGATCTCGGGCCCGGTCGTCTGGTAGTGAGCCTCGGGGTTGCGCGGGTTGAAGTACTGGTTGGGCTGAAAGGCGCCGGGGATCTCGCGCGCGAGCCGCTCGGCGACCGAGTAGTACGACTGGGGCGAGGTGCGCTCGACGTTGGTCGGGCAGATCACGACGTCCGCCCCGTAGGCCTTGAGGAGGCTGATCTTCTCGGCCGACATCTTGTCCGGCATCACGAATACCATCTTGTAGCCCTTGATCGCGGCCACCATGGCCAAGCCATGGCCGGTGTTGCCTGAGGTGGGCTCGATGATGGTGCCTCCGGGCCGCAGCTGGCCGGTCCTCTCCGCCTCTTCGATCATGGTCAGGCCGATCCGGTCCTTGACGCTGCCGCCGGGGTTCAGCTGCTCGAGCTTGGCCAGGATCGTCGGCTTGAACCCGACGGTGACCTTGTGCAGGCGCACCAAAGGGGTGTGCCCGACCAGGTCGAGAATGCTCTCGTAAACCTTCACCGCACCCCTAGGCGCGATTCTATTCCTCGGTCCGCGCGGTGCTCACCGCCAAACCAGCGGAAGAAAATCGCGAGCGCCGCAACGGCCAGGGTGAGCTTGCCGGCGATCATCAGCACCGCCCCCGCGATCGTCTGGTCGATCAGCGCGGTGAAGCCTGGGATCAGCCGGGGCGCGTGCGTGTAGAAGTCATAGAAGGGCTGTCGGGAGAAGATCAGGGCCAGGGCGACGCCGTCCTGGGGCAGGGTGGCGAGCAGGATGTAGACAAGCCTGGCGCCGGCCGACATGCGCCAGCGGGCGTGCGCGGACGTGGCTTCGACGATGGGCCAGTAGAGGACGAGCCCGCCGGCGATGAAGGTGAGGTGCTCGAACACGTGCAGCCCCTCGTTGGCCAGCGTGGCGTCGTAGAGGGGCGGCAGGTGCCACGCGATCATGACCGCGGCTGCGATCACCTGCGCCGGCACCGGCTCGGTCAGCTGACGGACGCCGGGGACCCGGACCAGGCGCGCCACCATGCCCGGCGACAGCCCCAGCAGCATGAGCGGCGGGGCGACGAAGGCCAGCAGCACGTGCTGGAGCATGTGCCCGCTGTCGAGGTAGTAGTCGCTGATCGTGTCGAGCGGCGTCTCGAGCGCCAGCCATAGGGTGAAGAGACCGGCGAGGAAGTAGACGGTGTGCTTGCGCTCCACGTCGGGCACGCCGCGGGCCACCCACGCGTGCCCGAAATACAGGAGCACGAGACCGGCGTAGACGGTCACGTCGAACGGCCACGCGATCACGCCCTGACCCTATTCCACATCGCGGCCGCGATCAGCGCCAGCGCGACCACCAGCACGTGCGCGGCCGTGCACCAAAGGCAGATCGCACCCAGACGCACGATCTCGATGAACAGCAGGTAGATGACGGCCACCAGGCCGATCGCCGACCACCCCAGCTGTGCCCGGCCGAACGGCCGCGACCACAGGACCGCGCTGACGGCGAACCAGACGATCCCCGCCGCCGAGGTGGGAATCGATGACCCGGCGATGACCGCGTACTGGCTCGACAGCACGGCCTGGCAATCGAGGGCGCCCGACACCGGGCACGCCGGCTGGAAGCCGGCGTAGTGAAGCACGGTCAGGTAGATCGAGACGGCGATTCCCGCCAGGCTGACGAGGATCGCCGGCAGCTGCGCTCGCGGCACTACTTCAGGTTTTTCTCGAGGCCCTGGATGGTGGCGTCCGAGCAGACGCTCGAAGGCTGGTCGCCCGTCATCTTGCAGACGGCGGCGGTGATCAGGTTGGCCGAGCCGATTATGGCTTTGGCCGGCGCCGAGCTCGGGTCCTGAAGGGCCGCGGCCACCTCCTGCCACGTCATGCCCGCCAGCACGCTTGGCGAGTACATCGCGCCGGTGAACGCATAGCGGTTGCCCACATCCACGAACGGGATCGTCCGCGACGAGTCGTACTGGTCGAAAACCTTCTGCTCGGCGGCGGTGGGCGTTTGCAGAGGATTTCGATCCCGGTCCGAGCTCTCGACCGGGCGGAAGTCGATGTACTGACTCGTGAATTGCGCGCTGCGAAACGTGAACGTGGGCGTGTTTGGAAATTCGATGTCTGACGCCGAGGTCGTGGGCTGCAGGCCCGAAAAGGTGCCGAAACGGGACAGGCCGATGATCAAAGACCAGCGCTGGGCCGCGCAAAACGGACAGAACTCGCCGCCGAGGTAGAACACTTCCGGCTTGCCCGTGGAACCGGTGAGCGGCGCGCCCGAGACGGGCTTGAGCAGGTTGCTGGCTGTGCCCTGGCCGATCGCATCGAACTCTGAGGGGGGAAGCGTGGTGATCTTGGTGATGATCTGCTGCGTGGTGTCAGTGCTGGGCGCCGGCGGCGGCAGCGGCGTCGTGTACCAGCGGATGACAAGGAAGGTGGCGACGAGCAGCGCGAGCACGCCCACGACCGCGGCGGGCATGACCCACGCCGGAGTCGTCGCCACCGGCTTGCGCATCGGCGGCCGGGTCCGGCGGTTGCTCATCCCGTCTCGCGCGTGATGGGCTGGGCCAGGATCCACAGGCTCGTCATCGTGTAGGTGACCATCAACAACAGCATGGGGTACTGACTCAGGAGGGCGCGCGGGGCAGTGCGGAATCGCTCGCCGGCGCGCAGATGCGAGAGATAAACCGCGATGACGTGGCCGAGCACGATGAGGACGATCTGCGCGTACCAGACGGTTGAGGCCTGGGCCAGTGCGAAGCTGGGCTTGAAGGCGGCAACAGCGGGCCACAGGTGCCACCCCTTGCCCAACGGGTCGTTCAGGAGCGGGATGAGCGCCTGCGATGAGACCACCACATAGCTGTAGTTGTGGGCGGCGTTGTAGACGAGCGCGATCGGCACCAGGGTCAACGCGAACGCGGACACCGTCGCCTTCATGTCGACCTTGCGCTGGCCCAGAAAGACGACCGCCTCCATGCAGGCGACAAAGACGAGCAGGAAGGAAGTGGTCAGGAGAAGCAGGCCGAGCGTGCGAATGAAAAAGAAACCAAACGCTCCCAGGGGCAGCCACACAGGTTCGAGGGCGATCGTGAAGTCCTGCCAGGCAGGCGTGGACAGGATGCCGTCGAAGGCAAGGGTGCTCAGCATCAGGATCACGAAAACGACGCGGTCCCATCCGGTGGCCGCTTGCTTGAGCAGTCCGACGCCCCAGGGCCGCACGTACACCGCCTTGATGGCACCGCCTTCTTCGCGCTCCGCCTCGATCGGCCCGAACCGACCCACGATGCCGAACAGCACCGTGAACGCCTCGCAGCGATCGAGCCACGCGTCGCGTCCGAACACGAACATGCCGCCGAGGGTGATCACCGTGTACGTGACCGCCGCCAGGGCCACGATCTGCGGCCGGTTGGCCATGCCGCTGGTCAGCTCCAGGCACGCGAAAGCCAGGTAGGCGAACGTGGCCGGCCACACGCCCACGTCGGGCAGCGTCCAGGCCGGCCGAGCGGGACGCAGCCGGACGACGGCGTCATAGATCGCCGCCCACGGGTTGAGCAGGTACCAGAGGTTGCCGACCAGGCCCGACAGGATCACGGTCATGGCCCAGAAATAGATCCACACCAAGTACTCGGCCGGGTTGTAAACAGCGGTGCGCGAACCGAAGAAGCCGGCGATCACGACCGTCAGCAGGCCGATGACGCCGATCGCTCCTCCGACCAGGCGGGGCCATGGAGAGCGGGCGAAGGGGAGCAGCCAGGGCAAGGCCCGGCGTGGGTACTCGATCGCCTTTGCGCCCACCTGCTCGCCGGCGAACAGGACCACCAGCACGAACGAGATGAAAACCACGCCGCCGGCCGCGAAGAGGTAGAGGGCCAGCCCGATCGGCAGGTCGTACCTCTGCCCGAAACCGTGGAGCAGGATCACGTCACTTGGAAGTGGCCGAGCTCAGTGCCCGTCGATTCCCACTCGATAGGAAAGTCACCGGTCTTGTCGGCCGTGAATTTCTGGGTCAGGGTCTGGCCCGCCTTCGTGTGGAAGTGGATGTCATACCCATGCAGATGGACCTCGCCGTCTGTGTCGCTGGTCACGTTGATGGTCACTTTGTCGTTCTGATGCGCGGTGGGATTGTCCGGGTTCATCTTGGTGCCACCGGTCACGTTGAGGTTGATGGTCACGTTCTGACCGCTGTGGCTCGTGGTGGCATAGATCAGGATTCCACCGGCGACCACGAAAACAATCACGACCCCGACGGCGATCATGGCCCGAGCTCGGCTCACGATTTGCCCTCCTTACCTTCCCTCTCATTTCGCCTCGCTGGCGCCAACGGCCCCTGATCAGCGCGATTCAAAAGCCTCGCTGGCGCCAACGGTGCGGAATTGGACCGCGAGTACGCGTTCGTAATTGTCGGACGCGCGCGACGTTTAAGTGGCCGCTCTCAGCCTGCCCTTAACGCAGCGACTCGCCGGGCGCCGAACCTTCCCACGCGGTCGTCTCCCAGTTGTCTTTGCGGCCCTCCTCGGGCAGCCACGGCGGAAGCTCCATCAGCAACTCTTCGCTCAGGGCGGTGGCGTAGGGCTCATAGCCCTTGCGCAGGTTCTTCAGCCGCTCCCGGAAAACGTCGAAGTCAACGGTGATCCCCGCGCTCGCCAGCTCTTTGTGGATGGCGCGCTCTTGGGCATCGGAGAGGCGCGCGGGGGCGTCGAAGCGGGGCGCGGCGCGCAGGACCTGGCTCAGGTCGCCGAGGGCGTGGCGGCCGATCGCGTAGACACGTCGCGATGTCCAGGTCGTCCCCTCCGTCTTGGTCGCCTGCCAGATCGCCGACATGTCCATGATCGCGGTCAGGGCCGCGAGCCACGACTGGTTCTCGTGCTGGGATCGGAAGTAGCACAGCACCTGATAGGAGAGGTGGCTCTCGAGAAGGTCCGCCGTCCACTCCTCCCAGCGCGCAAGCATCGGACGGAGCTCGTCCGTCGCGCCCGCTCGGACGGCCCGGCGATACAGCTCGCCGGCGCTTGGCGGGGAGCCGGCCCACTCATCGAGCATCGAGATCGCCGTCTCGCGACGCGAAAAGCCCTGGTACAGGACTGGCAGATACGAGATGACGACGGCCAGGAAGCCGAATCCAGTTCCGGCCTCGATCACGCTCAGGAATCGAGCCAGCTCTGACTTGGGTAGGAAGTCCCCGAGGCCGAGCGTGGTGAACATGGTGGCGCTCACGTAGAGGTAATTCAGCCCCGATAGTCCCCCGTCGAATCCCGCCGCCCACAGGAGCAGCGCGAAGCCGCAGACGAGAAGAATCCCCCACAGGACGATCAGCATCAGGAGCGAGATCGGTCCGTAGGTGCTCAGGAAGGCCTCCCGGCGGTCGCCCAGCGGCATGCGCCGGCCCACGGCCGCCCACGGCTTCCACGTCAGTTGATAGAAGACCTTGGACAGCCGTACGCCAGAGACGCGGCGCGGCAGGACGATGGTCTCGAAGGCGTCGCGAAGGACGCCGCCGACCAGAAAAAGCCCGATCAGGCCTCCCACGATCTGCACGTTGAGATCAAACCGTTCCTTCGATTCCGAAATTCATGAATCTGGCGCACGCCCACGTAATTGTCGGGCCCGCGCGGGACTGGTCAGGGCCTGCTCTCAGCCTGACTTAATGCGGCGACTCGATTCTGGGCGGGATCTCCGCCGTCTGAGCCGAGCAGCGCCAGGGCGACCGACCCGAGCAACTCGGCTCGCTCAACGAACACGGCGGCTCGGACATCAACCGTTTCCGCCGCCGCCTGGACGGCGTGGCGCCGAATCGATTCGCGCAGCGGGGCCAGCAGCACCTCGCCGGACTGGCTCATCAGGCCGCCGACGATCACCCGCTCAGGGTTGATGAGATTGCAGAGGCCGGCAACCGCCACGCCGATCTCCCTTCCGGCGTCTGCCAAGGCGCGACGGCAGCGCAGATCGCCACCTGACGCGAGCTCAACAATCCGAGACAGAGTGAGGGTCTCGCCGTTGACTCGGCCGACGAGCTGGACGATGGCTGGACCGGAAGCAACGGTTTCCAGGCATCCACGGTTACCGCAATAGCAAAGCGGTCCCGCTTCATCCAGGGTCGTGTGGCCGATCTCACCTGCCGTCCCGGTCGCGCCTCGCAGCAATCTGCCGTTGATGACGATCCCGGCGCCTATGCCGGTAGCCGCCTTGATGTAGGCAAAGTTCGAGCAGTCCCGGCCGGCGCCCCAGGTGAGCTCGGCCAGCGCGCCGAGGTTCGCGTCGTTCTCGATCTGGACAGGAATCTCAAGGCGCTGTTCCATCTCTGCGGCGATGCGAAGCCCAACCCAACCCGGGAGAATCGTGGCCGAGCCGGCGGTGCCATGCGCGCGGTCGACTGGGCCGGGGATGCCCATGCCCACCCCCAGTACGCTCGTCCGCTCCGCAGATACCTCCGACAGGACTTCTGCGAACAGGTCGGCTGCGACGTCGAGCGCTCGAGCGGCCTCCCGATTTACGTCAAGGTCATACCAGCGTTCGGCCAGCACGTTGTGGGCGAGGTCGGCGACAGCTATCGCCACGTGGCTGTGGCCGAAGTCGATACCGACCACCACATGCGAGGGATTCCGAAGCACCAGCTGCACGCCAGGCCGCCCGCCATGGGCGTGGGCGGACTTGGTGTCGATGTCCGCAACCAGACCCGCCTCCTTCAGCTCAGACACCAGGGTCGACACGGTCGTCCGCGAAAGACCGGTGGCACGTGCGATATCAGCCTGGCTGATCTGGCCGTGCATCCGGAGAATCTCCATCACGCGCTGGCGGTTGCGACGTCTGAGCCAGGCAAGGGTCCCGTCAGCATTTTTCGGACCGGGCATTCACGCCATCATGGCCCTGACCCATCGTTTGTCAAGAGCCCGAACAAATTGTCGGGATCCCGCTGCCGATAACTTGACAAACCCATGGTCGTGAGCAATGCTCTTGCCGGAAAAGGTCATCTCCTGAGTAAGACCTGTGTGCCGGCGCACTCTCGCCCCGCGGCTGCGCGGGAAGAAGGCAGCAGGATTTTAGAAAAGAGGTAAGTGCGCATGAAGCTAGCCCGGCTGTTACCGGCGTTCGCCGCGGGGGCGATTCTCACCGCCTGCGGTGGCGGAGGAACAACGACGACAACGAACGTCACCGTGCCGTCGGACCTCAGCATCAGCTCGTTCACCGCCGACTTCTCGTACATGGCCAAGCTCAAGGATCTGACCGCCGCCGGCAAGGGCAAGGTCGGGGTGATCCTTCCCGACACCACGTCGTCCGTGCGTTACGTGCAGTTCGACCAGCCTTACCTGCAGAAGGCCTTTCAGCAGGCGGGCTATAAGTCCTCTGACTTCACGATCACCAACGCGCAGGGCCAGGAGGCCCAGGAGCTGGCGCAGGCCCAGACCGCCATCACCAATGGCGCAACGGTCCTGATCATGGACCCGCTGAACAGCACGGTCGGCTCGCAGATCCAGACCCTGGCGCAGCAGAAGGGCGTCAAGGTCATCAGCTACGACCGCGCGACGTTCACCGGCACCAACACCTACTACGTGAGCTTCGACAACGTGCAGGTGGGCGAGCTCATCGGCAAAGGCTTCGTCCAGTGCGTCGCCGACTGGGGCGTCAAGAACGCTCAGGTCTACGAGCTGGATGGTGGCCAGAACTCTGACCCGAACGCGGTCTCATTCGCGCAGGGCTACAACGACGCCATCTGGGGCAAGAAGGTCGCGCACGTCGACAATGGCACGACCAACAGCCAGGGCATGAAGCTCGTCGGTGAGCAGGTCGCCACGGACTGGAAGAACGACATCGGACAGACGATCTTCCAGCAGGCGTACACCGCCAACTCCGCGATCAACGCCACAGTCGAAGCCAACGACGGCCTCGGCAATGCGGTGGTGACAGTCCTCAAGAGCAAGGGCGTCAAGGCCAAGTCAGTCCCGACGACAGGCCAGGACGCAACGCCGGACGGGATGGCCAACGTGCTGACCGACTTCCAGTGCGGATCGGTCTACAAGGCCGTCTACCTCGAGGCGCAGGCCGCCGTGGCGCTCGCCACCGTTCTTCGCGCGGGCCAGAACCCGCCGTCGGGCCTGGTCAACGGGACCACCGCGCCCCCATCGGGCCAGTCAGGCAACCAGCAGCCCGCCGTTCTGTTGGTCCCGATCTGGGTCAGCAAGGCCAACATGAAGGACACGGTGATCAAGGACAACTTCGTCGACAAAGGAGCGCTGTGCCAGAAAGTGACGGCCGCCGTCTGCTCGGCCGCCGGCATCTCGTAACCGATTTCCTGGACGCCGCCGCAACTCGCGGCGGCGTTTCCTTTTCTAAGCGGAGATAATGAAATTGATATGACGGCTGCCGTCGCCCAAGCCCAAGCGGCAGGCGAGCCGTTGCTGAAGATCCGAGGGCTGGACAAGCATTTCGGCCCAGTCCAGGCGCTGTACCACGTCGACCTCGACATCCCGCCCAGGCAGGTGACCGCTCTGTGCGGCGACAACGGCGCCGGTAAGACGGTGCTGACCAAGTGCATCGCCGGCATCTACTCGATCGACCACGGCGAGATCTTCTGGGAGGGCCGGCCCGTCCACATCCACAACGCGCGCGACTCCGCACGCCTGGGCATCGAGACCGTCTACCAGGACCTCGCACTGGCCGACAACCTGGACATCGTCCAGAACATGTTCCTGGGACGCGAGCGTCTGCGCAGCGGACTGCTCGATGAGGACAGCATGGAGCGCTCCGCCGCGGAAACGCTGTCGAGCCTGCGTGTCACCACCGTGAAGTCCATCCGCCAACCGGTGGCATCGCTGTCCGGAGGGCAACGCCAGTCGGTCGCCGTCGCCAAGGCGGTGATGTGGAACTCGAAGCTGGTGCTCATGGACGAGCCGACGGCCGCGCTCGGTGTGGTCCAGACCAGGATGGTGCTCGACCTCATCGGGCGGTTGCGCGACAAGGGCCTGGCCGTGATGGTCATCTCGCACAACCTGAACGACGTCTTCGAGGTCGCGGACAACATCGCGGTCCTCTACCTCGGACGCATGGCGGTGCAGGACAAGGCCACGAATTTCGACCGGCAGAGCGTTGTCGAGTACATGACGACAGGAGGCTTGGGCCGCTCCAGTGGCAGACCCGCTAAAGAGGGCTGAGATCACCGACAACGTTGCCGCGGACCTGACCGCCGCGGCGCCAGAGGCCGCAGTTGCGGAGCTGCCGCCGGAGGTAGTCGCGCAATCCCTGGGCGAGTACGTCCGCGGCTACGTGGCCCGGATCCGGGCCGGCGAGAGCGGGGTCCTCCCGGTCGTCATGGCGATGGTCGCCATCGTCGTGGTGTTCGAGGTCATCAGCCCGAACAATGTCTATCTCTCGCCAGGCAACCTCGTGAACCTGTTCCAGCAGAGCGCTGTGATCATGGTGCTGGCCATGGCCGAGGCGTTTGCCTTGGTTCTGGGCGAGATCGACCTCTCGATCGGCTTCGTCGGCGCGTGCGGCGCCGCCATCACCGTCCAGCTCATCCAGCCGGCAACCACGAACTGGCCGTGGCCGCTTGCGGTCCTGGCCGGCCTGCTCTTCTGCGTCGTGTTCGGCGCTATCCAGGGCACGTTGATCACGCGCCTTCACCTCCCGTCGTTCATCGTCACGCTGGCCGGGTACCTCGTCGCCAACGGCCTGTTCCTGAAGATCCTTCTGTTCGGCCCGTTCTCCGGCTACCCCAACCTCACCGGCCAGAGCGACAACCTGCACTTCATCTACAACCTCATGTGGGGCACGATCGACCCCATCGTTTCCTGGATCGGCGCCGCCGTGGTCGTGGCGGCGCTCGGTGGGTTCATCTGGTTTTCGGATTCACGCCGTCGCAAAAGCGGTTTGGTGGCGCCGCCGGCCAGCCTCTCTCTGATCAAGATCGGCCTGATCGCCGTGGTCGCGATCGTGGTGGTGGGGATATGCAATCTGAACAGAGGGGTCCTGATCGTCCAGGAAGGCGTGCCCTGGGTCATCCCCATCGTGATCGCCGTGCTGGCGGCATGGACCGTGCTGCTCGGGCGCACGAAGTACGGCCGCTACCTGTACGCGATCGGCGGCAACCCGGAAGCGGCTCGTCGGGCCGGGATCAACCTTTCGGTGGTTCGTACGGCGGCGTTCATGCTGTGCTCTTTCACCGCCGGCATCGCGCTGCTGCTGTACGCGTCCTACTTGAATGGAATGTCCAACAACGTGCAGGCGGGGTATTACGTCCTCTACGCAGTGGCCGCGGCGGTCATCGGGGGCACTAGCCTCATGGGAGGCCGCGGCAAGCCGCTGCACGGCGTGCTCGGCGGGCTCGTTATCGGCGCCATCTACAACGGCATGTACTTGCTTGCGCTTTCGTTTGAGTGGCAGTACATCGTCACCGGGCTGGTGCTGCTGGCCGCGATCATCATCGATGCCGTCTCTCGCCGCGGCAGCGCCTCGGGGAGCGTAACCAGGATCTGATGAGTTAGCCTTCCGATCGCAGCAACGTTTCACCCCACGTCAAAGCAACGAGGTAGTTTCAAATGAAGGCAAACAGGATTGCCGCAGCGCTGGTCGTGCTGGGATTCAGCGCGGTGGCGTGCGGCGCGAGCAGCGGCAGCGGCGGTGTGACTCCGGGCAAGAAGATCGCGTTCCTCGCGCCCGACGCCAGTGCCCGATTCGAAAACCAGGACCGGCCGCTGTTCCAATCGAAGGTGCAGTCGCTGTGCTCCGACTGCGAGGTCATCTACCGCAATGCCGGCGGGGACGCGACCCTGCAGGAGCAGCAGGCGCAGTCAGCCATCGCCGCGGGCGCGAACGTGATCGTGCTCGACCCGGTCAACACCACGTTCGCATCGGCAATTGCCGCCGCCGCCGCCAAGCGTCACGTCGCGGTGATCGCGTACGACCGGCTGGTCCTCAACGCGGCGGGCGTCACCTATTACGTTGCGTTCGACAACGAGACCATCGGCGCGCTGCAGGGCGACGCGCTGCTGACGGCGATGAAGGCATCGACCAAGCCGACCGTGGTGATGATCCACGGCGACCCGGCTGACCTCAACGCGGAGCTCCTGAAGAAGGCCGCGCACGGCGCGCTCGACGGCAAGGTGACCATCGCCAAGGAGTACGACACGCCGGCGTCCAGCCCTGGCGACGCGCAGCTCGAGATGACCCAGGCGCTCACGGCCCTGAACAACAAGGTCGACGGCGTCTACGCGGCGGACGATGGCGTGGCCGGCGGAGTGGTGGCCGCGATGAAGGCGGCCGGCTTGACGACGCTGCCACCGATCACCGGCGGCGATGCCGAGCTCTCCGCGGTGCAGCGCATCCTGGCCGGCGACCAGTACATGACGGTGTACAGGCCGGTGAAGCAGGAAGCGGAGGCGGCGGCCCTGCTCGCCTACGACCTGGCGTTCGGGGTCAGCGTGGCGGCGGCGGTGACGGGCGGCAAGACGGTCAACAACAGCGCGCGCGACGTGCCCGCATTGCTGGTCGAGCCCCAGACCGTGACCCGGCGCACGCTGATCTCGACCGTGATCGCGGACGGCTTCTGGACACGTTCGCAGCTCTGCACGGCGGACTACGCCAAAGCGTGCAAAGCGGCAGGGCTGAGTTAGGTTCAATCGGGAAAATTCCGAACCTCTGACGCCAGCGGCGCCGTTCAGGGATGGGCGACAGGGGCCGTTGGCGCCAAGGAGGCGGAATCCGCTCTTAACACCCCAGGCCAGGATTGGGAATTCTCGGTCCTGGGTAAACGTTCTCTCGTAAAGATGGCAACACCCAAATCCGAACTACTCCCGGTCCTCCCCATGGACGACGTCGTCGTCCTCCCCCACATGTCCGTCACCCTGGCCGTCGAAGACGGCAACCAGAAGGCGGCGATCGAGGCCGCCCGCCAGGGCAACCGGCTGGTGCTGCTGGTCCCCCGGATCGACGGCAAGTTCGGCGCCATCGGCACCGCCGCCCGCCTGGGCGAGTCGGCGGAGCTGCCGACCGGGGCCGAAGCCTTCATGATCCGCGGCGAATACCGCGCCCGCCTGGGCAGCGGCCAGGCCGACATCGGCGGCGCGCTGTGGGTCAAGGCCGACCCCATCCTCGATCCCGAGCCCCCGACCGAGAAGTCGGTCGAGCTGGCGCGCGAGTACCGCGCGCTGCTGGAGAACCTGGTTGAGTCGCGGGGCGTGCCGCAGGTCGTGCAGTTCCTGCGCGCCGCGAGGACTCCCGGCCACCTGGCCGACCTCGCCGGCTACTCCCCCGACCTCTCGACCGAGCAGAAGCTCGAGATCCTGGAGATGACCGACCTCGAGGAGAGGCTCACCAAGCTCATCAGCTGGACCAAGGGCATCCTCGCCGACGCCTCGCTGAAGGAGAAGATCCGCAGCGATGTCGCCGAGGGCATGGAGAAGACGCAGCGCGAGTTCTTGCTGCGCCAGCAGCTGGAGGCGATCAAAAAGCAGCTGAACGAGGGCCAGACCGACGTGGTCTCGACCTACCGCGAGAGGATCGAAAAGGCCGGCATGCCAGAGGGCGTGCTTACGGAGGTCAACCGCGAGCTCGACCGCCTGGAGCGGACGAGCGAGCAGAACCCCGAGTACGGATGGATCCGCACCTACCTGGACTGGATGCTCGACATCCCCTGGAACGTGCGCTCCGAGGACAACTACGACCTGAAGAAGGCACGCGAGATCCTCGACCAGGACCACACCGGCCTGGGCGACGTGAAGGACCGCATCATCGAGTTCCTGGCTGTGCGCAAGCTGCGCCAGGAGCGTGGACTCGAGGTCCTGAGCGGCCGCGGCTCGGGTGCGATCATCACCCTGGTCGGACCTCCAGGCGTTGGCAAGACCTCGCTCGGCGAGTCGGTCGCCCGCGCCCTTGGCCGCAAGTTCACCCGCGTCTCACTGGGCGGCATCCGCGACGAGGCGGACATCCGCGGTCACCGCCGGACCTACGTCGGCGCCCTGCCGGGCCGGATCGTGCGCGCGTTGAAGGACGCCGGCACCAAGAACCCGGTGATCATGCTGGACGAGATCGACAAGGTCGGCAGCGACTGGCGTGGAGACCCGTCCTCGGCGCTGCTCGAGGTTCTCGACCCCGCGCAGAACCACACGTTCCGGGACCACTACCTCGAGGTCGACCTCGACCTTTCCGAGGTGCTGTTCATCCCGACCGCGAACGTCTCGGAGACGATCCCGGCCCCGCTGCTCGACCGCATGGAGCTGATCCGCCTCGACGGCTACACCGAAGAGGAGAAGGTGGCCATCGCTCGTGACCACCTGCTCAAGCGCCAGGTCAGGCAGGCGGGCCTCAAGCCGGAGGAAGTCACCGTCGACGACGCGGCGATCATGAAGGTGATCACCGACCACACGCGGGAAGCCGGCGTGCGCAACCTCGAGCGCGAGCTGGGCAAGATCACGCGCAAGGTGGCGACCAAGATCGCCAAGGACGAGCTCACGCCGCCCGTCGCGATCACGCCGGACCGCGTCCGCGAGTTCCTCGGCAAGCCGAAGTTCGACAACGAGGTGGCTGCGCGCACAGCCGTGCCCGGGGTGGCGACTGGACTCGCCGTCACCGGCACAGGTGGCGACGTGCTCTTCGTCGAGGCGACCGCGACCGACAGCAACGGCCACGGGAGCACACTGACCCTGACCGGCCAGCTGGGCGATGTGATGAAGGAATCGGCGCAGATCGCGCTCTCCTACGTCAGGTCGCATGTCAATGAGCTGAAGGTCGACCACGACAGCATCAACAAGTCGTTCCACATCCACGTCCCCGAGGGCGCGGTGCCCAAGGACGGCCCGTCGGCCGGCGTGACGATGACGACCGCGATCGTGAGCCTGCTCACCGGCCGGCCGGTGCGGAACACCGTCGGCATGACCGGAGAGGTGACGCTTCAGGGATTGGTGCTGCCGATCGGCGGCGTCAAGCAGAAGGTCCTGGCCGCCCACCGCATGGGCCTGACCGAGGTCATCCTGCCGAAGCGGAACGAGAAGGACATCGACGACGTGCCGCAGAGCGTGCGCGACGCGATGAAGTTCCACCTCGCGAGCCGCGTCGAAGAGGTGCTCAAGTACGCCCTCGAGCCCGCGCGCCGGGCAAAGACCGAAGCGGCCTAAGTCCGGGCGCGGGATTTCGCACCGCTGACGTCGCTACCAGCCCTTGGGTGGGCCGATCGTCGACGCCTCAGGGCCGAATTTCTTGACGTAATCCTCGTGAACCGCGCTCCATTGCTCCGGCATCGAGGGCGCATCCGTTCCATCGAGCGCGTGCTCCAGCGCGTCGAGGCAGACATGCCAGCCGGCGCCGTCGCGTGCGGCTTTGCCAAGCTCGTCGATCGTGTCGATCAGAGTCAGGGTGCTGCCGGATTCACGCGGCGCGACCTCGAAGCGGATGGTGTCGCTTCCCCATCGGAACTCGAGCAGCGATGGTGGCGCGCAGGCCAGCACCTCACCGTCGAACGGCTGCATCTTGGCGTTGGCGTCCTGGAACTTCAGCTTGGCTCCGACTTTCCATTCCCCGACGACGATCTGGTCCGGGAACCACTTACGCAGCTCATCGGTTTCCGTCAGGGCTTGCCAGACTCTTTGGGGCGGATGCGCCAGCTCACGCCGAAAACGCAGCTGCCAGCGACTACCGGTTTTTTCGAGCTCTCCGATCATGTTTGCCTCCTTGCGTTCGCTTGTCGGCTTCGTCGAGATGACGCTCGAGGGCGTCGAGGCTGCGGGTCCACATGGCCCGGTATGGCTCCAGCCAGGCATCGAGCTCGCGCAGAGGTTGAGACCGCATCCGATAAACCCGTCTTTGCGCATCGATCCGCGATTCAACGAGACCAACCTCGCGCAAGACGCGCAAGTGCTTCGACACCGCCGGCTGGCTGACGTCGAGTTTCTGAACCAGCTCGCCGACCGTCCGCTCGCGGTCGCGAAGCAATTCGACGATGACTCGCCGGTTTGGCTCGGCCATGACCTCGAACGTGGAACCCACCGCCATAGCCTGCTGAACATAGCTGATGAGCTATATAGCTGTCAAGTTATTTGCGGAATAATGGCGGCGAGCATGTGCTTGGAGTTCTCGTGAGCCGTAGTTCGCATGAGATCCTCGAGAGCGCCAAGACCATCGCCGTGGTGGGCGCATCTCGTGATCCCAACAAGGCCGGAGGGTCAGTTCCGGAGGGTTTGCAGAGACGCGGATTCCGGATCATCCCGATCAACCCTTACGCGGAAACCCTGTTTGGCGAGCGCGTCTACCGATCGCTGCTCGAGGTGCCCGACAGGATCGACCTCGTCGATGTCTTCAGGCCCGCGGCAGACGCGCCCGAGATCGCGCGCCAGGCAGCGGCAATCGGCGCGAAGGCACTGTGGCTGCAGGAAGACATCCGCTCTGAAGAAGCCCGTCGGATCGCAGAGGCGGCCGGCATGGAGTACGTCGAAGACGAGTGCACGGCCGTGGTCGCCTCGCTTTACCGGCTGCGAAAGACCGCGGCGTAGAAGCGCCTGCAGGCGGCCCGCCGGCGCTCCAGCCGTTACGCTCGCAGCGTGGCGCGTCGCCGCTTACGCACGCCAAGAGACCGCACCATCGAGGCGGAGCTCAAGTTTCGCGTCGCCAGCGCACGCGACCACGCCAAGCTTCGCGCGATGCTCCGCAAGCGCGGCGCCAAGCTGACGGGCCGCTACAAGGAGGACAACTACCGTTTCAACGGGCCGGGCAAGTCGACCCGCAACACGACGCTGCGGCTTCGCGTGCTCAACGGCGGCCCACGCGGCGTCCTCACCGCAAAGGGTCCGGCGACCTTCGAAGGAGGCGTCAAGATCCGCGAGGAGACCGAGGTTGACGTCCCCGACGTTCACGCGACGCTAGACCTTCTGCAGCAACTCGGGTTCAGGGTCGGCTGGACCTACCCGAAGCGGCGTTCGTACTGGATGCTCGACGGAGTCGCGATCACGCTCGACGTGCTCGACTTCGGATGGTTTGTCGAGCTCGAGGGCCCGGCGGAGGTGCTGCCCGAGATGGCGCGGAGCCTCGGCCTCGACCCCGTCAACGCACTGCGGGACAGCTACTCGGTCATGGCCCGCAAGCACCAGAAGGCAAGAAGGCCGACGAAATCTCCCGCGACTCCGGTGGTTATTCCGCCCGCGGCGGCGGCGAGGTAGCCTTCGCCCCGTCGGTGCGGGCGGGGCCGACCCAGACCGTCTGGATGTTGGTGAACTCCTTGATCCCGTATTCGGACAGCTCGCGCCCATAACCCGACCTCTTGACGCCACCGAAGGGGAGCCGGGCGTCCGATGCGACCATGCCGTTGATGAAGACCAGGCCGGCTTCAACGCGTTCCGCCATTTGCTTTGCACGCTCGACGTCAGCGGTCCAGATGTTGGAGCCAAGCCCAAAGTCGGTGTCGTTGGCGACGCGCAGCGCGTCCTCGGCGTCCTTGACGCGGATCACCGCCGCGACCGGCCCAAACGTCTCCTCGTGGTAGACGGGCATCCCGGGCCGCACGTTGGTCAGCACCGTCGGCTCGAAGTAATACCCGTCGCCGTCGACTCGCTGGCCGCCCGTCGTCGCCCGCGCGCCCAGGCGCATCGATTCCTTGACCTGACGCTCCAGCTCCTCGACCAGGTCGCCACGGGCGAGCGGGCCGACCTGGTTGGCACGGTCCATGGGGTTGCCGACCTTGAGCGCGGCCACCGCGCTCGTGAAACGCTGCTCGAACTCGTCGGCTGCCGTTTCCTCGACGATGAAGCGCTTGGCGGCGATGCAGCTCTGGCCGTTGTTCTGGTTGCGTGCGCGGCACGCGACCGACGCCGCGACCTCAAGGTCGGCGTCGGCCAGGACGATGAACGGGTCCGAGCCGCCAAGCTCGAGCACCGTCTTCTTCAGCGCCCGGCCCGCCGACTCCGCCACCAGCGAGCCCGCCTTGTCAGAACCGGTCAGGGTCACACCCGCCACGCGATGGTCGGAGATGAGCCGCTCGACGGCGGCGGAGCCGATGAGCAGGCTCTGGAAGACGCCCTCCGGCACGCCCGCCTCGCGGAAGACCTCCTCGATCGCAAGCGCCGATTGGGGCACGTTCGAAGAATGCTTGAGCAGCATCACATTGCCGGCGGTCAGAGCGGGCAGACCCGCGCGGAAGGCCTGCCAGAAGGGGAAGTTCCAGGGCATCACGGCGAGGATCACACCGAGCGGGTGAAACCGCACATAGCTCTCGGCGCCCGTGCTCTCGACACGCTGCTCGGCCAGCAGCCGCTCTCCGTTTTCGGCAAACCAGCCTGCTGTCCAGGCGCACTTCTCGATTTCGGCCTCGGCCTCGACGATAGGCTTGCCCATCTCCGAGGTCAGGAGCGCGGCGTAGCGCGACTTGTCCGTGCGAAGCACGCCGGCCACTGAGCGCATGAGCGCGGTGCGGACGCCCACCCCCGCCTCCCGCCAGGGTTGGCGGGCCGCCCAGGCGCTCGTCAGCGCCGACTCGATCGCGGCTTCGTCGGCCTCAGGAAATGACGCCAGCTCCCGGCCCGTGGCCGGATCGATGGATTTCAGCACCCCCTCGAATCATGCCACGATTTGATATGTGGCCCGAGCACCGGTGAAGAGGCGCGTGGACCGGCCTTCGGCGACCCGCTCGCAGCGTCCGACCATTGACGTCGACGGGCGCCGGCGCGTCGTCATCGAGGCGGTCATGCCTGAGATCGACGCCGGGCGCTTCCCGGCCAAGCGGGCGGTCGGGGAGACCGTTCGGGTCGAGGCGGACATCTTCGCCGACGGCCACGACGCCCTGGCCGCGGTCGTGAAGTACAAACTCCTCCCCGCTCGCGGGGAGGAGGTGCCCCCTCCCCATTCATGGGGAGGTGCCGGGCGCAGCCCGGCGGAGGGGCAGCGCCGGAGAGGCCGGGCCGCAGGTGAGCCGCCGGGGGGGCCCTCGCCTGGTTGGATCGAGGTCCCGATGACCCCGCTCATCAACGATCGCTGGCAAGCCGAGTTCCCGGTCACCGAGCTGGGCCGCTACCTGTTCACGATCGAGGGTTGGGTCGACCACTTCGAGACCTGGAGCCGCCAGCTCGCCAAACGGATCCAGGCCGGCCAGGACGTGGCGGTCGAGCTCGAGGTCGGAGCCCGGATGATCGAGGAGGCGGCCTCCCGCGCCACCTCCAGTGACGGGGACTCCTCGCGGCTGAGGGGGCTGGCCAAGTCTCTGCGGACTTCACCCCCCCATCCGGCGGCTTCGTCCCCATCCGACCGGGCCGCTCTCGCGGCCGGGTCACCTTCCCCGGCGAGCGGGGAAGGGAAGACCTCCCCGGCGAGCGGGGAGGTGAAAGAGTTGATGCTCCGCTATGCGGACAGGAGCTTCGCCACGACCTATCGGCGTGAGGTCGAGGTTGTCGTGGAGCCGGTCAAGGCGAGGTTCAGCACCTGGTACGAGCTCTTTCCCCGGTCCGTAGGTACGTTCAAAGATGTCGAGCGGCTCCTTCCGGAAATCGCCCAGATGGGGTTCGACGTCCTCTACCTTCCCCCCATCCACCCCATCGGCCGCAGCCACCGCAAGGGCGCCAACAACCAGTCCGCCAAAGCCGGCGAACCGGGCAGTCCCTGGGCGATCGGGTCGGAGGAAGGTGGCCACAAAGCCGTGCACCCGGAGCTCGGCACCCTGGCCGACTTCCGGCATCTCGTGCAAGCGGCGCTCGAGCAGGGGCTCGACATCGCGCTCGACATCGCCTTCCAGTGCTCGCCCGACCATCCCTACACACGCGAGCACCCGGAATGGTTCAAGCACCGGCCCGACGGCTCGATCCAGTACGCCGAGAACCCGCCCAAAAAGTACGAGGACATCTACCCCTTCGACTTCGAGACCGAGCACTGGAAGGAGCTGTGGCAGGAGCTCCTGTCCATCGTCCTGTTCTGGGCCGAGCAAGGGGTGCGCGTGTTCCGGGTCGACAACCCGCACACCAAGCCGTTCGGCTTCTGGGAATGGCTCATCGGCGAGCTCAAACGGCTGCATCCCGACGCGATCCTGCTGTCGGAAGCGTTCACGCGCCCCAGGGTCATGTACCGGCTCGCCAAGGTCGGATTCAGCCAGTCGTACACGTACTTCGCGTGGCGCAACACGGCCTGGGAGCTGTATCAGTACTTCACAGAGCTCGCGCAGCCTCCGATCCGGGAGTTCTTCCGGCCCAACCTCTGGCCCAACACGCCCGACATTCTCAGCGAGTACCTCCAGGCCGGAGGCCGGCCGGCGTTCCAGGCGCGACTGATCCTGGCCGCCACGCTCGGCGCCAGCTACGGCATCTACGGTCCGGCCTTCGAGCTGATGGAGAGCCGCGCTCGAGAGCAGGGCTCGGAGGAATACCTTGATTCGGAGAAGTACCAGCTGCGCGCGTGGGAGCGCGACAGGACGGATAGCCTCCGCGAGCTGGTCGCGATCGTCAACCGGATCCGGCACGAGAACCCAGCCCTCCAGACCGATCGAGGCCTCCGTTTCCACCCGACCGAAAACGACCAGCTGCTGGCGTACTCGAAGAGCACGCCCGACAATGCCAACGTGGTCCTGACCGTCGTCAACGTCGACCCGCACCATGTCCAGCGGGGAATGGTCAACCTTCCCCTCGACGAGCTGGGCCTCGACGCCGACCGGCCCTACCAGGCGCATGAGCTGGTGAGCGGCGCGCGCTACCTGTGGAACGGGCCCCGCAACTTCGTCGAGATCAACCCTCACTCCATGCCGGGGCAGATCTTTCGGTTCCGCCGCCGCGTTCGCAGCGAGCACGACTTCGAGTACTTCCTGTGATCGCCAGCGCCCCTCACCGCCGGAAGCTCGAGCCGCTCCAGCTGGACGATGACCCGCTCTGGTACAAGGACGCCCTCATCTACGAGCTGCACGTGCGAGCGTTCATGGACAGCAATGCCGATGGCAGCGGTGATTTCCGCGGCCTGGTCGAGAAGCTGCCCTACCTGCAGGACCTGGGCATCAACGCGCTCTGGCTGCTGCCGTTTTATCCGTCGCCTTTGCGTGATGACGGGTACGACATCTCGGACTACAACAACGTCAACCCGATGTTCGGCTCGCTGGGCGATGTCCACCACCTCGTCAGGGAGGCGCACCGGCGAGGCATCCGCGTCATCAACGAGCTCGTGTGCAACCACACCTCTGATCAGCACCCCTGGTTCCAGCGCGCACGGCGGGCCCGGCCGGGCTCCGCCCAGCGTGACTTCTACGTGTGGAGCGAAACCAACCAGAAATATCAGGACGCCCGGATCATCTTCAAAGACTTTGAGACCTCGAACTGGACGTGGGACCACGTCGCGAACGCGTATTACTGGCACCGCTTCTACTCCCATCAGCCCGACCTCAACTTCGACAACCCCAAGGTCAAGGAGGCGATCTTCAAAGTCCTCGACTTCTGGATGGACGCGGGCGTCGACGGCGTCAGGCTCGACGCGGTGCCCTACCTCTACGAGCGAGAGGGCACCAACGACGAGAACCTGCCGGAGACGCACCAGTTCCTACGCGAGCTGCGAAGTCACATCGACGGCAGCTACCGCAACCGGATGCTGCTCGCGGAAGCGAACCAGTGGCCCGAAGACGCTACTGCGTACTTCGGCCAGGGCGACGAGTGCCACATGTCGTTCCACTTCCCGCTGATGCCGCGCCTGTTCATGTCGATCCGGATGGAGGATCGCTTCCCGATCGTCGACATCCTGGCCCAGACGCCGAGCATCCCGGACGCAGCGCAGTGGGCGCTGTTCCTTCGCAACCATGACGAGCTCACGCTCGAGATGGTTACCGACGAGGAGCGCGACTACATGTATCGCGCCTACACGCAGGACCGCCTGGCGCGCCTGAACCTCGGCATCCGGCGCCGGCTGGCTCCGCTGCTGGGCAACGACCGGCGCCGCATCGAGCTCATGAACGGCCTGCTGTTCTCCCTGCCCGGCACACCCGTCCTGTATTACGGCGACGAGATCGGCATGGGCGACAACATCTTCCTGGGCGACCGCAACGGTGTCCGCACGCCGATGCAGTGGAGCGCCGACCGCAATGCGGGCTTCTCGCGCGCCAACCGCCAGCGGCTCTACCTGCCAGTCATCACCGATCCCGAGTACCACTACGAAACAGTCAACGTGGAAGCCCAGCAGAGTAACCCGCACTCGATGTACTCGTGGACCAAGCGCCTGATCGCGCTTCGAAAACGACACCGGGCCTTTGGGCGCGGGTCGCTGGAGCTGCTGCGTCCGGAGAACCGCAAGATCCTCGCCTACGTGCGCCGGTACGAGTCCGAGCAGATCCTTTGCATCGCCAACCTGTCGCGCTTCTTGCAGGCGGTCGAGCTGGACCTCAGCAAGTGGAAGGGCCTCGTCCCGGTCGAGCTCTTCAGCAGCAACGAGATGCCCATGATCGGCGACAACCCGTACTTCCTCACTCTTGGGCCGCACGCCTTTTACTGGTTTGCCATGCAGCCGCGGGCGGCCCCCAACATCCTGAGCGACGGAGCGCAGGCGGCGACGGTCCTGCCCGAGGTGCGGGTCGTCGGCGGATGGGAGGCGGCGCTCGTCGGCGGCTCCAAGGAACGACTCGAGAACGTGCTGCTCGGCTACATACCTTTGCGGCGATGGTTCGCGGGCAAGGCGCGCCGCATGAAATCGGCCACCATCAGCGATGTCATCAGCGTTCCCGGGACCGAGGGCAACTCGTACCTGACCTCGGTGGTGATCGGCTACGCCGAGGGCGATCCAGACACCTACATGCTGCCGCTCGCGTACGCGAATCCCGCCGAGGCGCCGCACATCCTCGAGCGCTGGCCGCTGTCGGCCATCGCATGGGTGCGCAACCAGAGCCCCTCCGGCCCTTCGGGCCGCCTCCCCACGAGTGGAGACGGGGAAACCCGCGGCCTGCTCTACGATGCGCTCGGACCGCCGAACTTCGCCGAGGCCATCCTCGGCGCCATCGCGCGGCGCCGCCGCGCCGCCGGGGGCCTGGGGACGCTGGTGGGTTCGACGAGCCGCGCCTTTGCACGCCTGCGCGGCCCCGAGACGGTTCGCCTCGAGGCACAGCTCTCGGTTGCCGAGCAGAGCAACAACTCGATCATCTTCGGCGAGCGCTTGATGTTGAAAGTCTTCCGCCGGCTCGAAGAGGGCGTCAACCCCGAGCTCGAGGTCGGCCGGTTCCTGACCGAGAAGACGAACTTCAGCCAGATCGCACCGCTGGCTGGGAGCCTGGAATACCGGCGCGCGGCGGGCGAGCCCGTATCCATCGCCATCCTGCAGGGCTACGTCCCGAACCAGGGCGATGCCTGGCAGTACACGCTCAACACCCTCGCCCACTTTTTCACCTCACCCGAGCTCATCGGCGTGGTGCCCCCGCTCCCGCCGCGAAGCCTGGTCGAGGCGAGCCGGAAGGAACCGCCGGAGATCGCGACCAAGGCCATCGGCGGCTACCTGGACTCTGCCCGCCAGCTCGGCCGTCGCACAGCGGAGCTGCACGCGGCCCTCTCCTCGGACCCGACCGACCCCGCCTTCGCGCCCGAACGCATCTCGCCGCTCGACCAGCGCTCGATCTATCAGTCGCTGAGCGGCGTGTCGATGCGCGCCACCGACCTGCTGCGGACGCAGCTCGGCAAGCTGCCGCCCGACACGCGTGAGGAGGGCCGCAACGTGCTGGACCTCGAATCTCGGATCGCCTACATCCTGAAATCGTTCCTTGCCCGCCGCCTCAGCACGCTGAGGATCCGCGTCCACGGCGACTATCACCTCGGCCAGGTGCTGTACACAGGCCATGACTTCGTGATCATCGACTTCGAAGGCGAGCCAACCCGAACGCTTTACGAACGGCGGCTCAAGCGCCTCGCGATGCGCGACGTGGCGGGCATGCTGCGCTCGTTCTCATACGCGAGCCAGGCCGCGCTGCGCTCGCAGCAATCGACCCCCACGCAGCTGCCCGAGCTGCAGGCCTGGGCACGATTCTGGTCAGATTCGGTCTCCGGCGTGTTCTTGAAGAGTTACCTCGCCACCGCCGGCAACGCACCATGGGTGCCCCAAAACCAGGAGGATCTTGAGGTGCAGCTAACCACCATGCTTTTGGAGAAGGCGCTGTACGAGCTGAGATATGAGCTGAACCTGAGGCCGGACTGGGTGAGCATCCCGCTGCGGGGAATCCTTGACCTGGTGGTGCCGGCGTGACCGCGATGATCGCCCGCTCCCTGCTCAGCCCCTTCGACCTGCACCTCTTCAACGAGGGCACGCACGGCCACCTCTTCGACAAAATGGGCGCGCACCTCTCACACGACCCGGAGGGCACCTACTTCGCGGTCTGGGCGCCGAACGCGGACGCGGTGAGCGTGATCGGTGAGTTCAACGGCTGGGACAAGAACGCCAACGGCCTGTACCCGCGGGAGGAATCGGGGATCTGGGAAGGCTTCATCCCCACCGTGAGGCATGGCGCTCTGTACAAGTACTCCGTCCACTCCAAGGTCACGCGCACCGGGGTCGACAAGGCGGACCCGTTCGCGACGTACTCGGAGGCTCCGCCACGGCAGGCGTCGATCGTGTGGGACCTCGCCTATGACTGGGGCGACGATCGGTGGATGCAGAATCGCCGGTCCGTCAACCATCGTAGCGGGCCCTGGTCGGTCTACGAGATGCACCTCGGCTCATGGATGCGGGTCCCCGAAGAAGGGAACCGATGGCTCAGCTACCGCGAGCTCGCGCCGCGGCTGGCCGACTACGTGAGCCGAATGGGCTTCACTCACGTCGAGCTCATGCCGGTGATGGAGCACCCGCTGTACGAGTCGTGGGGCTACCAGGTCACCGGTTACTTCGCGCCGACGAGCCGCTACGGAACGCCGCAGGACTTCATGTTCCTCGTCGACTATCTGCACCAGAACGGAGTCGGGGTCATCCTCGACTGGGTCCCCTCCCACTTTCCCTCCGACGAGTTTGGCCTCCAGAACTTCGACGGCACGCACCTCTTCGAGCACGCGGATCCCCGGCTTGGCGTGCATCCCGACTGGGGCAGCTCGATCTTCAACTACGGTCGCAACGAGGTGCGTGGATTTCTGTTGAGCAGCGCGCTTTGCTGGCTCGACCGCTACCACGCCGACGGGCTGCGCGTGGATGCTGTGGCATCGATGCTCTATCTCGACTACTCGCGCAAGCAGGGCGAATGGATCCCCAACAAGTTCGGAGGCCGCGAAAACCTGGAGGCGGTCGATTTCCTGCGCCGGTTCAACATCGAGGTCTACAAGGAGCAGCCGGACACGCAGACGATCGCCGAAGAGTCGACTGCCTGGCCGCTCGTCTCGCGCCCGACCTACGTCGGCGGCCTTGGCTTTGGCATGAAGTGGGACATGGGCTGGATGCACGACACGCTCTATTACTTCGAGCGTGAGCCGGTGCACCGCAAGTTCCACCACTCGAACCTGACGTTTCGCATGCTCTACGCGTTCGGCGAGAACTTCATGCTGCCCCTGTCCCACGACGAGGTCGTCCACGGCAAGGGCTCACTGCTTTCGAAGATGCCAGGCGATGAGTGGCAGAAATTCGCCAACCTGCGCCTGCTTTACGGGTGGATGTACGCGCAGCCAGGCAAGAAGCTCCTGTTCATGGGCGGCGAATTCGGCCAGGGGCGCGAATGGGACGTCGAGCAGAGCCTCGACTGGCACCTGCTGGACTACCCGATGCACGGCGGGCTGCGGCTCTGGGTCGGCGACCTCAACCGCATCCTGCGCGAGGAGAAGTCTCTGCACGAGCTCGATTTCGACCCGGCCGGTTTCTCGTGGATCGACGTCACCGACGCCGACCACAGCGTCGTCAGCCTGATCCGGCGGAGCGCCACCCCCGGCGACATGCTGGTGGCCGTCTTCAACTTCACGCCGGTACCGAGGTACAACTACCAGATCGGCATCCCGTCCGCCGGCCGCTGGCGCGAGGTGCTGAACAGCGACGCGCCGCTCTACGGCGGCAGCGGCCAGGGCAACCTGGGCGGAGTGGAGGCGGTGCCGGTGAGCATGCACGGCCACATGCACAGCATCACCCTGACGCTGCCGCCGCTTGGCGCGCTGTTCCTGAAACCCGAAGGCGAGACCTCAGCCCCGGAGTAAAACCGACCTATTCCGCCTCGTTGTATCCAACGGCGCGTATCGCCCGCCAGGATTCGGGTCCTTTGGCGTCAGCGGTGTCTTAACCGCGCGACGAACCAACGCCTCGACACTCTCCGGCCGGTTGTGAATGTCCGCGGCTGTGAAGCGCAGCAGCACGAAGCCGGCGTTGATCAACCGGTTTTGACGGCGATCGTCTTCCACCAGTCGGTCCCGATGGTTGCTGCCGTCGTACTCGATAACGAGTCGTGCCGCTGGGTAGTAGAGATCAGCCCGCCCAACGAATCGACCGTCGACATCGTGAAGCTCCGACTGGACCTCCGGAGGCGGCAGGCCGGCTCGCAGCAGGAGCCAACGAAGTCGCGTTTCCATAGGCGATTCAGCGGGCGCCGCGTGCACGGCGAGGGAGCGCAGGCGCCGGACACCAGGCCGACCGCCGGCCAGCTCCGCGTAGCGGATCAGAGCTGCATTGTCAGTGAGTCCCAAATGAACCGCCGCATCGATCACAACCAACGCCTCGACCGGCGGGAGGCGCAGGCAAAGATCGCTCAGGGTGCGATTCACAGTGGTCGCAGGCAAGCCTCGGATTTTGATCACATCGTGCTGCGGGATGTCACAACGCCGCACGTCGAGGCCGGGACGTGATCGAACTCCCGAATGCAAGGGCACGATCAGCCCGATGGGGTTCAATGGATCGAGGTCGAGGCCAAGGAGCCACGCCGCAGTCTTACCTGCAAAGACAATATCGGGTGGAAACTGACGTTGCCAAGCCGAAAGAACCATCCACGAGTCCGCTGTCAGTCCCATCCAGCAGTAGAGCTCGGCTCCCAGACGGCGCCAGGACTTGCCCCTTAGAGAGCTCTTTGTCAGGCCGGCCCGGCGTGCATCGTCCAGCGAAAAAGGCCTCTTTGTCAGCTGAGGCGGAATGCGCAGTGCGGCCCACTCCCCAAGCTTGGGCAAACCCCGACGCCTCGCCAACCCAGGCTGTAAAGACCTTACCTATTCGCCTCGTTGTATCCAATGGCGCGTCTCGAGCTCGGGGATTTCGTGCCGCTAGCGTCAGCGGGGCCGAACCAGAGGACGACGACGTAGGCGCGGACGGGGAAG
>VBDR01000056.1 GCA_005882135.1 Chloroflexota bacterium
TTCGGCAACCATGTGCACTATTTCAACCTGGTCCGCCCGCACTCGGGCCTGAGCATCATCAGCCGCTCCACAGTGGAAACCGGCATCGCGCTGGATGCGGACCCGGGCGAGGAGCTGGTGCACGACTTCCTTCGCTTTCGCTCGCCGGTAAGAGAGGTCGACGGCGTTCGAGAGCTCGCGCGCCGTTACGCCATCACCGATCCAGCGTCGCCCGCGTCGCTCGAGCAAGCGCTGGAGGAGCTGACGCTCGCCATCAGCCGCGATTTCACGTACGACCGCACGGTGACCAACGTCTACAGCGCTGTCGACGAGGTCCTGACGCTGCGCGCCGGCGTGTGCCAGGACTTCGCGCATCTCTTCATCGCCGTGGCGCGAGCCATGGGCGTGCCGGCGCGTTACGTGAGCGGCTACATCCATTTCCCGGGTGAGAAGACAGCGACAACCGCGTCCCATGCGTGGGCCGAGGCATGGGTCGCCGGGCGGGGATGGATCGGATTCGACGCCACACATCCGGTGCGCACCACCCAGCATCATGTCCGGCTCGCGGTGGGACGCGACTACACGGACGCGGCGCCGACGCGCGGAGTCTATGTCGGCTCAGCCACCGGGACGATGGCGATCAGCGTCAAGACACTCGCGCTCTAAGGCGTTCCGAACTTATGGACCTGGACGAACTCCCAACGGCCGCCATGAACCCTGTAGACGGACATCATCGGTGACATCGCATCGCCGTTCTCGTCAAACGAATACGTTCCGGTAACACCGACAAAATCTTTGGTTTGGGCCAGCGCAGACACGACCTGCGGACGGCTCGGCAGCTTGCCGCCATTGGCTTTGATGGCGCGCGTGATCGCATCGATCAGGATTCGCGCGCTGTCGTATGCGGCGAAGACGTAGGGCCCGATATCGGATTCCTTTGGATACGCTTTGCGGTAATCGGCGATTTGCTTCTTGACCACGGGATCGGCACTTGTCGTCGGGTCGACGTAACCGTAGGTAGCCCACACCTGCGGGGGGCTGGAGCCGAGGTCGGCCAGGCAGTCGTCGTTCAACGTGATGCCGTCCGTGGCCAGAAAAATCGCACCAGGCATGATTCCGTTCATCTGAACCGCGGCTTGGCACGTGTTTTGGCTCCAGTCAGCCACCGCATATACCGCATCCGCACCGCTGGCTTTCGCCTGGGTCATGAAGGCCGAGAAATTGTCTGGAGTTTCGTCATAAGTCTGCTGATAGACAAGCGCACCGCCATGCAGCGCGAGCTCCTTTGCAAACTCGTTGACGTAGAGTGTGCCCTCCGATCCGGACTCATTGAACGCAGCCACCCGTCGGACCCCCAGTTTCGTGGCGGCGTAGCTGGCCATAGCTTTGCCCTGAAGTGGATCGCGTGGCGTGATCCGGAAGTAATTGTTCGAACCGCTCGGGCGGAGCGAGGCAGCGGTTGGACTGCAAGGCCGCTCGGCCACCGTGAGACAGGAACCGGTGGTTGTAGGGCTGACCATGGCCAGGTGAGCGACGTTCGCCTCGGGCATCTCGACCGCGGCGATGAATGACGAGTGGGGGCCGACCATGCCTAGGACCCTCGGGTTCGCGATCATGCGCCTGACGTTTGCGCGGCCCCGCACCTGGCTGTGTTGTGCGCCCAGCGAGTTGTCGAGAGACCAGTAGGCGAGCTTGTAACCCTCGATGGTGGGCTGCTGGCCGATGGCAAACCCGATTGCTTGCTCGAGCGCAAGTATTTCGCCGGCGTTGTACGCCGACACCGGCAAGTCGCTGGTGATGATGATGTCCGGCCGTGAGGCCGCCTCCTCCACGCCCTGACATGCGACCGCGGCCAGCCCGGACACGATCACCGCAGCCAGAGCCCTTCTCATGCCGAACCAAACAGGTTGGGTATCTCGCGGACGCGCTGGTTCTCGGTATCAGCGATGAATAGATTCCCCTTCGAATCCAGGGCTACCCCTTCAGGTCCGTCGAGCTCCGCCTGAGAGGCAGGCGATCCGTCACCGGAAAAGCCCCAGCGACCTGTGCCGGCCAGCGCATGGATCGTTCCGCCAGGCGTGACCGCCCGCAGCCTGTGGTTTCCAGTATCCGCAAAGACGATCGTGCCGTCGGGTGCTACCGCGACATCGAAGGGAAAGCTGACGAGTGCGTCCTTGGCCAGGCCATCGTCGCCGCTGTTGCCTTCGAACTCGCCGGCTCCCCCGACGACCGTGGTGATGGTTCCTTTTGCGTGGTCCACTCTCCGGATCCGGTTGTTGCCCGTGTCTGCGACGTACAGGTTCTCGTCCTTGTCCAGCGCCAGACCGATCGGCCAGCTCAGCTGGGCACTCGTGGCGGCGCCTCCATCTCCCAGGACGTCGCCGGTGCCGGCGTAGGTCGAAGTCTTGCCATCGAATCTCATGACACGGTTGCCCGTCCTGTCGGCGATGAACAGCACACCCTCTTTGGTGATCGCCAGCCCTCCTACCGGAAGGTTGGGCGCGAACCGGTTGATGGTGATGTCCGAAGGACCCACCGCCACTATTGAATGCATGAAGCCGTTCTCGTCGATCCGCCAAACCTCGAGGACGCTATCGCGGCTGGTCAGCACATACAGCCGATCCTGACCGTCGACCGCGACCGCGCTGGCGTAGCCAAGCGAGTCGCTTGAAACGGAAATACCCAGCTTGCCGTCCACAAGATCGTCCTTACCCCCACCGGCGATGGTCGTGATCACACCGCCGTCCACCTTCCGGATCCGGTGGTTGCCGTAGTCGGCGATGTACATGACGCCTTTGCGGTTGACGACGACCGAGGTCGGACGTGCCAGCTGGGCGCCCAGCGCTCTCTGGTTGTCGCCGCCATAACATCCGCCGGGGTAAACCTGCTTGGCGCACTGGGACCCGGCGACCGTGTGGATGATCGGAGGAGGCGGCGCGGTCAGTCGGAGCACACCTACCCCGGCCGCAAGGAGCGCCAGAACCAGCGCAGCGGCCAGCCACGCTCGTGGATGCGCGAAGGCCCATCTTCGTGGGACGACGACTGCGGGCGGGGGGGCCGGAATCGCGATCGGCGCCGATTCTCGGCGAACCACCCACGCGGTCACCTGCGCCCGCGTGTTGACCCCGAGCTTCTCTCTTATGTGCTCGAGATGACCGTCTGCCGTTCGCTCCGAGATGAAGAGCCTGGCGGCGATCTCGCGGTTGGTCAGGCCCTCCGCGACCATGCCCGCCACCTCCAGCTCGCGAGGGCTCAGCCGAATAGAAGTCTGCTCTGCAGGTGTGGTGGCCAACTTACGGGGTATTGAACTCCTAAAAAGGGGTACCGGCACGGGTACCTGATCGGGTCCATTGCCCGCTGGTCCGGTGCTGGCAGGCCACATAGCTTGACGCCATCGCCTGGCCCCCGCCGGGCAACAGCCTCTAAGGAGGGCAAAGTCGATGGAGATTCGACAAGGATTCCGCACCGTCCCGTCCCGTCCGATCGCGCTGGCCCTGGCCGTGCTCGCCGTGCTGGCGCTCGCGCTGACCACCTGGTACGTCTTCGGCGTCAGCGTTCAGACCCGCGGCATCGCCAACGACAGGACCCTCGTCACGAACGTGCAGCCGCAGGTTTGTGGTGACGCTTACTCGCCGCACGATCCGGTGTGCGGCCCGAAGACCGACCCGTACTCGCCGCACGACAAGCTCTAGTCATGCGCGGAAACGTGGCCGCCGCTAGAAGCGGCGGCCACGCACGTGCTCGATCGAGAACTTCGCGGTGTCGGCGATCAGCATCACGGCCATGACACCGGCCTCGACCGGGTCGCTCACCACGACATCCGCGGCGTCGGGCACGGAGCCTGCCATGCTGGTGCACAGGACGAGAATCCCCGCCTCGCGGATCTCACGCACCGCGTTGCTGATGTCCCCACCCATGATTGCGCCCGCGAGCACCAGGGCTCGCGCCCGGTGCAGCCGCGCAACCGCACGCACGGCGTCGGCCAGCTGCTCCTCGCCGACGAGCGGAATCGTGTCGACGGAGATGCGCTCGCCGCGGATGTTGTGGCGGTCCGCCTCGGAGATCGCGCCCTGCGCCACCATGCCGACCTGCGCCCCGCCGCCGATCACGATCACACGCTTGCCGTAGATCGTCTGGAAGGTCGGGACGACGCCCACTCGCGTCACACCCTGCACGGCTTCGAGATCGGCGATCAGGCGCTGTCGGTCCGGAGCCCCTGACACCTCGAGCTGCAGCTCCGCGATCGCCTCACGCCGCGCGCCTCCAGCGACATACGTGATGTTGGCGCCGTGCCTGAAGATCGCTTCGGCGACGCGGTACAGCACGCCCGGCTCGTCGCGACACTCCACCAAAAGACCCGTCGCCTGCGGCTCCGCCATGGCGGAGAAGATAACTCTTGCTCAGGCCTCGGCAGCGTGCGGCCAGCGCGGCGCGCCGAGTTCGCGCGACACGCCACGCGCGGCTTCGCCCAGCGCGGCCGGCAGCCCACGCGCAAGGCCGCGCGGAAAGATCCGCTCTGTTGAATCCACGACTCCAATCGCACCGACGGCCTGGCCGCCGTGGTCGAAGATCGGCGCCGCGACGCTCGACTCACCGAGCACGGCCTCGTCGCGTTCGGTCGCCACGCCGCTGTCGCGGATGACCTTGAGCTCGCGCTGGAGCTCAGCCTCGTTCAATGTCTGCTTGGTGAGGCGCGGCAGAGGCTCGGCCAGCACGTCCTCGAGGACCTGAGGCGGCGAAAACGCCAGGACCGCTTTGCCCAGCGCGCTGGCGTGCAGCGGAAGCTGGAGGCCGACCTCGAGCACCCCGAATGCCGCGTCCGGGCGGAAAACGTGGTGCACGACCACCACGCTCGAGCCGTGCATGACGCCGACCCGAACCGCGGCGCCGGTCCGGGTGGCGAGGTGGTCGGCGTAGGTGATCGAGCGCGCACGCAGCTCGTTCAGGTCGAGGTACGAGTAGCCAAGCTGAAGCAAGCCCGGGCCGAGCTGGTACTTGTCGGAATGGCGGTCCTGCTCGACGAAACCGTGGGACTGGAGCGTCTGCAGCAGGCCGTGGACAGTCGGCCGGGCGAGGCCGAGCCGGTCGGCCAGCTCGCTGACGCCGAGGCGCCGTGGACCGCTGGCGAGGGCCTGCAGGATCGCCGTCGCCCGGTCGATCGACTGGATCGATCCACGCCTTCTTTGGCCTGGGTTAGGATTCGGCATTGCTGAATTCCTGTCGGTAGTGTAGACTAGCGCCGTCGTCCGGAATTTGAGCCGGCAGCAACGGAGAGTGATTGATTGGTCGGGATTGTACTGGTCTCCCACAGCTATGAGCTGGCCCATGGCCTCGCGGCGCTGGCCTCCCAGGTCGCGGGTGACGAGGTCCGCGTGGAGCCGGCGGGCGGGGCGCCCGACGGAACGCTCGGCACCACAGGCGATGCCGTCCGGGATGCGATCAGCCGGGCCGACTGCGGCCAGGGAGTGGTCGTGCTGGCGGACCTCGGCAGCTCGGTCCTCACCGTGCGCCACCTGCTCGAAGAGGGTCGCGGCAACGGGCACATCAGGCTGGTCGACGCCCCGTTTGTCGAGGGCGCGATCGCGGCGGCCGTGATGTCGTCGGCCGGACAGGTGCTCGAGGACGTCGCGAGGGCGGCCGAGGAGGCACGTGGCGCAAGCAAGTTCTGAGATCCAGGTGGCCTTGCCCGCAACCGTGGCCCTGCACGCACGGCCCGCGGCCAACTTCGTCAAGACCGCAATGCGTTTCCGGTCTCGGGTCACCGTCGCCGTCAACGGCAAGCTCGCCGACGCGAAGAGCATCCTGGCGGTCCTCGCGCTCGGCGCCACCGGCGGCACGGTGTTGCGGCTCAACGCGGATGGCGAGGACGCGCCGGCGGCGTTAGACGCGCTGTCGGCTTGCGTGGCCGGACTGACCGAGTAGCTCGTCCGACCGCCGGCGGCAGTCGGCGAAATCAAGCTCTCGCACCCACTGCCTCACCTGGCCCACGCGCGCCGCGGCCACGCTGAGCTCGTCGATCCCGAGACCGACCAGGATCGGCATCGCCTTTGGATCCGACGCGGCCTCGCCGCACACGTCGACAAGGATGCCGGCGGATCGCGCCGCCCGCGCCGTGGCGTCGATGAGGCGCAGCACGCGAACGTCGGTCACGGGTGCGGTTTTCGATTGCTCGCGGTCCAGGCCCAGGACCAGCTGCGTCAGGTCGTTCGTGCCGATGCTCAGGAAGTCCGCGTGTTTCGCGATCGCATTCGCGTCGAGCGCGGCCTCCGGGGTCTCGATCATCGCCCCCAGCTGCGGCCGTCGCCTTCCGTCGAGGACCGCGTCCAACGCTCGGCGCACGGCCTGCAGCTGCCCGGCGCCGGTGACCATCGGGACCAGGATCCGCAGCTCGGCGTCCGCGCCGGCGGCCATGATCGCTGCCAGCTGCGAACGCAGCGCGCCGGGAGCGTCGAGCAGGATCTCGACCCCGCGCGCCGTGGTATCGCGCAGGAATGGCGGCGTCTTGTCCCCGCCGAAATCGAAGAGGCGGACCGTCGCGGCCCGGCCACCGAGGTGAGAAAGCACGGGGCGCAGGACGCCCACCTGCTCGTCGAATCCAGGCCAGGCCGCCGCCTCCAGGAAAAGCAGCTCGCTGCGCAGCAACCCGATACCCTCTGCTCCCTGCTGCGCCGCCTCGCGCAGCTCAGCATGCGTGGAGGCGTTCGCGAGCACGCGAATGGTGCGGCCGTCTTTGGTCTGGGCAGGCTCGAGGCGGCGCGCGATCGCGATCTCGCGGGCCGCGCGGCGACGACCGGCGTCGTTGCGCGCGAGGGCGATTCGCTCGGGGTCGGGCCGGCGGACCACGACGCCGCGATCGCCGTCGACAACGACCTCCTCCCCATCTGCGATTTGCAGCAGGTCCGGTCCCACACCGATGACCATCGGCAGGCCCAGGCTGCGGGCCACGATCGCCGCGTGCGCGGTGATGCCCCCGGCGGCGAGCGCGATTCCTTTTGCCTTGGGCGCCCACTCCGCGACGTCCGCGGGACCGAGCGAGGTGGCGACCAGAACGCCCTCGGTCGCCTCCCGAGCGGTCCCCTGCGCATGGGCGGCCGCGCGCCGGCCCACGCTGCGAACGTCGTCGGCGCGCTGAGCCAGCGTGGCGTCCGCCACCTCCGCCAGCTCAGCGGCGGTCTGGTCCGCTCCGGCCCGCAACGCGTAGTCTGCCGGCAAGCCTGACTCGACGACCAGCGACTCCACCCGCGCGGTCAGGATCGGATCCATCGCCATCAGGACGCCGGTCTCGACGATGTCAGCCTCCTCGCGGCGACCATCACGCCGGAGGTCGGCTGTGATTTTTTCCAGCTCCGCGGCCGCCAACCGCAGCGCCTCGCCGGCGCGCTCTGCCTCCGCCGCGCGTTTGGCGCGGGGAACCACGCCGGACCGGCCGCCTGTGGCTCGGTCCAGCACTACAGCCACGCCTGCGGCCACGCCTGGGGCGGCGCTCACCCCGGGCATGACGCTTTCGTGTCCAGCCAGGCGACCTTTGCGCACCCGGCGCATCAGGCTCCCTTGGTGGCCGCCTTTTGCAGAGCTCGCAGGATCAACGCGGTCGAGGTGGCGCCTGGATCCTGGTGGCCGACCGACCGCTCGCCGAGGTAGGAAGCACGGCCCTTGCGCGCTTGCAGAGGGACGGTCGAGCGCATGCCGGCCTCCGCCGCCGCGGCAGCCGCATCGAGCGCCTGGTCGAGAGCCACGCCGTCGTGCAGACGGCTGCGAAGCGTGTCCACCGCAGGCTCCAGCGCGTCGACCATGGTCTTGTCGCCGACCGCCGCGGTGCCAAGGTCCTTGACCGAGGCCAGCGCGGCGGACAGGACTTCGACGAGCTGGTTGCCCTCGAACGTCATCTGCTCGCCGAGCACGCGGCCGCCGCTGCGCAGCGCCGAACCCCACAGGGGTCCGCTGGCTCCGCCCACGGTCGAGACGAGCGTCCGCCCGGCGAGCACGAGGAGCTTCCCTGGCGGCGACCCGTCATCCGCGCCGAGAGCCTGGACGACAGCCTCGAATCCTCTGACCATGTTGGTGCCGTGGTCCCCGTCGCCGATCGCCGCGTCGAGCTGGACCAGGTGGTCGCGCTCGGCGCGGACGGCGACATCGATCTCGCGCATCCAGGAGGTGATCGTGGCCGCGTCCATGACCCTGTGGCTGATCAAGTTAATCGCTACGCGCCCCAGCGCAACGCCGGGGTGTGGACAGGGGCGTCCCAGAGCCTGGTCAGCTCCTCGTCGAGCTCGAGCACAGTCAGCGAGGCGCCGGCCATCTCGAGAGATGTGATGTAGCTGCCGACGAGGTTGCGCACGGGCTCGAGGCCGGCGGCGCGGAGCTTCTTGTCGACCTCGCCATAGAGAAGGTAAAGCTCGAGCAGAGGGGTGCCGCCCATCCCGTTGACGAAGGCGAGGACCTTGGCCCCCTTCTTCGCCTTGAGGTCGGAGACGACCGCTTCCACCATCACGTCGACGATCTCGCTGGCGGGCCCGAGCTGCGCCCGGCGGCGACCCGGCTCTCCGTGGATGCCGATGCCGAGCTCGACCTGCCCTTCCGGCAGCTCAAAGATCGCCTTGCCCGACGCAGGCGGTACGCATGACGAAAGCGCGACTCCAAAAGAGCGTGCACGCGCGTTGACGCGCTTGACCGTGTCGGTGACCTTGGCCAGGTCCGCCCCGCTTTCGGCCGCCGCGCCCGCGATCTTCTCCGCGAGCACGGTGGCGCCCACACCGCGGCGGCCCGCGGTATAGAGCGAGTCCTGAACCGCGACGTCGTCATCGATGACGACCGCCGTGACCTTGATTCCCTCGTCGGCGGCGTCCTCGGCCGCGAGCTTGAAGTTGAGCACATCGCCCGTGTAGTTCTTGACGATGTGGACCACGCCCGCCCCGCCGTCGACCGCCTTGGTCGCGGCGAGCATCTGGCCCGGCACGGGTGAGGTGAAGACCTCGCCCGGGCACGCCGCGTCGAGCATGCCGAGACCGACGAATCCGCCGTGGAGCGGCTCGTGGCCGGAGCCCCCGCCCGAGATGAGCGCCACCTTGCCACGCTTCGGCGCGCCCTGGCGGACGATGATCTGCGCCGCCGGGTCATAGCGAAGGAGGTCGGGGTGCGCGGCGGCCAGGCCGGCAAGCGATTCCTTGACGACATTCGCCGGGTCGTTGAGGAACTTGCGCATCTGGTTGGTTTCGACTGCCATTCTTTCTCTCCTTGGTGCGCTAGTGCGCGGCAGCGACGTGCGCCGGCGCCTCTTCGTGGGACACGGCTTCTTCGATCGGCTGCTCGACGTGGCGCGGGTTGGCCAGGTAGTCGTAGGCGAATGACGCCAGGGCCGCTCCGACCAGGCCGGGAATCAGGTAGACGGGGATGTACTGCGCCCAGAAGGTCGAGCCGCCGGCGATCGCCTGCACGAGCTCGGGGCCAAAAGCGCGCGCCGGGTTGAGCGAGGCGCCGGTGACGGGGCCGAAGATCAGGATGATCCCGACCACCGCGCCGCCGATGACCAGGCCGGCCAGCTGCTGCGGTGAGCGGCCGTCGACGATGCCGAGGATGGCGAAGAGCAAAAGCCCCGTGCCGGCAGCTTCCGCCAGCGCGGCCTGCAGGTAATAAGAGGTCGAGGCGTCGGCCGCGAAATGTGTCTGTCCCATGCCGAACGTCACGGCGTTCGCGCCGAACACGCCCCAGATGCCGAATGCGCCGATGGCGGCGCCGACGTACTGGGCGATCCAGTAAACGGGGACCTCTCGCCACGGAAACCGCCGGGTGACTGCAAGGGCGAAGGTCACCGCCGGGTTGATGTGGCAGCCGGAGACCTTGCCGATGGCGTAGACAAGCGCCGTGATGATGAAGCCGAAAGCGAAGCTGATCCCCAGCAGGTCAGCTTCGGTCACGGCCGGCACCGCTTTGCCCGCCAGGGTCAAGGTCGCGATCACCGAACCGGGCCCGACCAGGACCAGGGCCGCCGTGCCCAGAACTTCAGCCAAGAAACGTTGTCGAATCGAGTACATCGCCGTGAAACCCCCTCGTTAATTCTGACTAGTGTTCGACATTGTCGAATCGGTTTCGCAAAACCTACGCTGCCCTGTGGATTTTGTCAAGAGAAAACTATGGCGCCTGCGCCAGTTCGTCGCGAACGCACGTGGACGCGACCCAGGTGTGTCAACGCCGCACCAACACGTGGACCCGGATTTGGTGGCCAAACCCATGCGCGCAGCGCCTCGAATGTCCTAGCCTTGCACCCAGCATGCGCAACCAGCGCGGCATTGCGATCGAGATTAGCCGGGGAGGTCCCCCGACTTAGCGCGCGTCGCTGATTCGGTGGACCTCCCGGCCTAAACAAGGTCGGGAGGTTTTTTTATGTCCGCCCGGAAGCCGATTGTCATCTACGACACGACGCTGCGCGACGGCGCGCAGGGTCCGGCCGTCTCTTTCTCGGCCGCGGACAAGGAGCGCATCGCGCGCATCCTCGACGGCCTGGGCTTCGACTATGTCGAGGGCGGCTTCCCGGGGTCGAACCCGAAGGACGAGGAGCTGTTCGCCGGCCTCGCGGCAGAGCCGCTCCGCCACTCGCGGCTGGCCGCCTTCGGCGCGACGCGGCGCGCGGGCGGGCGGTGCCAGGACGACGCCAACCTCAAGGCGCTGGTCGAAAGCCAGGCTCCGGTGTGGACGCTCGTGGGCAAGAGCGACACCTGGCAGGTGGCGACCGTGCTGCAGACGACGAACAACGAAAACCTCGCCATGGTCGAGGAGTCGGTTGCTTATGGCGTGGGGATGGGCCGCGAGGTCATCTTCGACGCGGAGCATTTCTTCGACGGCTTCGCCCGCGACGGCGAGTACGCCACCGAGGTCTGCCTAGTGGCGGCACGCGCTGGCGCATCGTGGGTCGTCCTTTGCGACACCAACGGCGGCAGCCAGCCCGATGCGATCGAGGAAGGCGTGAAGGCGGTCCGCACGGCGCTGGCCGGCATCGGCAGCAAGACGCGCGTGGGCATCCACACGCACAACGACTGCGAGCTCGCCGTTGCCAACTCTCTTGCCGGCGTGATCGCCGGCGCTGAGATGGTGCAGGGAACCATCAACGGCTACGGCGAGCGATGCGGCAACGCGAACCTCGTGTCCGTGGTCTCCAACCTCGTGCTGAAGCTCGGGTTGGACGCCCTTCCCCAGGCATCGGTCGAGCAGTTCAGCGAGCTCTCGCGCACGGTGGCGGAGATCGCCAACCTCGCGCTGCCGCTGCAGCAGCCGTTCGTGGGTCAAGGCGCGTTCGCGCACAAGGGCGGGCAGCACGTGGCCGCGGTGCTCAGGCACAAGGACGCCTACCAGCACATCGACCCGGCGCTGGTTGGCAACGAGGCGCGCGTGCTCGTATCCGAGCTTTCGGGACGCGGCAACGTGCTGGCGAAGGCGCGTGAGTTCGGTTTGGAGCTCGACCGTAACGACCCGCAGACGCGATGGTTGGTGAACCACCTGAAGGAGCTGGAGCACCAGGGCTATTCCTATGAAGCAGCCGACGCGTCGTTCGAGATGCTGGTGCGCCGCCTGCAGCCCGGCTACTCGGCGCCGTGGACGGTGGCGGACTTCACGACGCAGGTGCGCAAGAACGGAGGCTCGGTGCACGCCGAGGCCACCGTCAAAGTCGAGGTCGACGGCATGCTCTACCACACGGCCGCGTCAGGGAATGGACCGGTCAATGCCCTGGACGCTGCCCTGCGCAAAGCCCTCGGTCCGCGATTCCCGGCGCTCGACGACGTGAGCCTGCACGATTACAAGGTGCGCATCCTCAACGGCGACGCCGGCACCGCTGCGACGACGCGGGTGCTGGTCGAGTCGGGCAGAGGCACGAGACGTTGGACGACTGTCGGCTGCTCGGCGAACATCATCGAAGCGTCACTCCTGGCGCTCGTCGATTCGCTGGAGTACGCGGTTTCGGCTGCCGCGGATTGACGGCACTCCCCGAGACCCGCGAGGCAGCCCGCCAGGAGATCCCGTCGCCCCTGCGACGCGACGTCCGCCTGCTGGGCGAGCTGTTGGGAAGGGTGATCGCCGACTACGGCGGCGCCAACCTGCTGCGGGATGTGGAGAGGCTGCGAGGTCTGGTCATCCGCGCCCGCGAGGACGACCGCTTTGAGCGCGACGCCGAAAAACTCGTGGCCTCCTGGCGCCTCGACCGCGCCGAGCAGGTGGCGCGCGCGTTCGCCTGCTACTTCCACCTGGCGAATCTCGCCGAGGAGCACCATCGGGCGCGGGTCATCCGCGAGCGCGACCGCGGATCGGAACCGCTGCCTGAGTCGCTGGAGGCGAGCGTCGGCGCGCTGCAACCCAAGCTGGGCCGCAAGCGCCTCGAGCAGCTCATCGCGACGCTCGAGATCCAACCGGTATTCACGGCGCACCCCACCGAGGCGAGGCGCCGTGCCGTGGTCACCGCGATCCGGCGCGTGGGCGACCAGCTCGAGCGCCTCGACGATCCCCGCATCTCCGACACCGAGCGCATCGACGCCGAGCGAAGGCTCATCGAGGAGATCGATGGGCTGTGGCGGACGGCGCAAGTCCGCACAGCGCACGTCGAGCCCCTGGACGAGGTGCGTTCGCTCATGGCCGTCTTCGACGAGACGCTGTTTCGAATCGTTCCTGAGCTGATGCGGGCGCTCGACGACGCGGTCGCCGGCGATCGGTCGGGCCGCGGCGCGCCGGTCGCGCCTCCGTTCCTCCGATTCGGGAGCTGGGTCGGCGGCGACCGCGACGGCAACCCGGCGGTAACGGCTCGCGTCACCGCGGAGACGATGAGGGTTCAAGCCGAGCACGCGCTGCTGGCCCTCGAGACCGCAGCGACGCGCATTGGTCGCTCGCTGACGGTGGATGCGGACACCACCCCGCCGTCGCCCGCTCTGCGGCGCCTCCTGGCGGCGGCGAGGCGATCAGATCCAAAACGGTTTGACGCCCTCGCCACGCGTTCGGCCGACGAGCCTCACCGCGTCTTCGTGCTGCACGTGGCGAATCGGATCCGTGCGACTCGCACGGGCGATCGCAAGCTTGCGTATCACTCGGCGGCGGAGCTGCGGACCGACCTGCGCGCGGCCCGCGATTCGCTGGCCACGGCCGGCGCGCCGCGCCTGGCCTTTGGCGAGATTCAACATCTGCTGTGGCAGGCAGAGACCTTCGGCTTTCATCTCGCTGAGCTCGAGGTCCGGCAGCACAGCACACTGCACGAGCTCGCCCTCGCTGAGATCCGCGCCCGCGGTCGCCGCTCTGAGACCACTCGCGACGTCCTCGATACGCTGGGCGTCATGGCCTCGCTACAGGAACGATTCGGCCCCGCCAGCTGCCGCCGGTACGTGGTGAGCTTCACGCGCGGCGCGCATGACATCGCCGCGGTTTATGAGCTGGCTCGGCATGCGTCGGGTGGAAAGGCGCCGCTGCTCGACGTGGTGCCATTGTTTGAGACGCTCGACGATCTCGCGCAGGCGACACAGATAATGGACGAGGCGCTTGGGCTCGAGCCCGTGCGCAGCCGACTCGCCGCCAATGGCCGCCGCGTGGAGGTCATGCTCGGGTACTCCGACTCGGCGAAGCAGGCGGGACCGCTCTCGGCGACGCTTGCCCTGCACGACGCACAAGCGGCCCTGACGGCATGGGCGAAACGAAATCGCGTCCGGCTCACGCTGTTCCATGGCCGTGGCGGCGCGTTGGGGCGCGGCGGAGGTCCGGCCAACCGCGCGGTGCGCGCGCAGGCGCCGGGTTCGGTGGCGGGCCATTTCAAGGTCACGGAGCAAGGTGAGGTGATCTTCGCCCGCTACGGAAACCGCGCGATCGCGCGGCGCCACCTCGAGCAGGTCACGTCCGCGGTGCTGGAGGCGTCGGCGCCGCAGCCGTCGCGGACCGACCCCGCGCGCGGATTTCGAGATCTGGTGGCGACCATCGACCGTCCCTCGCGCGAGGCCTACCGGCGACTCGTCGAGGCTCCCGGTTTCGAGAGCTGGTTCTTGCAGGTGAGCCCGATCGAGGAGCTCGGCCGGTTGCGGATCGCGTCACGACCCGCCAGACGGGCCGCGGGACGGCGGCTCGACGACCTGCGCGCGATCCCCTGGGTCTTCGCCTGGTCGCAGATGCGCCTGAATCTTCCCGGCTGGTATGGCATTGGCAGCGGGTTGGCCGCGGCCCCGGTGGCGGACCTGCAACGCGCCTACGCGGAGTGGCCGCTCTTCAACGTGATGCTCGACAACGCCGAGATGAGCCTGGCCAAGACCGATCGCCGGATCGCCGAGCGCTACCTCGCCCTCGGCGACCGACCCGACCTATCCGCCATGGTGCTTGACGAGTACGACCTCACCAAGGAGCGGGTGCTCGCGGTGACGGGGCATCGCCGGCTGCTCGAGGACCGGAGGGTCCTGTCGTGGGCGATCGAGCTGCGCAACCCGTACGTGGACGCGCTCTCCCACCTGCAGCTGCGCGCCTTGCGGGCGATGCGAGACAAGAGAACGCCGCGCGCCGACCGCGCGCGGGCGGAGCGGGTCTTTCAGCTCACGGTCAACGGCGTCGCGGCGGGGTTGCAGAACACCGGATAACAAAGATGCCCTCCCCTCCCGCCCTGCGGGCCGCCTCCCACAGGGTGGCGAGGTTAAGCGGCGCCCAGGTGCTGGATGGTTGGTAGCTCGCTCGCGAGCAGCTCGACGGTCTCCGGGTCCCACTGCGAGCCCGATCCTGCGCGGAGCACGGCGAGCGCCTCCTCCGTCGAACGGCGCGTGCGGTAGGGACGGTCGTTGACGAGCGCATCGAATGCATCGCATACAGACACGATGCGGGCCACGCGCGGTATCTCTCGCGCGCGCAAACCATCTGGATATCCGTGCCCGTCGAAGCGCTCATGGTGGTGGCGGATGATCGGCAGCAGGCCAGAGGTCGAGCGCAGAGGTTTCACGATCGATTCGCCGATCGCGACGTGCGCCTGCATCTGGGGCACCTCGATCGCGTCCAGCGGCCCCGGCTTGTGCAGGATCGAGTCCGACACGCCGATCTTCCCGATGTCGTGGATCATGCCGCCGCGATAGAGCGTCTCCAGGGCATCGTCGCCAAGCCCCAGGCGCTGGCCCAGAAAACGGGCTGATTCGCCGACCCGCTGCGTGTGCCGCTCGGTGAACGAGTCCTTAGCTTCGACCGCAGTCGCGAGCGAGAAGATCACGTGCTCCGCGCCGTCGAGGGTGTTGTACAGCTCCTTGAGGCGAAGCGCGGAGCGGACGCGTGCGATGAGCTCGGCCCCTTCGACCGGCTTGGCCATGAAATCGTCAGCCCCCGCCTCGAGTGCCATCACCCTGTGCGTCGTCTGGCTGAGTCCGGTGATCATCACCACCGGCAGCAGCCGGCCGCCCGGCATCGCCTTGATCCGCCGGCATACCTCGTAGCCGTCCATGCGGGGCATGCGCACGTCGAGCAGCACCAGGTCTGGCGGGTCGATCCCAATCATGTCGAGCGCGGTCATCCCGTCCGCGGCCAGGCGCACCTCACAGTCGATGGTCGAAAGGTACAGGCGAATCAGCTCGCGATTCGCCGCACCGTCGTCAACGACCAGAACCACTGGCATCAGTCCCAACGCCCCCTTGAGCCACGAAGTGGATGGGCCACCGGCCTCTATTGTCAACCCAGCCTAACCGCTGACCGCAAGTAGGAACGCCGGGCGCCCCCGCGCCAACCAAACTGGGTCAGGCGATGGCGATGCTGGGGGTGGCGGTCGACGTGGAGGAAGAGGTGCCGAGAGCCGCCAGGGCGAGCTTCAACTGCTGGTTGGCGGCGGCCAGGTCGCCACGTCGCTCCAGGACCTCTGCGTAGGCGGCGCGGTAGCGCGCATGGCGCTCGCGGCTGCCGCCGTCATCGGGATCGGCCAGCGAGGCGGCAAACTCGACGTCGACCGCCTGTTGATCGTCGCGGGCAAGCGCGACCTGCGCCAGCCAATAGTGCCCATCGGAGGTGGTGCCCGTCTCGTGATGGCGCTCCGCGAGCGCAACCGCCTCCCGAGCCACACTCTCGGCGGTCGCCAGATCCCGTTTCGCGAGCAGCAGCTCGGCGAGGCTGAGGAGGAGCTGGGCCTTGCCGGTCTCCACCTCTGCCTGCTCGAAAAGGCTCAACGCGCGTTCGATGTGAGGCTCCGCCCGCGCCACGTCGCCCGCCCGCAGGAGCAAGATGCCGAGGTTGTTTTCAGATCGCGCCAGCGAGAGCCGGTCGTTGAGCGTCTGGTGGATCGCAAGCGCCTTCTGCGCGTAGCGGCCGGCCTGGTCGAGCTGACCCAGCTCCTGGTAAGCGACGCTCAGGCCGCTGTACATGAGCGACAGTTTGTACAGGTCCTGAACCACGTCGGCAGCCCGGATCGCCTCCTCGTAACACTCGATCGCGCCCTGCCAATCGCGGCTCGCGATGAGCGTGTGCCCGAGGACGCTGAGCAACCGCGACTCGACCACCTTGGGGACCGGCTTCAGCGAACGCACCGTGGCCAGCGCGCCTCGGGCGATCTTGACCGCGCTCGCGTCCTCCATCAGGTACGCGGCCGAGGCCTCGTTGCCTAGGGCTTCCGCGACCATCATCAGGTCGCCTGCACGCTCGAAGTGCTCGCGCGCGGCGGAGGCGAGCCGCCGTCCCACCACCGGCTGCGCCAGCCGGAGGTGAGCGAGCGATGTCACGAGCCTGATTCGGGCTTCGGTGTCAGGGTCGCACTTGGTGTCGAGAGCGGCCTCGCCGGCGGTCACGACCGCAGTGTTGTCGCCGGTGGCGAGAAGTCGCTCGAGCTCGGCCAGCTTGGCGGCGGGGACGAACTGCATCCCTTCCGAGCCGGCGAGGAAAAAGTCCACAGGCTGACCCGTCCGATCGGCGATCAGCTGCAGTGTCTCCATCGAGGGCTTGGCCTTGCCGGTCTCGACGAAGTAGATGGCGGTGCGGCTTATATCCCCGCGGGCGACGTCGCCGAGGCTGAGCCCCGCCTCCAGCCGGGCTTGCTTGACCGAGCCGGGCCTGATCTCCACGCCCCGCCGCCGACCTCGACGACGGCCCGAGGCGGCTTTCGTCTGCCCACTCGAGCCGTCGGTCTCAGCCGGGCGCGCAACTTCGTCTGGCACGACGGCCAGATTAACGTAGAAGAGTTTGAATTGACAAAACGCTTACAAAACTTAGCTACAGCACGGCGGGACGTTCCCCGCGGACACCGTGGCTGCCATGGTCAGGATCGCGGAAGTCGCCAGGATGGCGGCAAAAAGCAGCTTGCGCATTGAAAAGATCACCTCCTTTGCCGTGCCGGCCCCGGGTTAAAAAAGTCGCGTCTAGTCGACGGAGGCGGAGGCGACCCGAAGCCCACGAGCGGTCGAGAATCGAACCGCCAGGCCGCCGGCCGCCACCGCCAACTTCACCCCGCCCGCGATCGCAACCAAGCTCCCCAAGCCGGCAGCCGGCCACCCTCCAGGTGCGGGCCGAAGCCCGAAGCCCACGAGGGCAGGCAGCACAGCTCGTGCCACGGCCACGCCTCCGACAACGAGAGCGGCGGCGACCCGGCCGGCGCTCGCGGTGGCCACGTCCCCCTCCAGGTCAGTGACCTCGCGCGCCGACCCCTTCTCCTCCCAATCCGCCGAAATCGCAGTCCTCCACTAAGCCGTGCTCCACGCCCTCGCGGCTGTGCTACAAGTAACTGCCCCGCCATGTTAAATCAAAACCGAGATCACTTAACAGGTCGATTTTCCCCTATGGGGGATCGAGCGTGAGCAGTCAGGCCTACGCTCGACGCGTGCAGGCGCAAGCCATCGCCGTCCCGCAACCGCGAACGTTCGCGGTCACCGGCCTTGGCCTCGAGGGATGGAGACCTTTCGGGATCGCGGCGGCGGCAGCCGTCCTGGTTTCGGTCCTGTTCGTCGAATGGACGGCCAATCGCTGGATCAGCGACGAGGCCACGATCGCCCTCGACGACATCGGCGAGGCGGTCGCGGCCTTGATCGCCGCCGGCAGCTGCGCGTTGGCGGCGACCCGCAACACCGGCCGCACGCGGTGGGCCTGGTCGTTCTTCGCCGCCTCCGCATTCAGCTGGGCCCTGGGTGAGGTGGTCTGGTCTTATTTCGAGGTCGGACGCGGGATTGAGGTCCCGTTCCCCTCGGCCGCCGATGCCGGCTACCTGCTTGCGATCCCGTTCGCGCTCCTTGGCGTCTTCGCTTTCACGTCAGCCCCAACACGCCTGGCCACCCGAAGCGAAACAGCGCTCGCGGGCTCGATCGTCGCCCTCTCTCTGCTGTTCATCGCGTGGGCGTTCGGGCTCGGCAAGGTTTACGAGTCCTCGTCGGCGACTCCGGCCGCCCAGGTCATCGGGCTCGCCTATCCGGTCGGCGACATCGTCATCGCGACCGTCCTGGTGGTCGCATTGCGCCGGGCACGCAGAGCGGAGGTGGGGCGATTGGCGCTGCTGCTCGGTGGACTTGCTTTCAACGCGCTGGCGGACAGCTCATTCGCGTATCTCACGGCCAACGGCACCTACAGCGCTATCGGCAGCGTGCTCGACGCCGGGTGGGTGATCGGCTACCTGATGATCGCCCTGGCTCCGCTGTGGCCGGCACGCGCGGTCGACGAGGTGCGGACCGAAGGTCCGATCGAGCTCTGGCAGCTCGCCCTGCCATGGGTCGCGGTGCTCGCCGCCGCTTTCACGGCATTCAGGCTCGCGCTGATCGACCAGAACATGGACCGGTTCTCCACCGTGCTCGCCGCGGGCATCGCAATCCTGTTCGTCGCCAACCAGGTCCTGACCCACCGCGACTCGCTCGATCTGCTGCACAAGAGCCAGCACACCGAAACTCAGCTGGGGCGGCGTAACAACCTGCTCGACGAAATCATCAACCACGCCCCGCTCGGCATCGCCCGGGTCGGCCCGGATATGAACATCGTCGACGTCAACCCGCGGATGGCAGCTCTGCTGCGCACCGACCCGCAGAAGATCATCGGAGTTCCGGTCGCGAAGTACCTCCACCCAGATGAGTTCGCACGGGTCTTTCAGATCTTCCAGCCTCTCTGGAACGGCTCCGTGGACACGGTCGAATCCGACAGCCGCGCGATTCGCGGTGACAACTCGGAGGTCTGGCTGCACTGGAGCGCGACCGGGGTGCGTAACGCCGCGGGCCGGATCGATTACTTCCTCGCGATGTACGAGGACACCGACGCGGAGCATGCAGCCAACGAGGCCGCCGCCGCGCATCTCGCGGGCCTCGAACGCCTGAATCGATTGAAGAGCGAGTTCGTCTCCCTGGTCAGCCACGAGTTCCGCACCGCGCTGGTGGGCATCTCAGGATTCAGCGAGATGATCCGCGACGAAGATGTCTCCCTGGAGGAAGCCAAGGGCTTCGCCGCCGACATCAACAAAGACGCCGAACGGCTCAACCGCATGATCAACGACATGCTCGACCTCGACCGCATCGAGGCCGGGCGGCTGACGATCCACCTGCAGCCCGTCGACCTCAACGGCCTGCTGGACGACGCGGTCGGCAGGGCCCGGGCTTCGAGCGCACGGCACGTCATCGTCTGCAAATTCGATGCTCAGCGGCCGATCGTGCAGTGCGATCCTGACCGGATCGCACAGGTTGTCGCCAACCTGCTCAGCAACGCCATCAAGTACTCGCCTGACGGTGGAGAGATCATGGTCAGCAGCCTCGCGCGTGATGGCCAGGTCGACGTCAGCATCCGCGACCACGGTGTCGGCATCGCACCCGAATTCATCCAGCGGCTGTTCAGCCGTTACGAGCGGTACGAGAAGACGAGCAACAAGATCCTCGGCACGGGGCTCGGGCTCGCCATCACGAGGCAGATCATCGAGATGCACGGCGGCAAGATCTGGGTCGACAGCGACCCAGGCGCTGGTTCCGACTTCCACTTCAACCTGCCGGTGACCGCCGCGAGGGACTGACCTCCGAGGACCACCGCAACGCGCGGGCGCCCACCGTGCTCGAAGGCCGCTAAACCCACCGGATTTCTAGTCCTCTATATAGGGACGGACCATCTTGCCCAGCTCGTCGAGCCTTTTAAGCGCTGCGTCCCGGCCGTCCGGAGGGACGTAGTAGATGCAGCGGTCGACACCGGAGCGGGCGACGCGCTCGATCTCTTCGGCGCCGGGCTTCGGGTAGTACGTGACCGGGATGCGCTCGCGCCCGGCGTCTGCAGCCAATCGCTGCAGCTCGGGAATTCGCTCGACGACCTCGCCGCGGTTAGGCATCCAACCATCGGCGTAGCGGACGACCCGCTCGAGGATCCGCGGCCCGCTGCCGCCGAGGATGACCGGCGGGTGAGGCTTCTGCACCGGTTTCGGATACTCCCACATGGGTCCGAAGTCGACCATCTCCCCGTGATACTCCGCGACGTCCTGGGTCCAGATGATCTTGATCGCCTCGACCCTCTCGCGGAGCAGCTTCCAGCGGCGGCTGAATTCGGTGCCGTGGTCGGCCATCTCCTCGCGGTTCCAGCCGCCGCCGATGCCGAAGATGAACCGGCCGTTCGAGATCTGGTCGACACTCGCGACCTGCTTGGCAGTGTGGATCGGATCGCGCTCGACGAGAAGGCAGATGCCGGTGGCGACGCGAATCGTCTTGCTCGCCAGGGCGGCCGCCGTCAGGGCGATGAACGGGTCGATTGTGTGCCAGTACTGCTTGGGGAGCTCCGCCCCGCCGGGCCACGGCGACTGCCTGCTGGTCGGGATGTGCGAGTGCTCAGCAACCCACAGCGATTCGAAGCCCAGCTGTTCAGCCGCCGGGGCAAGCTCGGTCATCGAGATTGCGTAGTCGGTGGGAAAGATCGCCACGCCGAACTTCACCTTTTCATGGTGAAGGATTCAGCGACGCGTTAGAAAGCCAGGGCCACCCTCGAGGAGGATGCGAACGTTTCGACGTGGTGGTCGAGCACAGTGAAGAGCGCTGACACCGCTTTCGGATCCAGGCGGGTGCCGGCTTCCTCGATCAACACCCGGCGTGCCTCGGCCTGGCTGCACGCCCCGCGGTACGGACGGTCTGAGGTGAGTGCGTCGTAGGTGTCGGCGACGGCGACGATGCGCGCCTCGATCGGGATCGCCTCGGCCTTCAGGCCGTATGGATAGCCGCTTCCGTCAAGTCTTTCGTGGTGATAGAGCACAGCGAGCGTCTCGCGGCTCGACTGGCCGGCTCGATCCAGCAGGGTCAGCCCCATCTCGGGGTGAGTCCGCATCAGGCTCCACTCGGATTCGTCCAGCGGCGAATGCTTGCCGAGCACCGTGTCCGGGATGGCGAGCTTGCCGATATCGTGCATCAAGCCCGCGCGGGCGAGCAGGCGGAGCTCGTACGCGCTCATCGACATCTGGCGGCCGATGTGAACGCACAGCCTGGCCACGCGTAGGTTATGAGCTCGAGCCTCCCGGTCCTTGACCCTCAGGCCAAGCGCGAGAACCGCGTCGAACCATCCTTTGATCTGCTGCTGTACCGGCGGATGTACAGGCAATGGGAAACCTCCGAGGTGCTTATCGATTACTGCGATGTCTTCTGCGAACGTCCAGTACGTCAACGGTCGGAAGGGCGATTGGGGTCGCCGTACATTCGACCGTCTGGCTGTGTTTTGTAGCCAAAGTATGAATCAGTGACCGGCTGTGTGCAGCCGAGGCATGCCCGACCGGTTCGCATTACCCTAAGGCGGCTTTGAGCCAGAGCCCGAGCGCCACGGTCGGCCAGGTCTCCGCCGACGGCCAGTTTCGCTGGGACGGCCAGCAGTGGGTCCCCATCCCCAAAGGGACGCGCGAACCGACATCGTGGACTCGCCCGATGCAGCTGGCCGCCGCCGCTTTGTTTGCCGCGCAGGCTCTCTTCTCAATCATCACCTCGGCCCTCTACGTCAATCACGACACGATGGTGCGGGTGATCCGGGCCAACAGAACCGCGATCCCACAAGGGACCGATATCGACACCATCGTCGGGATCGCGATCTTTTTCGCCTTCGCCGTGGTGGTCGGGATCGCGCTCATCGAGCTGGTCGCGGCGCTTGGCAGCTACCTCGGCTGGCGCTGGATGTTCTGGGTGGCGCTGGTGCTCTGCGCGCTGGGCGGCCTGGGCGCGCTCACCAACCTGCAGTACTTCGCCAAGCCCGATACATCACCGGTCCCAATCTGGGGTGTGGCAATCAGCGAGCTCTTCGCGCTGGCGAGCCTGGGCGTCTTCGTCTGGCTCCTGATCGGGGTGATCAAGTACGGCCCGTGGGCGATGAAGCGGCCTGGAACCTAGCTCAGCCTTCGGCAAACTCCAGACAGCGCGTCCCCGTAAGGTCGACCCAGTAGCGGCCGCGCCCGTGCACGATGCGCAGGAGGACTGAATCGCAGTCCGGGCATCGGACCACGATCTCACGCAGCAGGCCCCCGATCGCGTTGCCGTCGACTTTCATCTCGGATTGCAGCATCGTCATCCTCCTCCAGTCGCTCCAAAGCGCTCTGTCTTGACCCAGCCCGGCTCATAACCCATGCCGACCAGAAGGGTGGCTGCGGCCTCCACAAAAGGCGTCGGTCCGCAGACATACACGGCGGGCTGCTGCGCGCTTGGCCACGCGACCTCCTTGACCATTTCGGCGTCGATCCTCCTCGTGAACCCTGTCCAGCCGGCGGGCTTGTCACGCGTCAGCGTGTGGTGGACGGTCAATCCGTCTTTCGCGCTGATCAGCCGATCGAGCTCCTCGCGGTAAATGATGTCGGCAAACGTACGAGAGGAATAGAGAAGACGGGCCGGGGTCTTGTGCGACCCTGCCGAGCGATGGCGAAGCATGGCCATCAGCGGCACGACGCCTGATCCTCCGGCCACCAGCAGCAGCGGCCTATCGTCTCCCCAGCGCCACACGAAATACCCGCCGATCGGCCCGCGCAGCTCGACCTTGTCCCCCACCTTCAGCTCGCCGACGAGATAGGGCGAAACCTCGCCATCGTCGAGGCGCTCAACGGTCAGCGCAAGCCGGGAGTCTTCAGGCGGCGATGCGATCGAGTAGCTGCGTTCGGCCTGGTACCCGTCCTCGGCGGTGAGCCGAACGTCGAGGTGCTGCCCGGCGAGGTGACCCGGCCAATCCGGCACGTCGAGGTAGAGGCTTGCCACGCGCGGAGTCTCCTGGACGATCTCGGCGAGCTCGCCGAGCTGCCAAAGGAGGGGTCCCCGCGAATTCAAGGCGACGCCTCTGAATTCGTCGGGATCAGCTCAGTCTCCCCAGTACCGCTGTTCCAGCCAAGGATCTCCGCGTATGTGATAGCCGTTCGTCTCCCAGAACCCCGGGTGCTCTTCCTTCTGGAGCCGGATCCCCCTCGCCCACTTCGCGCTCTTCCAGAAGTAAAGGTGAGGGACCAGGAATCGCACCGGTCCGCCGTGTTCGGGATGCAGGGGCTGGCCGTCGAACTCATACACGAGCCACGCCTTGTTGCCGGTGATGTCGTCAAGCGGCAGGTTCGTGGTGTAGCCGCCGTCGGAGAACATGGTCGTGAACTCCGCCGCCGTCTCGACGCCCTCCATCAGGGTGTCGATCGATACGCCTTTCCAGGTGGTGTCGAGCTTTGACCATTTCGTCACGCAGTGGATGTCCTTGGTCACGGTCTCGGACGCGAGGGCGAGGAATTCCTTCCACGTCCAGCGCTTCGGCTCGTCGATCTCGCCTTCGATGGAGAAGGTCCACTGGTCGAGATTGACGCGAGGTGTCGGCCCCGCCGAAAGCACCGGGAAATCGTTCACCACGTACTGGCCCGGCGGAACGCGCGAGCTCGAGGCGGTGTCCCTGCGCTTGCCGCGGAAGCCGCGCGAGATGAATCCCATCAAAGCTTGAGTATTACGCATGATGCGGCGGCCCGGAGGCCGCCGCACCGAGGCTTGGAGCTAGATCGCGACGAGACCAAATGGCGTTGCCCCGACGGGGAGGCTGAAGGCCGATCCGGAAATCTCGTTCAAGGCACCGCCGCTGACCGCGAAGGCGCTCACGGCGTTCAGCGCGGCGTCGACCACGTACAGGTCGGCGCCGGTTGGATCCAGTCGGGCATCGAAGGGACGAATCCCCGTCCCGCTTCTGAATCCGGTGGTCGAGACATTGGTCAGCGAGCCGTCTGCCGAGATGCGGTAGCCGGAGATCGTCGTGCTGCCTGTGTTGACGGCGAACAAGTAGGCGCCGTCGTGTGAGATCTCGACCCAGCACGGGGCCGTCTGGCCGTCCGCGTAAGGCGACGCCCCGATCGAGGACAACGTGCCATTGCCGGCGACGTTGAAAGCCGACACTGATCCGTTGCCGGCTCCGCCGTGGGCGTTCGAGACGTAGAGACGTGAAGGGTCGGCTGGGGAGAATTCGCTCCCGAACGGGCCGGCGGCCTGCGCCGGGAAGGGCGAACCGGCGGCGGCCGCCAGGCTTCCGTGCTTGCCGACGACGAAGCTGTCGATCAGGAAGGTGCTGGGGTCGGAGGTGCCGACCTCGACGCCGACCAGGTTGGTCCCGGTCGAGTTGAAGAGGATGTCGCCCGGGTTGGCCGTCCTCGGCAGCGGCACCGTCGAGCCGGGCAGTGGTGTCAGATGACCGCCCCGATTGAGGGTGAAACCGGTGTAGTTGCTGCCGGTTCCTGTCGCCTTGTTCCCCTCGTTGGCCACGTAGACGAGGTTGTCATGGACCGCGATGCTGACCGGTTCGAAGCCGCCGGAATAGACGGGGCTGCCCTGCGCCTTGGCCAGAGAACCATCAGGCCGGATGCGCAGGACCGAGATCTGGTTGCTGCCCGCGTCGGCCGCGAGCAGGTAGCGCCCGTCGCCGCTCCGCTGCAGCGCCCCCTGCGAGCCGATGATCGCGCCGGATCCCTGGCCGCCGGCGGCGAAGGGCGAGCCGGGCATCCGTGTCAGCGAACCGTCGCTGTGTCGGTCGAATGCGGCGACGGTGTTCTCACCGGCTGTGTTGTCGTTGACGTACACGTGACCGGTCACGTCTGATGCCGCCGCCGCGCTCGAGGCGGCACCCAAAGACAGCATGGCGAGAGCGAGTGCGGAAATCGTTCGAGAGGCGAGTCGCAAAGATCCTCCTTCGGTGGGAAACCATGGCTTCGACCACCCACGTGGCCGCTCGCTGGTTCAGTGCGCGGGAGGGGCCCGGCGTTACGACGGCGTTGAGCGGCCGGTCGACTTCCAGCTGCGGAACGCTTCCAGCAGCTGCTCCTGCACGCGCTCGGGGATCGGCTCGTCGGCGAGCCTGTGCACCTGGCTCAGCGTAATGCGCATCTGCTCGAGATACGCGCGGCAGCCGTCGCACCCGGCGATGTGCTCCTCGAACCGGTGGCGGTCAATCGCCGAAAGCGCTCCTTCGAGGTAGTCGGTCATCAGCTCCACGACTTCGCGGCATTTCATCCGAGGTACTCCTCGAGCCGCTTGCGGACCGCCGCCCGCGCCCGGTGCAGGCGCACGCGTTGGTTCTCGGCCGAAATCCCGAGCATGTCGCTGACCGTCCCCGCCTCGAGCTCGGCGACATCCCGCAGCACGATCACCTCGCGATGCTTGGGCGGAAGGTCCTCGATCGCGGCCTTGACCCTCTGCAGGGTCTCGCCGGCGATGAGCCTGGCTTCAGGGATGTTGTCCCACTGATTGGGGAGCGCGCGCCAGTCGCCGGCGGCCGTGAATCGAGAGGGGTCCACGGTGCGCTGGCGGCGGTCGGCATCATCGCGCCGCAGCAGTGCGGTGAACGGGAGCAGCCGCGACTCTTTGCGGCGCCTCGAGCGCGCGACATTGATCACGATGCCGAAGATCCACGTCTTCAGCGACGATCGCCCCTCGAACCGATCCAGCGCCCTGATGGCGGTCAGCCAGGTCTCCTGAACCACGTCCTCGGCGACGTGGTGGTCGCGGACGTAGGCCATGGCGAGCCTCAGCATCGGACCGTGATAGCGCTGTATGACATCGACGAACGTGGCCTCGTCGCCCCGCTTGAGAGCCTCGAGCTCGGCGCCAGAGGCTTCCCCCACTGTCGACCCAGAATACGGGCGCAGGTCAGCCGGCAACGGTGACGCAACTGGACATCAAGGTTTGGTGCCCGAAGCCGGTGTTTCGTTACAACGAGATCAGCGCGGGCATCCGAAGGAAGACGCTGAGCTCAGAACGTGATCCGGGTCAGCCTCCACAGGCGACCCGGCGGATAGAGCGGGTCGGCGGTCACCAGAGGCACATCGAAGTTGTAGTCCCCGAGCACGACGTGCTCGGTCCCCTCCTGTGTGCTCGGCGCCACCGGGCGCTCGATGACGATGCGCTTGGCGTCGAGGTGCTGCCGCAGCACCATGCCCGGCCATTCGGCGAGGTCCACGTCCACCGTGGAGACCAGGTCTGACTGCTCGCCCCAGGGTGTCGTGTAGCTCGCCACCGATTGGTTGCGGGCGATGACCCGCCGCACACGGAGGGCCGCTGACGTGGCGGCGATCAGGGCTTGCGCGCTTGCAAACGCGGTTTGGAGCGTCGGCTGTCCCATCACGCTGCCGTAAATGACGATCGTGCGGTTGTCTACCGTCGCGTTCGCCGCGAACAGGAAGTTCGCGCCGGCGTTGAGGCCGGAACCGGTCTTGATCCCGATGTTCCCGCCCTGGCCGAGGACGCCGTTGACGTTGTAAACCGTGCCTGCCACAGGCAGATCGGCCTGGCCCCGCGCCACGATCTGCGCGAAGACCTCGTTCTGCATCGCCACCATGCCGAGAGAGGTGAGATCGGTCGGCGTGCTCACGCTGGCGGCGGATGCGCCACTGGTGTCGGCGAACTTCGTATGCGTGAGATGCAGCTGGCCGGCGCGGCTGTTCATCTTGGCCACGAAAGCATCAATCGAGCCGGCATCCCAGCGGGCGACGGTCTCGGCGAGGTTGTTCGCGGACGGGATCAGCATTCCCTCGAGGACCTGGAAAAGCGTCAGCTGCTCGCCCAGCTCCACCTTCACGACCGACTGCTGGTCGGCGAGGTCTGCCTGGTACGAGCGCACGTCGGCGTCGCCGATCGTGATGTTCGCGCCGGAATCGCCCTTCTTCAGCTTGCTGTCTTCGAGCACGACCAATGCAGTCATCACCTTGGTCACGCTCGCGGCTGGAATCGCCTGCTCGTTGCCCGAGGTGCCCACGAAACCCAGCCCGGAAACCGCGACCGCGGCGGATCCCTTGGCGGGCCATGGCAGGGCGGGCGCATTGCCCGGGACGACTTCAGTCGCGTGGAGCAAAGGCGTGGCGGCGATCGCTGGTATCGGGCGCAGGTAGTTGAACGCCGCCAGGGCGACGATGATCAAAAGCAAGACGATCCCGACCCGCCGCCACATCCCCGAAGAACCTTAGCGGAGCGCCCGCCGCACCGGCCCCGAGAGGCGAACACCCACGTAGGTCGCAAAGGCCAGGGACGTGATGAAGAAGCTCACGGGATGCGGTGAGAAGTAAGCGATGCTCAATCCCAGCCAGGTGAACAGGAGTGCGAGCCCGACGCCGATCCCGATCGCATACGGAGGATGGCTCGTGAAGCGGATCGCGATCGCCGCCGGCGTGACGATGAGGGCAAAGATCAGCAGCACTCCGACGACCTGGACCGCTTCCGTCACGGCCACCGCGAGGATGGCCATGAAAACGATCGACAGCCCGGTGACGGGAACGCCTTTGGCGCTCGCGAGCTCTTCATCCACGGAGGAGAAGAGCAGCGGGCGATAAACCGTGACCAAGGCGACGATCGTGATCACGCCGGCGACAAGCGTCACGAGCACGTCGCGCTCGCTGATGCCGAGGATCTCGCCAAAGAGCAGCGCGTAAGCCTCGGTGGCGTAACCGCGATACAGCGAGATGAACAGCACGCCCAGCCCGAGCGTCCAGGCGAGGACGATCCCGATCGTCACGTCGCGTCCCCGCAGGCGGTTGCCCAGGGCGCCGATGGCGACGCCGCTGCCCAGTGTGAACGCGAGCAAGCCGACCACCGGGCTCAGCCCTGCCACCACCGCGCCGGCGGCGCCCGCAAAACCGATGTGCGAAAGCGCGTGCGCCGCAAATGAGGATCCGCGCAGCACCACGAAGTAGCCGATCGAACCGGCCACGATGGCCACGATGGTTCCCGCCTGGAAAGCGTGGACCATGAAGTCGTAGTGGAAAAGGACGGCCAGGTCTTCGAGCGGATTCCAGCTCGGGGTCGGATTGACGATGGTCAACGGGAGCGCCACGTCAAGCATGAGGATGGCTCGTCTCCTCTTCGAGACCGACCACGAAAACGCGGCCGTGGCTGTCCTGGATCACCTCGACCGGCGCGGAGTAGATCTCAGACAGGCGCTCGGTGGTGATGATCTCGTCGGGCGTGCCCATCGCGATCTTTCCGGCGGCGACATAGAGGACGTGGTCGACGTGCGGCAGCAGCGGGTTGACGTCGTGCCCGATCAGCAACACCGTCAGTCCGCGCCGCCTCGCCACCTCGCGGATGAGCTGCACGATCGTTCGCTGGTTGCGGATGTCGAGGTGGGACAGCGGCTCGTCCATCAGCAAGAGACGAGGGCTGCCGACGAGCGCCTGGGCCAGGAGCAGCCGCTGCTGCTCGCCTCCAGACAGGCGGCCAAGCGGTTGATTCGCATACTCGCGGGCGCCGACGGAGTCAATCGAAGCGTCGGCCGCGGCCATGGCCTCCGCGCGTCCCACCAGGCGCACGCCCCACTGCCAGCCATCGACGCCGAGACCGACGAAGTCGCGGCCTCGGATCGACAGCTCGGGGTCGAAGCCAGGCCGCTGCGGGATGTAACCGATCGTCGGATCGCCCCGCCGCGGCGTGCGACCGAACACTTCGAGCCGCCCGCCGGCCGGCGGCAGGAGGCCCAGGATCATGCGGATGAGGGTGGTCTTGCCGGAGCCGTTGGGGCCGAGGATGGCCGTGAACGACCCCGGCTCGATGGCAAACGTCGCGTCGGACCAAACCCTCCGGCCCGCGTAGCCAGCGGCAAGGTTGCGAGCCGAGATCGCTCCGTCGGTCAGCTGGTCGACTTCAGCGCAGCCTCCAGCCCCTGCAGCTGCTTCAACTGCCAGTCCTGGAACGTCAGGTTGTCGGGCTGAAGCGTCTCGGTGACGCCGACGTTGGGGATGTGCCGCGACGCGGCGAGGGCCTTGAGGTTCGTGGTCACCGCGGTCGAAGCTTGCACGTTGTAGACGAGGACCTTGATCTGATTCCCGGAGATCTGGCCCTGGAAGGTGGCGACGGCACTCGCGGGTGGGTCGTTGCCCTCGGCCACCGCGTTCATGAACTCGGGCGGAGTCGTGAGGTTCAAACCGAGGGCCGTGGCCATGTAGGCGAAGATGCTCTCGGTCGCGCCGATCGGCACTCCTGAGTGCTTCTGGTTGATGTTTGCGACCGCCTCCAGGTAAGGCCTGAAGGCGATCGTCAGCCGGGAGCGCTGCTGGTCGAAGTAGCCCGCGTCCGGCGCGTCGATGGACTTGAGCGTCGAGGTGATCTTGTCCGCGACCTGCGTCACGTAGGCCGGGTTGTACCAGAAGTGTGGGTTGTCGCCCTCCTTCTTGCCCACCAGCTCGGCGACCTTGATGACCTCGCGGCTGCTTGCCTTGTTCGCGTCGAGCAGCTTCTGGCCCCAGTCGTCGTAACCAGCGCCGTTCAGGATGACGAGCCTGGCCTCGGCGAACGCGCGGGCGTCGTTGGTGCTGCTCTCATACTCATGCGGGTCGGCGTTGGGGTCGGTGACCACGCTCTGCACTCTGACCTTCGCACCGCCCAGCTGGGTGACCAGGCTGCCCCAGAAGTTCTCGCCGGCGACCACGTCGATGCTCGACGCCGCGGTGGAGGTCGTACCCCCGCAGGCGGCGAGCAGCAGCACACCGATAGCCGGAGCGAGCCATCTCCCCATGCGCAAGAGCTTTGCACAAGTTGATTGCGCAAGTCAAGTGCGCGTAAGCTTGACGGCGATGGCGAGGCCCAGCCCTGTCAGCGACCAGGTACGCACCCTGTTCGAGGCGGAACAGAAGCACCTCTGGTCGATCGACGAGCTCCACGAAGCCGTTGTCCAGTCACTGGGCGGCGCGGACTACTCGACCGTCTTTCGCGCCGTGACCGGAATGGAAAAGGAAGGCGCCATCAAGCGCATCGACCTTGGCGACGGCAAGGTCCACTACGAAATGTCAGAGGACCACCACGAGCACATCCGCTGCGATTCATGCGGCCGGGTCGTCGAGGTGCCGGGTTGCGTGCTCGAGGACGCGGAGCGTTCGGTCAAGAGCAGCACCGGTTTCGTCGTCACGAGCCACCAGCTTCTCTTCACGGGCGTCTGCCCGGACTGCAGCGTTAAAGCCGCGCGTCGGTAGGTCGGCCTCGCAGGCGCAGCAGGTCGGCCACGGGGAGGAGCAGCCCACCCTGGATGACGAGCGACAGCACCACCATCCCGTAGGCGATCACGGAGACGGCTGGATTGACCTGTGGGTAGGCGGCGACCGAGAGCGCAAGCGCGACTGAGAGCGCGCCCCGAAGCCCGCCCCACAGCGTCATATGCCTCCAGCTCCACGGGATCGATGTGCCCTTGACGTCGGCGAGACCGAGGAGGGCGTAGACGGGCAGGACGCGTGCGGCGAGCATGATCACGTAGGCGCCCAGGGCAAGCCCCGCGAAGGCGGCCAGGCGCTGCGCCGGCAGCGCGATCCCGACCAGCAAGAAAAGAATTGCGTTGAGGACGAAGGCGAGCAGGCCCCAAAAGCCGTGCAGCTGCGTGCCCTGCAGCCTGCCGGTCCGGCTGCCGTACCGGGCGACCACGATCCCGGCCGCGACCACCGCGACGACACCCGATGCATGCACGAGATCGGCCGCCAAATACGAGCCGTAGGCAAGCACCAGCGTGATGAGGATCTCGAGCTCCGCTTCGCGCACCAGGCGTAGGAAGACGACCGCCGCTGCGCCGGCCGCAGCGCCGATGGCAATACCCGCGACCGTCACGTAGAGGAACCGCAATCCAGCGTCATTGAGCGACGGATGACCGGAGAGGATCGTGCCCAGCACAGCCGCGAAGACAGCCACGCCCGTGCCGTCGTTGAAGAGGCTCTCGCCGTCGAGGATGGCCTCGAGTCCGCGCGGGGCACCGATCTGGCGGAGGAGCTGCACCACAGCGATCGGGTCCGTGGCGGCGACGATCGCGCCGAGCAGAAATCCGCTCGCCCAATCCAGGCCGAGGCCGTAGTGGGCCATCGCGCCGATCAGCAAGACCGTCAAGAACACGCCCACCGTGGCCAGCAGGCTGATGGGCACGACCCGACGCCGCATCTCCTCGAGGTCGAGCGCCAGAGACGCCTCGAAGACGAGCCCGGGTACGAAGGCGAGCAGGATCAGGTCGGGCCCGACCGGCGGCAGGCGAAGGCCCCCTGTCAGTGGACTGAGGAGGCCGATCAGGATGCCGCCGATCGCCAGCAGCACGGGATACGGGACGGTCGGGGTGGTGCGCGAGACGAGACGGAGCGCGGTCGCCGCCGCCCCAAGCACGATCAAGAAGAGAAGAAAGCCCTGGGCGCTGCTCATCAGGACGGCCGTCGACCTCCTGCCGACCAGCCTTCCCGGCACACCAGTGGATTAGCGGTCCAAGACGGAGCCGCAGGCGGAATTCTATGCCGGCGATATCGCCGTCGCGGCGTGCGATGGCGAGTTTTTTTGACTTCGAACGTATCTGTAAAGTGGCGACAGAGTGAAGGCCCTGGTCAAGGCGAAGAGGGAACCAGGCCTGTGGCTGCAGGACGTCCCCCAACCGGAGCCAGGGCCCGGTGAGGTGTTGCTTCGCGTTCTCCGCACAGGCATCTGCGGCACCGACCTGCACATCGACAGCTGGAACGAGTGGGCCCAGCACACCATCAAGCCTCCGCTCGTGGTCGGCCACGAGTTCGTGGGCGAGGTCGTCGAGCTGGGCGAAGGCGTGGCGTCGGTGTTTCCCGGCGAGATCGTGGGTGCCGAAGGCCACATCGTCTGCGGCCGCTGCCGCAACTGCATGGCGGGCCGCCGCGCCCTGTGCGCAAACACCGTCGGCATCGGAGTCCAGCGCGATGGCGCCTTCGCCGAGTTCATCGTCATGCCGGCCGGCAACCTGTGGCCGCACCTCACCAAGATCGACCTCGACGTGGCGTCGATCTTCGATCCGTTCGGCAACGCGGTCCACACCGCGACCCAGTTCCGGTTGGTCGCGGAGGACGTGCTGATCACCGGCGCCGGGCCGATCGGGATCATGGCTGCCCAGGTGGCTCGCCACAACGGGGCCCGCTTCGTCGTCATCACCGACGTGAGCGACTACCGCCTCGAGCTCGCGCGCAAAGCAGGCGTCACCCGGGCGGTGGACGTGCGCACGACCACGCTCCGGCAGGCACAGGACGAGCTGGGCATGAAGGAGGGCTTCGACGTCGGCTTCGAGATGTCGGGCCAGCCGAGCGCGATGCGCGACATGATCGGCAACATGGCGCATGGCGGCCGCGTCGCGGTGCTCGGCCTGCCTGACCATGAGTTCGCCATCGACTGGTCGCAGGTCGTGTTCAAGATGCTCACCGTCAAAGGCGTCTACGGCCGGCAGATATTCGAGACCTGGTACCAGATGTCGGTCTTCGTCCAGAGCGGCCTCGACATCTCGCCGGTGATCACCCACCGCTTTTCTTATCAGCAGTACAAGGAGGCGTTCGCCGTCGCCCACTCGGGACAGTGCGGCAAGGTTGTTCTGGACTGGAGTAACTGATGTTCGAACGAATGCGATCGCATCTGACTCAGCAGCTGCAGGAGATCCGGGAGGCGGGGCTCGAGAAGCCGGAGCGCGTGATCGGCTCCCCGCAAGGCGCGACGGTCGCCGTCATGGACAGGCAGGTGCTCAATCTGTGCGCCAACAACTACCTGGGCCTCGCGGATCATCCCGAGGTCGTGGCAGCGGCCAAGGAGGCGCTCGACCGCTGGGGCTACGGCATGGCGTCGGTGCGCTTCATCTGTGGCACGCAGGAGGTGCACAAGGAGCTGGAGCAGGCGCTTACCGAGTTCCTCGGGACCGAGGACACGATCCTTTACTCGTCCTGCTTCGACGCCAACGGCGGCATCTTCGAAGCGCTGCTCGACGAACGCGACGCCGTGATCTCGGACGCCCTCAACCACGCCAGCATCATCGACGGCATCCGCCTCTGCAAGGCGCAGCGTTTTCGCTACGCGAACCGCGACATGGAGGACCTCGAGCGCCAGCTCAAGGAGAGCGCAGGTGCGCGTTTCCGGATGGTGGTGACCGATGGCGTGTTCTCGATGGACGGCTACATGGCGCCCCTGCCGGAGATCTGCGACCTTGCGGAGCGTTACGACGCGACGGTCATGGTCGACGACTCGCACGCCGTCGGTTTCATCGGCGCGAACGGCCGGGGCACGCACGAGCACCACGGCGTGATGGGTCGCATCGACGCCATCTCGGGCACGCTCGGCAAGGCGCTAGGCGGGGCGAGCGGCGGCTACGTGTCGGGGCGCAAAGAGCTGGTCGCCATGCTGCGGCAGCGCTCTCGCCCATACCTGTTCTCGAACTCGGTCGCCCCGCCCATCGTCGCCGGGAGCCTGAAGGTACTGGAGCTTTTGCGAAACGCAAAAGAGCTGCGTCAGCGGCTCGCCGACAACACCAAGCTCTTCCGGGGGCGCATGACGGAGGAGGAGTTCGAGATCCTGCCGGGCGATCACCCGATCGTCCCGGTGATGGTGGGGGACGCGTCGCTGGCCGGCCGGATGGCCGCGGCCATGCTCGAGAAAGGGGTTTACGTGGTCGGGTTTTCGTACCCGGTCGTGCCCCAGGGCAAGGCCAGGATCCGAACCCAGGTCTCGGCCGCCCATTCCCGCGGCGACCTCGAGATGGCCGTCCGGGCCTTCATCGAAACCCGTGCCGAGGTGAGCCGGTAGCCCGCGCCCGAAAAGCGTTTTTCGATTACATGAGCGAACACGAGCGACTCCTCGATCAGCTGGGGGAAGTCCTCTCCAAGATCGCCCGCCCCTACCGGTGTGACGACGTGCTTCCGGTCGACGTTCGAGCCAGCCTCTGGCAGCTGGGGCTGCAATGCAACGAGCTGACCTCGCGGGAGGAGTTGATCACCAGGCTCTGGGCCCGCAAGCGGAGCCTGCTGACGGCGATGCAGTTCGAGTGGGGCGGTCCCGGAGTAACGCCACCGACCGCGGCATAGCCGTCCTCCCTGACCCTGCGGCGGAGGCGGCCCAGGAAGCCGGGCTCGTTCACACGACGGACGACGAACCAGGCATCCGCCGTGTCCGCAAGGGCAGGCGCTTCCATTACGTCGGGCCCGACGGCAAGCTCATCCGCGACGCAGCCACGCTCGGCCGCATCCGCTCGCTGGTCATCCCGCCCGCCTGGGAGCACGTGTGGATCACGACGCGGCCGCGCGGCCACCTCCAGGCCACGGGACGCGATGCCCGCGGCCGCAAGCAGCACAAATATCACCCCCGCTGGCGCGAGGTCCGCGACGCCAACAAGTTCGACCGGATGACCGCCTTTGCGAGAGTGCTGCCGCGGATCAGGAGCCGCGTCGCGCGAGACCTCAGGCGCGACGGCCTGCCCAAAGCGAAGGTCGTAGCCACCATCGTCCGGCTCCTGGAGACCACGTTTGCCCGCATCGGCAACGAGGAGTATGCGAAGCAGAACAAATCGTTCGGGCTCACCACGCTGCGCAGCCGTCACGTCGACGTGAGGGGCGCCACCGTGCGGTTCGTGTTCACGGGCAAGAGCGGCGTCGAGGTCCAGGTCGGGATCACGGACCGGCGCGTGGCTCGCGTGATCAAGCGTTGTGAAGACCTCCCTGGTCAGAGCCTGTTCCAGTACGTCGACATCGATGGCGAACATGGCTGCGTGACTTCCGACGACGTCAACGATTACCTGCGCGAGGTAACGGGGGAAGACTTCACCGCCAAGGACTTCCGCACCTGGGCAGGCACCGTGCTCGCCGCGAGCGCGCTCCGCGATGCCGTGGGCTTCGAGTCGGAAACCGAGGCGAAACGCAACGTGATCGCCGCGATCGACAGCGTGGCGCGAAAGCTCGGTCACACGAGAGCCGTGTGCCGCAGCTCGTACGTCCACCCTGCCGTGATCGAGACCTACATGGAGGGCGGCCTCGAGGCCGCGCTCGGCGTCGCGATTGCGCGCACCCACGCGAGGCTGAGGGCCGATGAGGCGGCGGTGCTTGCGCTGCTGCGGCGAAACGGACGCAAAGCCCAGGCCGCGTAGATGAAAGACGTTCCGCTCCTTGCCGTGCGTGTCATCGCGGGCGGCGCTCTCGTGGTTGCGTTCGCGATGCTCAGCGACACGCTCAAGCCCAAGACGTTTGCGGGACTCTTCTCGGCGGCGCCATCCGTCGCGACCGCGAGCCTGCTCGTGAGCGGCCTCGCGACGGGGCCGGCCAAAGACCAGGAGTACGCGTGGGGGATGATCGCGGGCGCGATCGGACTGGTGTTCTACAGCGTGGCCGCCGCCTTCCTGGTCAAGCAGCTGGGGGCGTTCGCGGGCAGCATCGTGGCCTGGGCGGCCTGGATCATCCCCGCGGCGTTGATCTACTGGCTCTTCCTGAGATGAGCGCCGGTCTCATCCCTGGGATCGACCCCGGAGAGGTCGGAACCCATCGCGTCCGGGATTACCTGATCCGATTTTGCTTCGGAGCCGGGATCTCGCTCGTGGCCGGCGTCATCGGCATGAAGTTCGGTCCGGTGCTCGGCGGGGTCTGGCTTGGGTTTCCTGCCATCCTGCCGGCCTCGTTGACATTGATCGAAAAGAAGGAAGGCAAAGAAGCGGCGTCAGTCGACTCGATCGGAGCGATCCTGGGCGCGATCGCGATGATCGCGTTCGCGATCGTGGTCTCTCTCGCGGCGACCCGCTGGGGTGTGGTGCCCGGACTGGTGGCGGCGCTGGCCGTCTGGCTGGTCGTGGCGGTCGGCTTGTACGGGCTGGTGGCGACCCTCTATGGCCGCGAGCCGTCGGCGCCCTAGCCTAAGCGTCCGTTCTTATTTCCTCGCCATCCTGCGCCCAGCGCGTGTGGAAAGCGCCTTCGCGGTCGACGCGGTGGTAGGTGTGGGCGCCGAAGTAATCACGCAGGCCCTGGATCAGGTTGGCGGGACCGCGGGCGCGCCGGTAGCCGTCGTAGTACGCAAGCGAGGACGCGAAGGCGGGGATCGGGACCCCCTGGTCGACCGCTGTCTTGACGACGCGCCGCCAGGCGGGCTGCGCCGTGGCGAGCGCTTCCTGGAAGAAAGGGGCGAGCATCAGGCTCGGGAGGTTCGAGTCCTGCTCGTAAGCCTCTTTGATCCGGTCCAGGAATTTGGCCCGGATGATGCACCCACCTCGCCAGATGGTGGCGAGCGCGCCGAGGTCGAGGTTCCACTCGAACTCCTTCGAGCCGGCCGCCAGGTGCTCGAAGCCCTGCGCGTAGGCGACGATCTTCGAGGCGTACAGGGCCTCCTGGACGTCATCGACCAGCCCGGCTCCGGCCTTCCCCGCCGCTGGTCCAGCCAGGATGGCTGACGCTTTCACACGACGCGCCTTCTGGCTCGAAAGCGTGCGGGCGAACACCGCCTCGGTGATGCCGGTGAGAGGGACGCCGAGCTCGAGCGCCGACTGACTGGTCCAACGGCCCGTGCCTTTCTGCTCGGCCTCGTCTTCGATGCGATCGACCAGGGGCGCGCCGGCGCCGTCCTCGTGCTTCGACAGGACATAGGAGGTGATCTCGATCAGGTACGACTGCAGCCGGCCCTCGTTCCATCCCCGAAACACCGAAGCCAGCTCGTCTGGGGGCAGGCCCAAACCGTTACGCAGCAGGTCATAGGTCTCGGCGATGAGCTGGATGTCGGCGTACTCGATCCCGTTGTGGACCATCTTCACGAAGTGGCCCGCGCCGTCGGGCCCGATGTACGTGCAGCAGGGCACGCCCTCGACCTTCGCCGCGATGCCCGTCAGCATCTCTTCGACGCGTGCGTAGGACTGGTGCGTGCCGCCGGGCATCAGGCTCGGCCCGTGCAGGGCCCCCTCTTCCCCACCCGAAACGCCGCATCCGATGTAGCCGAGGCCCATCTTCTCGACCGCGGCGGCGCGCCGCTGCGTGTCCTGGAAGAAAGAGTTGCCCCCGTCGATGATCGTGTCCCCCTTCTCGAGGACTTTCGTCAGGGCTTCGATCGTCTCGTCCACTGGAGGGCCGGCGTTCACCATCACGAGCACCGCGCGCGGCGCTTTCAACACGCGAGCCAGCTCCTCGAAGGTCGCGGCCGGCGCAAAGTCACCCTCGTTTCCGTGGGCGGCGATGAAGTCCTCGGTGCGGCGATGCGTGCGGTTGTAGACCGCGACCCGGGCGTCGTGCGAGGCGAGGTTGCGGGCCAAGTTCATGCCCATGGTGCCCAGACCGACGACCCCCATCTCCTTCTCGGGCATGCAGACACCTTACCGCCGGGCGCTGCCCCCGGGCGGCAACCGCAAGTAAGTTTCCGGGCGGTTGCGTTTCCGGATTGAGGCCGCGTTCCGGCTACAAGATGGAGATCGACAGCCGTCGCATCAGCCGCCTGATCCGCCAGAGCCGCACGCGGGAGCGGCGGCTGGATCAGCTGATCCGCAGCCAGGCCTGGCTCGATGGCGTCGCGGTGGCGGTGCAGAAGGCGGTCGGCGTCTCATACGAGGCCCTCGGTGCTCCGGGTCAGGCGATCAAGAACGTGATGCACGGGACGCGCTTTCTCGGCCATCCCCTCCACCCCGTGCTGACCGATATCCCGGTCGGGGCGTGGACGGTGGGCGTCCTGGCCGACTGGCTGTTCGTCGCGACGGGGCGCCTCCCCGCGGTGGCGGGCGACCTCGCCCTTGCCATCGGGGTGGCGGGCGCGATCCTGGCCGCCCTCACTGGCTATACCGACTTCCACGAGACAGACGGTCACGAGCGGCGGACCGCGATCGTCCACGGGCTGACCATGACAGCGGTGCTGTTGATCGAGTTGGTCTCGCTCGGCATGCGGCTGGGAGCGCCAGGGCTGCGACCGGGTGCGATCGTGCTTTCGACCGTGGCTTGGCTGATCGTGCTGGTCGGCGCCTACGTCGGTGGGCACCTCACGTTTGGGATCGGGTCCGCTGTCAATCACAACGCGTTCTTCGATGGCCCCAAGGAGTACGTCAAGGTCGGCACCCGGGATGACTTTCCCGAGGGGCAGATGAGGCGGGTCGAGGCGAACGGGCTGCCGGTGTTGATCGTTCGGCAGGGGGGGTTGCTTCACGCGATGGGGGCGGTGTGCGCTCACGCGGGGGGTCCACTGGAGGAGGGGAAGCTCGAGGGGGGTGTGGTCACCTGCCCTTGGCATCAGTCGCGGTTCAGGTTTGGGGATGGGCGGGTGGTCGGCGGGCCGGCCACTTTCGACCAGCCTTTGCTCGGCGTGCGTGAGCGGGGCGGGATCGTGGAGGTCAGGCTGGCGCATCCGATCAAGTAGTTCGTAGGGGAAGTACTGGGAAGGGGTGGCGGCGGATTCGTCTGGCGGCCTTGGGGTTGCGAGGGGAAGGGGCTGGGAAGGGGGTGGCGGGGATTCGTCTGAGTGGCCTGGAATTGCGCGGGGATAGGGGTCGGGAAAAGGGCGGCGGGGTGGCGCCTGGGTTGCGATGAACTTTGCTTTTCTGGATCATTTTGTTCGTAAATTAACTTGACATTTAGGCGAACATGTGTACGACTTGGGCATGCTCCAGATCGGCCCGACGATGGTCACCGCGGGTCAAAAGCTGGTTCACCATCAGGCTCGCATCGACCTCCTCCAGCTCGAGCAGTCGCGGCTGGCGGCGGAGTTGGACGCGGGCGAGGAGTGGGACCGTGACGGCTTCAACAGCCCTTACGACTGGATCCGCATCAACTGCCATCTCCCGGGCAATGTCGCCGGCAACTACCTGACGGTCGGCGCCCACCTGCCCCAGCTCGGTCAGAGCGTGGAGGCCGTACTCAAAGGTGAGATCGGCTACGCCCACCTGGCGGTGATGGCGCGGACCGCCGATGCAGTCGGTGCGGCCTTTGACGAAAACCAGC
>VBDR01000090.1 GCA_005882135.1 Chloroflexota bacterium
GCCTCGATGTCGGTGACGACGAGCTGCAGCCTGGCCCCCACCGTCTCCAGGTCAGCGTCCGCGGTGACCTGCACGGGGCCGATGACCACCGAGCATGCCGACCCGGGGGGCGTCATGTGCACCACCCGCAGGTTCTCGCTGGGCTGTATGTCGGCGTCGAGGTGAAATCCGAGCCTGTCCACGTAGAAGCCCTTCGCCCGGTCGACGTCGGTGACCGGAACCACCACAACTTCCAGCTTCCAGTCCATGATGGCCGTCCTTTCGGTTGCCGCGCCCTGCTGGCGCGTTCAGCAGTAGGACGGAGCCGTGACGCCCGTCTCGACATCCCCGTGAACCTCGCCGCCCCCGGCCGCCCCCGGCCGCGGCGCGCCGTCGCGGCCGGCCGCGGCCGCCTGGGCTGCGCGGTCACGCACGGCGGGCACCAGCGCGGCGACCATCAGCGTCCCGGTGAGGACGAAGGCCGCCGGGTAGCCGGTGTAGACCACGAACACGCCGAACACGGCGGGACCGGCGCCGTAGCCGGCGTCGTAGGCCAGGTTCCACAGCGCGCTGGCGGTGCCGTAGCCGGAGACCGGCGCCCGGTCGATCATCAGCGCGAACGTGGCGTTCTGGCTGATCCCGAAGCCGATCCCGAACAGGCAGCCCGGCCCACCACCGGCCCGCGGTGGAGGCCACGGCCTGCACGAACAGCCCGAGCGCGGCGGTTCCGCCGGACACCCCGGCCGCGAGCGGCAGGAACGCGGCGACCACTCCGGCCGATACGGTCGTCGCCGCGAAGACCAGCGAGGGCCGCAGCTGGCCGCCGGACCGCAGGCTGGCCAGCAGCCCGGCTGGCTGCGCCGCGCCCGGGTCCGCTTCCTGGCGGCCGGCCGGCCCGGCCAGCCAGGGGACCGCCGCCAGCGGGGCGAGCGCGCTGACGGCAGTGATCGCTATCACCAGCGCGTAGCCCGCGTTCTCGGCCAGCCAGACCCCGGACGGCAGGGCCACGATCGCCGGCACGCAGGCCACGACCCCGGCCAGGCCGATCCCCTCGCCGCGCCGCTCCGGCGGCAGCGCCGTGGCGACCAGGGCGCCGATGACCACGGTGTTGAGGCCGAAGCCGAGGCCGCGGGCGATGCTGACCGCGACGATCATGACCACGCTGTGCGGGCCCATCAGCGCCAGGGCCGGGCCGCCGAGCAGCAGCGCCCCGGCGGCGAACACCGTGCGGTAGCCGTAGCGCCGCATGAGCCTGGCCGAGGCGAACTCGGCCGCCGTGGTGGCCAGCATCAGCGAGCCCGTCACCACGCCGGCCTCGGCGCTCCCGGCGCCCGCCGAAACGGCGTACATCGGCGTCACCGACAGCAGGAGGTAGAAGCTGGTGAGCGCGCCGAAGGAGGACATCAGCGCCAGCGCGAGGCGGCCGCTGATGAGCCGTGCCCGTGGCGCGGGGCGGTCGGACTGCTTGCGGTGCGCGGGGCGGCCGGACTGCTTGCCGTGCCCGGGGTGCCGGGTCTGGGTCATAGTGCTCATGTACGTGACCGTAGGGGCCAAGTGGAGCACTGATAAGGTCCAATTCAATGGCTATTCAGTGGTCCGGTTTGGGGCCGGAGCTGCTGCTCCAGCTCGACCGCGGGCGCGGCCAGCCGCTCCGGTCGCAGCTCGAGGCCGGGCTCCGCGACGCGATCAGGAGCGGCCGGCTGCAGGGCGGCGAGCGGCTGCCGTCATCGCGGGAGCTCGCCCGCGAGCTTGGCGTTTCCCGCGGCCTGGTGCAGGAGTGCTACAACCAGCTGCTGGCCGAGGGCTACCTGACCAGCCGGGTCGGCTCGGCGACCCGGGTTGCGGCCGCCGCCCGCCCGGCTCCCCCCGCGCCGCCGCCGGGGCCGGTCCCGGCGCCGCGGCTGATCGCCGACTTCCGGTCCGGCGTGCCGGACCTGGCGAGCTTCCCGCGCGAGGACTGGACGTGGGCGACCAGGGAGGCCTGCCTCCGCGTCGCCACGGCGGATCTCGACTACGGTGACCCGCGCGGCAGCGCCTCGTGCTCCGGGCGCTCAGCCAGCTGGGTGTGCAGCGCGCCGCGCTCGAGGATCCCGGCTATGGGGACCTGGCGGTCAGCGACAGCGCGCGGGCCGCCCGGGCGGTGGGCATCGACGTGGTCCCCGTGCCCGTTGACGAATTCGGCCTGAACGTCACCGCGCTGGAGGCCAGCGGCGTCCGGGCGGTCGTGGTGACGCCGGCGCACCAGTCCCCCACCGGCGTCGTGCTCGCGGCGAAACGGCGGCACGCCCTGCTGGAGTGGGCGGCCCGCAACGACGGGTTCGTCATCGAAGACGATTACGATTCCGAGTTCCGCTACGACCGGGAGCCGGTCGGCGTGCTGCAGGGGCTGGCGCCGGACCGCGTCTTCACCATCGGCACGGTGAGCAAGTCGCTGGCGCCCGCCGTGCGGCTGGGCTGGGTGCTGGTGCCGCCCGCGCTGGCCGACGCCGTCGCGGCGGAGAAACGGGTCAGCGACCGCGGCTCGTCCGGCCTGGACCAGCTGGCGGTGGCCGCGCTGCTCGAGTCCGGCCGGTATGACCGGCACCTGCGCCGCATGCGCGCGGTCTATGCGCGGCGGCGCGGCGTGCTGATCGATTCCCTGGCCCGGCACGCGCCCGGGGTCAGGCTGACCGGCCTGGCCGCCGGGTTCCACGCCGTGGCGCACCTGCCGGAGTCGGCCGACGAGCGGGCGGTGGTCGCGGCGGCGCGCCAGCGTTCGGTCGGCCTGTACGGGATGGGCCCGGAGCGGTCCACCACCGTGGCCGCCCCGCCGCAGCTCGTGCTCGGCTTCGGGAACGTCGGCGAGCGCGCGGTCGAGTCCGGCATCGCCGCGGTCGCGGACCTGCTGCGCTGAACGGCCGGACGGCCCCGGGCCCGTGGCCCCGCGTCGCCGCCGGCGCTGCCCGCCGGTTCCGGGCGGATCAGCTGGCCTGCCG
>VBDR01000057.1 GCA_005882135.1 Chloroflexota bacterium
GGTTCGCCAAGCTCGACCCCGCTCAGGATGCGGAGGTCGGTGTATTTCGCGCGGCATCGCTCGATCGAGTCCAGGTAGCCGAGGATGTCGACGCAGTACTGGTCGGCGTGGACCTTCACGAAGTCCGCGTGGTCGGTGAAAGCAATTGCCGGCAGGCCCAGCTCCAGCGCACGCTCGCAGCTCCGCTCCATCGATCCCCGGGGGCCGTCGTAAGACCACTCGGTGTGCACGTGGAGGTCCGGAGGGAGCGACACCAGACAAGGCTAGCTGGCAGGCGATCATCCCCTCCCGCTCTCCGAGCCGCCTCGCCGCGGGCCGGGGAGGAGACTTGACTAGAATCCCAAGCCGTGGGGTACGTGGCCGAGGGTGTGGCCTATGTTTCCGGCATCTTTTTAATCGGCGCCGGGCTGTACCTGATCATTCGCGGCAGGTTCCCCGCGTGGTGGGAGAGGCGACTTCTGTGGCCCCTGGTCCAGGTCACGCCCAGGGTCGCCCATCTCCAGGGTTTGGCCGCGCTTGGGCTTGGGGCTTCGATCCTGGCGATCGCGTTCTCGCCGGTCGTTCCGCAGGACGCCGGCGCGATTCTGGTCCTGGTCGCGCTGGCCGCCTATGTAGTCTGCGTGGCTCTCTTCCTCTTCAGCACCTGGCTGTCCCGCCGGCCGCCACCCAGCAGCGCCTAGGCCAGCAGTCTCAGGAGCAGCTCGCTGGCGACCCTGGGATTGGCCTGCGGAGCCCTCTTGCGCAGGTCCGCCATCAGGGCTTGCATCGCCTGTTTCTTCCCGGCCCGGTAGTCCGTGGCCGCCTGGGGATTCGCGTCGATGACCGCCTCGGCGATCACGCGCAGCTCGGACTCGTCGCTCACCTGCGCGTAGCCGTGCTCGGCGACGATCTCAGCCGGTGTCCGGCCCGTCTCGACCGCTTCGAGGTAAGCCTCCCGCGCCTGATCTCGCGTCACGCTGCCGTCGTGCATCAGCTTCATCAGCTCGGCGAGGGATTCTGGCGACAACAGCTTGCCGCTTGGCGCCACCTCGTTGACTATCCAATTCGCGGTCGATGCCGGCGGCGCCCCACGCGCGACGGCCGTCTCGTAGAGGTCAGCCAGCTCTCTGTCTGCGCCGATGATGGCCACGTGCGTCGCGGGGAGCTGTTCCAGAAGCCGCGCGCGGCGAACGCTCGGAAGCTCTGGCAGCGCGGCCCGAAGCTCTTCGACCCACGCTCGGTCCAGCTCCAGGGGAGGCAGGTCTGGCTCGGGGAAGTACCGGTAGTCCTCGGCGAACTCTTTGCTGCGCTGCGAGAACGTTCGTTGTTCCGCCTCTGACCAGCCCCGGGTCTCCTGAACGACGGCGCCGCCCGACTCCACGACCTGTCTTTGGCGGTCGACCTCATAAAGGATCGCGCGATGCAGGGCCCGGAACGAGTTGATGTTCTTCAGCTCGGTCTTGACGCCAAGCTCATCGGCTCCGGCGCGGCGGATCGAGATGTTCGGCTCTGCCCGCAGCTGGCCTTTCTCCATATCGGCCTCCGACGCGCCGATCGTGCGCAGCAGCGTACGAAGCTCCATGGCGTAGTCGCGCGCCTCGTCGGCGGAGCGGAGGTCTGGTTCGCTCACGATCTCCATCAAGGGCACGCCAGCGCGATTGAGGTCGACGAACGACTCCCACGCCCTGTGCAGCTTGTCGCCCGCATGGATGAGCTTGCCCGTGTCCTCTTCCAGGTGCACGCGGCGAATGCGCACCTTGCGCGTCCCGACCTCCAGGAAGCCATTGATGCTCATGGGCAGGTCGTACTGGCTGATCTGGTAGCCCTTGGGCAGGTCCGGATACATGTAGTTCTTGCGGTCGAACTTGGTGTGCCGCGGGATCTCGCAGTTGAGAGCCAGGGCGGTCTTGAGGCACGCCTCGACGGCGGCGCGGTTCGGCACCGGCAGAACACCGGGCAGGCCCAGGCACACCTCGCACACGTGTGTGTTCGGCGGTGCGTTCAGCGGAGCCACCCCGCAGCCGCAAAACATCTTGGTCAGCGTCTTCGGCTGGACGTGCACCTCCACGCCGATCACGACTTCCCATTCACCTCCCCACTCGCCGGGGGCCGCGCCCCCGCGGGGCACGGAGGGGGTGGGGGCGTTGTCTTGCCCACTAGACAACCGACGCCACCTCAGCTCTCATCTCGCTTGCCGCTTCGTATGCGCGAGCCACCCGCAGCACGACGCTCTCGCCCCACTGCGGCCCGAGCACCTGGAGACCAACCGGCAGCCCCTCCGACGTGCCGCACGGAACACTGATCCCCGGCAAACCCGCCAGGTTGCCGCCGAGCGTGAGCACGTCGCACAGGTACATGGAGAGCGGATCCTGCGTCTTGGCGCCGATCGGAAACGCGACCGTCGGCGAGGTGGCGCTCACGATCGCGTCGCACTTCTTGAACGCGTCGTCGAAGTCGCGCTTGATCAATGTGCGCACCTTCTGCGCCTTGAGGTAGTAGGCGTCGTAGTAACCGCTCGACAGCGCGTATGTGCCGAGCATCACGCGACGCCGGACCTCGGTTCCGAATCCCTTGCGGCGAGTCTGCAGGTACTCGTCGGTGATGTTGGGCGCGTCGACCTCTGAGAGCCCGTACCGCACACCATCGAACCGGGCGAGGTTCGATGAGCATTCCGCCGGCGCGATGATGTAGTAAGCGGCGAGCCCGTAGTCCGTGTGCGGGAGTGAGATGTCGACGATCTCGGCCCCCTCCCTGCGCAGGATGAACAGCGCCGCATCGATCGCCGCCTTGACGCCGGGCTCGATTCCCTTGACGTCGTAGTACTCGCGCGGGACGCCAAGCCGCATGCCCTTGACGCCGCCTTCTGAGTTGTTCAGCACCTCCATGCCCGGACGGTCCGACGACGTCGCGTCCAGGGGGTCGTAGCCGCTCATCAGGGCCAGCGTGATCGCCGCGTCATCGACGCTGCGTGCGAACGGGCCGACCTGGTCGAGGCTGGAGGCGAACGCGATCAGCCCGTAACGGCTGACGCGGCCGTACGTCGGCTTCATGCCGACCACCCCGCACAGCGCGGCCGGCTGGCGGATCGATCCGCCGGTGTCTGTGCCGAGCGCGATCATCGCCTCGCCCGCGGCGACCGCAGCCGCGCTGCCTCCGGAGCTGCCGCCGGGCACGCGCTCCAGGTCCCACGGGTTGCGGGTCGGGAAGTAACCCGAGTTCTCTGTCGAGCTGCCCATGGCAAACTCGTCGCAGTTCGTCACCCCGAGCATCACCGCGCCTGCCTCGAACAGGCGACCCACCGCGGTCCCGGTGTACGGCGGCCGGAAGCCCTTGAGGATCTGCGAACCCGCGGTTGTCTCCACCCCGCGCACGCAGAGGACGTCCTTGACGGCGAGCGGAATGCCCGCGAGAGGCGGCGCGTCTCCCTGGCGGATCTTGCGATCCGCCTCGTCCGCCTGCTTCTCCCAGAGCTCGGGCGTGAAGCGCAGGTATGCCTTGACATGCGGGTCGACGCGTTCGATCCGCTCGACGTGAGCGGCCACCAGGTCGGCGGCGGAGATCGTGCCCAGCCGGAGCAGGCGGGACGCGTCCTTGATCGTCAGTGCGGTGAGGTCGTCACTCATGTCTCTTCCTGGATCGCGGGCACGCGGAAGAATCCGTCGACCGACGCCGGCGCGTTCGCGAGCGCTTCCTCCTGCGTCAGGCTGGGGCGCGGCTCGTCGTCGCGCAGCCTGCTCGCAATCTCCACCACCTGCGCGGTCGGTGGAATGTCGTCGGTGTCCACCTGCTGCAGACGGTCGATGTGCTCGAGGATGCCGCTCAGCTGATCGGCGTAGAAGTCCTCGTCGCCTGGCTCGAGGCCGAGGCGCGCGAGCATGGCGACATGGCGGACTTCGTCTTTCGAGAGCGGCATGAGGCTTTGAAAGCTAGCTTAGTCGGCGGCTTGCGATGACTCCGACCAGGGCGGGCACGCCGGCGATCGCGCCCACGATGGTGAGGCTCATGAAAACCGACGCAACGATCGCGATCCTCCACGCCCACTGCGTGCGCGCGACGAGGGCGCCCGCCGCGATCACCCCGAGGAGCCCAGCCGCGATGGAACCGGCGCCGATCAACAGCAGCGCGGCCCACACCCCGCCCACCGCCGAAGGCTCGGTGAGAAAACCGAGCACGTACCAGCCCCAGACGAAAAGGACGACGGCGCCCACGAGCAGCGTCCACCACACCCACCTCGGGCTTCTCACGTGGGGAGCAGGGCTTTGAATTGCTCTTCGTCGAGGATGTTCAGCTTCAGCTTCTGCGCCCTTTCGAGCTTCGAGCCCGCGCCCGGGCCCGCGACGACATAGTCCGTCTTCGAGCTGACGCTTCCGGCCGCCTTGCCGCCGAGCTTGCGGACGAGCGCCTCGGCGTCGGGCCGGCTCATCGTCTCCAGCGTGCCGGTGAACACAAAGGTCTTGCCGGTGAATGGACCGTCACCGACCACCTCGACAGCCTGCGGCTCGACACCCGCGGCCAGGAGCTTCTCGACCAGCTCACCTCCGGGTCCCTGGAAATACATGTGAACCTCGCGCGCCATGTTGGGACCGACACCCTCCACGCGCCGCAGGTCCTCTTCGCCCGCACCGCGCAGGTTCTCGATGCTTCCGAAATCAGCGGCGAGCAGCTCGGCGGTGGCTTCGCCAACCTGCGGAATGCCGAGCGAGTAGAGGAAGCGGCCCAGGGACGGCCGCCTGCTCTCTGCGATGCGGTCGACAAGGTTCTGAGCCGACTTGTCGGCGAAGCCCTCGAGCTCGACGGCCTGCTCCTTGCTCATCCGAAAGAGGTCGCTGGGATCCTCGACGATGCCGCGCTCGATGACCTGCCCCAGCGTGGCGTAGCCGAGCCCCTCGATGTTCATCGCGCCGCGGCTGGCAAAATGCCGCAGCCGCTCGAGGCGCTGCGCGGCGCAGAACGGATTGATGCAGCGGTGCGCGATGTAGGGCTCCTCACGCACGACGTCGCCCCCGCACACCGGGCAGTTCGCCGGCATCTTCCAGCCTGGCTTGGGCTTCTTGACGCTGACGATCTCGGGGATCACATCGCCGGCGCGATGGATGGTGACGCGCGCGCCGACGTACACGCCTTTCTCGTTGACCTGCGCCTCGTTGTGCATGGTGACGTTGCGGATGGTCACGCCGCCGACCACCACCGGGTTCACGTGGGCGACGGGCGTGAGCACGCCGGTGCGGCCGACGTAGCAGGCGATCTCCTCCACCTCCGTCTCGGCCTGCTCCGGCGCGTATTTGAACGCGATCGCCCAGCGCGGCGAGCGGGCCACAAACCCCAGCTCGAGCTGCTGCGGGAAGCCGTCGACCTTGACCACCATCCCGTCGATCTCGTACGGGAGGTCGTGCCGGCGCCGCTGCCACTCGGCGTGGTACTCGATGACCTCGTCGATGGAGTTGAGCCGGCGCCGGTTCTTGTTCACGCGAAAGCCCATCGATTCGAGGGCGTTGAGCACGTCCCACTGCGACTTGGCCGGGCCCGCCGGGTCGAGCGTGTACATGAAGGTCTGCAGGTCGCGGCTGGCGGTGACGTTGGGATCGATCTGGCGCACGCTGCCCGCCGCGGTGTTGCGCGGATTGACGAAGCGAGCCTTGCCGGCCCCCTCCATCTCGCGATTCAATTTCTCGAAGCCGGCGATCGGGAAGTAGACCTCGCCCCGCACCTCGAACAGGTCGGGCAGGCCTTTGGCCGGGGTCACCGCCAGCGGCACGCTTCGGATCGTGCGCACGTTGGCGGTGACGTCTTCGCCGATGGTGCCGTCGCCACGCGTGGCCGCGCGCTGGAGGCGCCCCTTCGCGTAGGAGAGGCTGATGGCCAGGCCATCGATCTTGAGCTCGGCGCAGTACACGATCTTGTCGCCGACCGCGGCGCGGACGCGCTTGTCGAAGCCTCGGATCTCGGCCTCGTCGAAAGCGTTCTGCAAGCTGAGCATCGGCGACCGGTGGCGGACCTTGGCGAACTGGTCGGAGGCCTCGCCGCTCACGCGCTGGGTCGGCGAGTCCGGCGTCAGCAGGTCCGGCCGCTCGTCCTCGATGCGGCGCAGCTCCAGGAACAGCGCGTCGTACTCGCCGTCCGAGACCTCAGGCGCGTCGAGTACGTAGTAGGCGTGCTCGTGCCGCCGGATGAGCTCGCGCAACTCCTCCACGCGGACCGCCGGGTCGACCGCGGCCTTCTTGCGCTTCGTCATTTAGTCAACGGTGCCAACATCCCGCTCAGGATCTTCAGGCCGACCTTGTCGAACTTGATCACCAGCTCCTCGTCGGTGCGCGTCAGCGTGCTCTTGACGACCGTGCCCGCGCCGAATGCAGGATGGCTGACGCGGTCGCCGCTCGCAAACCGCTGCACCGGCGGCGGCGCGGGCGCCGCCTCCACCTGCCGCTCCAGGTAGCGCTCCTTGTAACCCTGGCGCGGCGGTGCGACCGGCGCGCTTCCCCGCGGCGCTGCAAGCATCGACTGGGGGATGTCGGTCAGGAACCGGCTCGGGAAGGCCGGCTGCGAGCGGCCGTAAAGGTGGCGACGAAACGCGCAGCTCAGGTAGAGGCGGTCCTTCGCGCGCGTCATTCCTACGTATGCGAGCCGCCGCTCTTCCGCCATCTCGGTCGACGCGCCGACCAGCGACGGATTCTCCTCGCGCTCATCGAGGGCCCGCTGGTGCGGCAGCAGCCCCTCCTCCATGCCGACCATGAAAACGACGGGAAACTCGAGGCCCTTGACCATGTGCAGCGTGATCAACGTGACGCCCTCGCCGTTCTCGTCGTAGGCGTCGACATCCGAGACCAGCGCAACCTCGGCCAGGAAATCCTCCAGGCCTTGAGCAGGATCGCGGTCGTCGAAGCTTTCGGCGAGCCCGCGAAGCTCGTTCAGGTTCTCCATGCGCGCCTCGCCCTGTGGCGTGCCGTCAAGGTAGTGCCGGCGCAAGTCCATGACCTCGATCACCTGGTCGATCAGCTCGCTCGGCCTGAGCACTCCCATGGTCGCGCGGACCGACTCGATCTGGGCCCGGAATCCCTGCAGGGGGGCGACCGCGGTCTTGGGCACGCCGGGCACGCGGCCGGGATCGACAAGGATCGCCATGATGTCCGCTTCGCTGTCCCGCGCGAATGAGTTGACCGCGTCGACCGTGACGTTGCCGATCTTGCGTGACGGCACGGAGACGATGCGCGAGAAGCTGAGCGCGTCGCGCGGGTTGAAGCAGAAGCGCATGTACGCGACCAGGTCTTTGACCTCGCGCCGCTCCCAGAAGCGGATCCCGCCCACAAGGCGATACGGGATTCGGCGCCGCGCGAGCACGTCCTCAAAGGCTCGTGACTGGGCGTTGGTTCGGTACAGCGCGGCGAAGTCGGAGTAGCCGCGGGTCTCGGTCTTCCTCAGCCGCTCGATCTCGTCAGCGACGAACTCGGCCTCTTCGACCTCGTTGTAGGCCTGCGTCGCCATGACCTTCTCGCCGCCCGCGCGATCGGTCCACAGGCGCTTCTCGGCTCGCTCCGGGTTGCTGCGGATGACGCTGTACGCGGCGTCGAGGATGGCCTGGCTCGAGCGGTAGTTCTGCTCCAGGTGCACGACATGCGCGTCCGGATAGTCCTTGCGGAAGTCGAGGATGTTGCGGATGTCGGCGCCGCGGAAGCGGTAGATCGACTGGTCGTCGTCCCCCACCACCGCCACGTTGCGGTGCTCTGACGCGAGCAGGTTCACGAGCACGTACTGGGCCCGGTTGGTGTCCTGGTACTCGTCCACCAGCACGTGCCGGAAGCGGTCACGCCACTTCGCGAGCGCCTCCGCATCGGTGCTGTAGAGCTCGACGAGTTTCATGATCAGGTCGTCGAAGTCGAGCCCGCCGGATCGCCGCAGCACCTCCTGGTAGGACTCGTAGACGCGGCGCAGGATCTCGTCCTGGTAGCTGCGGTTCGGGATGTCCTCCGGCCGCCTGAGCTCGCTCTTCGCCTGCGAGATCCCATGACTCAAGGCGCCGATGGGGTAGCGCTTGGGGTCGAGCCGGAGCTCGTCCAGGACTCGCCTCAGCGCCGCCCGCGTGTCGTCGTCGTCGAAGATGACAAAGCTGGGCACAATGCCGATCCGCTGCGCCTCCCGGCGCAGGATCTTGACGGCGGTCGAATGAAAAGTGCCGACCCACATCTTCTCCGCCCGCTCGCCGACCAGAGATTCCACCCGGCTGCGCATCTCGCGCGCCGCCTTGTTGGTGAAGGTGACGGCCAACAGGCGGTCCGGCCAGACCCGTCGCGAGGCGATCAGGTATGCGATCCGGGCGGTCAGCACCCGGGTCTTGCCGCTGCCGGCGCCGGCGAAGATCAGCAGCGGCCCGTCGCCGTGCGTGACCGCCTCCTGCTGGGGCGGGTTCAGGCGCGCGAGCAAGGCTTCGACTTCGGGTTGGGGCGACTCGGCTACCACGGGGATTCGAGTTTACCCAGGGCCCGATGCCGGCAATCCGCGGCCCCTCCTCCCCATGTCCTTAGACAGACAGAAAAACCGAGATCGGCCGTTATGCTCGTCGTGCCCTTGACGCAGCAAGTCGATCTCGGTACGCGTGACCACCTGCTCTATGAGCTCGCGCGCGATCTCAGCTCCACCCTGGATCTGGACGTCGTGCTCGAAAAGGTGATGGACCGCGTGATCACCCTGATGCAGGCCTCGCGTGGCTTCATCGTGCTGATCGACCCGATCGACAGCAGCCTCTCGGTCCAGATGTCGAGCGGCGAGGCCGATCCCGAAAAGACGCGCCAGTTCCTTGGCTCACGGACGGTCATCGAGCACGTGGTGACGACGGGCCAGGCGGTCGTGTCGACCGACGCCAGCCTCGACGACCGCTTCAAGGGCCAGCAATCGGTGATCCTTCAGAACCTGCGCTCGATCATCGCGGTGCCGCTTGTGACCAAGGGTAAGGTCATCGGCGCCGTCTACGTCGACAACCCCTTCCGCGCCTCGATCTTCGAGGAGAAGGACAAGGAGTTCCTGCAGGCGATCGCCGACCTGGCGGCCATTGCGATCGACAACGCCCGCCAGTACGAGCGCTCCGAGTTCCTGCGCCAGCTCTTCGAGGCGCACGTCAACAAGCAGGTCACGGACTACGTGCTCACCCGCTCAGGCCGGACGCTGAGGTTCCTCCCGGGCGAGCGGCGCGAGGTGACGATGCTGAACTCCGACATCGCCGGGTTCTCGGCCCTGTCCCAGAGCATGGAGGCCGAGGAGCTGGTCCTGTTCCTCAACGACTACTTCCAGCGCATGATCCGGGTCGTCCTCGACCACGGCGGCAACATCGACAAGTTCCAGGGCGACGGGATGCTGGTCGTTTTCGGCGCCCCCAACCCGATGCACGACCACGCCGAGCGAGCCTTGAACGCGGCGCTGGCGATGGTGCGCGAGGTCGACCGCTTCAACCGCGAGCTGATCGAATCTGGCCGGCCGGCGATCGCGGTCGGCATGGGCCTCGACACCGGGGAGGTCGTCGCCGGCCACGTCGGGTCGGGCGAGCGCATGGAGTTCACCCTGATCGGCGTGCCGGTCAACAACAGCGCGTACCTGTCCAAGGTGAGGCCGGCCCGGGTCCTGATGTCGGAGACGACGCGCGAACGTGTGCCCCACGGCTTCCACGTCGCAACCTACGAACCGATGCAGCTCAAAGGCGCAAAGGGACCCCAGCCGATCTACGAGCTAGCAATCTCACTCATCGCGGACTAAGAAAGATCCCCTCTCCCCCCAAGGGGAGAGGGTCAGGGAGAGGGGCGTGAAATCGCTATCCCTGACACACCCAACGCCCGGGCCCGTAATGCGAGTACAGCCAAGCCGCGGCAAACGCGTTCGCTCGCGGGTCGAACGGCGATTGGCTGGCGTAGGGCGTCCCCGACCAGGTGCTCGGCAGAAACTGGAACAGCCCCGACGCGCCGCTGTCGGAGTTGACCGAGTTCGGGTGGTACCGCGACTCGCAGTAGGCGACGTTGATCGCCCACTGCACCGCGGCGGGCCCGAGGGGACTGAACGCGTCAGTGATGTCCATGGCGATCTCGGGCGGCGGCGCCGGGTGGTTGCTCCGGGCCGCGATCTGGGCGGCCTGAGCCTGCGCCGCAGCCTCGGCGATCTGCTTCGCCTGGTACTCGGCGAGGCCCTGCTTCAGCTCTTTCGACCAGGACTGGACCTGGGCCATGTGCGCCGCCTGCACGCGCTGGTTCTTGGTTTGCTGCACGACCGAGCTGCGGTCGAAGGAGCTGAGCTGGGTGACGGCGATCGAGACCGACTGCTGGGCGGGCGGCGCCAGGCGTGGCAGGACCACGCTGACCAGGATCACCACCCACACGAGTACCGCACGAAATAGCGGCAGCAAACCCCTTTCCGCTCCTTCCTTGGACTCGCCCTACCCCTGGGGCGGTGTCAGGCCTGAGCGCTCGGAGCGAGGACGTGGAGGAGACGTGCTCAGGAATTCGCGAAGGTGCCACCTTACCACACGGTCGGCGACCCTCAGTAGCCGTACGCCCCGGATCCGAAAACTACCCCGGAGCGGCCGCCAACACCCCCGTCGTCACCTTGAAAGCGACCACCGGCGAATCAAATCCCTTCAGCGCCAGCTCCACCCTTTCGGCCTGCATCCGCTGCGCCTCGAGCCAGCCGCTGACGCGGCGGTACACCTCCTCGGTCAGCATCACCTCGCCGGCGCCGGCCTGTGCCTGCAGCCGCGAGGCCAGGTTGGTCACCTCGCCAAGCACGCTGACATTGGCCGACTCGGCGAGGTTGCCGACGACCGCAGGACCGACCGCCACGCCGGCGCCCATAGGCAGCTCCGCGAGGGCGGCCTTGTCGATGATCGCGATCGCGGCGCGGAGCGCTTGCAGTGCGTGGTCGACGCTCTGCCCGGAGACGTTGAACGTCGCCATGACGGCGTCGCCGGCGAACTTGTCGACGATGCCGTGGCGGCGTTCGACCTCATGCGTCGCCCACCTCTGCAGCGAGGCGATCCTGTCGGCAAGCTCCGCCGGAGCCGTCTCGCCCGCAAGCCGAGAGTAGCCACGAACGTCGGCGAAGAGTATCGAGACCATGCGCTCTCCCGGTGCGACGCGGGTCGAGGGCACGCCTTCAGCCGGCCGTTCGCGAGCCGCCTCTATCTCCACACCCAGTCGGGACGCGGTCTCACGCGCGACGCGCGCGGCGAGGAGCGCCGACGCAGCCTGCGCGTCGGCAGCGATCCGCCGCAGCCGGTTCCTGGCCACGTCCGCCTGGCCGGAGCTAAATTCGGCATCGGCGAGCGCCGATCCGACATGCCAGGCATCCAGCTGGAAACTACCGGTCTCGAATGCGTCCACAGCGGAGCTCAGCGCCTGACATGCGTCGTCGAACCGTCCCTCGTAAAGAGCCAGGCGTCCTCGCGCGGCGGCGATACGTGGTGAGCCCAGAACCTCTCCCTGTGCCGGAATCTTGGCGATGAACTCGCGCAACCACTTGGCATCGCGTGTGCCTTCCGCCACGGCGTCGAGAGGCGAACCGTGCTCGCAGCCTTCGGGCCGAACCAGCCTCACCTCCCGCTCGGCTCCCGCAAAGTCGCCTGCCGCAAGGCAGCAGCGCACGCGCGGCATCGCGTCGTAGGTGACATCCTGCTGATCGACGCGACTCGACACCGGCGGCATGAGGTTCGAAGCCTCGTCCGCGCGAAGGTTCTCTGCCAGCGCGTGGGCAAGAAGTACGTGTGCGCGCCAGGCCATCTTTTCGTGGCCGCCCTCGCGAGCCTTCTGGACTGCTGCCTGAGCAAACCGAATCGCCTCACCGATCTGGCCACGCTCCAGCGCTATGAAGGCGCTGGCGTAGGTCGGCCAGGGTTCGAATCCGATCTGCGGCATGACCGAGATTCGCTCCTTCCATTTCGCGACCTCGTCCCCGCGGCCGAGATGCACGGCAAGCCAGATCGCGTTGTAGACGGCGTTTCCGACCTGGAAGTCATATCCCCCGGCCAGCGCGCCCTGGTAGCTCTGATCCAAGTGGGCGAAACCGGCGTCCACCTCACCCAGACCAACCTCGGAGAGTCCCAGGAAGTTCAGCGACCACACGCTCGGCAAGTTCGCGCCGGCGAGCTCGGCCGTCTTCGCCGCTTTCCGTGCGAACTCAATCGCTGTGCGGTGGTCCGCATTGAACGTCGATAGGCTGGCAATGCGGATGTACAAGTTGGCCAGCGCTTCGCTCGGACCGTTCGGTTCGAGCACTGCGCGTGCTTGCTCGAACTGCTCGCGGGCAAGGTCGCTCCGCATCAGCTCCCACAGCGACCGCCCGAGTGTGATCCGGTGAATCGCGCCTTCGACCGCGAAACCGGCTCTTTCAAGGCCTGGAATTGCCGCCTCGAGAAGGCGCCGGGCGCTCTGCGACTCGGCGTTGTAGTGATACGCCTCGCCGGCGCGACACAGCATGCGCGCGCGCTCGGCCTCGTCTGAGACATAAGGTGCGGCGCGCTCGAGCAGCTCGGCGGCGTCGCGATAGGCGCGGCCCTGCAGGGCACTGTCTGCAGCCGCGATCGACATCGCGACGGCGTCTTGATTCCTACCGGCCATGAACAGTTGGTTCGCCTGGTCGACCGGCTCGCGGTCGTGCCTCGAGTCCATGACGTCGGCCAAGCGCGAGTGCAATCGCTGCCGGCGGGGCGCGACAAGGTCTTCATAAATTGCCTCACGCGTGAGCGCGTGCCGGAACCGATAGCCCCCCGAACGTCGGTCTTCCTCCTCTATCAACTGAGCCGCGACGCTGGCTTCGAGCGCCGACAGGACTGCGGTCCCGTCTACTTGTGCCACCTCCGCGAGCGACTCGACATCAAACGACCGGCCCATCACCGACGCGGCAGAAAGTACGGCAACGTCTTCCCGGCTCAGCCGTTCCAGGCGCTGAAGGATTGTGTCGCGAACGTTGGGCGGGATGCGGATCTCGGCCACGGCCTTGCGATCCCACCCCGTCTCCGTGCGGAAGACGTCACCGCGGTCGATCGCGTCGCGAAGCATTTCTTCGAGCACGAACGGATTGCCCTCGCTGCGCTCATGCAGGAAGTCTCGGAACTCGTCGCTGATCGAGCGCTCCTCGAAGATCGCGCACACCATGGAGGCGACCTGTTGCGGGGTCAAAGGACGCAGGTCGACGAGCTCGACCTGACCGCTGCGCCTCCACCCTTGAATGGTCGGCAGCAGCGCGTGCTTGCGGTGCATCTCGTCGGTGCGGTAGGTGGCGACGATCAAGACGTTTGTCGAGCGCAGACGGCGGGTCGCGTAGTCCAGCAGCTCACGCGTCGCCGGGTCGGCCCACTGCAAGTCTTCGAGGATGACGAGCAGCGCCCGGTGGCCGGCGGCGTCACGAAGCAGAATCAGGATCGACTCGAAGAGCCGCAGCTTCGCCTGGACCGAGTCGGTGGACGATCCGGACGGAGCGCCGAGTTGGGGGAACAGCTGCGCCAGCTCGCCCGCCGCTGGACCAAGGCGCTGACCGAGGTCGCCCGCGTCAGCGGTCGTGAGGTAGTTGCCGATTGCCTCGAGGAACGGCAGGTAGGGCAGGGACAGCTCCGCCTCGCTGCAGCCGCCGGCGACCACGACGCAACCTAGCGTCCGCGCCCGGCTCGCAAGGGTGTTGACGAGACGCGTCTTCCCCATCCCGGCCTCGCCGCCGACGATCACGACTCCGCCGTCGCCGCGGAGCGCGGAGAGCAGGGCATCCTCCAGTGTCGACAGCTCGGAGTCGCGGCCGATCAGGGTGGGGCAAAGGACGCGAGAAAGCACCATCTCAGAACAGGTGGGTCAGCTTATTCCTTAGCAGCTTGCGGCCGGGCGGCTCCGAGTATTCCGGCAGCATCGCCTTCATCCTCGCAAAGGCAAGCTCGGTCAGCGCCGCCGGTTCTTGCCCGGACGTGGGGATGGCCTCGCCGATCACGACCCGGATCGGCTTGCGGAGCCACAGGTCCTTGGTGCCGGAGAGGGCGACGGGAATGACCGGCACACCGGCCTTGATCGCGAAGTGGGCGAAGCCTTTGTGGAAGGGCAAGAGCTCGCCCTCCTTCGGACCGTAGTTGGCCTCGGGAAAGATCGCCACCGCACCCCCCAGCTCCAGGCAGCGATCGACGTGGCGGAACAGGGCCCGGTCGCCGTGCCGCTCGCGGACCACGGGCACGTACCCGCCGGTGGTGCGGACCAGCCACCACTGGAACTTCCGCGTCACCAAAATCGTCGGGTCGGCGAGGAAATGGAGCCGTGGCTCGAGCGGCAACAGAAAGAGCAGGACGAACTCGTCCAGCCAGTTCAGGTGGTTGGCGATGACGACGTAGTTGCCCGAGCGAGGAATGTTCGCGCGGCCCTGGACATCGAAGCGGAAGCACAGCCGAAGCAGGGGAATTCCGATCAGACGCACCAGGCGATACGGAAGGTTGGCGCGAGGACTGACGGTCAGGAGGTCGGCGGCGGGCAGGGCAGCGCCGGCGGTCGCCACGGTGGGGCGAAGTCTAAGCGCCTAGAGGCCACCACTCCAGAAAGCGGTTGTAGGTTCCGAGCGAGCCCTTGATGGCATGGACCGCGTTCCGCAACGTGCTCGCCTCGTCAGCTGAAACCTGGCCGGTGTTGACGTAAGCCTGCAGCTCGTTGAGGAAGGCGTTCAGCTGGTTGTTGGACGCCTTGGTGTCGCCCCGGGCCGCTGACGCCGAGGCTGCGTTCAGCTTCGCGGTCAGGCTGTTCTTCTGGCCGGCGTTGAGCGAGGTGTGGGTCTGCACCTCATTGGCGATCCAGCTCAGCGCCTGCGCCGTCGTCAGTACCTGGACCGTCGTGGTCGCCTTGCCCACCCCGCCGTCGTCATCGGTCACTGTCACTGTGACCGTGTAGGTCCCCGCGGCGGCATAGGCGTGGGAGGCTGAAAATTGCGCCGTCCTGCTCGGGCCAAAGCTCGCCATGGCGGTCGACCCGTCTCCGAAGTTCCAGGTCGCGATGTGGGAGTCGAGGGCGCCGGCGTCGGAGAAGCTGCCCGAGAAGGTCAGCGACTCCTGGGCAGCGATCAGGGGCGCCGTCCTGGTGAAGCCGCTGATTGCCGCCTGGGGCGCCACGTTGGTGCCGATGATCGTCATCGAGTCGGTGCCCGCCATGCTTCCGTCATCCGTGGCCCGGAACGTGACGACATAGGTCCCTTCATCGTCTGGCGTGAAGGTGAATGACGCCGTCGATCCGGTCGCGTACGCGCTGCCGTTCTTGGTCACGGTCCAGGCATAGGTGAAGCCGGCCGCGTTGTCAGCCTCAGCCGGGCTCGACGCCGCGCCGGTGAACGTCTCGGGTGCGCCTTCTGGAATCGAAGGCGGGTCGGTGACGATCCGCGCGCTTGGAGCTACCGCCGTGACCGTGCTCGTGAACGACGTGGCGGTCGAGTGGCCCTGGCCGTCGTTGGCGGTGATCGTCACGGCCTGGCTGGACGCTTCGTCCGAGGAGGCCGCCGTCCACGACCACGTGCCTGTGCTCGTGCCCGTCTTGGTCACGGTGCCTGACGAGGCCGTGATGGCGACTGTGTCGCCGTCAGGGTCGGAATAGGTTCCTGTGTTCGCCGGCGCGGAGCCCTCAGGGATAGTGACGGCAGTGTTGTCGGCGGCCGCCGTCGGGGCCTGGTTGACGCTGGTGGCGACCCATGTCTGGAAGGCGAAGTCCTGCCCCCAGGAGGCGCCGGTCAGCCATGCGCAACCGGAGCAGGCGACGTAGAGCTGGCCGCCCGCGTACCCGTCGACGACCGAGCTGTTGTACCACGTGAAGGATCCGGCCAGGACCCGGACCACGATCGCGTACCGGGTACCGGCCGTGATCGAGATGGCCGGGTTGAAAGCAAAGCTGTGGAACTGCCTGCAGCAAGTCACAGATCCCGAGAAGGCGGACGTCCCAAGCGGAGTCCCGCTGGGGGCGAGGATCGAAGAGACGCTCTGGATGCTGACGCTGATGTTGGCAAAACCGGTCGTGGTGTCGGAGGCGAGCGACACGCGGTCGAGCTGGCCGGTCGCCCCGGCGGTGAAGGTCTGCGCCATCAGGGCGATCCCGCGCTGAAAGCTCAGGGTCAGGGTTTGGGATTGGTCGAGGGCGTCAGCCGTCGCCTGAGCAGGAACCACCGAGGCGAGCGAAAGCACCGCCGCGACGGCCGCCGCCATCGAACCCCGACCGACATCTCTCCGAAACGAACTCTTCACCTGACCGTAGTGACGAAGGTGAAGTCGTTTCCCTGCGTGTCATGCGTTCGCCGACGAAGGCACCGGGTGGGACCGGAATCCGTCGCGGTTTTCGGCCGGACTTTCGAGCACCCAGAGCGCCCATCCCAAGCCCAGGACCCAGAGGCTGTAGCTCGCGGCTGCGACCACACCCACCACCCTCCGGAGCTCGGCCAGGTCCGTCCAGGTCATGAGCGTGATGGCAATGAACGCCGCGCCTGTCAGCAGGCCGAGGGAATCGATGATCGGACCAAAGGGCCGAGCTCCGAAACCGGTCGCCGAGGCGACGAGAAACCAGACGCCGATCAAAGCCAGGGGCCACGCCGCCCACCAGGTGTACGACGCGCCGCCAAGGACGCCGGCGACCGCCAAGGCCTGGATCACGACCAGCCACAGCACTCCGACGACGCCCCAGAATCCGACGAACAGCCCCCATGCCGGACGACGCATCGGATGTGAGGAACACCCGATTGCGACCGCCAGGAGCAGGGCCGACCAGATGAGGAGACACCAGTCACGAGCCGCCGTCGCGCCCGCAACCTGCGCAGCGACCGCACCCAGCAGGGCCGCCACAGATAGATAGGAAAGGACGGTCGACCATCGCACCTCGTGCCGAGTCATCAACCCGATGACCAGGGCGACCGGAAGCACGAGCACGATCAGCAACAGCGTCACCCACCACGCCCAATCGGCCAGCGAGTGCAGAAAGAGCGTCAGCACGGCCACGACCGCGAGGTACATGAACAAGCCTGTCCATCGCATCCCAGCCCGGAGGGTATCGCATGACCATGCGCGGGAGTGTCTTATAGAACCCCCCTCTCCCCACAGGGGAGAGGGTCGGGGAGAGGGGCGTGGAAGAGCACCGACTCGTCAGCTAGCTCCTGAGCTTGTTGTCCAGCGGGTCCTCATGCGACCCACGCCTTGGTCGTGCTTCAGCCGAATCAGCACGTGGATTCATGCCCATCTCCCTCATGCGCGAGAGTGTCACGCATCAACCGAAGTAGCTGTAGCGCATCAGTCGAAGGTGTGTACCCATCAGCCGAATGCCTTTTGACGCCCCCAGCCGAACTTGCACAAAAAATTCGTGCCGGCGCAGGGATTCGAACCCTGGACCATCGGTTTAAAAGACCGCTGCTCTAACCAAGCTGAGCTACGCCGGCTAACACGATTTTGAATTGAAATGATGCCCCGGCGGGGGAGCGCAAACCGTCAAACCAGGCGGCTGACGGACTAACTGACGGACAAACCGCCCACGAGTTCGGCGATTCGATTCACCAACCAGGCGGTGTCGCCACGGACTGCCGCGCTGTTCAGCATCATGCACACAGCGTAGATGGCGGCATCCTGAGCTTCCCAACCCAGGTACGTCCACCATGGCGTTGCGGCGAAATGGCCCGCCGCCACGGCCCCGACGACGAACACCAGCGGGCCGCCTAGCGCGAAGATGGCGAAGAACGTGATGAATGCCGACTGGAACCACGTTCTGCCGAGACGAAGCACCACGAGAGAGCCGGGGTCGGCCGATCGAGTCGTGACCTGGGCGACAACCCATGGTCTGCGGAGATGCCACCACGACTCCCGAAAGACTGTGAGCGAGCGAGCAATCAGCACTTTCCCAAGCGATCCCTTTAAGAAGCCGCTTGCATTAGCAATGGCAGTTCGCGCCGCCTCAGCGTCCATCGGGCTGTGGATCTCGCGGGTCTCACTCCACCACGGGTTCAACCAGTCGGGTAGACGAGGCTGCGCGCCCGCCATCGCGCCTAACACAACTAAGTTCGCCTAAACCGAACCGCGATCACCGGTGTCAACCAACGGTTGGCGGCCCACCCCATCGGGAACCACAGCACGGCGAAGATCGGCCCGACGATGAACAAGTAGACGACCCGCGAGTACGCGATTCCCACGAGTCCGTAGGCGACTGGCGCGATAAGAACCGCGATGGCCAACATCCAGAGAAAGAGTCTCAGCCGCGGACCAAGGCGCACCCGCATCTGACCCGGAATTCTATGCGTGCCGTATCAATATCCAGCCGCTACAGGGCTACCGAAACGTATATCGACCGAGGTTCCGAGCGCCTTGGCTACTCGTTCGAGCGTTGAGATGCTGGGCTTGCTCCCTCCCCCCTCAATGCGAGCGATCACCGATTGGGTCGTGTGCATCCGTTCGGCAAGCTCGCGCTGGCTAATCCCCCGAGCTTCACGAAGTTCTCGAACTTGACGCCCGAGCTCATACGCCAGCTGGGCGTGTTGGTAGCCAGCTCGGGCAGCCGGCTTCTCAAGTCGCCGCTGACGCAGCTCGCCCCAGGTCTTCCGCTTGCTCATGAGTCCTCCTCCGGTGTGTGTCCTTCTACCATGCACCGACGCATTGCGGCTTCTGCGCGGTCGATCTCGGCTTCCTCACGCTGACGAGTCTTGCGGAAGACCTGTACCCCAAGTCATCGCATTTTTGCTATGGGGTGCCCTCGCCGGTCAGCAGCTGATCCAGCCGCGCAGCCGGCATGCGTTGCTACGAATTTAGGCGTTCGGTCGTCGCAGGCGCAGCGTGAACACGCTCCCCGCGTCCGGGCTCGAGCGCTCCAGCAGCAGCTGTCCGCCATGGCGCTCGGCCAGGCGCCGGCCGATGTACAGACCGAGGCCTGTTCCGGCGGGATACCCAAAATCGACATCGTCGACGCGGTAGAACTGGTCGAAGATTCGCTCTTTCGCGGCCTCCGGAATTCCAATACCTTGATCAGAGACCCGTATCTCAGGCGATTCACCACCGGCAACCTTGACGCTCACCTGCGCCGGGCCGCGGCTGTACGTCATCGCGTTGTTCAGTAGGTTGTCGACGATGATGCCGATGTCCCTCGCGCTTCCTTCCGCGACAACGGGAACCGCCGGAATATTGATTTCGATCGCCGCGCCGATGAGGGCCGCGCGATCTTTGGCCCGGACCACCGCTTCACGCACAACGACGCCAAGATCAGCTGTGGCATCCGAATCCACAGCCTGCGGCGACACTCCCGCCTCCAGCCGCGAGGCGATGAGCAGCTGGTCCACGCGTTCGGCCAGGTCGGCCGCCGTGGCGCGGATGGCGTCCATCGGCCCGCGCTGCTCGCTGGTCAACCGGCCCAACGTCTCGTCGGCGATCATGTCGACATAGCCCCGGATGACCGCGATCGGCGTACCGAACTCGTGCGCGGCGAGGTTGATGAAGTTGCTCTTGGCGCGACTTGATGATTCCGCGTCTGCCAGCAGGCGCGAGTTTCGAATCACCAGTGCGGCGATCGCACCCAGCTCCGCGAGCTGGTCGACATCGGCTTCGGTGAAAGGCCGGTGCGTGCGACGGCCGACGATCAAAACACCGTCTACGGTGCCGCCCCGAACCAGCGGCATGACCACGCTGCGCAGGATTCCGGCATGCCCTTCCTCCGCATCGCTGTCGAGGCCGATGACACGGTAGGAGCCAAGCACGATCGGCCGCTGCCGCTCGACCGCCTCGCTGACCACCTTGCGTTTGCCGGCAACGACCGAGTCGAGACTCAGCACCACGCCGACGTTCGCGCTCCGGCCTTGTCGGTCCACGCTGTGCTCGACTACGAAACCTTCTGGCACCAGCCTCAGCATCGTCACCCGATCTGCGGTCAGGGCATCGATGACGCCGTTCAGCAAGCGGTCGACAACGGGCATCGGATCGGTTTCACGGGCCATCGCCTTGGCGATGTCGAGGCCGATCCGCCGCCGCTCCGAGGCCATCGCAACCGCTGAGGCGGCGCTTCGCTCAGCGAGCACGGAAGCCGAGTAGAGCCACAGCTGGCCTGCAAGCAGCGCCGCGAACGGAAGCAGGGCGAGGACGTGGTCCGCGTACCACGACGGTGTGTATCGGGCGTGCAGGTACAGCAGCGAGATGGAGTTCAGCGCGGTGAAGGTCAGGGCGCCGAGCACGCCACCAGCGATGCGCTCATCCCCGTGCAGGCCGACTGAGTAGGCGAGGAGTCCGAGCAGGCCGAGGATGAGTCCAGCGACGCCGACCGGCGCGTCGAACTCGAGAAACTCGCCGGCCGGCGACACCGTCTGAAGGTTTGGACCCACCGCGACCGACACAGCGATCACGAGCAGTCCGAGGAGCACGCCGGCGGTGACGGCGCCGACGATGAAAGCTCGCGGCCGTGCCAGCGCGCCACCCCGCTGCAGCAATGCCACTGACAACATGAGAGGCATTAGCAGATTGATGGTGAGAAACAGGGTTGACGTGGCCTGGTTGAACCGCTGACCGGCCAGCGCCGGGACGTCGCCGGGAAAAACCGCGAAGTGTCCGGCCCACATGACCGCCGTCGAGCACGCGACGAAGACGATCGGAAGCGAGCGCCAGTTCTGTCGCAGCTCCGCGTCGAGGGAGCCCAGCAGCGCCACCACCACCATGCACACGAACGCGACGCCGTCGCACAGGGCGACGAACCACTGCAGCTCGGGCGTCGTCTTCGTCAGCACGCCCCAGAGAAGAATCGGCAGCCCGATCACGAGCGCCGCCGCCGATCCCAACCAGACCGCCGGCCGTGACCTGGCCGCTGTTCTTGCTTGCATCAGGCGGTGAACCCCGCTAGTAAAACGAAACCAGATCCGAGCGCGAACGTAAAGCGAGAGGCCAATCGGTGCCCCATAACAGAACACCAATTTCGCCTCGTTGTATCCAACCGCGCTTATCGAGCGCCGGAATTCGGCTCGTTTGGCGTCAGCGGTGCCTTGAGCGCGCCGCGGACACGTGGCACAGCATCGCGTCACTGGTTAGCCTTCGCCGGGTGCGTTTGAGCGCTCGACTGGGTCTCCTCGCCATGGCGATCGCGGCCTGCAACCCCACCGGCAGCCCCGCCCCCTCGCCCGAACCCCTGGCGTCCGACCAGACATTGAGCTTTCCGATCGCCCAGGACGTCGCCGACTTCGACCCCGCCCTGATCTCCAGCGCGGCCGACGTCGACATTCTCCGCAACGTGTTCTCAGGGCTCTACAAGTTCGACCAGCAGCTGCGAGAGGTGCCCGACCTGGCGACCGGCCAACCCATCGTGTCGGCGGACGGCCTTACCTACACGTTTCACATCCGGACCGACGGCCGGTTCTCCAACGGAGACCCGATCACGGCCGGCGACTTCATCTACAGCTGGAACCGCGCCGCGAGCAAGCAGGGCGACTACGCGGGCCTCTTCGCCGTGATCGCGGGCTACCAGGAGGTGGCCTCGGGCAAGGCGACCCAGATGAGCGGACTGGCCAAAGCCGACGACCACACGCTGAACGTCACCCTCAGCAAGCGAGCGGGCTACTTCCTGACCGAGGTTGGCCTCTGGCCGTTCTGGGCCGTCGATCAAAAGGTCATCGCGGCGGCGGGCGAGGACGCCTGGTTCACGAAGGCGGATGCGCTGGTCGGCAGCGGGCCTTTTCGCTTGACGGCGAGGACGCCCGGGCAAAGCATGGACTTCGAACCCGTGCCCGCATGGTACGGAGGCAAGACAGGCGCCCTGACTCACGTGCATGTCGAGGTGATGCCCGACACCTTGGCCCAGGTCACGCAGTACGAAGCCGGGGTCTTCAGCCTGATCGGCTTCGGGCGTCAGGGCCTCGCGCCGGTTGCGGCGATCCGTTACACGAGCGACGCGAAGCTCCGGAGTCAGCTTGCGCTGGTCCCTCTCGGGATCACGTTCTGGATCGGGTTCAACCTCAAGTCGGGGCCGTTCGCGGGCATCGACGAAGGCCGCGCCGGGCGTCACGCCTTCAGCACCGCCATCGACCGCAAAGCCCTCGTGGCCGCGGTTTGCAACCAGCAGACGACCTGCATTCAAGCCACCGGTGGCGTCATCAGCAAGGGCTTGCAGGGCTACCTCGGCGATGGCGCGGACCACGGGGTGAAGTTCGACGCGGCCGCGGCCAAAGCCGAATACCACGCGTGGGACCCCGATGGGGCGAAGGTGAAGGGCCTCAACTACACCTACGACTCCAACGCTTTCAACAAGGCGGTGTGCGACAACCTCGCCGCGCAGTGGAAGAAAAACCTCGGCGTGACGGTCGGATGCGTGGAGAAGGACCGCAAGACGTTCTTCGACCAGCGCGACGGCGCCTGCGCTTATCCGATATTCCGGCAGAGCTGGGCCGCCGACTACGACCACCCTCAGGACTGGTTCGACTACCTGTTTGTCACTGGCGCGAGCTCGTCGGGGTCCTGCTACTCAAACCCAAGCCTCGACAAGATCGTGGCCACAGCTGACGCGGCCACCCCGGGCTCGGGGATCGCCGACTACAAGGTCGCCGGCTCCCTGCTGGCCAACACCTCAGTCTTCGGTGGCCTGCTCTATGGGGTGCAGCAGTACCTGGTGCATCCGTACGTGAAGGGTGCGGGCGGCAACGCGCTTTACGACCACTACTGGACGGGCCTTCGGATCCTGAAGCACTAGCCCAGGAAGCCGTTTGGGGCCTGATTTGGCCCTCCGGAGGGCCAAATTCGCTCTAAAACTTGACTTCGGTGAAGCAAAGTTCAAAACTGACGATGGAGTAGCGGGGCCATCGGAAGATGGCCACGATCCGTCGCCGGCGCACTCTCGCCCCGGGCAACCGGGAAGAGGGCGATGGATTCGGGGAAGGCGAAGTTCCTTATGTGCGCGCCCTCCTCGAGCCGTGTTTCGTAGGAGGTGGTATGACGCGAAGCGCTTTGTTCCGTTCCCTCGCCGGCGCGCTGGGAGCAGTCTCGTTGGTCGCGGCCTGCGGCGGCGGAGGTGGCACGACCTCTGAGACCCTTGCCGCCGACCAGACCCTGAGGTTCGCCATCATCGACTACCCGACGAGCCTCGACCCGGCGCACGTAGACTCCGCGGTCGACATCACATTCCTGTCCGAGGTCTTCACCGGCCTGTACAAGTTCGACAACAACCTGAAGATCATCTCGGACGGAACCACTGGCATGCCGGACATCTCGGCAGACGGCAAGACCTGGACCTTCAAGCTCCGCAAGGACATGCAGTTCTCGAACGGTGACAAGATCACCGCCAAGGACTGGATCTGGAGCTGGACGCGAACCTTGCGTCTCAACGACGCTTATGCCAGCAACCTTTACGCGATCACCGGCGCACAGGACGTCTCCGACGGCAAGACCAAGACGATCTCGGGCCTGTCCGCCCCGGACGACTACACCCTGGTCGCGAAGCTGGACGCACCGGCCGGCTACTGGCTGACTCAGCTGGCGATGCCAACCGCAAGCGAGGTCCTCGACCAGAAAGTCATCGAGGCCGCCGGTGACGAGCACTGGACCGAAAAGGCTGAGACTTACATCGGCAGCGGTCCTTTCAAGGTCAGCGCTTACTCGGCCAAGGAATCCATCGATTTCGAGGCCGTCAAGAACTGGTGGGGCGGTGACACCGGGAAGATCACCAAGGTGCACACCGATTTCCACGTCGACGCCGCAACGCAGGTCAAGAAATTCGAGTCAGGCGGCTACGACCTCCAGGGAATGGCCAACTCACCCGCCGGACCGGATGACGTTCTCCGCTACAAGAACGACCCCACCAAGTCGAAGCTCCTGACCATCTATCCGGGAGCACGTTCGACCGCGGTTGGATTCAACTTCGTCACCGGGCCTTTCGCTGCCAAACCCGGTGCCAAGCCTGGTGACCCGACCAACAGCGGGAGCAGCACCAGCGACCCTGGACTCGACGGTCGCCGCGCCTTCTCGATGGCGATCGACCGCAACCAGCTCGCCGACATCGCGTGCGCGCACGCGATCACTTGCCAGCCGGCCTTTGGCGGCCCGATTGTCAAGGGCTTCAAGGGATACCTCGGCGACAACGGCGACCCCTACGCCAAGTTCGACGCCAAGGCTGCCAAGGACCTGTACAAGAAGTGGGACCCGGACGGCAGCAAGGTGAAGAACCTGGAATACCGCTACAACACGAGCCCTTCCAACGACAAGCGCGCCCAGAACCTACAGGCGCAGTGGAAGGAGAACCTCGGCATCGACGTCAAGCTGGTCCCGTCCGACTTCCCGACCCTTCAGAGAGACCGCAAGAAGAAGATCGTGATCCTCGGCCGTGAGAGCTGGGGCATCGACTACGACCACCCTCAGGACTGGTTTGACAACCTCTTCAACTGCGCCCAGGCGCCGATTGGGCGTGGCAACGACGAGGCGTACTGCAACCCCGACCAAGACGCGATCACCAACGCCGCCAACGCTAAGCCAGTCGAGCAGGCTGTGCCTGACTACGTCAAGGCGCAGAAGATGCTCGTCAACAACGTCGTCTGGATGACCATCGACTACGGCACCCAGCCCTACCTGGTCCAGCCATACGTCAGAGGCGCGGGCTACAACGGGCTGTACGACTACGGCTGGCAGGGCATCAAGCTTCTGCAGCACTAGACCGTCTTTCCGACAGGCAGCTGAGGGGGTCCGCGGTGTGCGGACCCCCCTTCTGCTGTATCGTTCAAAACAACCGTGAGCCGGGGAACGCTGGTCTATGCAGCGCAGCGGCTGGTGCTCATCACAGTGACCGCTGTCGTCGTGTCTTCCATCGTTTTCATCGGGATCCACCAGCTGCCGGGCAACGCGCTTGCCAGCGAGCGCCGCAACAACCCGGCGACCGAAGCGGCGCTGCTCCATCACTACAACCTCGACCTTCCGTGGCCGCAGCAGTACGTGCTCTGGGTTCAGGGCCTGGCGCATGGCGACATGGGAGAGTCCCTGGTCAACATGGGCGTGCAGATCACCCCCTTGCTGCTGCGGGAGGCCAGGGTGAGCGTGACGCTCGGGCTGGCCGCGGTCCTGATCACGATTGGCGTCGGCTTGACACTCGGAACCATCGCGGCGATCAGGCAGAACACATGGGTCGACTACGTCGCCTCGACCTCGGCAGTGGTCGGCTACAGCGTGCCCAGCTTTGTCTGGGCGTTTCTGTTGATACTGCTCACCGTCTCCGGCTTCTATGCGTGGACAGGTGGTCTTGTCTATGAAAACATCGGCTGGGGCAAGATCGAGCAGATCCCCGTCCCGGCGCTGGCACTGGGCCTGCCGTACGCGGCCATCGTCGCCAGACTTACGCGTGCCAGCATGCTGGAGGTGATCCGCCAGGACTATGTCCGCACGGCATGGGCTAAGGGGCTGAAGGCGCGAGTCGTGATCCTTCGCCACTCTCTGCGCAACGCCCTGATACCCGTGATCAGCATCCTGGGCCCACTCGTCACCGGCATCATCACGGGCTCGGTGGTGATCGAGTACATATTCGGCATCCCGGGACTCGGCCAGGAGTTCGTATCCAGCATCCTGAGTCGGGACTACAACATTGTGATTGGCGTCTTCACGTTTTACGCCGTCCTTATCGGCCTCGCCAACCTTGCGGTTGACCTCATCTATCCGGTGCTTGATCCAAGGATTCGTTACTGATGGCAGCAGTTCCTTCAACCGTCGAAGCTTCTCAGGAGTTCCTTATCAGCGAGCTGCCGGAGCAGAGCTCGCTCGGACAGGATGCCTGGCGCCGGCTCAAACGGAACCGACTCGCCGTCGTCGGCCTGGTCATCATCGCAATCTTTTTTGTGACGGCGCTCATATCCATCGTATGGACGCCCTACCCGACCTGGCGGCAAGCCCTCGGCACGACGTATGCGGGCCCTTCTCTCCTGCATCCCCTTGGCCTCGACGACTACGGCCGCGACATCCTGAGCCGGGTCATGGGAGGAGCTGCCATCGCGCTTGGCGTGGGTGTCGGCGCGAGCTTCCTTGCATCCCTGACCGGCATCATTCTCGGGATGCTCGCCGGCTTCTTCAAAGGCAAGGTCGACGCGCTCATCTCGCTGACCATCAATATCTTTTACGGCGTTCCCGACCTGCTCGTCGCCCTGATCCTGGTGGTGCTCATAGGGCGCGGCCTCTTCAACATCATCCTGGCGATCGCCCTCACTGGCTGGCTTGGGATGGCGCGCCTGGTGCGCGGCCAGACGCTGAGCATTCGAGAAAGGGAATATGTCGAGGCCGCCCGCACGATCGGCACCCCCAACCTGATGATCCTTTCGCGCCACATCCTGCCGAACGCCCTCGGGCCGATCATCGTCCAGGCCACCTACCTCGTCCCGGCCGCGATCATCTTCGAGGCGTTCCTGAGCCTTCTCGGCCTCGGCATCCCGCCGCCGTCGCCGAGCTGGGGCCGCATGGCGAGCGAAGGTTACAAGGCGCTGCAGATCGCCCCCCACATCGTGCTCGCGCCCTGCGCCGCGCTGTCGCTGACGGTCCTCGCCTTCAACTGGTTGGGCGATGGGCTCCGCGATGCAATCGACCCACGCATGAGGCGTTAGGGAGAGTGTCCTAGCCTGGCCGCGCTCCTGCGTATTCAGGACCTGCACGTCCAGTTTCCGACGTCTGCCGGGCTGGTGCGGGCGGTGGACGGAATCAGCTTCGACGTCGACCGCGGCGAGATCGTGGGCGTCGTCGGGGAGTCCGGTTCAGGCAAGACCATGACGGCGCTCTCCCTCTTGCGCCTCGTGCCCGAGCCGGGAAAGATCACCGGCCGGATCCTTTACGGCGAGAACGATGTGCTCGAGATGACTGACGACGAGATCCGGGAGTTCCGCGGCAACGAGGTGGCGATGATCTTCCAGGACCCCATGACCTCGATGAACCCGGTGCTTCGTGTCGGGTTTCAGATCGAGGAGGCGATGGCGGCTCACAGGCGTTTCACCGGCCAGCAAGCCCGCGATCGGGTGGTGCCGATGCTGCAGCGCGTGCGGATCCCGGCCGCCAAGGAGCGCATCAAAGACTTCCCGCATCAGTTCTCCGGGGGCATGCGGCAGCGCGCGATGATCGCGATGGGGGTCTCCAACGAACCCTCGCTGCTCATCGCGGACGAGCCGACCACCGCGCTCGACGTGACGGTCCAGGCGTCGATCATCGAGCTGTTGCGCGATATCAGCCGTGAGCTCCGCGCTGCGGTGATCCTGATCACCCACAACATGGCGCTGGTGGCGAGCCTGTGCAACCGGGTCATCGTCATGTACGCCGGCAGGATCGTCGAGCAAGGCCCGACGCGCGCCATCTTCAAGAATCCGCAGCACCCTTACACGTGGTCGCTCCTGCGGTCGATGCCCCGGATGGACGAGGTCGGCAAGGAGCGGCTGGTGTCCATCAGAGGCGTCCCGCCTGACCTGGGCAAGCTTCCGACCGGCTGCAAGTTCCATCCTCGCTGTCGGTTCAAGGTCGATCGGTGCCTCACCGAGGAGCCGCCGCTGGCCGAGGTGGATCCCGAGCAGCTGGCACGCTGCTGGGTGCTGATGAAGAACGTCCCGAACCCTGAAATGCAGAGTTGATGCAGCAGTCCGCGGTGACGCCGGCGACCGATCCGACGATCAAGTCGCCGCTGCTGCGGGTGGAGAACGTGGTCAAGCACTTTCCGACGGGCGGGGCATTCGGGCGCGCTGTGGTACACGCGGTGGACGATGTGAGCCTGGCGATCCAGCAAGGCGAGACCCTCGGGCTCGTCGGCGAGTCAGGTTGCGGTAAGTCGACTCTCGGTCGGGTGATCGTCCAGCTGCAGCCGGCGACCTCAGGGCATATTTACTTCAAGGACACCGATCTGACCAAGCTGCGGGGCGAAAAGCTTCGGCGCATGCGGCAGCAGGTCCAGATGATCTTCCAGGACCCGTACGCATCGTTGAACCCGCGGATGACGGTCGGCGACATAGTTTCCGAACCGCTCCGAAATTTCAGGGTTGCGCGGGGACGCAAGGCCGAGCAGAAGGTGCAGGAGGTGATGCGGGTGGTCGGGCTCAATCCCGGCTTTGTGAACCGCTATCCTCACGAGTTCTCGGGCGGCCAGCGCCAACGCATCGGAATTGCGCGAGCCCTGGTGCTAAACCCGACCTTTATGGTCGCGGACGAGCCGGTGTCCGCCCTTGACGTTTCGATCCAAGCCCAGATCGTCAACCTGATGGAAGACCTACAAACGCAGTTCAACCTGACGTACCTTTTCATCGCGCACGAGCTGGCTGTGGTGCGTCACATCAGCGATCGGATCGCAGTGATGTACCTCGGCAAGATCGTCGAGATCGGGCCGAGCGACGCGATTCGAGACCGGCCCCTGCACCCCTACACCAAGGTGCTGGAGAGCTCGGTGCCGGTCCCGGATCCCGACCTCGAAGCCGCCCGGAAACCAATCCTCCTGAAGGGCGAGATACCTTCCCCGGTCAATCCGCCGCCGGCCTGCCGGTTCCACACGCGCTGCCCGATCGCACAGAAGATCTGCTCCGAGGTGGAGCCACCGCTGGAGATGAAGGAAAGCGGCCGCTTCGCCGCCTGCCACTTCGCAGGCCAGCTCTAGATCCCCTCTCCCTGGCACTTCGCAGGCCAGCTCTAGATCCCCTCTCCCCTCAGGGGAGAGGGTCAGGGAGAGGGGCGTGGACTGGTTTTTCCCTCCCCCAGGTGAGAGGGGCGTGAGACTAGTGCGCGGTCAGCTGGATCTGATCCCAGTAGTAGTCGAACATGTTGTTGGAGCCGGCGCCCAGCACGTAGGGCTTGAATAGAAACGCGTCCACCGTATAGAAGAGCGGGATGTAGACGACGTCGTTGATCAGCTGCCGGCTGAGCGACTTGTAGTCGAGAATCGCCGCCGTCACCGGCTCCCCGTCCGCCCTGGCCAGCAGCTGGTCATAGGCGCGGGTCGCATAGCCGCTGGAACAGCTCGCATCCGGACACCCGGCGACGCTGCCCCACAGGTTGTCGAACCAGTCCTGCGGATGGTTGTAATCGGCTGCCCAACCATCCCGCGACAGCACATACAAGCCCTTCAACCGCTCGGTGATGAATCGCGTGTGCGGTACGGCCTGCAGCTTCACGGTCACCCCAAGGTTCGTCAGCCACTGCGACTGCAGAAACTTCGCCACCGGCTCGTTGAAAGCATTTTCCGGATCGTATGTGTAGGTGAGGTCTTTGCTCTTGCCGCCGTTGGGATCAGCGGCCAGCAGAAGGGTCCTCGCCCTCACGGGGTCGAAGGCCGCCAGCGGGTCGGAGTTGTCACCGAGGTAACCCAACAGTCCCTTGGGGATCACCCCGCCGGTGGCCGGGACGCAAGTGACGTCGGAGCAGACGTCCTTGGCCAGCTTGGCCCGATCGACCGACAGGGCAAACGCAAGCCGCCGGTCGTGCGAAGCCTTGCCCTGGTCGAGCGTGAACGGCCCGCCCACCGGCCGCGTGGCGTCGGCAACCATGTTGAAGCTCACGAAGTAGGTCTTGTTCGTCACCTCGAGGAGCACCTGTGCCTTCTCGGCGGGCTTCGCCTGGATGCCCGCGACATCGGTCGCGGGCGGCGGATATCCGCCATAGCCGAAGATGTCAAAGGAGCCCTGCCGGTATTTCGCCATCGCGGCCGCGGCATCGGTCACGACCTCGATGTGGACCTTGCTCAGGGTCGGCTTCGGCCGTCCCCACCAGCTCGGAATCGCAACGAAGTCGAGCGACTGGTTGGCGGCGCGCGCGGACATCTTGAAGGCGCCGGTGCCGACAAGGGTCTCCGGCTTGCTCCACCAACCGTCGAAGTTGGTTTTGACGACCTGCCGATCCACGATCATGCCGGCAGCCGAAGGCTGCGCGATCGCCGACTCGAACCAGCCCGCCGCGCTCGTCAACTTTGCGATTACGGTGGTGTCGTCCGGCGCGCTCAAGCCGCTCATGGTGACCGCCGGGTCGTTCTTCTCGAGCAGGGCTTGCAGCGCCGCGCCCGCGGCTTGGTTGGTGGCGACGTGGTCGTAGCCGGCGATCGCGGACAGGTTCGTGGCGAATGGTCCCTGCATCGCGGTCGCGCGGTTCCACGAATAGAGCACGTCCTTCGAGGTGACTGGGTCCCCATTGGAGAAAGTCACGTCGGGGCGCAGCTTGAAGGTGTAGGTCAGGCCGTCGGGGGAGATGGTGGGCACGCTTGCCGCGATATCGGGGACGACGTTCGTGTTGCCGTCGAACTTGAGCAGGCCGTCGAAGACGTTGTGGGCGAGCTCGGCTTCGGTTTCGCTGTCGATCATCGCCGGATCCAGGGTGCTGACGTCGTGCTGGATCGGAAAACGGAGCGTCTGATCGCTCGCGAGACTCGTGGGGGTGGCGTTGCCCACAGGCCCGTTCGAACACGCCAGGAAGGTCAGGCAAATGAGCGCGGCCAACAGCGGCGACCGGCTCGTGGGTAGCATCTTCGGTTGATGAGCGTACCCGCCAGGGGTAGCCGCCGGCAGGAAGGGCGCGAAAAGGTCACCGGGGCGACCCGCTTCACCGCGGACCTCGAGCACGCGGGCCTCCTTCATGTCCATCTGGTGCTTGCCCACACGGCCAGCGCGCGCATCCGCGGCATCGAGACAGGCCGCGCTCGCTCGTCGCCCGGCGTCGTCGATGTGGTCACGGCGCGCGACCTGCCCGAGCTGGACAGCGCGGGCCCGGATCTGCCGCTGGCCCTGGAGCGCGTGTTTTACGTCGGCCAGCCGGTGGTCGCGGTCGTGGCCGAGACCGAAGCGGCGGCGGCGGACGCAGCCCTGCTGGTCGAGGTCGATTACGAGGACGCGCCGCCGGTCGTCGATGCCTCGCTCGCGATGACCGACCAATCACCGCTCGTGCTCGGAGAACACGAGGCGGCCGACGACGAGGACGCTTCGATTCACGGCGCCTCGGCGGCGGCTGACGATGCGCCAGAGGAGCGTCCGCGCAACGTCACCGGCGTGGCCCACCTCAGGCGCGGCGACGCAGAGCGCGCACTGGAGCAGGCCGACGTCGTGATCAGAGAGACCTACCGGTTTGCGGGCGCGCATCACTCTTTCATGGAGCCGCATGTCGCGGTCGTGCGTCCCGAGCCCGACGGCGGGCTCACCATCTGGTCCTCCACGCAGGGACCTTTCGTCATCCGCGACAGCGTGGCCGCGCTCGTCGATCTGCCGCCGCACAAGGTGCGCGTTGTCCCGATGGCGGTCGGCGGCGGCTTCGGCGGCAAGATCGAGCTCCTCGAGCCGCTGCTGGCGCTGCTCGCCCTTCGACTGCGCCGGCCGGTTCGACTGTCGCTGGTGCGATCCCACGAGTTCGTGGTCGGGCATCCGGCTCCGGCGGCCCAGTTCGCGCTCGAGCTGGGCGCGCGCCAGGATGGGACGCTGGTCGCCCTCCGCGCCCGGTACCACTACGACAACGGCGCGACGGCGGGCTGGCACGCGGGGCTGACCGCAAACTTCCTGGGCGGGACCTATCGCATTCCAAGCTTCGACATCCGCGGCCTCGAGGTGGCGACCAACAAGACGCCCGCCGACGCGTACCGCGCGCCCGGCGCGACGCAGGCCTATTTCGCCCTCGAGTCGGCGATCGACGAGCTGGCCGTCAGGCTGCAGATCGACCCCATCGAGCTGCGGCTGCGCAACGTCTCCCATGAAGGCGACCTGGCGGCTGACGGCAGCCGCTGGCCGCAGATCGCGTCGGTCGAGGTGCTGGAGGAGGCGAAGCGGCATCCGCTGTACACCACGCCACTTGGTCCGGACGAGGCCATCGGCATCGCCCTCGGCGCCTGGGGCGGCGCGCGGACGCCGTCGGCGGCAGGGTGCCGCGTCGAGCCTGACGGCACCGTGGCCGTGACGGTGGGCTCGCCCGACATCAGCGGCACCGCCACCGGCCTGGCCCTGATCGCCGCCGAGGCGTTCGGGGTCGAGCCCGAGCGGGTGAGGGTCGACGTCGCCGACACCGTGAACGCGCCCTTCGGCGCGACCTCGAGCGGCAGCCAGGTCACGTACAGCCTCGGCGGGGCCGTGTACGAGGCAGCCCAGGAGGCGCGCCGGCAGCTGCTCGAGATCGCCACCGAGGAGCTCGAGGCGGCGCCCGAGGACCTCGACATCGTCGACGGGCGGGTCGCCGTCAAGGGCGCCCCGAACCGGTCGGTCGAGATCACGCACCTGGTCAAGCTGAGCACGGATTTCATGGGCCGCTACAAGCCGATCCAGGCCAGCGGCCGGTCGGCCGTGCAGGAAGCCTCGCCGATGTTCACCGTGCACATCGCGCGGGTCCGCTTCGACCCCGAGACCGGCGCCTACCACCTCACCGGCCACGCGGCGATCCAGGACGTCGGCCACGCCATCAACCCGCCCGAGATCGAGGGCCAGATCCACGGCGGCGCCACCCAGGCGCTCGGGCGCGCCCTGGGGGAGCAGCTCGTCTACGACGGCGACGGCCAGCTGCGCACCGGCTCCTTCCTCGACTACGAGGTGCCCGCCGCCGACCAGATCCCGAACATCGACGTCAAGCTCATCGAGATGCCGTCGCCAGTTGGACCGCTGGGCGCCAAAGGAGTCGGCGAGCCGCCCGCAATCCCCGCCACCGCTGCGCTTGCCAACGCCGTCTCCCGCGCAGCGGGCGTGCGAGTGCGATCGGTCCCCATCGATCGCTCGCTGCTGGCCGGACCCCACCGCCCGAATGACGGGGAAGGGGCTCCCAAAAACGGACGGTAGCCTCCGGGGCTACGTCGGCCGAACGTTGCCCGGCCGGTCGGCGATCCTCGTCAGCAACCGCGGACCGTCCGATCCCCGCGACGACGGCACGTTCAGGCGCGGTGCGGGAGGCGTGGTCACCGGCCTGCTGACCCTGGCCGAAGCCACCGGCGCGGACTGGGTCGCGTGCGCGCGCACCGACGCGGAGCGGAATCTGGTCGAGCGCGACGGCCAGGGACTCAAGGTGCCTCTCGCGCGCGCGCAGGGTCGCCTCTATTACGCGACCCCGACACGCGAGCAGTACGAGATGTACTACGGCGTGATCGCCAACCCGGTGCTCTGGTTCATCCAGCACTACCTGTGGGATCTCGGCAATGAGCCCGTGATTGACGACCGCATCCACCAGGCCTGGACCGATGGCTATGTGCAGGTCAACCTGCAGATGGCGGAGAAGGTGATCGAGATCGCCAACGCCGCGCCCAACCCGCCGCTGGTCCTGGTCCATGACTACCAGCTCTACCTCGTCCCGCGCCTGGTCAGGCAGGCGGTTCCAGACGCACTCATCCAGCACTTCGTCCACGTGCCCTGGCCGACCCCGCAGTACTGGAAGGTGCTGCCCAAGCACATGCGCGACCCCATCCTCGAAGGCTTGCTCGGCTGCGATATCGTCGGCTTTCAGTCAAGCCTCGACGTTCGCAATTTCCTGCTGACGTGCGAGGAGAACCTCGGCCTGCAGGTCGACGAGCACGAGCGGGCTGTGGTCTCGGGCGGCCGGATCGTCTACGCGCGCCACTACCCGATCTCGGTCGACGTCGGCTCGATCGTGCGGCTCGCCTCGTCGCGTGGCGTCAACCGCCAGGAAGAGGACATCGCGTCGTGGCGACCGCCCCACCTGATCGCGCGCATCGACCGCACCGACCCGTCCAAGAACATCGTTCGTGGATTCATCTCTTACGAGAAGATGCTGCGCTACCATCCCGAGCTCCGCGGACAGGTCCAGTTCTGGGCTTTCCTCCAGCCTTCGCGCCAGGACGTGGCGGCTTATGTTCGCTACCTGAGACAGATCAAGCAGACCGCCGCGCGGATCAACATCGAGCTGGGCACGCCGGACTGGCAGCCGATCCGGCTCGAGGTCGGAGAGAGCGAGCGCAAGGCGATCGCGGCGCTGAAGAATTTCGACGTGCTGCTCGTCAACCCGGTCTACGACGGTCTCAACCTGGTCGCCAAGGAAGGCGCGCTCCTGAACCAGAAGGGCGGCCTGATCGTGCTGTCGGAGAATGCCGGTGCGCATGAGGAGCTGCGAGAACACGTGCTTTCGGTCAACCCGTTCGACGTCGAGGCGACCGCGGCGGCATTGTATGAGGGGCTCACCATCGGAGCAGAAGACAGAAAGCGGATGAACGACGGCGCGCGCAACGTCGTGCGTACAAACGACATCGCGAGGTGGATCAGCAACCAGGTACAAGACCTGCGCGAGCTTGGACCGGTATCGCCCCAGCCCGTGTCCACGGCGGGCGCCACCCGGTGAACGCGAAAAGACTCAGGCCGGCTGCTTAGCCCACTCCACGATTTCCTGCAGGACCGCGGTGGCGCCGACCGGGCCGGGCACGACCAGGTCGCAGCGGTCGAACAGATCCACAGGAGCCTCGGGTGACCAGACCCCAACGCACATGTGGGGGATTTCGAGCGTGCTGATGTACTCGAACATCGAGCGGTCGTTTTCATCGTCACCGAAGCACACGACCCCGCCTGGATCCTCACCTGGAAGCAGCGCCGCCAGGGCGCTCCCCTTCCCCGCCTTGGGCGCGTGCACCTCGATGACCTTGCGTCCCAGCGCCGCCCCCAGACGCGCTCCGTCGAGCAGCGACCTGAGCAGCGCGAGCATCTGCTCGCCGGTCTTGTCGGTGTTGCGAAAGTGAATCGCGGTGCTCGCCGGCTTGACCTCGAGCCATGAGCCGGGGATGGGTTCGAGCAACCTGCTCGCATCGGCGTTGAAGCGATCCAATGCTTCCTTCTGCGCCTTCCGTGGGATTGCGAGGCCGCTGTCGCCGATGAGCCTCACGCCGGAAACGGGGACGAGTCTTTCGAGCTGCGCCGGCGGCCGGCTGCTCAGCACGATGACGTCCGCCAGCAAGGGCACCAGCTCCTGCAGCGCGTCCAGCGCCTCGGGCCGGGCGCCAGCGGCTGCTGGATCCTGAACGATCTCGGCCAGGGTACCGTCGAAGTCGGTAACCAGTATTAGTTCGCCTGGCGGTACCCGTGCCAGCCGCGACCGGTTCCAGGCATAGGTGATCTCATCGGTTTCTTGAATCATCCCCAATTACAAACGCGGTCGGTGACGCTCGATCACCAATTTGAGTTCCGGGCCGCCGTTGAGGGTGCCGAACGTATGTCCCCACTCGCGATCGAGGCGCGAATTCACGAACAGTTCGGCCACCGCTGGTTCGCCATGGCGCAGCAACAGGGACGCTTGAAGGGTGAGGGCCATCAACTCGACGATACGCCGGACGCGTGACTCGCCGTCGTTTGAGTTCGCCAGCTCGCGCTTCAAATCGTCGATCGCCCGATCGAAGCGGGGATGCGCACCGCGCGCCAGCTCCACCTCTTCCAGGTAGGCGGCGAGGGATTCGGGCTCGCGCTGCATGGCGCGCAGCACGTCGAGCGCGTTGACGTTCCCCGAGCCTTCCCAGATCGAGTTGAGCGGCGCCTCGCGGTAGAGGCGCGGCAGGATCGACTCCTCGACATAGCCATTGCCGCCATGGCACTCGAGGGCCTCGGCCACGAGCGCGATCGCGCGCTTGCACGTCCAGAACTTCGCGATGGCGACGCCGATGCGCCGAAAATGCGCCTCCGCCGGATCGGCCGCACGGTCGAACGCGCCGGCCAGACGCATCATCAGGATCGTCGTCGCTTCGGACTCGACCGCGAGGTCCGCGAGGACATTCACCATCAGCGGCTGCTCGCTGAGCATTTTGCCGAACGCGCTGCGGTGCGCCGTGTGATGCGTCGCCTGCGCGACCGCCTGCCGCATGAGTGACGCCGACCCGATGACGCAGTCGAGGCGGGTGTGGTTGACCATCTCGATGATGGTGCGCACGCCTCTCCCCTCCTCCCCGACCATCACCGCCCACGCGCCATCGAGCGCGATCTCCGACGAAGCATTCGAACGGTTGCCGAGCTTGTCCTTGAGACGCTCGATGTGAAACGCGTTGCGCGTGCCGTCAGGCAAGACGCGAGGCAGCAGGAAACATGAGAGTCCGCCCGGCGCCTGGGCCAGGACGAGAAACGCGTCGCACATGGGCGCCGAGCAAAACCACTTGTGGCCCGTGAGCAGGTGCTCGCCGTTGGCGCCGGCGGACACCGCTCGCGTGGTGTTGGCCCGGACATCGGAGCCGCCCTGCCGCTCGGTCATCGCCATGCCGAAGAGCACGCCCTTCTTGTTCGAATGGTGCCGCAGGCCCGGGTCGTAGTCGAGGCTGGTCATGAGCGGCTCCCACTCCGCCGCGAGCGCGGGCGACTTGCGCAGAGCCGGCACCGCCGCGTAGGTCATCGAGACCGGACAGCCGTGGCCGCCCTCGACCTGCGACCAGACGTAGAACGCGGCGGCGCGGGCCGCGTGCGCGCCAGGGCGCGATTCGCGCCACGGCAATGCGTGCAGGCCGTGACCGATCGCGACCTTCATCAGCTCGTGCCACGCGGGATGAAACTCGACCTCATCGATGCGCTCGCCGAACCGGTCGTGTGTGCGCAGGCGCGGTGGGTTGGCGTTGGCCTGGAAGCCCCAGTCGATGGCCTGCTGCGTGCCGGCGAGCTCGCCCAGCTGGTGCACGAGGCCGTGTGCCCATGAGGCACCCTCACGCTCCAGCGACTCGCGCAACGGCGCGTCGGCCTCGAACAGGTTGTAGTCGACGAGCGGCGGCGGCTCGTTCACGACGCGGCGGCTTCCGCAATCAGCCGCAGTTGTTTTTTCCTCTCCTCGTGGTCAGGCAGGACGGGCCAGACGATCAGGGTGTCCACGCCGGCGTCCCTGAAGGCGCGGATCTTCGCCTTCGCCTGGTCGAGGGGACCGACGATCGAGACCAGGTCGATCAGCTCATCCGACAGCGCCGACATGGCCTCCGTCTTGCGGCCCGCGAGGTACAGCTCCTGCACCTGCTCGGCCTCGCGCTCGAATCCGTAGTTGGACACGAGCCGGTTGTAGAAGTTCTGTTCCCGCGACCCCATCCCGCCGACATACAGGGCGAGGATCGGCCGCATGGCATTGCGTGCGCTCTCGATGTCGTCGCCGATCATCACGTTCACCGAGGGGCAGATCCTGAAATCGTCGAGCGAGCGGCCGGCGCGCGCCGCGCCCTCCTCGAGCGGCGCGCGAAGAGCCTTCGTGTGCTCTGGCGAGAAGAAGACCGGCAGCCAGCCGTCGGCGATCTCGCCGGCCAGGGCCACATTTTTCGGCCCCAGAACGGCCAGGAAGATCGGGATCCGCTCCTGGACGGGCCGGATCGTCAGCTTGAGCGCCTTGCCCGGGCCGTCCGGCAGAGGCAGCTCCAGGGTCTCGCCGTGGTACTCGATCTTCTGGCGGGCGAGTGCTATCCGCAGGACCGCGACGTACTCGCGCGTGCGCTGCAGCTGCTTGCCGAACCGGACGCCGTGAAAGCCCTCCGACACCTGCGGCCCGGAAGAGCCGAGGCCGAGGATCATGCGCCCGCCGGACAGGTTGTCGATCGTGGCCGCGGTCATCGCGGTCATCGCCGCGCTGCGGGCGGGGATCTGGAAGATGCCCGCGCCGAGCTTGATCCGGGTGGTTCCAGCGGCAAGCCAGGCCAGCACCGTGGCGGCGTCCGAACCGTAGGCTTCGGCCGTCCAGACGGAGTCGTAACCGAGCGTTTCGGCGGTCTGGGCGATGTCGAGCTGGTCCGCCGCGGTCAGCCCCAGGCCCCAATAGCCGACGCTGACACCTAGCTTCAAAACTGCACCCTGCGGCTATCCTGACACGGCCATGCCGGTGGGTTGGAATCTGTCGTCGATCCTGCTGGGAGTCGTCATCGCCACGGGCGTCCTCTCGATCCTCATGGCGCTGGTCGCGGGCCGGAAGGCACGGGCCCAGCTTCGCGCTCACCTGCCGGCATCGCCCTTACAGATCCTCGATCAGCGCCTGGCGTCCGGCGAGATCTCGGTTGAGGAATATCGGTACGAACGCTACGTGCTGGAGAAAGGCGAGTAGCTACGACGCCTTGAAGATGGTCTGGTACAGAAGAAAGACGTTCAGGGTGATGATCAGCGCCGCGACCCCGTAGGCGGCGAAGTTCGTCCACCGGCTGTTCACCAGGGTGCCCATCAACTTCCTGTTGCGCGTGAACATGACCAGCGGGATCATCGCGAACGGGATGCCGAAGGAGAGGAAGACCTGGCTCAGCACCAGGGCTCGCGAGGGGTCGAAGTGGATGCCGATCACGATCAGCCACGGACGACGACGAGATGCCCGACGCAAGCAGGGCGATGCCAAAGATGACGCCGCTGTGGGCGCCCAGGTAATGTTCCAGGCCGTTGTAGACCTGGCCGAGGTCGGTGCCGACGCCGAGCAAACCTCGCGAGTTGAAGACGGCGGCGGCCGTCGTGAGCATGGCCAGGTTGATGAGGCCGGCGATGCCCATCGCGATCACGACGTCCACCATCTCGAAGTGAAAGATCTTTCGCCTTGCCTCCTGGTTCGCGCCGACGATCCGCTTCTGGGTCAGCGCCGAGTGCAGGTAGATCACGTGCGGCATCACCGTGGCGCCCAGGATGCCCGCGGCGAGCAGGACGGACTCGCTGCCATCCAGGTGCGGGACGAAGGCGTTGCCCGCCACCGAGCTCCATGAAGGATCGGCCCTGAAGACCTCGAGGCCGAACGCCGCCACGATCAGGCCCACCAGGCCGGTGATCGTCGCCTCGAGCCGCCGGAAGCCAGAGGCCTGGAGACCGAGGATGACGAAGGCGGCGACGCCGGTCAGCAGAGCCGCGATGAAAAGCGGCATGCCGAACAGGAGGTTCAGGCCCAGCGCGGCGCCGACGAACTCGGCGAGGTCGGTGGCCATCGCGATCAGCTCGGCCTGGACCCACAAGAAAAAGACGACGGGACGTGGGAAGCGATCGCGGCACACCTCGGGCAGGCTGCGCCCGGTGGCGATGCCGAGCTTGGCGCTCATCGACTGGATGAGCATCGCCATCAGGTTGGCCGCGAGCACGACCCACAGGAGCATGTAGCCGAAGCGAGAACCGCCGGCCATGTTGGTCGCGAAGTTGCCCGGGTCGACGTAGGCGACCGCGGCGATGAAGGCGGGTCCGAGAAAGGGCATAACCGCCCGGAGGCCACGGCGCTCCCCGTTGAGTGATCGCTCGGCCGCGCGCAGAACCCGGAGCTCGCCGGGTAGCGCCTTCTCGGGGCCGATGACCATCGGCGGCGCCAGCACCGCCTTGACGAGCTGCGCCATTTAGTTGATGTGCTGCGGCGTGGGCGGCGCCTCGGCGACGAAGATGGCCCGAGCCAGACCGAGCGGGACGCTCTCCCGGCGGCCTTTGATCCTGACCTCGATCGGACCCTCGAACTCGCTGCCCGCGACCACGGCGATGCGGGTGCCGGGCATCAGGCCGCGGCGCTCGAGCTCACGCAGCTTTTGCGGATCATCGTCGGAGACGCCCTGGACCACGAGCTTTTCGCCCGCCCGGCTCTCGCCCAGCGAGCGGTGGCTCACCGGCCGGACCTTGCCGGCGAGGGTCGGGATGACGTGTCCATGCGGATCGAGCCGTGGACGGCCGAGGAGGTCGAAGATGCGCTGCTCCATGCGCTCGGAGATCACGTGCTCGAGGCGTTCGGCCTCGTCGTGGACTTCGTCCCAGCGGTAGCCCAGGACCTGGACCAGGAACATCTCCAGCAGCCGGTGGTGGCGGACCAGCTCGAGGGCGATCTTGCGGCCCTCGCGCGTTAGCTGCTGCCCGCGGTAGCGGTCATGCTCGACCAGGCCCTGCGCCGAGAGGCGGGTGACCATCTCGCTCACGCTCGGCGACGAGATCCCCAGGCGCTGAGCGAGGTCGCGGGTCGGCACCGGACGCTCATCGCCGCCGAGCAGGTACAGCGCTTTCAGATAGTCCTGCTGGGCTCGGGTGAACACGCCGCGGCGCTCTAGCTGCTCGACCATTTCGCCTAGGTTTCCCTAATCCAGACTGCGGGCATGCCTATCATCAAAGATAGGATAACCTAACTTTACGGAAATTAATTCAGTTTAGTGGTGATTGAGTCTCCCCTCCGGCCCTGCCCCTCCGGCGCTGCCCCTCCGGCGCTTCGCGCCACCTCCCCATGAATGGGGAGGAGCCACCTCCCCACTGGGGAGGTTAAGCGCAGGCGCCTGTGGCGGAGGTGGCTGGGTTGTACGTGACGCTCACGTTGGGCGTGACCGTGATCGCCGACGCCGATGTGAACACGGACACGTAGTCGGCGCAGCCCTCACCCAGGTGAAAGTCGTAGTTCACGCTCGTCACGCTCAGCCAGCTCATCGCGGTGCCCGAGTGGTGCATGCACCAATGCGTGCTGCCGCCGCCGTTGTCGACGCACTGGATCGCCTTCGCCCACTGCTCCAGGGTCAGGACGCTCACCGACATCGGGCCGGTCGACGTCGCCTTCAGGTGGTAGGTGAAGGTGTCCGGGATGCCGCCCGCGAGGTACCAGGTCGGCCCCTTCAGCTGCTGCTGGACGTTCCAGATCGTCAGGTGCGGGTGCTCGAGCGCCGCCTTCGTCGTCGCCAGCTCGCCCAGCGAGGCGGTGAGGTTCGCCTGCGTCTTGTTGAGCTGGTCCTGGAGGATCTGGTTCCGGCCGGTCAGCGACTCGTTTTGGGTGGTCATGGAGCGAATCGAAGCCTGGTTGTTCGAGTCGTCGACGTAAAGCACGCCGATGCCGAAGGCCGTGACGAGCAGGGTGGCGGCCAGGGCGATCGTCCACCAGCGCCGCTCCCGCGACTGGAACAAGGGGACCCATGCCGAGGGCCGGCTCGACGATCGCGTCGCCGGGGGCGGCGAATAGGGTTCGGCCGGCTGGAGGCTGGTGGAGTCTGCCTCGGTCGTGATCTGGTCCACAGGGGTCGGCGTCATGATCGCACCCCGAGCTCCTCAGTCGTCATGTTTGGCCGGGCCGCGGCCAGGCGCCATAGACGGCGCCTATCCTCGAGCTGGTTTCGGCCTGCGAGGCGATGTCATAGGTGAACGTCTTGCCGTCGGGTTGCCAGGCCGGGCCGACGCCGCAGCTCGGCGAGCATGCCGCCTCCTCGACCTCGAAGAAGGTCGTGGAGTTCAGCCAGGCCGGCGAGGACCGCACCTGGGGCACCTGGCCGCCCCCACGACCGCCATGGCCGTACAACCAGACATGGGGCGTTCCCGACGAGTCGCGAACCGTGTAGGCGAGGTTGTCGTCTCCGGCGTCCGCTCGGGGACGGATCCAGGTCACCTGGGCGATCGCCTGCGACACTCCGGCGGCGGAATCCCAGGCCTGGACCGTGCTGGCGCTCGGCGCTCGGTAGTAGAGACGGCTGCCGGTGCTGCTCCAGGTCGCCATCGTGGCCCTGGACAGGCTGAAGGCGAGGCTGCCGTCGATGGTCCGTCTGACCTGGAGCTGGTCGCCTGAGCCCGTCAGGGTCTGGACCAGGGCGAAGTAGGCGCCGTCGGGCGAGAAGGCAAGGTAGGAGTCGTCCTCATTGGGGTTGAAGCCGCGGCCCGGCACGGCGCCCATGGTCGCGACCACGCGATCGCCCCCGCCGCTCAGGAGATGCAGCGTGACCGCGCTCGGGTCGGAGACCACGTAGGCGAGGAAGCCGCGGTCCGGGCTCCAGGCATGCAGGCCGTCCATGAAGCTGCCCCCCGACCAGTTGGCCACGACCGTCGAGGTGCCCGTGAAGAGGTCCAGGAATGCGATCACGCTGGTGCCGGCGTTGCTGGGGCTGCCCTGGGTCGCGTACCAGGAGATCGTGGTCTGGGTCACGAGCTGGGGCTGGAAGTTGCCGCCGCTGATGCCGCACAGCGTCTGCGGGGCCTTGGCGTTGGAGACGTCGGCCAGGACGGGGCTGGAGCTGCCCTGGAGGACCAGGACCGCCTCCTGCGGTGCGGGCTGGTTGACGCAATGCGCTTGCAGGGCGGCCCAGGCCGGGACGGCGACCGGCCTTGGCGGGGCGCTGGGGGAAGCGGACGGGCTGGGGCTTTCGACCGGGGTCGGGGTCGGGCTCGCCGAAGGCGTCGGCGTGTGCCGGACAGCCGAGGGGTTGGAAGCTGGAGCCAGGGGGCCGTTCGCGGTGCAGCCTGCGATGGCCGCGACTGACAGGAGGAGAACTACCCCTTTCCTCACGGGAGCTTGAAACGAACATGGGTATGGGTGGGTTACGGGCCTCCGCTCGTGGCGCAAGTCGCCCAGAATACCGCTTGGTCGTCCAGCGATGAGTTAAGGATCGACGCAGGTGTGGGACGAGACGGTCTCGGCGACCTGATCCGGCCGCGCCCTCTTATGTTGCCTTGCGCTCGAAGACCAGGTCGCCGAAGGTCACCGTCGGCTCCTCGGGCTGGAACGCATCGGCGCGCTGGTTGTAGTCCTTGAAGCCCGGGTCCTCGTCATGCTCGTGATGCGCGTGCTCGTCGGCGGTCACGACCTGCAGCACATAGTCCTGGACGCCCTCCGGCTGGAGGGCGCTGTACCGGCAGCGGATGAGGCGAGCCTCGACGAAGCGCCCGCGCGCCGTGTAGTCCTCCCAGCGCTTGAGCTCGTCGCTCTCGAATAACTCTTCGAACTCCTTGGTGCGGTCAGCGGCAATGTGCAGAACGATGGTCGTGTACTCGCGCGCCACAGCTACCAGCCCTCCCGGATCACCGCGACTCCCCGTGGCCCCAGGGGCATCAATCCAGGGTGCACCGGGCTGCCGTCGACCAGGTTCGTGCCCGCTTCGGCGACGGGAACATCCACCGCCACATCGCGGTGGTTGAGCAGGAACAGGATGGACTTGCCGCGGCCTGAACGCCGCACCGCCTCCACCCCGCCCGGCACCGTGGCCGCCGGCTCGACGCCCGCGCTCGCGCACGCCATCTCGAGCACCCGCGCCATCGTTTTGGGATCAGGCCGCGTGCCCAGGTAAAAGGCGGTGCCCTGGCCGGCGCGGTGCCTGGTGATGGCCGGACGTCCGGCCAGGTGCGAGGTCGAGAACGTGGCCACGACCTCGGCTCCGTGCAGGCGGATGTCCTCGCTCCAGACCTCACCGCGCGCGAGCGGGCCGTCGGCGAGGCGCAGCCCGATGTCCCGCTCATAGCTCAGAGGATGGAAGTCGATCACGTGGATGCCCAAAAGGTCCTGGAAGGGCTTGGGGTATCCGCCCAGCCGGATGTGCTCCGCCGGATCCACGATGCCGCTGAAGAACGACATCACGAGCGTCCCGCCGGCTTCGACGAAGCCGGCCAGGCTGGCCGCCGCCTCATCGGAGACCAGGTAGAGGTTCGGCGCCAGCACGAGTCGATAGCGCGACAGATCGTCGCCAGGGCGCGCCAGGTCGACCGTCACGTTGGCGTCGAAGAGGGCCTGGTAGTAGGCCTCGACCTGCTCCATCTGGTGGATGCGATTGGAGGGCTTGGAGGGGAGCTCGAGCGCCCACCACGACTCCCAGTCGAAGAGCATGGCGACGTCGGCCTGGCTCTGCGAGCCACATACCGCATCGAGGCCCGCGAGCTCGCGACCAAGTGTCACCACCTCATTCCATGTCGGCGACACGTCGAGCGGTCCGTGCGGAACCATCGCGCTGTGATGCTTCTCGGCGCCGGCCCGCGACTGCCGCCACTGGAAGAACATGACCCCGTCCGCCCCTCTCGCCAGCGCCTGGTAGCTCCACAGCCGCATCTGCCCCGGCTCCTTGGCGACGTTCACGTCCCGCCAGTTGACCCGGTTGGCGGTCTGTTCCATGAGAATCCACGGCCGCCCGCGCCCGAGCGACCGCATGAGATCACCGGCCAGCGCAGCGCGCATACCGGATCGCGAGTCGGCCGGATCTGGGTACGAGTCGTTGCTGACGATGTCTTCCCGCGTCGCCCACTTCCAGTAATCCAGCGGCTTGAAGAAGCTCATGAAGTTGGTGGTCACGGGAATGTCCGGTGAGAGACGGGCCAGGACCTCGCGCTCGCCCTCATAGCATTCGAGCAGCGCGTCGGACGAGAAGCGCATGAAGTCCAGCTGCTGGCTCGGATTGGGCCAGGTCGGGGTCCGGCGCGGGGGCAGGATCTCGTCCCAGGACGAGTAGCGCTGAGACCAGAAATCGGTTCCCCACGCGTCATTCAGCCCGTCGACGGATCCGTAGCGATCACGCAGCCAGGCGCGGAAGGCGGCGGCCGAGGCGTCGCACCAGCACGCCGGCACGTGGCATCCGAACTCGTTCCCGACATGCCACATGGCCAGCGCCGGATGTCCCGCGTAGCGCTGGGCCATCGCCTCGACCAGGCTGCGCGCGGCGGAACGGTAGGCCTCGCTGCTCGGGCAGTAATGCTGGCGCGCGCCGGGCCAGAGCTTCACGCCGTCGGCCAGCACAGGCAGCATCTCGGGATGCTGATGCGACAGCCACGGCGGCGGTGACGCGGTCGCGGTGGCCAGGTCGACCCGAATGCCTCCTTCATGCAGGAGGTCCATCACGCGATCGAACCAATCGAAATCGAAGTTGCCCTCGGCCGGCTCCAGCCGCGACCAGGAGAAGATGCCCAGCGAGACGAGGTTGACGCCCGCCTCCTGCATCAGGCGGACGTCCTCGTGCCATACCGATTCAGGCCACTGGTCGGGGTTGTAGTCGCCGCCGTAGGCGATGTGCGGAAGCCGGTCGCCGAGGATGGGCTCGCTCAGGTCAGCCCTTGGTCGAACCGAGCGTGAGGCCGGCGATGAACTGTTTCTGCAGGAAGATGTAGACCAGGATCGGAGGGATGGCGACCAGCATCGCGCCGGCCGCGATCAGGTTGTTGTTGACGAAGAACTCGCCCTGCAGGTTGTTCAGCGCGCTCGTGATCGGGCGCTTGTCGCCGGTCTTCATCAGGATCAAGGCCCAGAAGAAGTCGTTGTAGATGAAGGTGAAGAGCAGGGTGGCCATGGCGGCGAGCGCAGGCCGGCACAGCGGCAGCACGATGTTCCACCAGATCCTCAGCACGTGCGCCCCGTCCACAATCGCCGACTCGGTGATCTCCTTGGAGATCGTCTTCATGTAGTTGCTCAGCACGAACGTGGCGAAGCCGGTCTGGAAGACGATGTGGATGAGCATGATCCCGATGTACTGGTCGTACAGCAGCGTGTTGTCGGTGAACAGCGGGAACGAGAACTTGCCGATGTCGATCGACCCCAGCATCGGCAGCGGTGTGTTGAGATAGATGCGGTAGAGCGGGACGATGATGACCTGTGGGGGTAGCAGGTTGCCGGCCGTGAAGATCATCAGCGTCACCAGGTTGAAGCGCCAGCTGAACTGCGTGCAGGCAAAGGCGACCATCGAGGCCAGGACCAGGGTCAGGATCACCGCCGGGACCGCGATCACCAGCGTGTTCACGTAGTAGTAGGGCAGGTCGGCCTGGGTCCAGACCGTCTGGTAGTTGGCGAGGCTCAGGCCGCCGCTGGGCCAGGAAAGATAGCCGTGTAGAACGGTGTCACTGATCGGTCGCAGCGAGGAGTAGACGGCCCAGAAGAGCGGGAACAGCCAGACCCCCGACATGACGATCAGGAACGCGTGGAGGGCGACGCGTCCGGGCCGGATCCCGCGCGCTGCCACCGTCGGAGCGGCGCTGCGGCGAGTGGCGGCGGCGATCACGCTCACGACGTGGTCCTCATCACCCGCGAGAGGAACACGATGATCGGCCCGAGCGAGATCAGCAACAGGATGACGGCGATCGCGGATCCAAAGCCGACGAGGCTTGCCTCGCTGATGCTGTTGTTGGTGATCAGGATCGACAGCAGCTCGAGCCCGTTCTTGCCCTGGTTGACGATGAACGCGATGTCGAAGGCGCGGAGCGCCTCGATCGCGGTGATCACCGCGATCACGACGTTGATCGGCGCCATGACGGGAAACACGACCCGGAAGAAGGTTCGGATCTCGTTGGCGCCGTCGACTTTGGCCGCCTCACGCAGGGTCGGATCGACGCTTTTCAAACCCGCGAGGTAGATGACCATGACGTAGCCGACGTGGCGCCAGCTGGCGGCGATGAGGATCGAGTACAGGTTGATCCGCGGGTTGCCAAGCCAGTCGATGAGCTTGCCCGACTTGACCAGCCCGAAGGCGTTGTTGATGAAGCCTTCGGTGGGGCTGAACTGAAGCTCCCAGATGAAGCCGACCACGACCAGGGACAGCACGACGGGGAGGAAGAACACGCTCTGATAGAACCCGGTGCCGCTCATCTCGCGATCGAGAAGCACGGCGAAGAAGATGCCCAGCGGCGTGGCGATGAGGGCCAGCCACGCGAGCCAGATGATGTTGTGAAGGAACGCCGGCCAGAACAGCGTGTAGCCGGAGAACATGAACTGGTAGTTCTTGAGGCCGATGAAATTCTGTGCGGTCACCGCTCCGACGCCGTCCCAGTTCGTGAAGGAAAGAAAGATCGAGGACGCCGTCGGCCACCAGATGAGCAGCACGTCGAGGAGCAGCGGAATGCCGACCATCAACATCAGCACGCGCCGGTCGAAACGGGTCAGAACGTGGTAGCGGCCACGTCTGGTGGCCACGAGCTCCCCCGCCTCGGGCGAGTCCTCCCGGGCGGGGGTGATGCTCGTCGCCACGGCTCAGATCATATGGCCAGGTTTACTCAGGGGGCAGCGCGTCCCAGAAGCTCTGCATCTGGCCCTGCAGGGTTCCGGTGTCCCCCTTGGGGTTCGACAGGTACTTGAGCAAAAACCCCTGCATCGAGTTCGGGCCCGAGAAGTCGGGGCGTGAGTCGCGGTCG
>VBDR01000073.1 GCA_005882135.1 Chloroflexota bacterium
CTGCCACATGCCCGACAGTCACCATCAACGCGGTTCCCACGACCGTCGTCCACGGAGCTGGAACGCACGTCACCATCACCGCCAACGCGATCGGATGCAACGGCGCCGGCCCCTTCTACGCCTTCTGGATGAGAGTAGGAACGGACCCCAAGTGGGTGCTCATCCGCGGCTACCAGACGATCGCGACATATGACTGGAACAGCACGGGCGCGGCAGCTGGAACCGTCTACTTCGGAGTCTGGGCCAAGGATGGCCACAGCTCCAACAGTTATGACGCCATCAACTTCACGACGGTCACAGTCACCTAGCAACATCAGAACGCAATTCTCAGAGCGGGGCCATAGCGGCCCCGCTCTCTTTTTGCCCGGCGGGCGCTAATGCGACAATCTCCGGCGTGCTCACGACCACGCCCGGGCAAGTTCACCACGGTTCCAGACTGATCTGAAGCGGGAGTACTACGCCGAGTACCGCCAGGTGGAGGACGTCCACTGGTGGTTCGTCGGCCGGCGGCGCGTCCTGCTCCAGGTCCTCGACCGGTACCTCGGCAAGAACGGTTCCCACGAACGCCGGATCCTTGACGTCGGCTGCGGGACCGGGACCATGCTCACCTACCTTGCCTCCTACGGCCAGGCGCAGGGCGTGGACATCGATGAAGAGGCCGTTGGTTACTGCCGCGAGCGGGGCTTGACTGATGTCCGTCTCGGCGCTGCCGAGACCCTGCCCTTCGAGGACGGCTCCTTTGACCTGGTGACGGCTCTCGATGTTGTCGAGCACCTCGACGATGACGCCGCGGCGCTGCGCGAGATTCGCAGGGTGCTGCGCCCCCGCGGCAAGGTGCTGGTCACCGTGCCTGCCCATCCGTTCCTGTGGGGCGATCAGGACGAGGTCAACCAGCACAAGCGCCGTTACGTCGCGACAGAGGTCCGCGAGCGGCTGACCGCGACCGGGTTCGATGTCTTGCGGCTGACCTACATCAACGCATTCATGTTTGCGCCCATTGCGGCGGCGCGCATGCTGCGCCGGCTGGAGCATCGCCTCCGGCCCCGAATCGAGGCTCAGTCGGACTTTCGATATCCGGCGCCAGGGCCCTTGAATTTCTTGCTCGGCTGGATTTTTGGCGCGGAGGCGCCGATCGTGCGGCGGGTCGATATCCCCGTCGGGGTGTCAATTCTCGCGCTGGCTCAAAAAGCCTCAGCCCCTCCGTCCGGCTTCGCCGGACACGTCCCCATAAATGGGGAGGACGAGATAATTCCCTGATGCTCAAGAAGATCGGGCGGGAAGTCTTCGTGCGCACACATCCGTTTTGGGGATTCCTCGAATCCGATGCGCTGGCGATCAACAAGGCACGGCTGGATCACCTCGCCAGCCTGCAGCTCCCCATCGACGGCAAGTCGGTGCTCGAGGTCGGCGCCGGCATCGGGATGCTCACCGGTTTTTTCGAAGACCGCGGCTGCAAGGTCCTCTCCACCGATGCGAGGTCCGAAAACGTCGCCGAGATCAAGCGGCGACACCCGACACGTCAGGTCGCGACCCTCGACCTCGAGCGCCCCGAGGACATCGCCAGGTTCGGTAGGTTCGACATCGTCTTCTGTTACGGCACCCTCTACCACCTCGCCGCCCCTGAGCCGGCGCTTGAGGCATTGAGCCGCGTGTCGGACATGATCCTGCTCGAGACCTGCCTGAGCCCCGGCGAGGGCGAAGATGCGCCCAACGTCGCCGAGGAGCACACGATGAACCAGGCCTACTCGGGAGTCGGCTCGCGTCCCACGCGGGCCTGGGTCGTCAGCCGGCTCCAGAGGTTCTGGGGTCACGGCTACATCTCGGTCACGCAGCCCTCTCATCCCGACTTCCCCGCCGACTGGTCAATGCCCGCGACCCGCGAGAACACCCGCGCCATCTTCGTCGGCTCGAGGGCGCCGCTGGCGAACCCACTGCTCACCGCGGACATCCCGCAGCGGCACCGCCTGTCGTAGCCACGCAGGGCCGACCCACCGCGGAACCTCCGGCACGGCCCTTGCCGAAGGCGCTCGACCTTCTCGCCCGATCCGCTTTCCGGGTCGGCCGCCTGGAGCCCGTTCCCGGCTGGCAATTCGGGCAGTGGGATCACAAGGATCCGCGGGCCTGGCTGCGCCGGTCGATCTGGCGCCTCGCCCAGTCAGGCGGCTACGACGGGCCCGTCACCACCGGCTGGTATTTCGGGATGCGCTTCAACCACCACCTCCTGGGCGACATGAGCCAGTGCACCTACGTCGACGGCCGCTACGAGCCCAACGAGATGCACGCGATCTCAAAGCTCATCGGTCCCGGAATGACCGTGGTCGACGTCGGCGCCAATGCCGGCGTCTTCACGCTCGAGGCCGCGAAGCTCGTCGGCGTGCAGGGCGCCGTCCACGCCTTCGAGCCCAGCCCGCGGGATCGCGAGCGGCTGCTCGCCAACGTCTCCCTCAACGCGCTCGCGAACGTGCACGTCCACGCCGAGGCGCTGGGCCGCGCGACCGGCAAAGCGGTGCTCGCGGTCTCCGGGTCCGACCATCCCGGCCACAACACCATCGGCGGGTTTTCCTACGCGGCCGACGCCCGCGCTTATTCGGTGGAGGTGGACGTCACGAGCCTGGACGATTTCGCGGCGGCGCAGAGGCTCACCCGCCTCGACCTGCTGAAGATCGACGTCGAAGGCTCGGAGACGGCTGTGCTGCAGGGGGCACGGGAATCGCTGCGCCGCTTCCGCCCGGCCGTGGTCGTCGAGGCGTACGACCCATCCCTGCGTCAGCTCGGTACGAGCGCCTCCGAGCTGCTGCAGCTCCTGCGGGACAGCGGCTACGAGCTGCGGGTGTTCGGACCTTCAGGCCGCCCGGAACCGCTGATCGGCGATGAGCTCACCGGCGTGAACCTCCTGTGCCTCCCCCAGCCGTAGCGGCGCCAGAGGCGCCCCTAGCCACCGAAGCCCGCTGGCCGAATCTGTGGGCCGTGCTGGCCTGCTGCGCGGTGGCGGCGGCCGTGGTGGCCGTCGACGCTTACTTCAGCGCCCAGGAGGGCTACCTGTCCCGGGCCCCCGACTACGACGGCGTCAGCTACCTGGGGACCTCGCGCTCTGTCTACTTTCTCCTCCACGCGCTCCATTTCAGGACCGCGCTCAGCGAGCTGAACAGCAGCCTGGCGCCGCTGTGGATCGCGGCGCTGGCGTTCCAGCAGCTGATCTTCGGCGATGGCACCTGGCAGGCCTTCACGGCCCGGTTCTGGGGCGTCGCGCCGCTGCTGACGCTCGTCTACTGGATCGTTCGCAAGCGCAGCAGCCGCCCGCTGGCGGTGGCAGCTGTCGGTTTCACGGCAGTGCTCCCGGTGGTCAGCGCCGCCGTCCGTGCGAGCTCGCGGGAGTTCATCACGGGCCAGGCCAACTACGGCGAGTTCTTCAGCATGGAGGATCTCCGGCCCGACTTCTTCGCCATCGTCATGGTCCTGTGCTCTGTCGTCCCGCTGGCCGAGCATTACCGGGCGCCGCGCCGCTCGACCTATGTGGTGTCCGCGGTTTTTGCCGCCGCCTCCGTCCTCGCCAAGCCGTCGACCGCGCCCTTCTCGCTTCTCGCGTGGGGACTTGCAGTCGGTGCCGTCTGGTTGTGGCATCGCCGGGCGGCCTCGATCACTCGGCTTAGCGCACTGGGAGTCGCAGTGCTCGCCCTGCTGCTCGCCCCGTGGGCGATCAAGGGCGGCGTGTCAGAGACGGTGTCGCGCTATTACGAGATCGCCGTCACCTACCACGCCACGTACAACCTCGGCCTCGGCTTGCTCGACAGCGTCACTTATTACCTGGTCCGGCTGGCGACCCAGCTCGGACAGATCGAGGTCTGGTTTGTCATCGTCGGCAGCGTCCTACTCGCGTTTGCCCTGCTGCGCCGATGGCTGGAGTTCTCAGAGTGGATGTACGCCGGCCTCTTCGTCCTCTTTTATTCGTCCTTCACGATCCTCGCCAACAAGAACTCGCTGGTCGGGTTCTGGGTCACGCTGCCGCTGTGGATCTTCTTCGTGGCCGGAGCCTCGCGTTTATTGGGTACCAGGTGGGCGACGGGCGTCACGCGGGCGTCACCGTTCGTCCTGGCCGGCACCGCCGCCTACATGGTGGTGATCTATGCGCTTGGAGCTTTCGCCCTCGCCAACTGGCCGGTCGACGAGCAGCGATCGAACGCGCAGCTCCTGACCGTCACCACCCAGCTCGCAGACGAGATGCGGCCTTACGTCGCGTCCAACCAGTGCTTCGCCTACGCGCCCGGCCCAGGTTGGCCGGCTTCGATCGAGTACCTGATGACGGATTCCAGCGGAAAGGCGCCCGGCTCGACGCCGGTTGACATCGACCCTTCGATCTCCGTCAACGATTACGTCAGGTACGCGACCAGCTGCCCGGCGGCCATCGTCTACCGCGAGGACATCTCGGTTGTGGCCCAGCAGTTCATCGCCTACCCGGTCCGGCAGCCTTACCTTCGTGCGGTGGCCGAATGGGTGCGGAGCCCGATCAGCGGGTACACGCTCGACCGTAGCTGGCAGTTCACCGACCTCGCCTCCAACGGCCCCCACACCCTGGGTCGCTACGAGGGCCTGACGCTGACGGTCGACCTCTACGTCCGCAAACCGTCAGGCTGACCGCGATCGAACCCGTTTATCGGTGGCCGAGCGTGCGGGCGATTCTTCTTTGCTGCCTGCTGGCCGCAGTGGCGCTGGCCGCCGACGCCTACTTCAGCGCCCAGGAGGGCTACCTGGCGCGGCCTCCCGACTACGACGGGGTCGGTTACCTCTTCTACGCGCAGGCGCCATACCACCTGATCCTCGGCCTCCACCTGCAGACCGCGCTCGCCCACCTGGTGAACAACGTCGCTCCCTTGTGGTCCGCGGTCCTGACCGTCCACTACCTCGTGCTGGGAGACGGGGTCTGGCAGGCGTTCGCGGC
>VBDR01000058.1 GCA_005882135.1 Chloroflexota bacterium
TCCTGAGAGGTCGATGGTAAGCCCGGCGGGCGTAGGATGCACACCCATGGTTTTGCGAGGTCGAGCCGACCTCCATCTGCACACCACGGCCAGCGATGGCTGGCCCGCACCGCACCAGCTTGTTGATTACGCGCGAGCCACACGGCTCGATGTGATCGCGGTCACGGATCACGACACCATCGAGGGCGCGTTGCGCGCCGCCGATTACGCAGCCGGCTTCTCGAAGCTCCACGTGGTCATCGGCGAGGAAGTCTCGAGTCGCGACGGCCACATCGTCGCGCTGTACGTTGAACGGCGGATCCGGCCGGGGATGTCGGCCGCAGCAACGGTCCACGCCATCCACGAGCAGGGTGGGCTGGCGGTCGCGGTGCATCCTTTCTGGCGCACGCAGAGGCGGATTCGCAACGGCCGCGTCCACGGGGTGGGCTGGCTGGCGGCGGAGCTCGACTTCGATGCCGTCGAGGTCGAGAACGCAACACCAGGGTTCTACGTCTTTAACCAGCTCGCTCGGCGGCTGAACATGGGGCTTGGGTCGGCCGAGCTCGGCGGCTCGGATGCCCACATCCTCGACGCCGTGGGTCGGGCCTTCACGATGTTTCCCGGCAAGACGCCCAAGGCTCTGCGCACGGCGATCGAAAGCGCGACGACGGTCGCGGGACGTACGCGATACCGCGCGTTGGGCCTGATGCGCTACGCGGCCTGGGGCTTGAACCACGAGCGGTACGTCGCGGTAGTCTGAAAAACGAGAACTCTTCTCCCTTGTGGGGGTACCCGGCGCAACCGGGGGAATGGGGCCGGGCAAACTCTTCGCACGAGGGAATAGGCAAACTCTTCCCCGCGTGCGGGGAGTACCCCGGGGTAGCCGGGGATGGGGCCTTGGCGGGAACTTCCATACGATGTCTGTGGCGCCCGCTTAGCTCAGGGGATCAGAGCATCTGTCTTCGGAACAGAGGGTCGGGGGTTCGAATCCCTCAGCGGGCACTTTTCTCAGCAGGCACTTTGGCTAAACGTCGATGGGGCGTCTCGCAACGTGTGACCCAAAAAAAGAGCCTAGATCTGGTCTCCACTCTCTGGTACAAATGTTCGTAACATGGACGAGGTCACAGTCGAACAGGTTGTCGCCGTTGCCAATGCGAGACGTAGATACCGCTATGGCGAGGCCCGTACGGTGTGGCTTGCCAGCACTTGTGAGGATCGGAGGGTCTGTACTGACTGCTTGGTTGAACAAGCTTTAGATGAGTTTCATCGGAGTGACAGAGGCCGACGAATGACCGTGTGTCGTGCTTGCAGGCTCAGAAAGCAAAAGGCGTATAGAGCTGGACTCTCCGCAGACCGCCGCGCACGCAATCGGCTCGGGATGGTGGCATGGCGTTTTGGACTGACGTCCGAAGCGGTCGCCCAGATTCTGATCCAGCAACGTAACCGGTGTGCGATTTGTAATCGGCTCATGAAAAGAGGACGAGGTGTTGAAGGTGCCAACCTCGATCACAAGCGCGGTACGCGACTACCGAGGGGCTTTCTATGCAAGGAGTGCAACATCAAGGTCGGCCACTTCGAGCATGTCCAGCGATTTTCTGCCGAGTTCATGGCGAAGATGACCACATACCTTCATCGCTACGAAAATGACTTGATCCCTTAGGTGGCTTTCGGTGCGCAGTACCAAGTCCCTCAACAGCCGATCGGATGAACCTCTGCTTTCCGCGTCGGATCCAACTAGGCTTAACCGGCAGATGAGCGATTCACTTTTCGCCGTCACGCCGTGAGCTTGCCCCCGGAGGAATTGGCTCGCCAGACCAACGAGCAGCGCCTTGGTGAAAGCCGCCAGGAGCCTCTCGTCTCCGCACCACCCGGCTCGGTGTCCGTCGCGAAGGGGAGCTTGTCCCCGGATGGCCGTTACCGATGGGACGGCCGGGTCTGGGTACCGGTGCCGGCGCTCCTTGCGCCACCGAAGCAGCAGGTGTTTGTCTCTGCCGGTACAGCATTCAAGATCGGCTTCTTTGGGTTCTGGGGCGCGGCCGTTGCCAGCATTGTGGTGTGGATCTTGGCTTTCATCGTTCTCGGAGCGTGCGGAGCGGTGATCGTTGGGGCGCTTCGCGGATCGCCCTCGCCGCCCTAAGGCCCAAGCAGTGGTGCCGAGCATCCCGCGGCACGTAGTCCTTTTTGCGCGGCGTCAACCTCGTCCGTCACAACCGCATTGCGATGCCCGAGCTGCGCGCCGCTCTCGTACGTGAGGGATTTCGCGACGTGAGCACTTACGTGCCAAGCGGCAACGTGGTGCTGTCGAGTCGAGCCACGCCGGAGGGCGTCGCCAAAGAGGTCAACGGACTCATCAAGAAAGGGTTCGGCTTCGACGTCGTCGTGGTCGTGCGATCGCATGCCGACTTTGCTGGCCATGGCGCATAACTCGAGCGGTAAAATCAACCGGCTCACAGCCGGGCGGCTGGCGGAACTGGTAGACGCGCACGTTTGAGGGGCGTGTGGGGTAACCCATCCGGGTTCGAGTCCCGGGTCGCCCACCATACTTGGCTGGACTATAATTCTGGTCTATGGAGACCATTCCTCTCGCCTCGGCGAAGGCCAAGCTTTCGGAGGTCGTCGATCGCGTAGAGCGTGAACAGGATCGCGTGACGATCACGCGTAACGGGCGCCCCGTGGCGATGATTGTCAGCCTGGACGACATCGAGGGGCTCGAGGAAACGCTGGAGATTTTGTCGGATAAACGCCTCATGAGGAAAGTCCGGGCTGGGATAGCCGCTGCCGAGGCCGGCGACACGATCCCGGTCAAGGTCATCGAAAGGCGCCTGAAGGCGCGATGACCCCACGGCGATGGCAGGTAGTCATCGCCTCGCCCGCCGCTCGCGACATCGATCGGCTACCTATGAGAATCGCCGCCGCGGCATTGGAGGCGATTCATTCGATCGCAGCGAATCCGCGCCGTATGGGCAAGCCTCTACACCTCGAGTTGAAAGGTCAATGGTCCGCCCGACGTGGCCCTTACCGGATCATCTATTCGATCGACGATTCCACTGACACGATCACGATTACCGCGATCGCCCATCGCGCCGACGTCTACCGCCGATCGCGTCGAGGTTGACCGGACGGCCGACATAGGGCGGTCGCTTACGGGTCCAGACGGCGACGACAGTAACCGAGTCACCACTGACAGGATTCCGCCATTCGGGCACGAATGGTCGGATCCTCCAGACTGGATTTCGCCGTTCGTGCGCACTTGGTCGGTAGTTAACTTTCAGCATGAGCGCGGGCTTCGTCGGACGCAGGGTCGAGCTGGCTCTCCTGGATTCCGTATGTTCGAAAGCGAACGCCGACAACAGACCGGCCGCCGCCCTCATCTCCGGACATCCGGGTTCTGGAAAGAGTCGCCTGCTGGCGGAGCTGCGCAGCCGGCGGCGAGCCACCCATGTGCTTGGCGTCGTTGGATACGAGTCTGCGTTCCAGGTCCCACTCGGCGCGGCGGCCAACCTGCTGCGCGGGCTCGGCAAAGTCAGCGATGCGGGCGAGATGTTGCGCGAGTTTCTCTTCGGTCCCCATCCGGTTGACGACCGCTCTCTGGAGCCACTTCGTCTTTTCGAGGCTGCGCGACGAGCGCTGCTCGGACTCGAGGGTTCGATCCTGCTCGTCGCCGATGACCTCCAGTGGGTCGATGACCTCTCGCTGGCGCTGTGTTCTTACCTGGTCCGCTCAGCTGCAGAAGAGGAAATACCGTTCGCCGTCATCGCCGCCACCCGGCCGACCAGTCGGGGATTGGCCTTCCAGGACTCCTTGATCAAGGATCTCGGCGAAGAGCGAGTGTCGACCATCGACCTCGGCCCACTGGAACCCGATGAAGGTGTTCAGCTCATCCGGCAGCTGGGTCCACAGCTCAGCGCACAGCGGGTTGCCGAACTCTGGACCCAATCGAATGGCTCGCCCTTCTGGCTTGGCTTCCTCGCCCGCAGCGGTGAAGAGCATGACCTTGCCGACTACGTAGCGACCAGGCAGCGCGGCCTCGGGCGCGACGGCGCACGAATGCTTGCGCTTCTCGGCGTCGCCACTCGCCCGCTGGCGGCCTCGGAGCTGGAAGCGGTGATGGAATGGGACCACGCTCGCACCGAAGACGCGATCGCAGACCTGGAACGGTCAGGCCTCGCGGTCGTGCATGGCGTCGCCGTTGGTCTTAGCCATGACTTGATCCGGGCGTCGGCGATGGGCCAATTGTCCGCGCCGTCACGTCGCGAGCTCCACGCCCTGCTTGCGACCTTTCTCGAGCGACACGCGGCGGCTGACGTCCAGCTGCTGCATGAGGCTCTCGTCCATCGTCGCGAAGCCGGCCTTGACGCGGCTGAGCTGGCGCTTCGTGTTCTGCGGTCGCCGCGGCGAAGACTTCTGGGGCGCGAGGGACTGTTGGAGCTCGCGCGCCTGGCGGACGCGAGCGGATTGGCTGAGCCGGTCGCGATCGCGCTTCGGTTGGCGGTCGCGCAGCTGGCCACCGAGATGGGTGAGCAGCAGATTGCCCTGGACCGGTGGACCAATCTTGCGTCCGGCGTCACTGATCCGACCCTCCGCACCACGGCTTTTCTTGCGGCGTCGCGTGCCGCGGCGAGCCTCATGGAACGAAAGGAAGAGGCGTTTTCATTGCTTGAGCTCGCCTTGAGCCAAGCCACTGATGACCCCGTGCTGTCAGTCGAGATCGAGTCGCATCGGGCGAATTTGCTTCAGGTCCAGAAGCATCGCGCAGGGGAGGGCCGAAGGGCTGCATTCGATGCCGCGGAGAAGGCTCGGCAGCTGTGGGGCAAACCACCCGTCGAAATCGATTCGCGCGAACGCGATGCTTACGTGGCCGCCCTGCAGGTCGCGTTCGATTCTGCGGTGGTTGAAGAGAATGGCCCTGCCCAGCTGCAGATCGCCGAGGAGATGGCTCAGGTGGCCAGCAGCTCAGAGGAGGGTGCGATCTGGGCCGAGCAGGACCGCGCCACAGCCTTGATGTTCGCCGGCCGTGTCGGGGAGGCCATCGCCAGCGCACGGCGCGCCTGGACGCAAGCGCGGCAGCGAATGCTGCCCATGCTCACTCTTACAGCCGGCTCGTCCCTGGCCAGCAAGCTGATCGATATAGCTCACTTTGACGATGCAGACGAGGTCATCTCGGAATGCTTGGAGTTGGAGCGGCGGGTTGCTGGCAGCGGGGAACGATTCGCGATGGCCAAGGTGGGCAACTGGTCGATCCATGACCTCCGCCACCAGATCTGGTTGTCTCGTGGTGACTGGCGCGATGCGATCGCCAGCCTCGAACGCGAGGTGATCCGCCAATCGCAGCCGCATTTCCGCATGCATCTCCACTGGCATATCTCAGTCTGGCTGGCCAGGTGTGCCGATTCCGGTCGCAGCGTGGAAGTTGAGCGGCATGCCGAGGCAAGCCGGCAAGACGGCGTGGCCGCCGACTGCCGGCGATGTTCGCGCGAGCTGGCGCTCAAGACAGCCGAGTCGTTCGCGCGTTTGGGCCGCCTCGAAGAGGCGGAAAAAGAGCTGCAAGCCTGGGACGAGAGTGGGCGTCCTGGAGCAATGAACGACATGCTCTGGCGGAGGCATGTGGCGGCTTTGATCGCGGTTGCCAGGGGCGATCCCGCCGGCATTGCAGAGATCGAAGCGGTCCTGGCGGAGAGGGACCGACTTGGGTTGGCCGGCGCATTGCTGTGGACCAGACTGGACCTCGCCGGGGCATTGATTGGAAGCGATAAGCGACGTGCAGCTGAGGAGTTTCGAAAAGCTGGTGACGAAGCGGCCGCTGCACGTGCGGCAACCGAGCAACATCTGGCAGAGCTTGGGCTGCGACGTTTGGGCGTCCACACCTGGCGGCGGGGTCAGGCGCGAGCCGGAGAGAACGCCATGGATAGGCTCAGCGAACGCGAGAGGGAGATTGCCACTCTGATCGGCGCCGGGCACAGCAATCCGGAAATCGCCGGCAGGCTCTTCTTGTCGCGCAAGACTGTCGAACGCCACGTGTCCAACATCCTGGCCAGGACTGGTGCGCGCAACCGCACCGAGCTGGCCCGACTGCTCAACGTGCAGGAGACACGCCCGACCTCCCGCTGAGGAATGAGGGAGCTCACCGATGAACGGTCGAGCTCGCAAGCCGATGCTGGCTGTATCAACCAGGAGGTCGAAAACAATGCAGAACGTCAGCACTTTGGTCAGGCGTCCAGTCCGGATCGGAACCGCCGCCGCCAGCGGCTTGCTGGCTTTCGTCGCCGGGGCGGTAATCGCAGTGAGCGCGCCGGCGGTGGTCGCGACACTCTCCGCCAGCCACGGCTCGAGCGCCACGGTGTCGGCGCCGGCTACCGGCTCCGAGCAGATCGCTCACAACCGGTCGGAGGCGGGGCTCGGTGCCTCGTGGTCGATCGGGGCGGAGCAGATCGCTCACAACCGCTCGGAAGCCGGTTTGGCGGGCAGATAAGCAACTCCTGGAGCGATGGCGAGGTTCAGCTCCTCGCCATCGCTTTCCGCCTTGGCGTGGCCGTAGTGGTGCTCTCCCGTCAAACTTAGCTCGTGCCCGACGGCGAGCAGCTGGATCCCAAGACTCAGTTTCGGCAGCTGTACGACCAGGAGTTCCATTCGGTCTATCGCTCGATCCGGGCCGTGGTGCTCGATTCAGCCGCGGCAGAGGATCTGACCCAGGAGACCTTCGTCCGCGCCTACCGAGCGCGGCAGCGCTACACGCCGACCGCCCCGCCCGGCGCCTGGCTCCGCCGGATCGGCATCAACCTCGCCATCTCGTACCTGAGGCGGCAGAAGCTTGCCCGCTTTCTCCCCGCGCGTCTATACATCGCCCCCGACCGGCGTGACTACGACCGCGCCGAGGCGCGCGACGTGGTCGAGAAGGCGCTGGCCACCCTGAGTTACAAGCTGCGGGCTGCGGTCGTCCTCCATTACTACGAAGGATTGACGCGCGAGGAGATCGCGGCGGTGCTTGGAGTGCCGGCGGGCACCGTGGCCTCCAGGATCGCGAAGGCGGTGGCGATCATGAGAAAAACAATGGGCAGCGACCAGCAGGACGAGACCGCGCGTTCGAGTAGTGAAGGTGCCCTACGTGGAAGATAAAGCCACTCGGGGGGGGCAGAGCACGCCCTCCGAAGCAGACGTCAGCCGGATGATCCGGGCAAAGGTTGAAACCTGGAAACCCCGGCATGGCCCGGACTGGTCGGACCTGATGATCCGTCTTGCCGCCGCCGGGCCGTCGCCGTGGGTGGTCTACACGACCGCAAGCGCCGCTCTCGTCGTCATCCTCATCACCGCGTTCATCATCGGGTCCTGGCTGCAGATCGGCGCCCTGGCGCCGCAGCCGATCAACAGCCACTTCCACTAAAGGAGCTCGATCTCCTCGAAGCTCCCTCGCCGGCGAGCGGCCGCAACGACGACCGATGCGGCCGCCAGGTCCCAGAGCGCGAGCCCATGGGACTCGAAGAGCGTGATGCCGGGGCGTTCGGGGCGCTCCCATCCGCCCGCGACGACCGTCGCCAGCTCGACCGCCTGGCTCCAGTCGAACTTGCCCGCCTCGGCGGCCTGGATGAGATCACCGCTTTCGAGCTGAGCAGCGGCCAGCTGGTCGACGACCACGGTCTGCGCGCGCCCGACCAGCTCGGGCGGCAGCTCCGCCCGGTTCGGGAAGTTGGAGCCGATCGCGGCCACCAGGGCATGCGGTTCCACCCAGCCGGCCTCGAGCACCGGCGTTTGACTGGTGGTGACGGTGACCACGATGTCCGCGCCCGTGACCGCTGCCTCGGCGGAGGGAGCGTCCACCGCCGCCACGCCCAGCTGCTCTTCCTGTTCGGCGGCGAACGTGGCGCGGCGATCGGCGTTGCGGCTGAACACGCGCAGCTCCTTGATCTCGAGCACTCGCGACAGGGCGAGCGCCTGGGTCGCCGCCTGCCAGCCGGTGCCGATCAGGGCGACGGTGGCCTCGCCCGGGACTCGCAGCGCCTTCGCCGCCACCGCCGTTGCGGCTCCGGTCCGGTAGGCGCCCATGAAATCGGCTTCGATCAGCGCCTCGAGGGCGCCGTCCAACCCGAACATCGCGACCAGGAACCGCACCCGGCCATTCGAGACCGTGTAGGCCTTGAGGCCGGTGCACTTCCCACCCGGGTAAGACGCGAACATGACGTTCAAAAGCCCACCGGGAGCAAACGCCCTGCGCCGCGGCTCGTTCTGAGCCTCGCCCTCGCCCAGCTCTCGCATCGCAGCCTCCAGGGCGGCGATGACCTCGTCCATCTCGATCAGGTCCTGAACGTCGCTCTCGCGCAGGATCAGCGCCACGGCAGGGAGAATAGCCCCCTGAGATGTCACGACCCCGAAACTCCTCGCATCTTCGCGCCCTAGGCGGCCGGGCGCCTGCGGCGCTGAAGCCGGCGTCGACTCCTGCGCGCGCTCGGTCACGCATCTATGCGATGCGCTCCCTCGCGTGCTCGTCGTCTCCTTGGCTCCGGCCGCCGATGGCGCGAAATATGCTTCGGAGCTCGGAGTCGTGACATCGGCACCTCGTCCCCTGAACGTCGGCCTCATCGGCCTCGGCACCGTCGGCTCGCAAGTCGCTGAGCGGATGCTGTCCTGGGGCCCGCAGCTCTCGCGGCGGGCCGGCGTCGAGCTCTGCCTGCAGAAGGTGCTGGTGCGGGACGTCGCCAAACGCCGGACGATCGAGATCTCGCCAGACCTCCTGACCGCCGACCCGTCGGAGATCCTCGAGAACCCGGCCGTCGAGGTCGTGATGGAGGTCGCCGGCGGTGACGAGCCGATGCGCTCCTACATCGAGCGCGCGATCCACGCCGGCAAGCATGTGATCACCGCCAACAAGGTCGTGATGGCAAAGCACGGCCCCGAGCTGCTGGATGCGGCCGCGGGGAAGAACGTCGACGTGTACTTCGAGGCGGCGGTCGGCGGCGGCATCCCGCTGATCAGCACCTTTCGGACCGACCTCCAGGCCAACCGCATCGAGCGCGTCTCCGCGGTCATCAACGGCACCACCAACTACGTGCTCGGGCGCATGGCGTCCGCCGGACTGCCCATGGCGGACGCGGTGCGCGAGGCCCAGGAAGCGGGCTACGCGGAGGCCGATCCGAGCGACGACATCGGAGGCTTTGACGCCACCTACAAGCTGGCGATCCTGGCGTCGATCGCGTATGAGATCAAAGTCCGGCCGGACGAGATCTATCGCGAGGGCATCGAAGGCATCGAACCGGTCGATTTTCGGTACGCCCGCGAGCTCGGCTATGCCATCAAGCTGATCGCTCACACCCAGCGCCATCCCGGTCGCGTCGAGGCGCGGGTCCATCCCGCGCTGGTCTCGCTCGAACATCCGCTGGCTCGCGTCGAAGGAGCCGAGAACGCGGTCTTCGTCGAGGGCGACCTCGTCGGACAGGTGCTGCTGGTCGGGCAGGGCGCGGGCGGAAGGCCGACGGCGTCGGCCGTCGTGGGCGATCTCATCGACCTGGCACGCTCGATCCGTCGCGGCGTGCAGAGCCGCCCCTCGTTCAGCTTTGACGACCGGGTCGGCGTGATCCCGATCGGCGAGGTCAAGACGCGGGCCTATTACCGGATCCGGGTCGACGACCGCCCCGGCGTGCTGGCCGCGATCGGGCAGGTCTTCGCCGAAGAGGGGGTCAGCATCTCGAGCTTCATACAGAAGGACGCGTGGTCGCACGACATGACCGTCGAGCTCGTGGTGACCACCCATCCCTCGCTCGAGGCCAGTCTTCAGAAGGCGCGTGAGCGAATGGCGCGACTGGAGCCGGTGCACGCGGTATCCGCATTCCTACGCGTCTTCTAGCCAGTGCCCGATGGGTGTGATCGCACGCTATCGCGACCGTTTGCCCGTCGGCCCTGCCACGCCTGAGGTCGACCTCGGCGAGGGCTCGACCCCGCTCGTGCCCAGTCACAACATCGGTCGCGCCCTGGGCCTCAAGCATCTCTATTTCAAGTACGAGGGGCTGAACCCGACCGGTTCCTTCAAGGACCGCGGCATGGTCGTCGCGGTCGCGAAGGCGCTGGAGGGTGGAAGCCGCGTCTTCATGTGCGCATCCACCGGCAACACGTCGGCGTCGATGGCCGCCTACGCGGCGCGGACAGGGGCGCGAGCGATCGTGGTCGTTCCCTCCGGGGCCGGGCCCGCGCAGGGCGCACATCCGGAGATCGCGCTCAACAAGCTATCCCAGGCGCTCATGTACGGAGCCAAGGTGGTCGCCCTCAAGGGCAACTTTGACCATGCCCTGGAGACCGTTCGCGACCTGACCAGCCGCTACCCGGTCGCGCTCATGAACTCGGTCAACCCACACCGCATCGAAGGTCAGAAAACGGCGGCGTTCGAGATCGTCGATGCCCTTGGCGACGCGCCCGACTACCTGGTGCTGCCGGTCGGCAACGCCGGCAACATCACCGCCTACTGGAGAGGCTTTCGCGAGTACCAGGCGGCGGGTCGGGCCACGCGGCTCCCGCGGATGGTGGGCGCACAAGCGGAGGGCGCCGCGCCCATCGTCAACGGAAGTCCAGTCGCCAATCCGAGGACCGTCGCCTCGGCGATCCGGATCGGCAACCCGGCGTCGTGGGAGGGCGCGACCTCGGCGCGCGATGAATCAGGCGGCACGATCGCCGCCGTCACGGACACCGAGATCCTTTCCGCCCAGATCCGCCTGGCCAGCAGCGAGGGGTTGTTCGCCGAGCCGGCTTCGGCCGCCCCGCTGGCGCTGCTGTTCCGGCTCGTCCGCGAGGGCAAGGTCGAGAAGGACTCGACGACGGTGGTCGTTTTGACCGGGTCCGGCCTCAAAGATCCTGACGCGGCGCTGAAAAACGTAGAACCTCCGATAGAACTGGACGGAGACGCGCGCACACTCGCTAAGGTCTTGAAGCTGTGACGGAGCCGCTGAGATGAGAATCAAGGTTCCCGCCTCGATCGCCAACATCGGTCCGGGCTTCGACTGCATGGCGATGGCGATCGACATGTGGCTGGAGGTCGAGGCCAACGAGTCGAACCGCCCGTCGTGGGACTACGAAGGCGAAGGCGCCGACTACCTGTACGCGCATGAGAACCCGTTCACGCGGCTCAACATGAAAGGACGCGTGCGCAGCGAGATTCCGCTCGGCGTGGGCCTCGGGAGCAGCGCTGCGGCGAGGCTCGCGGCTTCCGCGCTGAGCAGCCCGTGGGACGTGAAATCGCATGTCATCGATGCGGGCGCCGACGAGGGGCACTACGACAACGTGGCCGCTGCGGCGGCGGGAGGGATCCGCATCGTTTCCGAAAAGGTGGACGAGAAGCTGCCCAACCCGGGCTGGGGGCTCGCGCTCTTCATAGCCCATCAACCGCTGCCGACGGAGAAGGCGCGCACGGTCCTGCCGGATTCGGTTTCGCTGGCCGACGCCACCTTCAACGCGGCGCGAACCGCGCTGCTGGCGCGGGCGATCATCTCCAAACGCCCGGTGGTGCTGGGCGAAGCCCTGCGTGACCGCCTTCACCAGCCATACCGTCTCCACCTCTATCCATGGGTGGAGGAGGTGATCCACGTCGCGGAGGCCGCCGGTGCGCATGGCGCGGCGATCTGCGGGGCGGGGCCGAGCGTGTTTGCCTTCTGCGCGCCGTCGCAGGCGAACCGAATCGCCAAAGCGATGGAGGAAGCGCACCCGCTGCGCGGGCGCGCCCTGGTGACGAAGATCACCGACAAGGGCATGTTCCGCACGTTGTGATCGTCCAGAAGTACGGCGGGACCTCGGTCGGCTCGGCCGCCCGGATCCGCCGCGTCAGCCGCCGCATCGCGAACACCATCAAGCAGGGCCAGCAGGTGGTCGCGGTCGTTTCCGCCATGGGTCACACCACGGATCGACTGATCGCTCTTGCGCAGAGCGTCAACGCCGAACCACCCGCGCGCGAGCTCGACATGCTGGTCGCCAACGGCGAGACGATCACCGCGCCGCTGGTCGCCATGTGTCTCCAGGGAATGGGTGTGCCGGCGGTTTCGCTGTCCGGCGCGCAGGCCGGCGTTCGCACCAGCGAGCACCACTCGCGCGCCCGCATCCGCGACATCAAGCCCGATCGCATCATGGAGGCGCTTCGCAAGCACCAGGTCCCCGTCGTCGCCGGCTTCCAGGGGGTCACCGAGGAGCTGGAGATCACCACACTCGGCCGGGGCGGATCGGACACCACCGCGGTCGCCCTTGCCGCGGCCCTGGGGGCGGAGGCATGCGAGATCTACACCGACGTCGACGGCATCTTCACCGCGGACCCACGGGTTGTGAAAACCGCGCGCAAGCTCAGCCACATCCAGTACGACGAAATGCTCGAGCTCGCAGCTGTCGGAGCCCGCGTCATCCATCCACGAGCGGTCGAGATCGGCGAGCTGTACAACGTGCCGATCCACGTGCGCTCGAGCTTCGGCGACGGCGTCGGTACGATGATCGTCGCTCAGGTTCCGATGGAAGACCGCCAGCGAGTGCGCGGCATCGCGCAAGAGAAAAACGTCGCGAAGATCACCGTCATCGGCGTGCGCGACCGTCCGGGTGTAGCGGCGGCGATCTTCGAACCGCTTGGCGCGGCGGGAATTTCGGTGGACGTCATCGTGCAGAACATCGGCCGCTCCGGTCACACCGACCTCACGTTCTCGGTCGCGGAGTCGGATTTGAAGGCGGCGGAGAAGCTGGTCAAGGCCGCTGCCAAGACGGTGGGCGCGACGCGGGTCTCATCGGCGGGCGGGATCGCCAAGCTTTCCATCGTCGGCACCGGCATGCTCGGCGCGCCGGGCATCGCGGCCCGGATGTTTCGGGCGCTGGCCGACGCGGGCGTCAACATCGAGATGATCAGCACGTCGGAGATCCGCATCACGTGCATGGTCGCCCGCGACCAGGTCGACAAAGGCGTGCGGATCCTGCACAAAGCCTTCGAGCTGGACCAGGAACTGGCCTAGGAGGTGCGGCACCTCCCGTGCCGGTAAACGTTGCGATCGTCGGCCCGGCCGGGGCTGGCAAGACCACGCTGTTCAACGCCCTCACCTCCGGTCGCGGAGCCGACGGGGTGGGCATGGTCGACATCCCGGACGGGCGGCTCACGCGGCTGGCCGAAGCGGTCAAGCCCGCCAAGACAACTCCCGCCCAGGTTCGGGTCGAAGACTCGCCTCCCGGAAGCCGCGCCCAGCGCGTGGCCTTCGCGCGCCAGGCAGACGTACTGCTGAAGGTCGCCCGCTGCTTCGGCCCCGACCCTGATCCCGCGGCAGAGCTGGAAGAGTTCGCACTCGACCTCGTGCTGGCTGACCTGGCCTCGGTCGAAAAGCGTCTCGAGATAGTGGCCAAGGAGGCGCGCGCAGGCAAGAAGGATGCGCAGGCCGAGACCGAGGTCCTGACCGCCGCCAAGCAGCATCTCGACGCGGGCCAGCAGCTTCGCACCCTGCAGTTCGAGCCCGATCAGCGCGCGATGCTCGCGGGGATCTTCCCGGTCACCCTCAAGCCTGCCGTGTACGTCGCCAACGCGGCGGAGGAGCTGCTGCCTGGCGGGGCCGAGCCCGCGGCTAAGGTCAAAAGGCTGGCCGATGCCGAAGGCGCTCCGTCGATCACGCTCTCGGCGCGCCTCGAAGCCGAGCTGGCCGAGCTCGATCCGGCGGAGCAGGCCGAGATGCGCGCGGGCTACGGCATCGATGAGTCGGGCCTGGGCCGGATCGCGCGCGCCGTTTGGGAGACGGGCGGCCTCATCACCTACTTCACCGCCGGCGAGCCGGAGGTCAGGGCATGGCCTTGCGAGCGCGACTCCCCCGCCCCGGTGGCGGCGTCGAAGATCCACACGGATTTCGAGAAGCACTTCATCCGGGCCGAGGTCACCTCAGTCGATGAGCTGGTCGCCGCCGGATCGATGGAGGCGCTCCGCGCCGCCGGGAAGCTCCGGGTCGAGGGTCGCGAGTACCGGGTCAAAGACGGCGACGTGATCTTCTTTCGCATCGGTCGCTGAGGCGTTCCGACTCCCAGGTCAGGAGATTCCGTAGGCCTGGCGCGTCGACCGCCGCAGCAGGATGATCAGGATCGGGATCCCAACCAGGACCACAGACCAGCCGGCCGCAACGATGACCGCGGCGATCCATCCCCAGATTCGCAAACGCCTCAGACCGTAGTAGGCGGCGCCATGCAGGACCGCGGCCGCAAGACCGAAGAAAAAGATCATCACCGACTCGCCGGCCAGCGCCGTGTTGACGTTGCCCGTGAATCCGCCGTTGACGAGCGCCTGGGTGAGCACGTCACGCCCGGCCGGCGCCGCCAGGTACGCACCGAATCGGGTCAGCTCGACGAGCCAGAAAACCGCACCGGCGGCAAAGAGGTAGGGCAGCCACCGCATGGGCCCGGTCTGTGCCGGCGGTCTAGATTGCAAGCTCACGCCCTATCGTCCGAAAGATCTTGACAACAACTACATTCGGGGTTATAACTGCATCCGGGACACAACATATCGTAGCCCACGAACCAGCAGGTTGAGTCCCACGGCCCAACGACAGGCAGGCGGAACCCTTCCCGAGTCGCACCCCACGACCCAGCACCAGCTCCCCTACCCGCCTGCCTGTTCTATTCACCTCCCCACCCTGTGGGGACGTCGCCCCAGCCTCCTCCCCATTTATGGGGAGGTGGCCCGAAGGGCCGGAGGGGCCAGCGGTCTCGGCCGGGTGGGGGGATTCAAATGCGATTAACCTCCCACCCTGTCGGGCGGGTGGGGCGAATCGAGCTGGCTTTCACGCCGTCTAGACTTGCAGATCTATGAGTCGCAAGGGCAAGAAGCGAGCCAAAGGCAAATTCCGCCAGCCGATGCGACCTCCCGGCCCGCTCACGGGCGTGGCAACGGCGGGCGCCGGCGCCCAGACCTCGACCGTGTCGAGGAGCGTGTCCCAGGCCCGCGTCGGCGGTGACCAGGCGATGGTGCGGGCCGTCGAGATGTCGCTGGGGGGGCGCAACCAGATCATCAAAGGACGCGGCGGCAGGTTCATCGTCGAGTCCGCCGACCCGTCGATTCCGCTCGACCGCGTCCCTTACTTCACCAAGGACCTGGTGCGGCTCATGGTGGTCGGCGCGGCCATGATCGTCCTGCTCGTCGTGGGTTCGCTGGCCGTGCCCCTGGTCGTCAAGTAGGCGTCACGATCCCTCGCTCCGTCGAGTCGCTGGTGGAGCGAACCGTCGAGGACAACCACGGCAGGCAGCAGGTGGAAATCGACCGCACGTAAGATTCGCCCGTGCGGGTAGTCCTTTTCACCGGGAAAGGTGGCGTCGGCAAGACATCGGTCGCCGCAGCCACCGCCGTGCGCTGCGCCGCCGCCGGGTATCGGACCGTGGTCATGAGCACCGACCCCGCGCACTCGCTGGGTGACTCTTTCGACCTCGAGCTCGGCAGCGACTCGGTCCAGGTCGGGGACAAACTGTGGGCGCACGAGGTTTCATCGCTCCACGAGATGCAGCGTCACTGGGCCAAGCTGCACGAGTACGCCGTCGAGGTCTTTTCCACACAGGGCCTCGACGAGGTGCTCGCCGACGAGGTCGCCAATCCTCCGGGCATGGACGAGGTCGCGTCCTTGATGTGGATCAAGCACTACACGGCGCGCGGCGAGCATGACGTGCTGATCGTCGACTGCGCTCCGACGGGCGAAACGCTTCAGCTGCTGACATTCCCCGACGCAGCGAAGTGGTGGCTGGACAAGATCTATCCGTGGTCGCGGCGCGCGATGCGTTTGGCCCGGCCCGTGCTGCAGCCGATGATGCACATGCCCCTGCCGTCGGATGAGGTGTACGCGTCGCTGAAGGACCTGCTGGTCGACCTTGACGGCATGCGCAAGGTGCTCACGGATCCCGAGATCACGACGGTGCGCATAGTGCTCAACCTGGAGAAGATGGTCGTCAAGGAGGCCAAGCGCGCCTACACGTACCTGAGCCTTTTCGGCTACGTCACCGACGCCGTGATCGTCAATCGTCAGCTCCCGAGCGATCTCCACGACGAGCTGTTCCAGAAGTGGCAGCGCATCCATCATCGCTACCAGCTCGAGGTCGAGCAGTCATTCGCCGGGATCCCCATCTTCAACGTGCCGCTGTTCGACCGCGAGGTGGTGGGGGAGAAGATGCTTGCGCGCATGGCGCGGGCCATCTACGGAGACGGCGACCCCTCGGCTCGCTTCGTGACCTCCAACTCGCAGCGCATCGACAAGGATGGCCAGGATTTCGTGCTGTCGCTGAAGGTGCCCTTCGTCGAGAAGTCGGCGGTGGACCTGAGCCGGCACAACGGCGAGCTCTTTGTGACGGTCGGAAATTACCGGCGCGAGATCTCGCTTCCACGCGTGCTGGCGCGGCGCGACACCGCCGGCGCCTCGATCGAGGATGGCGAGCTGCGGGTTCGGTTCGTGCGGCGGCCCGAGGCGGCGAAGGAGACCAAGAGATGAGCGGCGACCGCGAGCGTGTCATCGAGCTGGTCAACGAGCTGGGCTCGCGGGTGGGGCATGCGCTCGCGGAGATGGTGCCTCCCGCGGCGCAGGTCCACCTGCTCAACGCTCAGCGCGAGCTGATCACGGCGCTGATGCTCATTTACGAAAACCGGGTCGCCCCGGCGCCGTCGGCCACACGCGCCAGGCGAGCCCGGGCCCGCCGGCGAACCAACCCGCGCGATCGCAAGATACCCATCGAGTGAGCCCATTCCTCGGGCTCATCCTGGGGATCCTGCTCCTGGTGCCGGCGCTGCTCATCGCGATCCCGGTGCATGAGATGGGCCACGCGGCGGCGGCCTATTTCCTGGGCGATCGCTCGGTTCGCTACTTCGGCTACTTCTCCCCCGATCCACGCCGATTTCTCGATCCTTTCGGTGCACTGGCTGTTTTCGTCGCGCTGGTCGGATGGGGAAGGCGCGTGCCGGTGCAGTCCAACCGCATCAGCACGCTGCGGCAGAAGGTGCTGTACGAGCTGGGCGGCCCGGTGGCGAACCTGCTGGTCGCCGTGGTCCTCGGATTCCTGCTCCGCGCCCTCGTCCGGGCGGGCCTGCCTTACTCCTACGATCTCGGTCCGGGCCTCCTGCTCGCCGCGCTCTACGCGATCGTGTTCCTGAACCTCTCCCTCTTCGCCTTCCAGCTGCTGCCGATTCCTGGCCTTGACGGCTGGAACATCATCGAAGCCCTCTTCCGGAATCGCAATCCGCGCTTCTTCTACGACGTCAGCATCAGGCGGCGCGAGATCTGGGCGGGCTGCGTCGTGGTCCTGATCGCGTTCCAGTTCTTCCAGCGGGTCAACCTGCTGCAGTACGTGATGGCGCCCTTCTTCGAGCCGGCCAGCCTAATCTCAGTAGGCACATGCGTCGGATACACGATCCCCGGGTTGGTCTTCCTGTATCCCTGCCTGCTGTAGGGACTCTCCTCAACGAGCCGGCTTACGCCGAGCTCGTCAAGGAGTACGGACGCGAGCGGGTCGTCGAGGCGATCCGCGAACAGGTCGCATCCGAGCGCGAGGGGGCCGCCGATGCCGCCGGCAGGCACGCAGCGGTGGCCGCGAAGCTGCGGACCGTGGCCGCGCCGAGGCTGCGGCGGGTCATCAACGCCACCGGGGTCATCCTCCACACCAACCTCGGCCGCGCCCCTCTGTCCCAGGCCGCGATCGACGCCCTGGCCGTGGCCGCCGGCTACAGCAACCTGGAGCTGGACCTGGCAAGTGGCAAGCGAGGCGAGCGGGCCGCGCTCGTGGCCGGCCTCCTCACCGCTCTCTTCGGGTGCGAGGCCGCGCTGGTCGTGAACAACAACGCAGCCGCTGTGCTGCTCGCGTTGACCGCGCTCTGCAAAGGCAAAGAGGTGATCGTTTCGCGCGGCCAGCTGGTCGAGATCGGCGGCTCGTTCCGGATGCCGGACGTGATGCGGCTTTCGGGCGCGCGCATGGTCGAGGTCGGCACCACCAACCGAACCCGGCCGGCCGACTACGAAGAGGCCGTCACCCCGCGCTCGGCCGCGCTGCTGCGCGTGCACACCTCGAACTTCCGCGTCAGCGGGTTCACCGAGTCAGCCTCACTGGCGGAGCTGGCAGGCGTCGCCCGTCGCCATGGCCTGCTGCTGCTCGACGACCTGGGCAGCGGCGCGGCCGAGCCGATCGGCGACGAGCCGACTGTCGCGGAATCGTTGAAGCACTCCGACGTGGTCACTTTCTCCGGCGACAAGCTGCTGGGCGGCCCTCAAGCCGGGATTGCGCTGGCGCGGAGCGAGCAAGGCGTCGAAGCCGTCAAGAAGATGTGGCGGCATCCGCTGGCGCGTGCCCTTCGTATCGACAAGCTCACCCTGGCCGCGCTCGAGGCGACCGTGAGGCAGCGAGTGACCGGCCACGCGGAGCAGATCCCAGTCGAGCGCATGCTGCACGCGCCGCTCGAGGATGTCCGCCGCCGCGCGGCGATGTGGTCGGTCAAACTAGCCGAGCGCGGCGTGGAAACCAGGCTGGTCGAGGGTTCTTCGGCGGTCGGTGGCGGGTCGCTGCCAGAGCACAGCGTGGCAACCACGCTGCTGGCGATCGCCGGTCCTGCCTCCCGGCTCTCGACTGCGCTCCGTCTCGGAGATCCGCCGGTCATCGCCCGCATCGACAAGGATGAATGCTGCCTCGACCCTCGCACCATCCTGAAAGGCGAGGACGAGACTCTCATCGACGCCGTCGAGGCCGCGGCGATGACATTGCGTAGATGAGCTTCGTCGTCGGCACCGCGGGCCATATCGACCACGGCAAGTCGACGCTCATCACCGCCCTGACAGGGATCGATCCCGATCGCCTGGCGGAGGAAAAAAGGCGCGGGATGACGATCGACCTCGGCTTCGCGCACATGACACTCCCGGGCGGGCGCGAGATCGGCATCGTCGACGTGCCCGGTCACGCGCGGTTCATGCGCAACATGCTGGCCGGGGCGCATGGCCTCGACGCGGTCCTGCTTGTCGTCGCCGCCGACGAAGGCGTGATGCCCCAAACGCGCGAGCATCTCGAGATCCTCGACCTGCTCGAGGTGCGTCGCGGGCTCGTGGTGTTGACCAAGGTCGACCTCGTCGAGATCGAGTGGCTCGACCTCGTCAAGAGCGAGGTGACCGCTGCGCTGGAGGGAACTTCACTCGAGCGCGCGCCGATGATCGCGGTTTCAGCGCCCACCGGGCAGGGATTGGGCGAACTCGTCGCCGCCCTCGACGCGCTGCTCGCCGGCTCCGAATCACGCCCCGACGCGGGCAGGCCGCGAATTCCCATCGACCGCGTTTTCACGATCAGCGGCTTCGGCACCGTGGTCACCGGCACGCTCGTCGATGGATCGATCAGCGTGGGCGAGGAGATGCAGGTCGCCCCGAGCGGCAAACCCGTGCGGATCCGCGGGCTGCAGCGTCACAACCAGAAGGTCGAGTCCGTCGGGCCGGGCAGCCGGGTGGCCGCGAACCTGGGTGGCGTGGACAAGAATGAGCTGTCGCGTGGTGACGTGCTGGCTCGGCCCGGCGCGATGGAACCTGTGCGGAGGGTTGACGCCCGGGTGCGCGTCCTCGCCTCGGCTCCGCAGCCGGTGCGTCACGGCGCCGAGGTCCTGATGCACACGGGAACGACCGAGGTGGGTTGCCGCGTGATCATGCTCGACGGCCACCACATCGCGCCTGGAGCCGAGGGTTGGGTGCAGCTCTACCTCGATCGCCCCATCGCCGCCGCGGCCCAGGACCGATTCGTGCTGCGGGTGCCCAGCCCCGCCATCACGGTGGCCGGCGGAAGCTTCATCGACGTCGCCCCGCGCAAGCATCCGCGGCATGACTCGGCGGTGCGCGAATCGCTGGTGAGACGAGCCGCCGGCAACATTCTTGGCGAGGAGCTGCGCAAGTATCCGCGCGGCGTCACGGTCAGCGCGCTGCTCAAGGCGACGGTCGCGCCCCAGGCCGAGGTCGAGAGCCTGAGGGCACGGCGGATCGGCGAGTGGATCTTCAGCGATGAGGCGTGGCAGTCGATCGCCGCGCGGGCGGCGCATGAGCTCGATGCGTATCACCAGGCTCATCCATTCCGAAACGGGATGGCGCGCGAGGAGCTGCGGAGCCGGCTCGGCGTCCCGCCGGCGTCATTTCCGGCGGTGGTCCAGGGCCTGATCGACGACGGCCGCATCGTCGAGCGCAACGGTTCGCTTGCCTCGCCCGACCACAGCGTTGTGCTCGAGACCCACGCCGGCCCGGCAGCGGAGCTCATGTCTTTGTTGGGACGTCAGCCGTTCGCGCCGCCCTCGCTCCCGGAGGCGATGCAGAAAACCGGGGCGAGCGATGAGCTCGTCCGTGCCCTCGTCGAACGCGGCGACGTGGTGCGCGTCGGCGATGACGTCGCCTTCACCAAAGAGGCCTACGCGTCGGCGGTGGTGATGGTCAAAGAGATCATCGCCGCCGGCGGCTCGGTCACCGTCGGCCAGCTGCGCGATCGCATGGGCGCGAGCCGGCGTCCGGTGCTGGCTCTGCTCGAGCATCTGGACTCGCAGCGCGTGACGCGCCGCGTTGGAGACGCGCGTGTCCTAAGGTAGAAAAATGAGAGGGAACCAGTGTTCCCTCTATACGCGGCGTCGGCAAAGCCGACCCGGCCTGGCGGCCGGGCAAGCGCCGCTGCTCACCCTCCTCAAGGTAAGGATTGGTAGAGTTCCCGGCACCGATGAGAATCGCCGACCTGCTTGCGCGAAGCCGACCGAGCATCTCGTTCGAGTTCATGGCGCCTCGGGACGAGAGCGAGGTGGACGTCCTCGAACGCACAGTGGCGGCGCTTGCGGGCCACGCACCGGACTGGGTCTCCGTCACGTATCGCGTGCGGACAGGCGAAAAGACACTTGAGCTCGTCACTCGCATCAAGCGGCACTACCACATCGAGGCGATGGCTCACCTCACGTGCGCCAACACCGCTGACCGCACGCGCCAGATCCTCAACTGGATGGAACGCGAAGGTGTCGCCAACGTGCTCGCGCTGCGCGGCGATCCTCCGACGACGGGCGAGCCATTCACTCCCGCCGACCCTCAGCTCACGCACGCGAGCGACCTGATCAGGCTGGTGCGCGGCAGCGGATACCGCTTTGGCATCGGCGCGGCATGCAGCACCGAGAAGCACCCCGAGAGCCCCGACGTCGAGCATGAGTTCCAGTACCTGCAGCTGAAGGTCGAATCCGGCGCGGATTTTCTGATCACGCAGCTCTTCTTCGACAATCGGTTCTACTTCGACCTCGTCGCCCGCGCGCGGGCCGCAGGGATCAAGGTCCCGATCGTGCCCGGCCTCATGCCTGTCCCCAGTCGCCGGTCGCTCGCGTTGATGACCACGATGTCCGGCGCCTCGGTGCCGGCTGCCCTGCAGGGGGCGATCGACGAAGCGTCCGACGACGATGCGATCCGCGCGCTGGGCGTGAGGCACTGCATCGCCCAGTGCGCCGAGCTGCTCGAGGCGGGAGTCCCAGGGCTGCATTTCTATACGTTCAATCGGGCACGAGCCCCGATCGCGATCCTGGCCGCGCTCAGGGGCCAGCAGCTCATCGCCTCCTGAATCGACGGCGCGATTACCCTAATCGCGCAATGCTGGCCGGGATCGATCTAGGTGGGACCCAGGTGCGCGTCGCGCTGGCGCGTTCCGACGGCCGCCTGTTCGCGAGCGTCAAGACCAGGACGCCGCTGCTGGCCACGGCGCAGGCGATGGTCGAATGGGCCGCGGCCGAGATCGACAGGCACCGGGGCCGCGACAAGGTGCGCAGCATCACCATCGCGGCCCCTGGGCCGATCGACGTCAAACGCGGTGTGCTCGTCAATCCGCCCAACCTGCCCTGGCAGAACGTGCCGCTCGCAGCCATGATGGCCCGCGCCACCGGGGCCAAGGTGCAGCTGGCCAACGACGCCGACATGGCCGGGCTCGGCGAGTTCCATCACGGCGCGGGCCAAGGCACCAAAAACATGGTCTACATCACGTGGTCGACCGGCGTCGGGGGCGGCCTGATCATCGACGGCAAGCTGCATCGCGGCGCGCACGCCACGGCCGGCGAGGTGGGGCACATGATCATCGACCCCAACGGCCCCCTCGACAACTGCGGCCAGCGTGGCTGCCTGGAAGCGTTCGTCAGCGGCACCGCGCTTGCGCGCCAGACGGGCCGTCCGGCGGCCGAGCTGTTCGCTGAGGCCGCGCGGGGCAACCGCTCCGCCCAGATGGCGGTCGAGCAAGCTGCGCGTTACATGGGCATAGCCCTGATCAGCCTCACCAACGTACTTGACCCCGAGATGTTCGTGATCGGCGGCGGCGTGTCGCGCTCATGGGGGCTGATCCAGCCGACCATGCTCGCGACGCTTCGCTCTTCGCCCTTCATCAAGCCCGCTCGCCGGCCCCGCCTGCGCCGTGCCCGCCTGGGTGATCGCGCCGGCCAGGTTGGAGCCGTGGAGTGGGCACGCATCAACCAGTAGCGGCGAAGCCGCTCGGCGACCGGGAGCTGCTTGGCCTGCTGAACCAAGCTGCCTCGAGCCTTGGCGTCAAAGCCTGGGTCGTCGGCGGCTACGTACGCGACTCGCTGCTGCACCGGTCTCATCCCAACCCCGATGTTGTGGTCGAAGAGGGCGATGCGCTCGCGCTGGCGGGGCGCTTTGCCGAGCTTGCCGGCGCCCCACCGCCGGTGACCTTCGAGCGCTATGGGACCGCGCAGGTCACGCTGCCCGGCCACCTGGTCGAGTTCGTCAACGCCCGGGCCGAGTCTTATGCCCCCGACTCGCGCAAGCCGGACGTGCGCCCGGCGACGCTCGAGGAAGACCTCCGGCGGCGTGATTTCACGATCAACACCCTGCTGATGGACCTCAGCGGCGAGCTCCACGACCCGCTCGGAGGCGCCGCCGACCTCGAGGCGAAGACGCTGCGGACGCCGGCAGATCCGCTCCGAACTTTCGCCGACGACCCGCTCCGGATGCTGCGGGGCATCCGCTTTGCCGCCGAGCTCGGCTTTCAGCTCGCTCCCGACCTGATTCCGGCGATGCGCGCCATGAAGACAAGGCTGAGCCCGCCGGTGATCTCGGCCGAGCGGGTCGCCGACGAGCTGCGCAAGATGCTGAAGTCGCCGCGGCCGAAGCTGGCCCTGGAGCTGCTCGACGACTCCGGCCTGCTCGAGGTCATCCTGCCCGAGATCTCGGCCTGCAAGGGCGTGCTCCAGAGCGGCTATCACACCCACGACGTATTCGGCCACACGCTGCGGACGGTCGAGGCGACGCCCCCGGATCTCCTTCTCCGCGTCGCCGCGCTGTTTCACGACGTCGGGAAACCGGCGACGGCCAAAGGCGATGGCACGTTCATCGGGCACGAGGACGTCGGGGCCCGTATCGCCCGGGCCGCGCTCGAGCGGCTGCGCTTCTCGGTGAGGGAGATCGAGGTCGTCGTCGGGCTGGTCCACCTGCACCTCCGGCCGGTGTTTTACAGGTCGGAGTGGACGGACGGCGCGGTCCGCCGCCTCGCGCGGGACGCCGGACCCCTGCTCGACCGTCTGCTCGCCCTGGCCAAAGCTGACATCGCCGCCTCCGCCTATCCCGAGCCCGAAAAGCTCGACGAGCTTCAGGCCCGCCTGGAAAAGGTCCGCTCGGAGCGCCCGTCCAGGCTCGCGCCGCTGATCACGGGCGAGGAGATCATGGCCGTCCGGGGCATCGGCCCTGGTCCTGAGGTGGGCCGGATCAAAAAAAGGCTCGAGGAGCTGGTGATCGATGGGGAAATCGCACCAGACCGGGCAGCAGTAATTGATTACTTGGCAACACATTCACAGCTGTAGATCAGCCGTTATGCTCCCTTAGGAGGGGGCCGCCCAATTGGGGAGAGGCGGCCGGGGAGGTACTCGAATGTCTGATACCGCCGTGGAGTCCGCTGGAGCGACCAGCACGAACGGGGGCCCAGATCCGTTGGGGCTGGACCCCAAAGCGACCGTCATCGCCCGCGATGATTCGCTCTCAGGGAAGCTTGAGCTCAGGGGCTACGGACAGGTCCTCGGCAGCTTCAGCGGAGAGATCGAGTCTGACGGTGACCTCTTGATCGGGCCCGAAGCCCACGTGGAGGCGGACATCCGGGGGGCGCGGATCACGGTCGCGGGTCTTGTCCGCGGCAACGTGATCGCAACCAACCGCCTCAAGATCACGAGCTCCGGGCGTCTCGAAGGCGACGCCATGGTGGGAGCCCTCATCGTGCAGGAGGGCGGCGTCCACTACGGCGTGATCCGGGTCCACCCGGAGGGCGTGCCCGACACGCATCCAGAGCGACTCCCGCAGGTGCAGGCGCAGTCGACCGTCGTAACTTTGAGGACGGTGCCTAACCCAGTCGGGCGGGTCAGGAAGTTCTGGGGTGAGTTCTTCTAGAAGACCGTCGAAAAAGCCGTCCCGGGCGCGAGGCGAGGCGCCCCGTCCCCGGGCGGCTGAGCGGCCCGCCAGGCCAACGTCCCCGAAGGGGTCAAAGTCCGCCGCCAAACCGTCTGCTTCCGCGGCCCCTTCGCCGGTGCTCCGGAAGCCGCCTCCGCTGCCGGCGCCGAGGTCGCTGCCCAGCAGGCCCGCAATACCCCCTGCGCCGAGACCTGGGATCCGCCTGCCAGGCTCGGCCTCATCCCGGCTGACGATCAAGCCGAGCCCGTCCCAGGGACCGCGGCCGCAGCTTCAGCTGTCGACCAAGGTCCGCCCCGGCGGGTCGCGGCGGCTCAGCGAGGTCGAGCTGGACGAGGACGAGGTCCTGATCGACGGCTTCGACGCCACCCTGGAGGGCGAGAGGGTCCGGATCACCGCGGTCCTGGAGCGGACCTGCGTATACGTCGACCGGCGTGGTGACCGCCGCCTCGCCCGCAAGGGAGACCTCTGGATAGAGGCGGACAAGCTGCCGATCCGGCGCCGCGGCATCTCATAGTTCTTCCGCTACCCTGAGCCTGGAGTGTCGCGCCCCCGAATTTCCTCGCAGCTTCGCCCGCTAGGCGGCCGGGCGCCGAACCACCCCACGAAATCTGTCGATTTCGCGGGGACCCCGGTGTGGGCGCTGAAGCCTGCGTCGACTCCTGGGCGCGCTCGGTTACGCATCCGCGGGATGCGCTCCCTCGCGTGCTCGTCGTCTCCTTGGCTCCGGCCGCCGATCGGGCGAATCTGTGTCGGAATCCGAGGTCGCGACACTCGATGATCGAAGAGCCCAAGATCAACCGCAACCTCGCGCTCGAGCTGCTGCGGGTGACCGAAGCCGGCGCCCTCGCGGCGGCGCCGCTGCAGGGTCGCGGCAACAAAGACGCGGCCGACGCCAGGGCCGTCGAAGCCATACGCACCTCGCTTGCGAGCGTCGACATGAAGGGCACGGTCGTGATCGGCGAAGGCGAGAAGGACGAGGCGCCGATGCTTTACTTCGGCGAGGCGCTCGGCAACGGCCTCGAACCGGAGGTCGATGTCGCCGTCGATCCCATCGAAGGCACAAGCCTGACCGCGTCAGGCCTGCCCGGCGCGATCTCGGTCGTGGCTCTGGCCGAGCGGGGAACCATGTTCACGACTCACGTCCACTACATGAAAAAGCTGGTGGTCGGTCGCAAGGCACGGGGCGTGATCGACCTCGAGATGCCAGTGGAATGGAACCTCAGGCGGATCGCCAAGGCCGAAGGGCTGCCCGTGCAGGAGCTGACGGTCGTCGTCCTCGACCGCGACCGCAACAAGGAGACCATCGCGATGATCCGCGACGTCGGGGCCCGGATCAAGCTGATCTCCGCCGGCGACGTCGCCGCTGCTCTCGAGGCCGCCCTCGAAACTCGATTCGGCATCCACTGCATGATGGGGTCGGGTGGCGCGACCGAGGGCGTGCTCGCCGCGTGCGCGCTCAAAACGATCGGCGGCGACATGCAGGCCAAGCTCCACTTCCGCGACGACAAGGAACGCGAGCTCGCGATGAAAGAAGGCCACAAGCCCGATCGCGTTCTGTGCCTGGACGACCTCTGCTCCGGACAGGACATCTTTTTCGCGGCCACTGGGATCACCTCGGGCGAGCTGCTGAAGGGCGTCCGCTATGAGGACGTCTATGCCTACACACAGTCGATGGTGCTGCGCTCGGCCTCGGGCACGATGCGCATCGTCGACGCCTACCACCCGATCGACAAATTGCGGGCGAAAGGCCTGCTGCCCGAACAGGTCGCAATCCGCTGAGCGCGACCGAAGCAGGGCAGTTCCTGACCGCCGCCAGCAGGGCGCTGGGGCCGGCTCATTGGGAGTGGATCGCCACGGCTCGTGTGGTCTCCCGGCGGCGGCCCTCGGCTGCGGCTCTGGAGGATGTGATCGACGGTCTCCTTTCAGGCGCCGACCAGGCGATGGTCAACGCCTTCACGACCGGCTTCCGCGTCACCCAGGTCCAGGCCGCCATCAGCAAGGTGCTGCCCGACAGCACCGGGGTCGCCGCCGCACTCGAGTCGGCGCAGGTGGTCGCGCTCGCCATCCTGGTCCGCGAGCAGATGGATCCCGCGCAGTTCGCCGCGATCTACCGCCCGTTTGCGACCGTGCTTCCCGGCCCCGAGTACCGGCCTCCCGGGCCGATCGACCAGCAGATCGCCGGCTTCTTGCGCCGCCTTCCGACCTTGAAGGGTGAGGTGGAGGCCGAGGTCTCGGCCGTTGCCAAGGCCTTGACCGAGCGTCCCAAGGCCCAGGCCACGTCGGCGGGCCCGGCGGTCGCCGCGATCGGGGCCCAGACCGGGCTCGACCCGGCGGCGAACTACACGGCCGCATGGAAGCAGGTCATTACGGCCGTCAGCCAGACGGCCCGCACCCAGGCCTTCCGCGCGATGCAGGACGGCGCCGAACAGGCGGCGCCCCACGACGGTCTGGGGATCGTCGGCTTCGCGGGCGTGGCGGCCGGAGCGATCTTCATGCGCGATGTGGTGCCGATCGAGAAGGTGCTCCTCCTCTACGAGCCGTTTGCCTCCGCGTTCCCGTACGAGACGCTCGTCTAGGCCGTTCTAACTCCGGCCGCTTTCGCCAACCCAAGCTCCTCGACCGACTCCTCGCGCATCTTGAATTTCTGGATCTTGCCGGTGACCGTCATCGGGAACGAGTCGACAAACTTCCAGTGGCGCGGGATCTTGTAGGTCGCGATCTTGCCTTTGCACCAGGCGCCGAGCTCCTCGCCGCTCGAGGTGGCTCCCTCGCGGAGCTTGACCCAGGCCATGACCTCTTCTCCGTACTTTTCCGACGGCACGCCGATGACCTGCACGTCGGCGATGTCTGGGTGGCCGTAGAGGAACTCCTCGACCTCGCGGGGATAGATGTTCTCGCCCCCGCGGATGATCATGTCCTTGATCCGGCCGACGATGTTGATGTAGCCGCCCTCGTCCATCGTCGCCAGGTCGCCCGTGTGCATCCAGCGGGCGGCGTCGATCGCCTGCCGGGTCGCCTCCTCGTTGTTCCAGTAACCGCGCATGACCATGTAGCCGCGGCTGCAGAGCTCGCCGGGAGTGCCTCGAGGCACGACCGCGCCGGACTCCGGATCGACGATCTTGATCTCGACATGGGGATGGACCCGGCCGACTGTGGCGACCCTCCTCTCCAGCGGGTCGTCAGTGGTGCACTGCGTCGAAACCGGCGACGTTTCTGTCATGCCGTACGCAATCGTCATCTCCGGTATGTGCATCACGGTCTGCACTTTCTTCATGATCTCGACCGGACACGGTGAGCCGGCCATGATGCCGGTCCGCAGGGAGCTGAAGTCGAACTCGCTGAACCGCGGGTGCTCGAGCTCGGCGATGAACATCGTCGGCACGCCGTAAAGCGCCGTGCAGCGCTCTTGCTGAACGGTCTGCATCGTGAGCACCGGGTCGTAAGCCTCGGCCGGGATCACCATCGTCGCGCCGTGGGTCGTGCAGGCGAGGTTGCCGAGGACCATGCCAAAGCAGTGGTAGAAGGGCACAGGAATGCAGACGCGGTCGTGCTCCGTGTACTTCAGCGTCTCGCCGATGAAAAAGCCGTTGTTGAGGATGTTGTGGTGGGTGAGGGTGGCGCCTTTGGGAAAGCCGGTCGTGCCCGAGGTGTACTGGATGTTGATCGGGTCGTCGAACTGCAGCGTGGCCTCGAGCTCGTGCAGGTCGCCTGCCTTGACCCGCGACGCGTCACGTTTGAGCGCGTCCCATCCATCTTCCAGGACAAGCGCCTCGCGCAGTCCGGGACACTTGCCTTTGACCTCGGCGAGCATGGCTCGGTAGTCGGCCTGGCGAAACGCCGCGGCCAGGATCAGGAAGCTCGTGCCCGATTGGTTGAGCGCGTACTCCAGCTCCGATGTCCGATACGCAGGGTTGATGTTGACGAGGATCGCGCCCATGGCCGCGGTTGCGTACTGGACGACGACCCACTCGTAACGATTCGGCGACCAGATGCCGACCCGATCACCTTTTTTCACGCCGCGCGCAATCAGACCTCGCGCAACTTCTTCACATTGCTGGACGAGCTCGCGGTACGTGGCCCGGTAAGCCTGATGCGCGACAACCAGCGCTTCGCGATCGCCGGTGCGGGCCGCCGTGCGCCGCAGATTGTGAAAGATCGGCTCGCCGAGAAGCGGCTTTTCGCTCGCGCCGTGGACGTAGCTCAGCTCAGGCATCGCCCTACCTCAAATGTAGTAGCCGACAAATACTTAACCCCCTTGACATTGTCCTCGGATCGTCGCACTGTGGAGTCAATTCGTTCTCCGTCCGGGTCCGCCGACAGTTCACGCAAAGGTTGGCCTCCAAAAGTAGGCAACGGCCGTAGAGCGGCGCAGAAACCAAACGCGTGTCACCCGGTGGCCTCCCGGTCGAGGCGGTGTCCGCTGCAGGCGCCGCCTCGTTTTTGTCTACTCCTCCCCATTCATGGGGAGGTGGCGCCGAAGGCGCCGGAGGGGCTGCGCCGTCCCCATTTAATGGGGAGGTGGCGCCGAAGGCGCCGGAGGGGCTGCGCCGTCCCCATTGATGGGGAGGTGGCGCCGAAGGCGCCGGAGAGGCTACCTCCTCCCCATTTATGGGGAGGTGGCGCAACGCGCCGGAGGGGCCCCGATAATTCGCGCTCGTGATCGGAGAGCTCACCGCGGCGCCCCCCGTCCGACGGTCCGCGCTGGATGACCGCCGATTTCGCACGGTGTTGCTGGCGGTCGCCGGCATTCCGATCCTGGCGACCTACCTCTGGCAGGCGCTGGTTCAACCGATTTTCTTCGGTGGCTACCTGGGCGACTTCCAGGAGAGCTACATGCGGGCGGCCACGCGCCTCGCGACCGGCCAGGACCCGTACGACCTGTGCGCGACCATGGGTTGCCTCGAACCCACAGGCCCGCAGTACGTCATGCCGCCCGTGCTGGCGTGGCTGCTGCAGCCCCTGGTCGGGGTCGGCAGCCACCTGATCACGGTGGGAGCCGTCCTCGTCCTCAACGCATCGCTGGCCGTGTTCATCGGGCTGGCCCTGAAGGCGCTGAAGGTGAAGGAGTGGCAGCTCGCGACGCTCCTGATCCTGGCCACGCTCGCTTTTGAGCCTGTGATCGGCAACATCGCCGAGGGCCAGGTCAACCTCGTTCTGCTAGGGCTGTCCGGGGTGTGGTTTTGGAGCTGGGTCGAAGGGCGCTGGTGGGGCGGAGCCGCCCTGGGCGCCGCCATCGCATTGAAGCTCATCCAGGGCCCGGTCGCCCTCCTGGTCATGTGGTCGAGGCGATGGGCGATGTTAGCGGTCGCCGCCGCTGCCGGCTTGGTCTTGTGGCTCGTCGGGGCTCCACAGTACCTGTTCGAGTATCTGTTCAAGGTCCTGCCCGCCGTCAGCGCCGGGACTGGATTTTTCGAAAACCACTCTCCCGGCGGCACCATCACCCGTCTGTTCGAACCGGACTCTTTTTTCAATGTGCGGGGCAGCCCGGCGCCGGCGCGCGTCCTCACCATCCTCATCGCCCTGGCGATCCTGATCGTCACCCTGGCCGTGCTGCGCCGGCCCGCGACCACATCCGCGGGCCGCGGACTCGAGGCGGCCGCCATCGTGGCGGCGACGCCGCTGATCGCCTCCTACTCATGGGGCACGCACCTGGTCCTGCTGCTGCTGCCGATGTTCGTGCTCATCACGTGGTCGGTGCGCCGGCGGGACTGGGCGGTGATGGCGCTGGTCGCCGCGGGATGGCTTCTCATCGGCCCAGGTCACAAACTCCTGCAGGCGCTCCTCGTCATGGGTTATTCGAACCTGGTCATGCTGCGGCTCCTGGCCGAGCTGGGAGTCGTGGGGATCGCGGCGATCTGGGTGGCGAGCCTGCTCGCGGTCCGGCGCTCAGCGAACCACCTTGATCCGGCTCACCAGGACCGTGCCTAGGAAGAGAAACACGACCGCGCTCGAAAAGACGATCCGGTAGCCGACGTTGCCGTGAGGACCGTTCAGCCGGTCGATCAGCGGTCCGCCAAAAAAAGGAATGACCGCCTGCGGCAACGTCAACGCGATGTGGAACAGGCCCATGTCCTTGGCCGACTCCTTTGGGTTGGGCAGCGTGTCGCAGGCCAGCGCCCAATCGACTGCGAAGTAGAGGCCGTAGCCGACTCCGTACGCAACCCCTAGCGCGAAAACAAGCGGGATCGCAGTCGGGTACAGGGCGATGAACACGATCGCCACAAAGGCCTGAGCCGCACCGGCGAGATAAACGAAGATCTTGCGCCGGTGAATGCGGTCGGACAGCAGGCCGCCCAAAAAGCCGAATGGAATGGCCGTGACCACGACCACGAGAAGCCAGTTGTCGGTGAAAGTGGCGGGGTTGGTCGTGGATGGCAGCACCACATCGCGGAAAAAGTTCACGAGGAAGTAGAGGACCGCGGTGATGCCTGACGAGATCATCAGCCTCGTGAAGATCACCCAGGCGAAATCGCCCTCGTGAAGCGGCCTGAGAAACTCGCGGACAGTTTCACCGAGCGGACGGCCCGGATGGGGGACGACTGGGGTTTCCCCTTCGCCCCTGGCGGCCCAGACCGTCGGGATGAGGCTCAAGAGGGCCACCAGGCCCATCACGAGGTACGCGGTGCGGCTGCCGCCCATCAAGGACGTGACACCCAGGCCGCCGCCGATTCCAAGCTGGGTCATGGTGGCGAGAAAGCCGCTCGCCTTGCCGACTTCCTGGGCCGGCACGACGTCGGGAATGATGCCGGCGTAGGCCGCACCCGCGGCGTTGAAGAAGAACTGGATGATCGCGTAACCGACGAGCACCTCGGCGTAGTTGTTGGCGAGCATCAAGATGACAAGGCCGGGCAGGGTGAGAATCGAGCCGGCGACCATGATCGGCCGCCGCCGTCCAAACCGGCTGTGGAGGCGATCGGACCAGGCTCCGACCAGGGGAGGCACCGTCATCGCCAGCAGGCCGCCGATTCCGAGGGCGACCCCGATGGCCGTGTTCTGCGAGCCCTTCGGCACCACGGAGTCGATCTGGTTCTGGATCAGGACGGTGGTGAGGGGGATCCAGAGGAAGTTGCTTCCAAACCAGAAGGCGCTGAGTCCGGCGTGCCTGAGGTTGCCGAACCCGGCTGCGGCGCGTCCCTCTACGGCGGCGGCCGTGGCCACGGGCGCAAGGCTAGCGCCAGGCGCCGAAAAGTGCGACATGTCTTGGCGGCGGCCTTTGGCCGCCTGCCGCTAATACGTCGCCGCCCTTTCGTCGCCTGGCGCCTGTTAATGGGCTTCCTGTGCCGGTAGGAAAGCTGTAACCTTTGGCGGCCCCCCATGCCATCCATGTTTTCGCGGGCAAAAACGGTTCTGTTCGATGTGCCGAGACACGGCAAACTGGCCTACTGCCTGGTGCGGGACGAGCGGATCCCGGCCGCACCCAAGGCCGTGCTTCTGGGGGCGCTGGGCGTGATCGTGAGCCCGCTGGATTTTCCGGCCTGGATCCCGGTGGTGGGTGAGCTCGACATGCTGGCGCTCGGAATCCTTGCCGTCGAGACCTTCATCGAGGCCTGCCCCGAAGACATCCGCCGCGAGCACGAGGCGGCCCTCAAGGCCAAGCAGAGCGTCTGGGACCGGGATGTCCGCGATACTGTGGCTGCTGCGCGCCACGGGGTGGGGCGTCTGGTCGATCGAATCCGTTCGCGAGTCCGCCACCGCGACGAATATCAATCCATGTCGGAGGTCGGGTGAAGTGCGGGTCTTGCTGACGAAGGACGTTGACAATCTCGGGCGAGCGGGGGATGTGAAAGAGGTGGCCGACGGCTATGGCCGCAACTTCCTGCTGCGCCGCAAGCTGGCGGTGGCTGCGGGGAAGGGAGCGGAGACGGAGGCGAAGCGGCTGCGCGATGCGGCCGTCAAGCGCGAGACCAAGGATCGCAACGAGGCGCAGCTGGTCGCCGACGACATCGACAACAAGACCGTTGTGGTGCGGTTGAAGGTGGGGGCGGAGGAGAAGGCGTTCGGTTCGATCACGAACCAGGACATCGCCTCCGCGCTCAAGGCCCAGCACCGGGTGGAGATCGACCGTCACAAGATCGACCTGAAGGAGCCGATCAAGACGCTGGGCGAGCACCAGGTCTCGCTCAAGCTGCACCGAGACGTGAGCGCTCACGTCAACGTGATCGTCACGCAGGACCGTTAAAGCAACCGGCATGGCGACCACGCTTCCACTCGCCGCTGGGCGGGTACCACCGCACGACCTCGACGCGGAGATGTCGATCCTGGGCTCGATCCTTCTCGACCCGCTCTCCGTCGCCAAGGTGCTGCAGTTTCTGCACCCCGAAGACTTCTATCGCGAGAACAACGGGCAGATCTACCGCGCTGCGCTGGACCTTTTCGCGGCCGGGGAGCCGATCGACAACGTCACCCTGGCGTCGCAGCTCCAGCAGATGGGTTTGCTTGACCGAGTGGGGGGACGGGCGCAGCTGGCCTCGATGCAGAGCGCGGTGCCCACCTCGGCGAACATCGAGTACTACGGACGCATCGTCAAGGAGAAGGCGTACAAGCGGCGGCTGATCTCGGCGGGGGGAAACATCGCCGGTTACGGATTTGACGATGGGATCGAGGCCGAGGACGCGATCAACCAGCCGCAGTCACTGGTGTTCGGCGTCGCCGACGACCGCGACCAGCGCGAGCTGGCCCGGCTGTACGACCTGCTGGGTCCGGCGATGGAGCGGATCTCGCTGCAGATGGAGAGCGGTCAGGGGGTGGTCGGCATCCCTACGGGATTCCACGACTTGGATCGCATGACAGGAGGGTTCAAGGACAGCGACCTGATCATCGTCGCGGGTCGCCCGTCGATGGGCAAAACGGCCTTGGCACTAAACGTCGCGCTCCATAGTGCCCTAGAAGCAAAGAAATCGATTGCCATCTTCAGTCTTGAGATGTCCAAAGAGCAGCTCACTGAGCGCCTCCTTACGGAACAAGCCCAGATTGATGCCCAGCGCATGCACAGAGGCCTATTGACAGAGGCTGAATTTGATCGAGTCTCAAACGCACTGGGGCCACTTGGCGAGGCCGCGATCTTCATCGACGACACGCCGGTCATGGATGAGCTTACTTTGATGCTCAAGGCCCGCCAGGCGAAGATGCGGCACAACATCGACATGATCGTCGTCGACTATCTGCAGTTGATGCATGGGCGGACACGCGGCGATGACAACCGGGTACAGGAGGTCTCGTCCATTTCGCGAGCAATGAAGGGCCTTGCCCGAGAATTGCGCGTACCTGTTCTGGCGATCTCACAGCTGAGCCGCGCTCCCGAGCAGCGCCCTGACAAGCGGCCGATATTGAGCGACCTTCGCGAGTCAGGATGCCTGGCAGGCGACACGCCTGTCTACCTGCCGGACACAGGCAGCTACACGCCAATCAAGGATCTGGTCGGCAGGAGTGACTTTCGTGTCTTGGCCCTCGACAAGGGCTGGTGGCGACTGGATACGAGAAAGGTCACCAAAGTCTTCGCGACAGGCACAAAGCCAGTGTTCAAGCTCACGACTCAACTCGGCCGTTCAGTTCGAGCCACAGCTAATCACAAGTTCCTAACGATGGGCGGATGGCGCCGCCTGGATGAGTTGAAACCCGGGGATCACATTGCGCTGCCACGAATTCTTCAGGGTCCGGACCGCGACACGATGAGTCGGGCGGAGCTCGGGTTGTTGGGCCACCTCATCGGCGACGGCTGCACCCTTCCGACGCACGCGATTCAATACACGACCAAAGACCCGACCCTTGCCGAGGAAGTCATTGCGTTAGCGAAGGAAGTATTCGGCGATTCGATTCGACCAAGGATCCATCAGGAACGAACGTGGATACAGGTTTATCTGCCGCCGACACGGCATCTCACTCACGGCGTGCGCAACCCGATACGAGTCTGGCTCGAAGACCTCGGTGCCTTCGGGCTCCGTTCGTACGAAAAGCGCGTCCCGGAAGAAGTCTTCCGGCAATCCGCTCTTGGAGTCGCATGTTTCCTCAAGCACCTTTGGGCGACCGATGGGTGCGTCCATCTATCGCACGGCCTTGCGCACTACGCGAACGTTTACTACGCGAGCAGTAGTCGGCAGCTGGCTCTCGATGTGCAGAGTCTGTTGCTGCGGATTGGAATCAACGCACGAATCTCCAATCACTCACAGGGCACGAAGGGCCGCGACCAATATCACGTGACAGTCAGCAGTCAGCACGACATCTATGCCTTTCTGGAGATCGTTGAAGTGCTCGGCGTCAACAAGACCAAACACAAAGCCGCCATCCTTGATTACCTCGGAGCGAAGCGCGAGAACAGGAATCGCGACGTCATCCCGGCGATAGCCTGGCGAATGCACGCCATTCCCGCGATGACCCGTGCAGGCATCACGACGCGCGAGATGTACAGCGGTCTGCAGACATCGTATGCCGGCACGGCTATTTACGAGCAGAATCTCAGTCGCGAGCGCGCCCGAAGGCTGGCTGCGGTAGTCGAATCGGATGAACTCGAGCTTTTGGCAACTAGCGATGTCTATTGGGACAAGATCCGAACCATCTCACCGGATGGTATCGAAGATGTATATGACTTGACCGTGGATGATCTACATAACTTCGTAGCAGGAAATGTGATAGTCCACAACTCGATTGAGCAGGACGCGGATGTCGTCATGTTTCTGTTTCGTCCCGATTACTACAAGTCGGACGAAAAGCCCGGGGTCGCTGAAGTCCACGTGGCCAAGCACCGCAACGGGCCCACGGGCACGATCGAGCTCAAGTTCCGCCGCGACCACACTCGCTTCTACAACCTGGAGACGAGGCGGCCCGAACCCGGGACCGAATAGGGTCCCTTGGTCATCATCCTGGTCGGCGGCCAGTGGGGCGACGAGGGCAAAGGCAAGGTCATCGACTACCTCGCCGCGAAGGCGGACATGGTCATCCGCTCCCAGGGCGGCAACAACGCCGGCCACACCGTCATCACCGAGCACGGCGAGTTCAAGTTCCAGCTCATCCCCTCGGGCATCCTGTACCCCCACTGCACATGCATCATCGGCAACGGGGTCGTGGTCGACCCGATCGTCCTGCTCAAAGAGATCGCGCAGCTGCGGGAGCGCGGCATCGAACCAAAAAACCTCATCGTCAGCGAGCGCGCCCACATGGTCATGCGCTACCACCCACTTTTCGACCAGCTCGAAGAAGAGGTGAGAGGCGACGACCGGCTCGGCACCACCTGGCGCGGCATCGGCCCCGCGTACGCCGACAAGATCCGCCGCATCGGCTTTCGCATCGGTGACCTCCAGAAGGAAGCCTTCATGCGCAAGAAGCTCGCCTTCGTCGTCGACCAGGTCAAAAACCCGA
>VBDR01000028.1:0-69441 GCA_005882135.1 Chloroflexota bacterium
CTGAAGCTGATGCCCTTTTCGTGTCAGGGCCTGATCCAGCAGCTGAGTTCGCCGGCGGGTGACAAGTTCACAGTCGCTCAGGCCACTTATGGGGCGCACCAAGCAGGAGCTTGCTAGCGGGGACCGCTGGCGATCGGACAGAAGAAAGCCGAGAGGCGGCTAGACCTCGAGCTGAGCCAGGGGCTCGCTGTGTAGCCGCTCGAGGACCTGGGCGTTGACTGGCCGGGGCAGGCTCACGGCTTTCAGGAGCGCGCCAGAACCACATGGAAAAGAGCGGGTACTGGCGCCGGCCAGAGCTACGCGACGCTTGGCGCGATGAGTGTGCTCGCGCCGGATGGATGGGGCCGGTACGGCTTGGCCCGATTCGTCGTGATGACAACAAGGTCCTGCCAAGCGCCACGCGGTTCTAGGTGGGACACGGCGGCAAAGAACCTCTCCCGCGCCGCGTGGCCCGTGGCTGGCAACTCGGTAAACAAAGGACTACCGGCAATGAACATAGAAAAGCAGTCAGCGAGCGAGGCCCCTCCCAAACGGGCGATTTGGAAACCTTAAGCGAAACCAGCTGGCCAACTAGTCGGAAAACCCACAAGGATGACGGCCAAAACCGCAAACGGTTTTCTAAACCGTTTGCCGCCCCCGGCGCGTCGCGCGCCTCCTACCTATGTGACGGGAGGCTCTATCCGGGTGACGCCGGTTGATGAGCCTTTAGCCAAGCGGCCCGACTAAGCCGATAGAGAACATGGCGGCGGAGTCGGTGATGTTCAGGGAGGCGCGGATGATCGAAGTCGTCGGCTGAGTTACGTGTCATTCCTAGTCGCTCCATCACCCGAATCGACCTCATGTTTGCTGGCGTCGTGAAGGAAACGATTTCGGCAAGCCCAACGCGTTCGAAGCCGTCAGCGACTGCCGCGTGCCCTGCCTCCGTTGCGAACCCGCGCCCCCAATACGCCTTGTCGATGCGCCATCCAACTTCTACGGCAGGCATGAAAGGTGCATCGAAGCTCGGAACCGAAAGGCCGACAAAGCCGATGAAGTTAGCTTCCCCGGGAACCTCCACCGCCCAAAGCCCATAGCCGTGATCCTTGAAATGAGCATCGATTCGGGCTGCGAAGGAATCGGACTCAGCCCAGCTGAGGACACCAGGGAAGTGCTCCATGACGACCGGATCAGCATTCAGTCGGGCAAAGGGCTCTCTATCTCCATTTTGCCAACTCCGCAAAACCAGTCGTTCAGTTTCAAGCCTCAGGTCAGAAGAAGTCACCGTCGGCACATCCAAGGATGATTGTGCTTCAGCGCTGTCGGGCGGCGCGCTACAAGTCCGACCGCGATGGTGCTCGCGCAGGGAGTCGAACCCTGAACCTTGAGATCAAGAGTGGCAAGGCGAACCTGCTCGGTCACGGCGCTCTGTATCGGGTGACGCTGTCATCATCAACCGTCGCCAATTGCGCGTCGGGAGAGACTGTCTCGAAAATGTGGACCGCAACACGACGCAGGCATGATAGGCCTAGGCTCGCAGACGGTTGTTGACAGCCGGAGGCCCTCCGAGTCGGGTTGTGGGTGTTGGAACTCACACCGAAAGGAGGCCATCATGGCGGTTGCCAACGAACTCGCTCCTACAGCCAACATGAGAGCCACACGGGATGTCAAGGCACTTGACCTGACCCCATAGGTGCAGGTTTATCGTCTGAGCGAGGGAAATATGAACGTCAAGCAAGCTGCCGCCATGGCCGGCGTGACCGTCAAAGCACTGAAGTATTACGAGTCAATCCGGCTGGTTCAGCCGGCCCGGTCCCCCAATGGGTATCGGGACTTTAGCGCTCAGGACATCGATCTCATCAAGCAGGTCAAGGAACTCACGGCGGTCGGGCTGTCGGTTAATGGAACGAGGCCGTTCATCGAATGTCTCCGGCAAGGTCACCTGCATGGCGACGACTGCCCGGAATCGCTCGCGGCGTATCACGCCGAAATCAATCGACTCGATGGCCTTGTCATGGAGTTGGCTTCGCGACGTCAGATGTTGCACGCGCGACTTGTTTCCGCCGCTTCGCGAGGCTTCCCTGTACCCGGAGTAGAGGAGAGCATCACGCCCGTGGTGGAGCGCTATGGACTGCCAGACAACCTCCCGGTGCCGGTCGACGATGGAAGTGCCGAGCACCTTGCCGGCCGAACGCTGCCCGCGCTGTCGCTCCCAGCCTCTGACGGCACGGTGGTCCAGCTGGACCAGGTCAGTGATGGACGATGGTTGATCTTCGTCTATCCCACGACCGGCATTCCGGGACAAGACTTGCCGCTGGGTTGGGATCAAATCCCCGGTGCGCGAGGCTGTACGCCTGAAGCGTGCGGCTTTCGGGACAACTTCGCGGATCTGCTCGACGCGGGGCTGGATGCCATCTATGGCCTTTCGAGTCAGCAATCGCGTTATCAGCATGAGCTTGTGGAGAGGCTTCGCCTTCCTTATCCGATGCTCTCCGACCGTTCATTTGCGCTGGAACAGAGCCTGGGCCTGCCGACATTCGAAGTTGGTGCGTCGACGTTCTATAAGCGCCTAACGATGGTGATCCGAAAAACGACGATCGAGCATGTCTTCTACCCGATCTTTCCCCCGAACGAGCACGCCCGCGATGTCCTGGCTTGGATCCATGACCACACGTCCGGCGTATCCAAGGAGGACTGATGCGCGGAAGGCATATTTGTCGGGTCGGGCATATTCAAGTCCGAAGACCCCTTGAAACGAGCCAAAGCGATCGTCGCAGCGACTACGTACTTCGACCAGCCAGACGTAATAGCGAAAGCCAGCGAAGCGCTGGGTCCCCAATGCGAGGGATCGAAATCCCGAGTCTCACCAAGGAGGAGCGCCTGGCGGCCCGTGGTTGGTGACCAGCTCACATCACTTTCCGCTGCAAGATTCGTCCGCCGTCCTCGACGTAGACCCAGATGGCCGCCAGTAGGCGACCTTTACGAATGACATCGGGAGACAGATGAGGTGGAGAGGCCACAGTCCGGCAACGGTGGCCATGGAATGATTCAACGGCTCGAAGTGCGAAAGACATCCGCCCATGAACTTGGTGAGTGGGCCGCAATGCGCGCCGAAATGATGCTCGAGATAGGTCTTATTGGCGCAACTGAGGTGGATTCTTTCCGAACGACGGTGACAAATTGGCTAGCCGAAGTCGGACGAGATAGCGGGTCCCAGTTCATCGGATTGATCGGTCTAGTTGCCGGTAGTCCCGTAGCGACCTCGGGCGTAACCATCTATACCTCCCCGCCGCATCCGCGCTACGAGGGACGCGAGGCGTACCTGATGTCGATGTTCGTAAGGCCCGCGTTTCGCCATCAAGGGATTGGCACGGCAATCCTGATCGCAAGCATAAAGGCGGCGAAAATTGCGGGGGCCAGGAATATTTGGCTGCTTGCGACCGATGCCAGCGCGCCCCTGTATCGACGACATGGTTTCGAGTCGCGCTCTGAATACATGGCTCTGGTCGCAAACCGCTGAGCCTCGATGCGACGCCGAGTCCAGGAATTCGTGGCTCGCGCACCATAGGACCTGAGTAGCAGATTTTGAGCCTAATTTCCTGCGGGCGCCAGAGGCAGTGAGAGCTGATGGTTAAGTTCGACTTCGATGATCTGTCTCTGGAACGGCTTCGCAAACGGCGAGGCTCCAAGTGGGCTAAGTACGGCCCCGACGTCCTGCCTTCGTGGGTGGCGGAGATGGACTTTGCGCTTGCACCCAGCGTCCATCGAGCTCTACAAGAGGCGATCGAACTTGGCGACTGTGGTTACGCGCATGAGGGCGAGATCCGCCAATCATTCGCTCGATTTGCGAAGCGGAAGTTCGACTGGGGAGTCAATTCAGAGGCTCTGGTACTTATGCCAGACGTCATGTCGGGGGTGGCAGAAGTCCTTCGGGCGTTCACGTCCGCGGGGGAGGGCGTCGTCATCAACCCCCCGGTGTATCCACCTTTCTACACCGCGATTCGCAGTGCCGAAAGACGGATTGTGACCGTGCCGTTGCAGGATGCGGCAGACGGTTGGCAACTGGATCTGCAGCGTCTCGAGGCGGCATTCGAGCAGGGAGCTCGTGCCTACCTGCTGTGCAACCCTCACAATCCGACGGGACGCGTCTTCAGCCGTGCTGAGCTGGAGGCCGTGGCGAGACTTGCTCTGCACTTCAACGTGCTGGTGATCTCTGACGAAGTCCACGGGCCACTTGTCATGCCCGAGAAATCGCATGTGCCATACGTCTCGACTTCAGACGCGCAACGATCATTGGCATTCACGATCATCTCGACAAGCAAGGGTTGGAACATTCCGGCATTGAAATGCGCGGTGCTGGTCCCCAGCTCGGACGTTGTCGGCCGGCAGGCAGCCCAACGCTTTCCGCACGACATGATCGACCGGGTAAGTCAGCTTGGCATCGTCGCTTCGGTTGCCGCATTCGCCGAAGACGGACTCCAATGGCTGGACCAACTCGTGGCGTACCTCGACGGCAACAGGCAGCGGCTGGGCGCGTTACTCGCGGCCGAATTACCCGGCGTCGGATATCACATCCCCGATGCCGGGTACCTGGCGTGGCTCGATTGCCGCGCTCTAGGCCTGGGAAGTAATCCTGCTGACGAATTTCTTGACCGTGGCCGTGTCGCGCTTTACAGCGGCTCCGACTTCGGCCCTGAAGGGGAGGGATATGTGCGCCTGAATTTTGGAACCTCTTTCGACCTGGTCCAGGAAGCAATCAGACGAATGAAAGTGACCGTAAGCCGCCGCTGAGGGCGTCTTGCCGCGAATCCGATGAACACATGAACCACCAGAGGGCAATCGTCGACCTGCTGTATGAGGGCTACGCGGGCCGGAAAGATCATCGCGTGGCTCCTACGGTTGGGCTCATCCGTGACCGGGGTGTCGTCGTTGTCGTGGATCCAGGTATGGTGCCGAGCCCAGCGGCAATCCTCGACCCTCTATCGGCGCTGGGGCTGGCTGCCGAAGATGTAACCGACGTGGTCTTTTCTCACCATCACCCGGACCACACGCTCAGCGCAGCTTTGTTTGTGCATGCCGCCTTCCACGACCACTGGGCAACATACCGCCACGACGTGTGGCAAGACCGTGACGCCGAGGGCTTCAAGATTTCAGCGAATGTCAGCTTGATCCGAGTCCCAGGCCACTCGAACGAGGACATCGCGACACTGGCGTCGACCGAGGACGGGCTGGTCGTTTTCACCCATGCGTGGTGGACTGCCGCCGGTCCGGCCCGTGACCCATATGCGTCTGACACCGAAGCGCTGAGCAGGAGCCGCGTCCGTATCCTGGGCCTCGCCCCGCGCCTGATAGTCCCAGGTCACGGACCATGGTTCGAACCCACGCGGGATACGCCTCTTTGAACTCCTGTCGTCATGAACCTAGGCGCCGCTTCTCAGTCGACGATCGAGCGTTGATTCGGCCAGTGTCAGCGGCCATCGATTCAGCCTTAGGCATCGCGACCGGGTACTGATCCTTGGGATCTAGGCACGAGAGTGCAAGCAGTGTTTCTCGTGCACCGTCTACTGGCGGATAGATGACTTCGGTATTGATCCACCTCTTGATCGCCTTTGCTTTGGAGCCGGTCCGCTCTACAACCCGATCCCAGCCACGGGTATAGACAGCACCCGCCCGGCCCAAATCGAGACAAGTGATGTACGGGGGCTGCACGTAATCGACCAGTGGCAGCCCAAGAAGATCGCGCGCCGCATTTTCACCGGCGAACCGGCCGAGCTGGAGCGCGTGCTGACACGACTGCAGAACAGGACGTCCGTCGCCAGTCCGCTGCCGCCGCGTCGCCTGCGACGAAAATCTCGCGTGCAGATCCCGCGCGCAATGATTGATCGACGACGATCCGGCCCTGTTCATCGTGCAAGCCTGGAACCTTTGCCGCGAACGGCGCCGCGACCATGCCGGTGGCCAAAACAACCGCGTCCGTGTTAAGGGCGCCGTCGGCAAAGGCCACCCGGGTCGGACCTAGCGCAGTTATTGTCTTGGCAAGCAGCAGCTCGACCCTATCCTTTGCGAGCGCGGCCTCGATTGCCGGTCGCGGACCGGATCCAAGCTGTCGACCGACGACATCGGCGCGGTCGATGAGGATGATGCGGGCGTGTTCGGCCTGCACCGCTGTGCCGTGCCGAGCGATCCGGTCCCTCAGCACCAAGGCAAGTTCGATGCCGGTAAAGCCTGCGCCGACGACGGCGATCGTCGGTTGCGGGGAAGTTCGCACGACCTGAGCCAACCGCTCGTCGAAAACGATCGCCTCGTGCTGAGTATCGATCGAGTGCGCCAACTCGGCTCCGGGCACTCTCGGGCGGCGCATCGTGCTGCCGGTGGCCACCACGAGCCGCGCGTAGAAAATGGCGTTGCCGGTGCGGAGTCGGATCCTTCGATGGGAAACGTCCACGGTCGAGACATCCCCGGCCACGAATTCGACGCCAACTGTCTCTAGGAGCGGCAACAGGTCAACCGCCAGATCCTTCGGTTCGGCCTCGTACAGGCGAGGACGGATCTGCAGCGCCGGTTCTCGCGACACGAGCGTGATCGAGAGCTTTGCCCCCGCAATCCGCCGTGCAGCGACCGCCGCCCAAAAGCCCGCGAAGCCACCCCCGACGACAACGATCCCCTCCGCCTCCACATAACTAAGTCTATAATCGTCTTAGTTAGCGGGGGGGGGGCGACCTCGCTCGCAGTCGGTGTCAAATCAACCGGAGGCGGCGGCCTAGGCCGAGCGGCGGCGCCGGCGTTTGTAACGGTCCGCGAACCACGACTCCACGTCCGCTCGCCATGCGCGCGAAGACTTCGCGCGCACGCGAGCATTCAAGTCCGCAAGCGTGTGCGAAGCGAGTTCCCGCCGCATCGCCGCACCGGCGGCAATCATGACCGCGTGGATCGAACAAACGCCGGTCACGGCCTGCCGCGGCGGGTCGCTCCTTGGCCACAGTGCGCAGCGCGCCCGAATTTCTTGACACTGGAACAGAGGACCCTCGTTGCCACGTGCTGCTTCAGCTATCTCGAGCACCGAAATCGAGTTTGGATCACGCGCGAGGCGCCATCCGCCACGCACACCCTCGGTCGCTGTGACCAATCCAGACTTCTCGAGCTGTGTCAACAGCTTGCGGACGTACATGAGGGGCAGATGCTGGAACTCGGCAAGCTCGGTTGCGCTCGGTGCCGCCCCGGCATGGACTAGGCTGAGGTTCAAGAGCGTGTGAAGCGCGTACTCGACGCGAGCGCTGTAGAACGCAGTGGTCAAACTTCTACCAATTCTAACGCAGTTATGTTCGGGTGCTCGCAGATCACCGGTTGCGTTCACGTCACAACAACTGGCGGCTACAGTCGTCTTTCGCGCGAGCGTCGTCGCACATTTCGGGAAAGATTCGCGTAGGGGGTCTGAGCCTTCAGGAGTCGTTGACTTCGCCTGTGTGCAGGCGCACGATGTAGCCACCTGGCATCGGTGACAGGGCCACGCTGTGGGCCTTGGTTCAAGGGGGAGTAGCCGACCCGCCGCTTGGTCAGCAGCAACACAGGGATCACTAGCTCGCCCGCGCATAGTCGTGGGCTGGGGGCCGCCGGCTGAAAAAGGGGGACCAAGAGATGGACCAAAGGAAACTGAGCCGCAGGCAACTGCTTAAGGCTGCGGGTGTGCTCGGGGCCACCGCTGCCGTGTTCGACCCAACCAAAGTCTTCGCCGATGAAAACGAAGGCAACGGCCGCGTAACCTGGGACCTCGTCAACGTCAACTTCGTCAACGGCAGCCCCACGCACATAACGCGCGGCGGTACGTCGAAGGCGATGTCGACTGATCAAAACCACGCTGTCACCGCCGAGATAACTATGACCGGGCATGGGACTTTTCCGAACAGGGACAAGTGCTCCAAGAACGTGACCGGAGGCGGGACCTGGTCGGTAACTACAGCCGCGGCCGCCCCTAATCCGTGCTTCCCTGGAAGCGGAAACTATAGGGTGATCGAGCTGCTGTCCTGGCACCCTGCGCCGGGCACGCTGCCCCTCCCCGACGACACCGGCGACAAGGGCACACCAAGCTCCGGTCTCGCAACGCTTCGAGTGCTTTACGACAACGGACGTCGGGGAACGCTCACGGTGAGTTGCCACCTACCCGCCGGCCCCACTCCGGCGTGCACCTTCGAGGGAATCACCGCCTCGATGGACTATGAAGACTTCTGGCAGAATGAGGCGCCCGGACCAGCTGAGGGAAACCGAACCCTCTTCCACGTCAGCACCGAGGACGGGGGCGACTGATGAAAGCGGCTTTGGCCAGTGGCGTGGCGATGTTGCTGATGGTGGCGGCGGCGCCGGTATCGGCGGCATCCACCTTCCACCTCATTGGCGGTGGCACGGCAACGATCTCGCAGGTCGCGTTCAACGTGACCGTCGAAGGCGGCGGCGCCGCTTCCGGCAGCTTCAACTGCCTGATGGCGGGGCGCTCGGCCTTTGTGCTGCCGGCGTTTGGGCTGGCGCATTTGATGAAGGTGCAGGCACAACCAACCACCGCAACGATGAATGCGAACGGTTCCGTCGTCAAATTCTCAGGCCCCGGTTTCCTGATCATGGACGGCAAAAACAAGCAGTCAGTTCTAGTCAACGTCTGGGCCGATGTAGCCAACCAGCAGTTCCAATTGACGGTGGTCGGGGTCGGGACAATGCCGATCGAGAATATGCTGACCGGTCGTTTCAGGCTGCGCTGATCCAGGCCGAAGTTGGGGGGCCACACCGTGTGGCCCCCAACCGCCACAGACCATTTGGGATCCGGGCAGCCGCCCTATCCCGACGCGAATTTCTTGTGCGTGCCGGCGCCGGTGCCGCAGCACTGTTTGTGCCTTCGATCCAGCCCATGTCGCTCTCGCGTCTACTCGGCGAGGTCGTCCGTCCGAGTCCTCATGCAGATGACAGCGTTGTTGTGCGATGGAATGAAGCCGCGCTGCAGGGGGTGCGCGAGTCGAAGCTCGGTCCACCGATGGTTGCGCGCGCACTTGCCATCGTGAACACTGCCGCATTTGATGCCTGGGCGGCTTATGACCATCGTGCCGTCGGGACTTGTCTTGGCCCAGCACTCCGGCGCGCGCCCAGGGAGCGGACCCTGGCGAACAAGGAGATCGCCGTAAGCTACGCCGCCTATCGAGCGGCGGTTGACCTCTTCCCCGGAAGTACAACAACGGTCTTCGATCCGCTGATGCGCAATCTTGGCCTTGATCCAAACAACAGAAACACCGACCTTACAAGCCCGGTCGGTGTGGGTAACGTGGCCGCGGCCGCTCTGCTCGACTTCCGGCACAGCGATGGCGCAAACCAGCTCGGCGGCTACTCCGATTACACCGGCTATAACTCCCCCAACGACCCGATGGACATCAGGCTCCCATTCGAACCGAAGGGAGTTCACGATCCCAACGCCTGGCAGCCATTGCGTTATGCCGACAAATCCGGGAGCACGGTGACGCCGAACTTTGTTGGGGCTCACTGGCAGCACGTGACGCCATTCGCACTTTCGTCATCGTCCCAATTGCGATCTACGACCGGACCGGCCAGGTTCGGCTCGTTTGAATATCTAGCCCAGGCCCGCGCACTGGTCGAACTGAGCGGCGGTCTTACCGACGAGCACAAGATGATCGCGGAATACTGGGCGGACGGGCCGAACTCCGAGCTGCCGCCCGGACATTGGGATTTGTTCGCACAGTTCGTCGCTCGTCGAGACAATCACGGCGACGGCGAGCGTGGAGTCGATGCTGACATCAAGCTGTTCTTTGCTCTCACCAACGCTATCTTCGACGCCAGCGTTTGCTGCTGGGATAACAAGCGGATGTTTGCCTCCGTGCGGCCAATCACCGCCATCCGCTACCTCTTCATCGGTCAGCGGGTTCGCGCATGGGGCGGGCCTTACCGTGATACGCAGTTCATCGATGGCGCGACCTGGTTTCCTTACGAACCCACATGGTTCCCCACGCCGCCGTTTCCGGAGTACAGCTCCGGACACAGCACCTTCAGTGCGGCTGGCGCGGAGGTGTTGCGGCTCTTCACCCAGAGCGACAGGTTCGGCCTCTCGGCAACCTTCCCGGCAGGAACCTCAAAGATCGAGCCGGGAACGGTGCCCGCAAGCGATCTGACTCTGAGCTGGGCTACGTTCTCTGAGGCCGCGGACCAAGCGGGGATGTCCCGTCGCTATGGCGGCATCCACTTCGAGCAGGCTGATCTGGACGCGAGGAACGCGGGGCGCTTGGTCGCACGGCAGGCATGGGCCAAGGCGCAAAGCTACTTCGCTGGTGGGAAGGCGGTGGAGAGATGGACATGATCGTGGCACGGGCCCTCCATAACCAGGGGCACGTCGCGCTCCGTGTTGAATGACCGCTCGACGGCGGTCGCACAATTCCGGGGAAGTCTCCTGCGGCGGTGCCGATTTGGGGCCCGGAGCCGACATGGCCGCCGGCCTCGCCGGTATGGCCGGGGTCGCGTCGCGAGGGCGAGCTCACCGAAGGGATGCGGTTGTTCGGGGCGGTGGACCGCATGCTGCAAGCGGAACAGCGGTTGCTTGCGCCTGCCGACGAGCAGGTTCGTCGCGACGAGCTTGCCGCAATTGCGCCCGCGAGTGGACTCCCAGGCCTTTGATCGGGTATTCCGCGAAGCCCAGGCTGCGTAGCTCGATGACCTCGAGGTGATGGCCGCCAGCGTTGTTTTGGCAGGGTCGTGACCGCTTCTGGGCGGTAGAACTGATGCCACAGGAACTCACCGATGTCCGACAAATCTCCCGGATCGCGTATGGATTCATGGGGTCAAAGGCGCTTTTCGCAGCGCTCGATCTTGGTCTCTTTGACATCATCGCCGCGCAGCCCGCGACGCTAGACCAGATATCGGAGAAGACGGCGGTTGCGAAGAACAGGATGGCAACACTGCTATCCGCGCTAGTTGCGTTGGGCTTCCTGGTGCGGGTGGAGAAGTCTTATACCAACGCGCGGGCGACGCAGCGGTATCTGGTGAGAGGCAGCGATGTCTTCGTTGGCGATTACTACCGACTGCAGATCGACAAGCTCATCTTTCCAAGCCTGCTTGGTCTAACTGATGGTCTACTGGGCAAAGCCACTCAATCGATGCAACAGATGTTGGCCGACCCTGATGATGCCGCCCTATTCTCCGAAGCACAACACCAGGGCTCAATGGGCCCGGCGGTCCTTTTGTCCCGCCGGCTCAATCTAACCGGATGCACGTCGCTACTGGATGTAGCTGGCGGCAGCGGCGCCTTTTCCATTGTTCTGTGCAGGCGGTATCCAGGGCTGAGTTCCATAATTCTCGACTTCCCTAGCGTGATTGAGGTCTCACGGCGATACGTCGAGGCGTCTCAGTTGAACTCGAGGATCGCTCTGATCGGCGGTGACGCTCTCGAAGACGATTGGCCGGACCACCAAGACGTAGTGTTGATGTCGTACCTGCTCAGCGCGGTCGGCGAATCCAGCATTCCAACTTTGCTCGACCGCGCTTGGCACGCACTGAGCCCGGGAGGCCTGCTCGTTCTCCACGACTTCATGCTTGACGTGAACCGTGACGGACCGCGCGAAGCTGCGCTCTGGTTTCTGTTCTACACAGTTCAGCGCAGCGATAGCTCATCATTCACAGCGGGTGACCTGGTGGAGCAACTTGACCACCGTGGGTTCACTGAAATCAATTCAGACGAATTGATTCCGGACCTAACCGGCTTGGTGCTGGCACGCAAGCCGGCCTGAGTGGGTCGGAGTGACCTGGGCTATGCGGTGGCGAGTCGCGTTCCTGGCGCCAACCTCGAACTTGCGAGGGGCTCCCACAGGTAGAGGCGGTCGGTCATCAGTTTGAAGGAGGCCCCATGAACGGCAAGATCGCGATCGTCACGGGAGCCAGCGCTGGGATGGGCCGGCAGATCTCGCTCGAGCTGGCGCGGGCGGGTGTCACGGTGGTGATGGTCTGCCGGAACCGAGAGCGAGGCCAGGCCGCGGTTGCCGACGTGAGGGAGCGCAGCGGCAACGCGGGGCCCGAGCTGCTGCTCGCGGACCTCTCCTCACAGCAGTCGATCCGCTCAGCAGTCAGCGAGTTCCAGAGCCACCATCAACAGCTGCACCTGCTCGTCAACAACGTTGGAGTGAGCGTGCCGAGAAGGACGGAAACAGTCGACGGCATCGAAACCGTGCTCGCGACCAATCACCTGGCGCCGTTTCTGGTCACCAACCTCCTCCTCGCCACGCTCAAGGCGAGCGCCCCGTCCCGGATCGTGACCGTCTCGTCTGGGGGCCAGGCCATGGCACGACTCAATCTGGACGACCTTCAGAGCTCTCGGAGCTACAGCGAGATCGCCGCGTACAACCAGACCAAGCTGCTCAATCTGATGTTCACGTACGAGCTTGCGCGCCGCCTGGAGGGGACCGGCGTGACGGCGAACGCGGTCGAGCCGGGTTTCGTCAGGACGAACATGAAGGTTCCGTTCCCCTTCAGCTTCTTCTCCTTCATGAGGGTCCCGGTGGAGAAGGGGGCGTTGCCGACCGTGCACGTCGCCACCTCACCTGCACTCGATGGGGTGAGCGGAAAGTTCTTCAGCAAGAGCGGCGTGGAAATCAAGTCGGCCAAGATCTCCTACGACGAGGATGCCGCCCGGCGCCTCTGGCTGATCAGCGCCGAGCTGACGCACCTCCCGGCGGAGACGCCGCGCCGAACCTAGCGGCTGCTCCACCTGGGCGGTTGTCATCAGCTCTGCACCACAACCAGGTCGTCAATGCGAGCCCAGTGATAAACCGTTGACATCTCGGCCGTCGGCACGTTGACGCATCCATGACTGCCGGCCCGGACGTTGGCGCCGTAGGCCCAATCGCTGCGCCACGGAGCGTCGTGGATGAAGTAGCCATCTGATTGGTACTCCATCGCATAGCTGGACCACAAGGGTGCGTAGTAATACGGACTGCCTTTCGGCCACGGCGAGACGAACCTGTAGGGCGAATATTTGGTCCGGATATGGAAACTTCCGGTCGGCGTTGGCAGCTCCGGTCGGCCGGTGACCACGACTGACTCAGCAACGAGGCGACCGTGCTCGTAAGCCCACAAGTGCTGTTCCGAGACGCTGACGACGATCTCTCGATCCGCGCCTCGAGCGACGCCTGAGCTCCTCATCGAGGCCGAGCTGGAGATCGGACCCGGAAGGGGAGTTGGGATCGGGGAGGGGGACGGATCCGCGCTGGCTGGAGGCCTGGAGATGGCGAGTTGCGTCGGGGCTGGCGCCGATTCCGTGGCCGGCTCGTTCACCCGACCCCAGGCGCCTCCAACCGCAACCGCCGTCACGGCAAGGCAGGTCATGAACAGGATCGAGAAGGCGCGGGAGAGGCAGCTCATATCGGTCAGACGCTCCCGCCAGGCGAAATGTCGCGCCGGTTGCGGCCCGATGCGACAAAGGCGGCAGAACTGGCGTCCTATCACCAGATGACGTCGGGAGCGGCGCCGGCCGGGAGCTTCGACGAGTTGCTGGGGGCGCTTCTCGAGCCCGCCTACCTTCTGGCCGTCGCGATGTTGGGAGATCGAAGTTTGGCTGAAGACGCGGTCCAGGAGGCTTCCATCAAGGCCTGGCGCGGGATCCACACGGTCCGCGACACGAACTCCCTGAGGTCCTGGTTTCTTTCCATCGTGGCCAACCAGTGCCGAAGCCTGCGCCGGGCACGCTGGTGGTCGATCAGACCGCTGTTATCGGATGTCGCTTCGGTCAAATCCTCGCCGGAGAACGTTGTCGTCGGAGGCGTTGACCTGACCCGGGCCTTGAACCGCCTGCCGGCCGAAGACCGCGCCGTGCTGCTGCTCCACTTTTACTACGACCTCACTTACGACGAAGTCGGACGCTGTATGGGCCTGTCGATGACCGCGGCGCGATCCCGAATCCACCGCGCGGCGCATCGCCTGAGACCTGGCCTGGAGCTATCCGACATTGGCTGACGCGCGTGAGGAAATGCGGCATGTGATGGCTGAGTACGCGCGAGCGATGCGGCCCGATCCCGGGTTGCGGGCGCGAGTTGGGGTCCAGGTCGAGAACCGGGGGCGCCGCCGCGAGCCCGCGCGGTGGGCGCCGCTCGCGGCGGCGGTGGTGGCCCTCCTGCTGATCACCACTTTCATGCTGGTCCGCCAATCGACCAACCGTCAGCCCGCCGCGACGCCGACCTTCACAAGCTTCACCACCCCTAGCCGAGGCTCGATGCCGGCGGCCATCGTCGCCGGCCCGGATGGGGCGATGTGGTTCGCAGAAACGTCGGTGGCCAGGATCGGTCGCATTGACGACGGCGGGACCGCGAGCGAATACCCGCTGTCGAACCCAAATGCGGCGCCGACCTCGATTGCCGCGGGCCCGGATGGTGCGCTGTGGTTCACCGAGTCCGGCGCCAACCAGATCGGCAGGATCGGGGTCGACGGCCACATCACCGAGTTCAGGATCCCGACTCCAAACGCGATCCCGCAGTCGATCACCGCCGGCCGGGACGGGAATTTGTGGTTCACGGAGCTGGCCGGCAACAAGATCGGCCGGCTGACCGTGAGAGGGGACATAACCGAATTCGAATTGCCGCAGCGGCAAGGCGCCCAGTGCGGGTACCTGTGCCCGTACGGCATCGCGTCGGCTTCGGACGGCGCGCTGTGGTTTACAGAGTCGCAGCTCAGCCCGGGCGGAGGCAACCGGATCGGCCGCCTTACGACCGACGGCAAGCTGACCGAGTACGAGATCCCCACCCTGAACGCGGTCCCGACCTGCATCGTGGCGGTAGGCGACCGCATCTACGCTTGCGAATCCAGAGCCGGCAAGTTGGCGGAGGTCACGGTGACCGGGCGGATCACCGAGCATTCGGTCCCGGGTGCCGCGGAGGGAGCAGCCCCGGTCGCGGCGGCGGCCGGCTCCGGCGGCAGTGTCTGGTTTCTTGTCGGCAAGCAGTTCCCCGGCGCGGCCGGTGGGGGTCAGCAGCTCGCGCGGGCGAAGGCTGATGGATCGATCGACCTTTTCGCGCTGCCTGATTCCGATACGGTCGGGGCCGGCGTCGCGGTCGACCGTTCGGGCTCCGTGTGGCTGCTCGCGGGTACCGACCGCATCCTCCGGTTTCAGCTCAAGTAGCTGCCGGTCGGCCAGGTTTGCTCGCGCCTAGGCTTGACCAGGAAGCAACCAAGTTGGTGACGATCGACGACGTCCGGGCTGTTGCCGCCCCGCTGCCACGGAGCTATGAGGTCGTGGTCGGTGGCCGGGTGAAGTTTCGCGTCGGCCGCATTGTCTATCTCTCCTTTTCGCGCGACGAGACCTTGATGGGCTTTGCGTTCCCCAAGGAAGAGCGGGAATGGCTGATCGGCGGCTCGCCCGAAAAGTTCCTGCATCCATCCCGCTCCGACCTCCGCTACCACTGGGTCCTCGCGCGCCTGGCGGCCCTGGAGGAGAAGGAGATGCGTGAGCTGGTCGTCGATGCGTGGCGGATGGTGGTGCCAAAGTCAGTCGCGGCCGCGTACGACCCCGATGCCGCCCCCAGCTCGCAGTCGTAACCGGGTTCCGACCGCGGTCTTATTTGACACGCTATCCACTCCCGTGGCTCCGTCCTTTGAATGGCCCACAAAGCCCAACCGAACCATCAGCGGTCTCCATTGGGCCTACATCCTGGTCGGCACGGCCGACGGAACGGTCCTGCCCTTCGTTCCTCTCTACCTCTTCGACCGAGGCCTGACCGCGGCGTGGATCGGGCTGGTATTGGCTGTCGCGGCCGCGGCCTCCCTGGTCCTGGGCCTGGCCTGGGCTTACCTCGCCGATCGCAGATTCAGCCCTGAACGCATGGTGGTGGCAGCCAGCGTCGCCGCCTCAGCCGTAGCTTTGCTTCTGGCCCTGACCAGCGGTGCCCTCACCCTGGCCCTGGTGATCGTGGCGCTATCGGTGGCGCGATCTCCGATGATGCTGCTCGACCCGATCGCGCTGCGGAGGCTGCTGACCACCCGGCGGACCGACTACGCCCGCATCCGGCTGCGGATGAGTGCCGGCTGGGCCGCCTCGGCGATTGGGTCCGGAGCCGTCTTTCAGACCCTTGGCCTGCGCCTGATTCCTTTCGTCTATGCGCCGCTTTCGGCGTTGGCCGGCCTGTGGGTGTGGCATGCGCTCAAGCCCGCAACCGAGTCACAGCCCCCGGAGTCTGGATCGGAACGCGACCCCTCGGGACGACGCGCGACGATCCCAATTGGCCTGGTGGGATTTCTTGTGAGCTGCTTCCTTCTCGGTGCCTCACTGGCTGCGACCCAGAACTTTCTGACCCTGCAGATCAACGTCCTCGGCGGGGGCGCCGTTCTCGTCGGCGCGGCGGCTGCATTCCAGGCGCTGACCGAGATTCCCACCATGGGCTACACCCATGTGCTGCGGAGATACCTGAGCCATCGCGTGCTCTTCGCGATTGGATGCGGGGTCTATCTCGTCATCTTCGTCGCCTGGGCTTTCGCGTCCGATGCTCTGACGGCGGCTTTGCTGAAGCTGGCCGCCGGAGTGGGATTCGCGCTGACCTATGTCGCGGCGGTGATGATCGCCAACGATGTTTCCCCGGTGCGGCTGCGGGCGACCGGCCAGGCGCTGGTCAAGTCGGTGTTGTTCGGGCTGGCGCCGATCGCCGGCACCCTGTCCGGCGGCCTTCTCTATGGAGCGTTCGGGCCCCGGGTCATGTTCCTCGCCTCGACCGCCGTTGTGGCCGCAGCCGGGCTGATCGCCTTGTTCGCGATTCGTGGGTCAGGCCGGCGAAGCGAGCCCCGGCGGCGCGACCAGCTGGCCCTCCCAGCTGGAGGAATCTTGTTAAGCGAGGGCAGCGCCCACCCGGGCGAACATACTAAATAAGAACCCGTGGCGCTTAGGCGCGGCGCTGGTCGGAGACCGTGTGCGGGCGGCCGTTGGCCTGGGCGTCGACCGCGACCACGGCCTGGGCCCGGGTCCGGACGTGGAGTTTCTTAAGGACCTGCTGGACGTGTTTGTTGATCGTGGTGAGAGAGACCCCCAGCCGGGCCGCGATCTCCTTGTTCGTCCGGCCCCTCCGTAGCTCGGAGAGGACCTGCTGCTCACGGCGCGTGAGTCCGCGTACCAGGGCGATCTGCGTGGGCTTGCGGCTGGTGCCGTTGCTCAGCAAGTCGCTGAAACCGAAGCGACCGAAATAAGGTGACGAGAGGCCCCGGATGGCTGCCAGCATGTCAGCGATTGGAAGGTCTTTGGGCAGGTAGCCGCTGGCCCCGGCGGCGCGCGAAGCGGCCGCCCATTCGAAGTCGAGCGAGCCCGAGATGATGATCACCTTGACCGACTCGTACTTCTCTTTGATCGCCCTTGTGGCGGCCAGAGCGTCCTGGTCCGGGCCGAGGATGAGGTCGATCAGGATGACGTCGACCGGATATTTTTCGAGCATTTCGTCGAGCTGATCAAGCGAGTCGAGCTCCCACAGTATCGACACGTCGATTTCCCGCTCGAAGAGGCGGATCAATCCCAGTCTGAAGACTGGATGATCGTCGACGACAGCAAGACGGATCAGCGGGCCCCCTCCGGTTCATGCCGAGTCAACGCTCGGAATGCTGCGGCTGAAGATACACCCGCCAGGGTGCCAAAACACGGTTTAGAGCGGTTAAGGGCGCCTGATTTTCAGGAAGGCTTTGTTAAGCGAGCGGCTCCTATCCGGGTCCCTGGCTCGGCACGACCTCGTCCAGGGATCTCTGCAACCGCTGCAGGGATTCTGCCGACACCTGCATTTCCTCGAGCCAGCGAAAGATGGCGTCGGCCATCTGCCGCCACACGACGATCTGCCGGCTCATGGCGCGGCCCCAGTAGGACCTTGACCACGCTGTCGCGGCCAGGACGCCGGCGATCACGCAGCAAAACGCACCGGTGGCGATCTCGAGCCATCCCAGCCAGTCGTAGGGTTTCAGATAGCTCAGGATCACCAGGCCCAGGGTCAGGTTGATGCCGACCGCTACCGGCAAAAAGCCCATGTAGAACAGCCGTCTCGTCGCTCTCAATGACATTTCATGTTCCTCGGGCGAGCGTGATTGGATTTCGCGTCCAGCCGGGAGCGTGGCACGAGTCGGGGCCGCGAGCCAATGAGGCGAATGTCCCAGCGGCCATGGCATCTCGGACTCTCCGAGCACCTGGCTTGGCGGCCGCAGCGGAGCCTTGCGGCTCCTCGATGTTCGGGGCGGGGGGGCGATTCCAGTTCGGGCGAGGTCGCCGGGAGCGACCGGGACAATGGCCCGCGGCCTGGGCGTTGGTCCCGCTCTGAACGCTTGCTTACAAAAAATGGTCAGTTCTGCCCATTGACTTGGGATTTCAGGAACGACTTAAGTTCATGTGCGGCCTTTTGTAGGCAAAGGGCCCGGGATGATGGGGCAACGACCAGGGATTTTCCAAGCCCTCCGTGGGCGTTGCGGCAGCAGTTTCTGAAGGGAGAGAGGTAACTAGGGTGGCGGTGCCCAGGTCGCGTGTCGTGTCGTACGAGGACGACACACGCCTCGCTGATGGCATACGGCGGGACCTCGCCCGCGAGCTGCATGATCGCGTCACCCAGACCCTGACCACGATGCTGATCGAGCTCGAGAACTTCAAGGTCGAGCAAACTGGCCGGCAGAGCGTCCTCCGCCAGCTCGACGGGCTCCAGGGCTCGACGCGGGAAGTGCTGAACAACCTGCGCACGGTCCTGTATGACCTGCGCGGCGAAGAAGGCATCGAAGAGGCCTTCATCGAATCAGTGCGCGGCCTGCTGGCTAAATTTGAGGAGCGGACCCAAGTCATCGCGTCGCTTTCGGTCGCACCGACCTGGCCGACGAGCCTTCGCGCGCCGGCGGCCCTCAACATCTACAGGATCATCGAAGAAGCGCTGACCAACGTGAGGCTACACAGTGGGGCGCGCCTGGTCGAGGTTGCGCTGGGCGCCATTTCGGGCGGCAAGCTGGCCGTGGAGGTCAGAGACGACGGCAGGGGTGGGGCGGCCGATGGCCAAAGCAACAAGCCCGGGCTTGGGGTCATGGGAATGTATGAACGGGCGGTTCTTCTCGGCGGCCAGCTCGAAGTCAAGAGCGCGGACGGAAAGGGAACCATAGTCAGGGCCATTCTGCCCAGGGAGCAATTGATTTGAGCACTATCACGCAAACGTCCGGCCACGTCTCCGCGCCCGCGCGCCCCGCTCGCGTCCTCATCGCGGATGACCAGACGCTTTTCCGGTCGGGTCTCGGCCGCCTCCTCGACTCCGACGATCGCGTGACCGTGATTGGAGAAGCGGTTGACGGCGCCGATGCTGTGAAGTTGGCGCTGAGCCTGAAGCCGGACGTCGTGCTCATGGACATCAAGATGCCGAACGTGGACGGGATCGAAGCCACCCGGAGGATCGTGGCCGAGAATCCCAAGATCAAGGTTCTGATGCTGACTACCTTCGAGGCCGACAACCACGTGATCCAGGCCCTCAAGGCGGGCGCCAGCGGCTATGTCCTCAAGGACTCGCAGGCGAGCGCGATCGTGTCCAGCATCCTGGCGGTGGTCGCCGGCGAGCGCGTGATGGCAAGCGCTGTGGCCAACCGAGTCCTCGAGATGCTCACCGGGGCCACCACGCCCAAAGAGTTCTACGACGGCCTCACCGTGCGGGAGGTCGAGATCCTGCGGATGCTCGCCACCGGGATGGCGAACAAGCAGATCGCTTTCAAGCTGAAGATCAGCGAGAAGACAGTCCGGAACCACGTGAGCAACATGTACGAGAAGCTCGGCATCTTCGACCGCGCCCAGGCCGTTCTCTACGCCGTGCGGAAGGGTTTGGTGGAAATCTGACGCTTTAGTCCCGGGACGCTGGGCCCATGCACTTGAGCCAACTAGTACGACGATCCCATTAAATGACTGATCACCGAGACCTACAGTCCGGACATATTGGTCGTTGTTCCCCGTCGCGGCGCTACGCCCGCGTTATCTGTCGAGGCCGAGGCGGGGACAGGGCCATCCGTCTTGCTGATCGATCGCCAGCCCCTGTTCCTCGCCGCGCTCGGCAGCCTGCTGAGCCCGCCCCCAGTCAGGGCGCGAATCCAATTTGCGTACGACACGGAGGCCGGCCTGGGGATGGCGCAAACGGGCGACCTTCACCTTGTCTTCTGCGAGGTGAGGGCCGGACCGATACCTGCGGTCGAGGTTGCGGCGCGGCTTGCCGAGCGCGCGCCGAAGGTGCCTTTGATCCTGCTTGGAGAGCCCGACGACGAGCAGCTGATGGCTTCGGCCCTGAACACGTGCGTGGCGGGCATGTTCACCAAGGACGCGAGCCTCGACGAGTTCCTGGCCGGGGTCAAGGCTGTGCTTTCAGGCCATCGGGCCGTGGGTTCCAACCTGATGGGCCGGGTCATCGCGCGCCTCGACCAGAATTCATCGCCCCACCGCAGGACCGCCAGCCAACTCTCCGTGACGGAGCTCGACATCCTGACGATGATCGGGGAAGCCAAGTCGATACCGGCCATCGCCGCAAGCCGAGGTATCAGCCACAAGACCGTGCGCAACCATCTCGCGAACATCTACCGCAAGCTCGACCTGCGGAGCCGGACCGAGGCCATGCTGGTCGCGGCACGAATGGGGCTGACCAGCGGCTAAGCGCACCGCCTCCTCACGCCGGTCGGGACAAACGACCCAGGCGGTCGGGCAATTCCCATTCTCAGGCGGCCTGGATGACGGCACCATCGCAGCGATGACCGCCAGCCAGGCGCAGGCGTTTTCGCCGGCACAGGAAACCGGGCCGCGGCTGGGCGAGCGCCTCCTTGCCAAGCGGGTGATCACCGAGGCGCAACTGCGCCACGCACTGCAGATCCAGCCACAAAGCGCGCGGCCGCTCGGCAGGGTTTTGGTCGAGCTAGGCGTGCTCGATGAAGACAGGCTCACCGCCGTGCTGGGCGAACACCTCGACGTTCCTGTCGTGAACCTGGGCCGCCAGGAGGTCGACGCCGAGGCTGCGCGCCTCGTGCCTGAAGAGTTCGCCCGCCGTCACGTGGTGCTACCGATCAGCCGGGAGAACGGTGACCTCGGCGTGGCGATGGCGGACCCCGCCAACCTGCACCTGATCAATGACCTGCGTCTGATCACAGGGCTTGGGATCGTCCCTCACATCGCCGGCCGGTCGGACATTCTGGCCAACCTCAGCCGCATCCACAGCATGGGCCCGCGCATCCATGAGGCGGCGCGGTCGCTGGAGGAGAGCCGTCCGCGGCTGGCCAATGGGCGGCCAACGATTTTCGAGCTCTCGAATATCACGGCGAGCTCGCCTGCCATCGACATCGTCAACATGATGATCACCCAGGGCCTGCGCGACCGTGCCTCGGACATCCACATCGAGCCGCAAAAGGAGTACCTGCGCATCAGGTTCCGGATCGACGGCGTGCTGCAGGACGTCGCGCACCTGCCAATCGCCACCGGGGCGGCCCTCTCCTCGCGAATCAAGATCATGGCCGACATGAACATCGTCGAGCGTCGCCGGGCTCAGGACGGACAGATCAGCCTGAACGTCGACGGCCGGGAGCTCGACATCCGGGTGGCCACCATCGAAACCATCTGGGGTGAAAAGCTGGTCATGCGGCTGCTGGACCGCGGACGGTCGTTGATCACCCTCGAGCAGCTCGGCTTCTCGCGCAGCGCCTACGAGCGGTTTCAGACGATGCTGCATTCGCCCTACGGGATGATCATCGTCTCGGGACCGACCGGCAGCGGCAAGACCACCACCCTCTACGCATCGATCCACCAGCTCGACCAGCAGGTCCGCAACATCATGACGATCGAGGACCCTGTCGAGTACACGTTCGACAACATCAACCAGAGCCAGATCAACAAGCTGGCGGACATCAGTTTCGCGAACGGCCTGCGTGCGATCCTGCGCCAGGATCCGGACATCATCCTGGTCGGTGAGATCCGCGACCGGGAGACGGCCGAGATCGCCGTGCAATCCGCACTGACCGGCCACCTGGTGCTCTCGTCACTGCACGCGACGGATGCGGTCGGCGCCCTGCTGCGGTTCATCGACATGGGAATCGAGGGCTTTCTGATCGCGTCGTCGGTGATCGCGATCGTCGCCCAGCGCCTGGTCCGGAAGGTTTGCGATGGCTGCAAGACCCCCCATGCGCCCACGGTTGAAGAGGTCGAGTTCGCGGCGTCGCTGGGACGGCCGGTCCCGGCGCAGCTCTTCCACGGAGTCGGCTGCGGCCGCTGCAACCACACCGGGTACTACGACCGGCTCGGCGTTTTCGAGGTGCTCACCATGAGCGATGAGCTGAAGCGGCTGGTCATCACCAAGGCGAGCCACCGCGAGATCATGGCCGCCGCCGTCGCGGGTGGTGTGGTGCCGCTCCGGATCGATGCGTGGGAAAAGGCCTCGGCCGGCGTGACCACCGTGGCCGAAGTGCTGCGCAGCGTCTACATCATCTGAGCCGGAGGCCAAGACATCAGCAAGTTTCAGTACCGGGCCTATAACGCCAAGGGCGCGCTCGAAGACAAGGTGATCGAGGGCGAGTCAGCCGCCGCGGTGCACGCCGAGCTGACGCGGCGAGGCTATCGGGTGGTCGGGCTGCGGCCGGCCCGAGGCGGCTGGAGCTGGGTTTACCGCGAGCTGCCGACGTTTTTCGGCGTCAGCACCGCCGACCTGGTGTTGTTTTCACGCCAGCTCTCGACCTTCCTCAAGGTCGGCGTGCCGATCACTGACGCGATCCGGCTGCTCAGGAGCGGGGCCCGCTCCGGTGCGTTCAAGGCTGCCCTCGACGACGTCAACGATGATCTCGATGAGGGGGAGTCCTTCTCCGTCGCCATCTCGCACCACCCGAAGGTGTTCAACCAGCTGTACGTGGACATGGTTCGCGCCGCGGAGTACAGCGGCAGCCTGGACAAGGTCCTTATCCAGATTGCGAGCTACCTGCAACGGCAGGACACGGCCCTGAAGAAGATCCGCAGCGCGATGATCTACCCGGCGGTGATCCTCACGCTTGCCGTCGTGGTCTGCGGCGTGCTCATCGTGGTCGTGCTGCCGAACTTTGTGTCTTTGTTCGATGAGTTTCACGCCCAGCTCCCGCTGCCGACAAAGATCCTGATCGTGCTCGGTTCATTCGCGCAGGCGTGGCGCTGGGAGATCCTCGCGGCAATGGTCCTCATCGTCCTGGCCGCATTCTTCGGCTTGCAGACCCGGCGAGGACGCGTCTTCTGGGACCACACGCTGATCCGGCTCCCGGTGCTCGGCACCATCGTCGTGTTCGCCATCGTCGAGCGATTCACACGAACGCTGGCGACCATGTTGAAAGCCGGCATCCCGATCAGCCAGACCTTCGATGTCGCCATCGCCTCGGCTGGAAACATTCGCTATCGGCGTGGCCTCGAGGCGGTGCGCCAGCGAATGGTCACGGGGGACGGATTCTCGGAACCGCTCGCAGCGACCGGCCTATTCGCACCGATGGTGCTGCGCATGGTCAGGGTCGGTGAGGAGACCGGCACGCTCGACCAGAGCCTGGAGCAGATCGCAGATTTCCTCGCCGAGGAGATGGACTACAAGGTGCGCAACATGATCGCGCTCATGGAGCCGTCTCTGATCATCGCCGTGGGAGGCGCGGTCGGCTTCGTGGCGGTGTCAGTGATCCTGCCCATGTACGGTCTCCTCAAAGCCGTCCACTGATGGCAGGCCGCAAGCTGCGGCATCGCGGGCAGGCCGGCACCACGCTGGTGGAGCTTGTTGTGAGTGTCGTGATCATCGGACTCGCACTGACCCTGCTCGTCGGCGCGTTCAGCACCGGCGTGATCCAGTCCACGCTCGTCAAGCGGAACACGGCCGTTGAGAGCGCCATGGAATCTGAGCTCGAGCGGATCGCAGGCGCCACGTACGACAGCACCCCCGAGCCCTATTCGGAATGCTTTGCGGTCGACAACGCGATCGCTCCGACGTTGGTCGCATATCAGGCTAGTTGTCCCGCACGCACGAGCCTGCGTGCGGATGTCACTGAGTCTGACGTACCGCCAGGAGCGCAGCAGTGGACGGTCCAGGTTGTGACATATCCCGCGCCTGGGGCGGTGGGTTCGCCGGTTTCCATCTACAAGATCCAGCGATGAGCACGTCTCGGCGCCGGCGTCAGGCCGGCTACACCCTGGTGGAGCTGATCGTGGCGACGGCGATCGGGACGCTGGTCCTCGGCGCGCTCACATCCATAGTGCTGACAACCGCGCTCACTACGAACGTGGCGACCAGCCGCATCGACGCCAGCGGCCAGATCCGCACATTCCAGCTCACGGCGTATGACGACATGACGCTCAGCAATGTGCCGGCCCCTACCGGCTGCGGTACGCAGGCCAACCCGTGCACGTCCCAGCCGATGGTGTTGCAAGGCCAGCGGATGCCGAATGTGGCAACGCCTACGCCGCCGGCGCAGTACATCGTGACCTACACATGGGATCCTGCCCAGCAGATCGTCACCAGACAGGCCGGCGGCGCCGGTCGGACGGTTGCGCAGGACGTCAGCGTTTACAGCTGGTACATCGACGGCAACGGTGCTCACCCGGCAGTCGTGGTCAGCATGACGGTGACCGTCAACAGATACAACGCTTCCTACAGCGAGAGCCAGAGCTTTCGGTTCGTGCCCAGGGCGGCCGCGCAGTGAGCAGGATTCACGACGTGCTCGCTGATCGCAGGCGACGCCAGAGGGGCAGCGTGCTGAGCGGCGTGCTGATCATCGTCGCGATGCTGGCCATCCTCATCGGCGCCCTGATGACCCAGCTCTCAAGTGCCTTCCAGCTATCGCGGATCGCCGCCACGAGGGTTGCGACTGAGGCGACTGTGAACTCGGCTGTCGAGCTCGGAATCGAAAACCTTCAGAACAGCAGCGTGCCGCCGGTTTGCGTTCGCGACGGACGCGGTCCCTGGTATTTGACCCTCAACGGTAAACCTGCCGCCGTCACCCAAACGTGCAACGCCATCGTCCCCGACCTTGCGACGAGCCTGGTATCGGGGAGCTTCACCGTCGATGGCATGCATGAGACCCTCTCGGGGATCAACGATTTCGTCGTCGGCGACCAGAGCGGCCGGCTCCGCGCGTACGCCTTCGGGACTTCGAACCTCCGCTGGTCAATCAATGCCGGCGGTGCGATCACGGCGGCTGGTTTCGCATGGCCCGACGAGGACAACCCAGGACACGCGTCCCTCCTCGTGCCGAACGCCGGCACAAGGCCGACATGCGGGGGGCACTGCGTCACGCTTTACGACCAGTCGGCCGGGACCCCCTCCTACCAGTGCGATATGCCGGCGGGCGGAACGGTGACTGCCACGCCGGCGGCTGAGCTCTCGCCGTCCGGCTACCAACCCAATTTTCCCGGCTATGCCTTTTTTGGCGACTCGAGTGGCCTCATTTCCGTATACGACGCCGACACGACGCTGAACTGTCCGGTGCTGGCTCAGCAGACGGACCTCTCGGGGGGGGCTATCGTCGGGCAGCCGCTGGTTTTCACCGGCATCGTCACCACCAAGCAAGGCAGCACGACGTCTGTCGCCGACATCTTCGTGGTGACCTCGAACGCCGTGAACACCTGGCTCGAGCACTGGAAGTACACCGAGACGGACGGCAGCTCCGGCGTCCTCGCCGCGATCTCGAACCTGCCGCTCGTGGTCGGCGGCACCGCCGTGGTCTCGCGGCCAAACCTGCCTGTACTCAACCTCAACACAAAGATCTCCCAGGTCGTGGCCGGGCGCTCCGGCGCACTGGAGATCGTCACGATCAACGCCAGCAAGAACAGCCCGACATATACGATGGCGTCCGGACCAACCGGGACCGCGCCCTCTAACGTCACCCGGGCTCCCTTCTGGTGCGTTTGCCCCGGCGGCGATCTGATTGGCGTTGGGAGCACCAGCGGCGCATTGCAACTGCTCAATAGTTCACTTAGCGTGCAATGGACCTATCCCGGCCAGGCGCCAATCAACACAACGCCGGTTGCGGACAGCAACGGGGATTGGTATTTCGGGGCCGACGACGGCTATGTGCACGACGTCGAGATGCCCGCCTCTGGATCGCAGCTGTTCCAGGCGGCCAAGTTTGGGCCGGGCGGTCAAATCCAGAGCTCACCTGTCGAGGCGGGCTGCAGCACAGGACCGTGTATGTACTTTGGGTCCTCGACGTCGGGGGCTTACTTCGTCCTGCTCGGCAAGACGCGCGTGAGCGACCTGCGCGCCTGCATCAGCGCGACTCCCGACTGCGCAGGCGCTCCCAACCCGCGACTCTGGGCGCGGGTTACCGTCGGCCCACCTTCGGTCGTTGGCGGCATGGGAATCTCAGTACAGGGCTGGTCGTATTACTCTCCTCCATAACCAGTGCCCGCCTCCCGGCTCGCCGTCGATCTGTCCGGAACCACCCTGCGCGTCCTCGAAGGCACGCCCGGCGGCGTGATGCGTTGTGGGGAGGGCGCCCCGCCGCCAGGATCGATGGATCACGGCCGGGTCGTTGATCCCACCCTGCTGGGGCAGGCGCTGCGCCAGCTGGTGGCCCGGACGGAGATCAGCGGCAACCGCGCCCTGATCGCGGCGAGCGATGCTATCGCCAGCTTCAGGGTCCTGAACTTTTCAACGGGCACCGCGGACGAGGACATCGAGGCCGAGCTCAAGCGTCAGCTTCCGCAGCAGTCGGACCGGATGTCCCTTCGCCGCACCGACGTGCTTCCCGGTCGCGGCCTGCGCACCATCTACGCCGTGATCTGGGACCGCGGCCAAGTCCAGGCGATGGCGGAAACGGCGCGTCACGCGGGACTCGAGCCGGCGGTCGTCGAGCTGAAGTCGCTATGCGTTGCACGCGCCATCGCAGCGCCGTCCTGCATCCTCCTCGACATGACCGGCGAGCCGTGCGAGGCGGTGCTGATCGACGAGCACGTCCCGCGGGTCTCGCACGTCTTCACGATCGGATCGGGCGGCGACCTCCCGACGGAGCTGGCCGCCGGACTGAGGCCGGTCCTGACCTTCTACCGGCAGTCGACCGGCGCCGAGTTCCCCGCTGAATCGCCGATCTTGGTCCGCGCCGACCAGATGCTGCCCACGCTGACGGCCACCCGCCTCGAAGGCATGATCGGCCACCCGGTCGGACCCCTGCCCCAACCCCCGCGCGTCCGGCCCGAGGTCCGCTTTGTGCCGTTCCTGACCTGCATCGGGCTGGTCATGAGGCGGCGCCAGTGAAGAAGAAGTCCGACTCCCGCCGCGACGAGCGCCGCCGGGACAGGGTCGAGATGAACCTGCTGGCGGAAGTCGAAGCGGGGCGGAGCGGGCCCGGGAAGACGCGCCGCGGATGCGTCCTGCCCTTCACGGGCATAGTCCTCCTCGCCGGCTCGCTCCACCTCCTGAACCTGCACCTGGGCTGACAGGAGATCCCGGGCCGTGTGCCCAACCCGGCCCCGGACTGACGCCCAGAGGGTTGGGCCAAACCCTCTATTTAGGTTTGTACACCCCGTGCCTACTGTGGGTAGGCACAACCGGACGAGTCAAAGGCGAGACGCACACCGGTGAGAGCGCAGCAATTAAGGAGTGAAGGGCGTATGCAGAGTCTTTACCGTTATTTCGCCAGGAACATGCGCGGCAAGAAGGGGCAGTCAGGATTCACCCTGATCGAGCTCCTGGTCGTGGTCACGATCCTGGGGGTGCTTGCAGCCATCGTGACCCTGAGCCTGGTCGGGCTGACCACCAACGCTCAGGCCAAGGCCTGCGAGCAGGAATACAAGACTGTGCAGGCGGGTCTCGACGCCTACATGGCGAACAACAATGTGGACTCGGTGACGGGGACCGGCTTAGCCGGCACCGCCGACATGACCAACCCGGTGGTGCTCTACAACAAGACGCCGAGCGCTACATCGCCAACATACGTCCGCAACTCGCCGACGCATTGGGCGTATGTCTGGGATGGCACCGGTAGGATCACGGCGATAAATCAGGCCTCGGGCGGACCCGCGGTTCCGCCAGGTTGCACAGTCTCGGGCGGATAGGACGGAGAGCCAAGAGGAGGGCGCCGCACGTCGGCGCCCTTTTCTTTTTGGAGGCGTGAACGCTTGAACCCGGCAACCATAATCGAGCTCGCGGTCGGGGTCTACTTGGTGGTCGTCGCGCTGCTGTTTGGCAGCTTCATCAACCTTGCTGCCGACCGCTTGCCCCGCGGTGAGTCATTGGTGCATCCACGATCGCACTGCCGGTCGTGCGGCCGGCAGCTGGACCTGCTCGACCTGGTTCCGGTTGGCGGCTACCTGCTTCGGCGGGGTCGCTGCGCGAGCTGCGGCGCCGCCATCGGCGTGTCTTCCCTGGCCGTCGAGGCGGCGTGCGGGGTGGTGATGTTGGTGCCGCTGCTCCGGCTCGGGCTTGGGGGCGGATTCCTGCTCGGATCCGCGCTTGTGCTCGCGGTCGGCGTGGTGGCGGTCGGCCGCGCCCTTGGGCAGCGGCGACCTGAGGAGCTCTAGGCCCGAAACGCGGCCGGGTTGCTCAAGTTCGTCCGCGCGTCGTGCTCGCTGATCAGGCCGGCTCGCACCAGCTGGTTCAGGGAGCGCTCGAGGGTTTGGGATCCCTCCCGCAAGCCGGTCTGCAGCACGCTGCGGATCTGGTCGGTGCGGCCCTCCTTGATCATCGAGCGCACCGCCGTGTTGGCGATCAAGACCTCGAATGCGGCCACCCGACCGCCGCCGACAGCAGGCACCAGCTGCTGGTAGATGACGCCCGCCAGGCAGCCCGCCAGCTGGATCCTGACCTGCTGCTGCTGCGCGCCCAGGTAGCTGTCGATGATGCGGTCCAGAGCCTGGGGAGCGTCGTTGGTGTGCAAGGTCGCCAGCACCAGGTGACCGGACTCCGCGATGGTGACCGCGGCCGAGATCGTCTCCAGGTCGCGCATCTCCCCGATGAGGATGACGTCGGGGTCCTCGCGGAATGCGGCCCGCAGGCCTTCCGCGAAGGACGGCGTGTCCTCCCCGACCTGGCGCTGGTCGACGATCGACATCCGGTGCTTGTGGACGTATTCGATCGGGTCCTCGACGGTGATGATGTGAAACGGCCGGGTCGCATTGATGTGATCGATCATCGCGGCCTGGGTCGTCGACTTCCCGGAGCCGGTAGGCCCGGTAACCAGGATCAGCCCGTGCTGCCGCTCGAGCAGCCGATGCACCGCCTCCGGAATGCCGAGCATGTCGAAGCTCGGGATCTTGAGCGGCAGCAGGCGGAACGCCGCCGCGATCGAGTTGCGCTGGAAGTAGGCATTGCCGCGGATGCGGGCCTTTTCGCGCCAGGTGAACGAAAAGTCCACGTGGCGCTTTCTCTCGAGCTCCCGCCACTGTTTCACGTCCAGCACATCGCGCATCATTCGCTGGGTGTCGCTGGGCTGGAGGACCTTGGAGTCCTCGCCCTCGAGCGACTCGAGGTTGCCGTCCTTGCGGATTCGCGCTTTGGTCCCGCAGCTGAGCAGCAGGTCCGAGCCGGCGAATTCGAGGAGCCGGTCCAGCGCTTCGTCGATTGTCATCCTCTGTCATTTCACCTGACGCGGCCGGGCTCCGAAATCGGCTCGGGCGGCGACCCACCCGCGCTGTCCCAGCCGCGCTTGGGCGATCGTCCTAGGTGCGAAGGCCCACTCCAACCTCGGCTTACGACAATCCCATTGACGGTGGCATGGGTCGGGGGCGATTGTCGGAGGAGTGCCGCCATTTCCGACCCACGACCTCCTCGCCGACTTCGGCGAGCTTCGCCACCGGCTGAGCCTGATCCTCGAAGATGAGTCGCGGGCCTCCAGGGCGGATCTGGTCGATGCCTTTCTCCTCGCCTGCGGGCTGAACCAGATCCTCGAGGACTACATGGGTGACGGCGGCGCCATGCTTGCTGCCGCGGCGCGGGTGGTCAGAGACGGCGCCCCACGAGGGCTCAATCGACTTTCACGTCCTCTTGGCGGGACAGCTCGATGGATGCAGCGCCGGCGGGACGGCGGTCAGCTCAGATCTCTCCAGCGCCAGCTCGCACTTGTGGTCGATTCTCTCGCCGATGACATGGTGCGTGGAGTGGAAGCCTTTGGCACGCCCGAGATTACTTGCCGGGAGGTTCTCACTCACCGCTTGGAGGGGCTGAGCGAGCTTCATGCGGACGTGCAGTCTCGAGTCATCCGCCTTCCGACCTGTTTTCGAAGCCTCGATCAAGACCCTAGGGACTTCGGCCGGCTGGTCGATCGGTTTGCCGAGCTCCAGCCTGACCGTGTCCGTCCCATCCTGACAGTCGGTCTGCGATCGTCTGGCAGTTATACCGCTCCCCTGTGCGCGGCCTACCTTCGCGCCGCCGGCTACCAGCCGGTAGACACAATCACGATCCGACCCCGGCAGCGATGGTTGCCGGGTGAGGTCGAACGCCTCCGCACGGCCGTGAGCACCTCCGCCACGATCATGTTGAGCGATGACCCCCCGAGCACGGGGAACTCGCTCCGGGAGGTCGCTCGCAACCTGGAGGCGATGGGAGTTGACCGAGATCGCATTGTGATCGCAGTCGCTTCGACGAGCGATCAGTTGCCTGAGTCGATTGCGGAGTATCGGCACGCGGTCCTGCCGGCCAGCCACTGGGCCATCCACGATCGGCTTTCGGACGACGCCATACGCCAAACGCTGTCGGAACTGCTTGCCGGGGTGACGATCGACGTCAGTTCGACTGATGGTCGCACAACTCAGGTGAGAGTCACGGGGATTCGCTCTGTGACCCGCATCAACCTGCCACCGACCATGGATCCGAGCTTGGGTTCCGTGTCCCGCCGTCACGCTCGGGCGCTGTTCAGCGTCGAGCTGGTCGATGAGGCCGAAGTAGCCCACCGGCATCTCATTTATGCCAAGGGAACCGGGCTTGGGTACCTGGGCGACCACTCGCTTGCTGTCAGTACGCCCCTTCACGAGTACCTCCCGGCCATCTACGGTCTCCGCGAAGGTTTGATGTTCCGGGCGTGGCTTCCGGACGAATGGAATGTTGCCCGCGGCCAAGGCCTTGACCTGCGGATCCTCACCCGACGGATAGCGCGTTACGTCCTGGCCCGGCGCGATGCCCTCGCCACGGGCTCGGACATCACTGACCGGCTTGCCGGTGAAGGCCCCTCGTGGAAGCAAGCGTCGCTCCTGCTTCGCCGCGGCTTTGGAATGCTCCGCCTGCTGGCGTTACCGATCGCCGATCACGTGGCGCTGCGGCTTCTAAGACCCAGCCAACCCTCGGTGATCGACGGCAGCATGGCGCTCAAGGAGTGGTTTGCCCAACCCGGGGCCGGCGAGGCCGGCATCCGAAAAGTGGACTTTGACGAGCGTGCTTTCTGCAACCAGGATCTGATCAAGAACCTTCACTGCTATGACGCGATCTATGACCTGGCCAGCGCGGTTGTCGAATACGAGCAACGCACCAGCGAGCGCGATCGAAGTGATGAGTTTGTCGAATCTCTGAGGTGCGAATACGAGCGGGCCCTTGGATCTTCCACGACTGAGGAGCGCTGGCTGCTGCATCAACTTGTTCACAACGTGACCGATCAAATATTCATTACGCAGGAGCTTGCGGATCGCAAGGGAGCGAGCGATCCCCAAATCGCACAAGCACTCACCGCCTCCCAGCGAAGTTCGTCCCGAGCGGCGCAGCGCTATTACCGTGCCCGGTTCTTTCTCGACATCCAGGTTCCCGCGCACGGTCCGCTGTGCGCCATCGATATCGACGGTGTTTTGGAGAGCGATCAAATGGGCTTTCCATCGGTGACCCCGGCGGGAGCACTTGCTCTACGCGCGCTGCACATCCATGGTTTTCGTCCGGTCCTGGTCACTGGCCGGTCACTCGATGAGGTGCGCGAGCGGTGCCGCGCCTACTCCCTGCCAGGTGGGGTGGCGGAGTACGGAGCCACCGTCTACGCCCGCAACCCCGAACGTACCGTGCAGCTGTCGGGCGACGACGCAGCCGAACGCCTCGGCCAGCTGCGCGCGCGTCTGGCCCTGGAGGCCGGCGTCCACCTTGACGAGACTTACCGGGGCATCGTCCGCGCCTATCGCTTCGACCTCAAGGGCAGGCGGCGCCACCTCGAGCCTGCCACCTTGAAGCTGCTCGCGCCGGACGTGGAGCGGTTGCGCCTGCGCCAGGTCGACGGCGCCTACCAGACGGACTTCGTTCCGGAGGAGGTCGACAAAGGCAAAGGTCTCAACCGCCTCCGGGACATGCTGGGCGGCGCCGACATCCCTGTAGCGCTTGCAGTCGGCGATAGTCCGGAGGACCTCGCCACCTTCCCGATCGCGGTCAAGGGATTCGCGCCGGGCAACGCCCAGGACGACGTCCGCAAGGCAGCTCGAGAGCTGCCCAACCTTCATCTGACCCGCCGGCGGGCACAGGTGGGCCTGGCGGAGGCAGCGGCTTCGGTCATCGGACATCGGCCGGGCGAGTGCGCTTCCTGCGCCCGGCCCGACGTGGACGCAGAGGGGAGGCTGCTCCTCACCGTCATGTCCGCACCGGACGGTCGCAAGGTTCACAAGCTTTTCACCATCGCGTCGGCGGGGCTGCAACTGATGCTGCCTTGGGGGGCGTGCGGCAACTCGGTCCTGGGCGTGGCTCGCGAAGCGGGTCGGCGGATCCTGAAGGGCGACGGTTTGGTCGGCTCGTCCGGGCTGCTTTTCACCGGCAATCTCATTGCGCGCGCGATCGGCCTGCTTTTCGTCGTGGCGGCGGCTCGTTTCCTGGGTCCCGCCAACTACGGCTTGATGGCTTTCGCGCTGGTGATCGCCAGCTTCGGCACGGTCCTGATCAGCAATGCACCGGCGGGCATGTCCGGATTCCTGGCCCGCAACGCGGGTGACCGAGGCCAGCAGGACAAGTACTTCAGCAACTGGGTGCTCGCGGTGGCGGTGGTGCTCGCCGTGAGCCTGATCGCAATCGTCCCGATCGGCCTCATCGCCGGCTTGCGTGGATGGATGATCCCCGCTCTCATGACCAACCTGCTGGGGATCGCCATTTTCGAGACCTATCGCAACACTCAGCGCGGATTGGCCAACTTCGGGGCCATGACCGCCTTCTACATCCTGGCCAACGTCGTGCAGTTTTGTGCCGTGATGATCCTGGGACTGGCCGGATTCCATAGCGCCACCATCTTCGTGGCGGTCTATGGACTCACCAACGTGGCTGCGCTCGTGGTCCTGCAGCTGCTGAGCCCGCTTCCGCTGACCTTTGCCTTCCGCGCCGTGCGGCTGGCGCTCGCCCGTAGGATCGCCCTCATCTCGGCGCCCCTGCTGGTGCAGAGCGCGCTCTTTGCGATCTGGTTCGGGGCTGACCTGATCATGGTCCGCTTCTTCCTTCCAGCCACCAACACCGGCGATTACGCAGCGTCCAAGACCCTCGTCAACCTCATTGCTCTGCCTGCGGGCGCCATCGGCAGCGCGCTTGTCCCGCGAATCGCGACCCTCACCGGACCACCATTCAGGCGGCAGCTGGTCAAAGCGCTGCTCCTGGCGGCTGCGCTCGCCGTCCCGGCTCTGGTTGTCCTCGTCGCGCTCGGCAAGCCGATCGTTGCGCTCGTCTTCGGCGCCAGGTATCCGCATGCGGTGGAGGCGCTGCCGTGGCTCGCTGCGGGGATGTGCGCCTACGCCTTCTACGTCGTGCTCGAAAGCGTCTGGGTCGGTTTGGGCCGCCCCTTGATCGACGCCGTCGCCACCGCATGCGGCATGGTGATGACGATCGCGATCGGGTTGGTGCTGATTTCAGGGACCGGCCTTCCCGGCGCCGGCGCTGCGTTTGCCCTGGGAGCCCTCACCCAGCTCGCGGTGATCGGCGCGTTCACCCTCATCGTGTACATGCGATCGACCCACGCTGGACGTCCGATCGGCCGGCCCGCCAGCCTCGAAGCCGCGCCGGCCGTGAACGTCGGGGCGGTCTGAGAGTTGATGAATCCGCTGCGCGCCACGGTCGTCATCCCGACCCGCAACCGCCGTGCCCTATTGATGCGAACGCTCGACTCGCTGGAGCAGCAGGAGGCGCCCGCGGACGAATACGACGTGCTGGTGGTCCTCGACGGGACTGAAGATGATTCCGAAGCATGGCTCCAGCGGCGCCGGCCGGAGCATGCGCTCCGCTGGGTTAGCCAGCGGCAGGGCGGTCTGGCCGACGCGCGCAATACCGGCGCCAGGCATGCCGCGCATGACGTCCTTCTCTTTTACGACGACGACATGCTTGCGGATCGGGCCCTGGTTCTAGCTCATCTGAGCGCGCACCGCACGCACGCCGACGTTCTCGTCCAGGGTTACTACCCGATGGCGCCCGCATATTTGAAAGGTGGCGCTGCAATCGCTTATGACCGGTCGCACCGCGGCGCGATCGCCGCCATGGAGGCGTCGCCTGGTGGGGGCGCCACCATCTGGGGCGGCAACATCTCGATTCGCAAGTCGACCTTCAACCGCATCGGCGGCTTTGACCCGAAGAACTTCCGCGAATACGGCGGGGAGGACGCCGACTTCGGACTGAAGGCGATTGCGGCGGGCGTGCCGGTCGTTCTGGCCAAGGAGGCGTTGGCGCTCCACATGCGCAGAGTCACCTACGCCAGCCACCGGCGGCAAGGGTTTGCCGAGGGCGTATCGCTGGCCAACCTCGAAAGGGTGCACGGCACGCGGGTGGAGGCAATCAACGGTGGTGGCGTCGGCGGGGCCTTCGACCGCGTAGCAGGCGCGCTCTGGTCACTCCCGCGCATCGCGGACGGCGTCGGACACCTGCTCTCAGGCGGGATGTGGCTCGTGGACCGGGGAATGCCGGCGCCGGTGCAGCTGCGAATGGCGCGTGTCGTCCATAGGTTCTACAAGGTTGGCGGGCTCCTGCACCGCTAGGCGACATGCCCGACCGCGCACGGCCTGTCCTCCATGGGGTCGGGGAGGGTTTCCGCACCCGGACGCGCAACCCTTACCAGCGCCGTTGCTCCGGGCGTGACCTCCAGCTCGAGATCGGAACCATGGGCTACATCCGCGCCGCTTGTCAGAGCGCCCCCGCTCGGAAGGTAGGGACGATGCACGCGATAGCGTCGGATCGCGGTGCTTGGGTTGTGAAGGCAGGCGAGATTGGCGGTCATCAGCACGTCCCAGGCCTCAACGTTGGGACGGCGCCTCTGGACGTAACCGTGTCGCGTTATCTCTTCGAGCCCAAGCCAGCTGACGCCCGAGATCGCCACCTGGTTAACGCGCCGCGCCAGCGCGCGCACTGGTTCAAAGTCGTCACCAACGTTGCTCCGGTGCCCGAAGTACAGCACCGGTCGTCCAAGCATCAGGTCGAACGGAAAGGTCTCATCAGCCAGGTTGCGGCGCCATAGCAGTGGGAAGCCGTCCCACGCGAGGTCAGCCGGTCGCATGCCCGCGTCCTCGTCATCGGGTCGCGATGCGCCCAGCGGGTAGCGGTCGAGCCAGTTCGAGGTCGCGAGGAAGCCACACGCGCCGAGCTCCCCGATCACGCTCGCCGGGCCGAGGCCGTGGGGAAAAACCATCACCCTGTCGAGCGCATGACCGGTGCGGCGCGCGAACTCGCGGCCGCGGGCGGCCGCTTCCCTGATCGCGCCGCGCTGTCGCTCCAGAGGCCGGCTTCGGAACCGGCTGTGCCCGTTGTCGGAGGCAAAGAACTCGTAACCGTCGTGGTCGTTGCCGTGATAGCAGGCGCTGATGCGGCCGTGATTGTTTGCAAGCAGGGCGACCGTCGACCGATCTGCGAGGCGCAGCTCCCGGGGGACGGTCGCGACCGTGAGGTGAAAGTTGCCCGCGGATGCGGCGGCGAGGGCCGCCCCGAAATCGAGGCCGAGCAAACCCTGACGCAGCATTGGATCGTCGATCGTGAAGTTGGCCATCGCGAACGGGCTGTGCCAGGCCGCCTCCCCGTAGAGAGAACGGACGATCAGGAATGCCGGCAGGACGCCCAATGCATGCTCCGGTTGCAGGAGGTCGACCGCCCTGCCCTCGCCCGGCGACGGCCCGACGGCCAGCACCAGCCTGCCGCCGGCGACGCCTATCTGCACGACGGCCGGCAGCAGATCAGCATCCGCGTTCAACCAGGCAATCGGGGTCGCGGCCGGAGAGGCCTCGAAGAAGCAATCGCCTTCGTCGTTCTGGATCTCCAGGCCGCTCATCTCGGCCGTGATCTCCGGCCGGAGAGCGGAGAACCTCAGCGCGGCGGCCCTCTGCGCCAGAGGCCGGGAGCGAGGCAGCTCCACGCCCAGCTCTCGGGCCAGGGCCTGCAGCCAGGCGTCGGCCGCCGGCGTGATCTCGCCGATGAAGATGGTGCCGCCGGCCCGGAGGTAGCTCAGCACGTCCGCGCCGCGGACGGTGGGCCCGGCATCCGCCGTGACGGCGACCAGCGGCCATTGCTCGGTGGTCGCGCGCCTGAAGATCGATGGCCCGTCACCAGTTCGCAGGTCGATGCCGAAATGAGCCGCCGCCAGGCTGAAGGCCGACCGGGCGGACGCGCTGAGGAGCCCCGCGGTAGCGGCCCTGGGAGCCGCGGATTTCGTGCCGGCTAGGTTGCGGGGTGTGACCATGCGGACGCGGGCGCGCGAAACCGAACGCTTGGCGAAACCGAGCTGGTCTTTGCCCAGGGCAGAACGCAGCGATTCTTCCAAGCTCCACACGCGGTGGCGGAATGCTTCGGGCAGCACGCCGATCGAGCTCAGCCTGGACATCCGGTAGCCAATTCCACTCCATCGAATAGTGTGCAATCGCGCCCGTCGGCCGGCGCCGTGCATGAACAGAAGCCGGGCGGGACAAATGCCTAACCACTGTCCAGGCCGAAGGCAAATCAAACCATTGATCGTCCTGGCGGCTGATTGCTAGGCTCGCCCCATGGCTCAAGCGTCAAGAATTCACCGCACGGCGGATGTATCGGTGTCCGCATCTGTCGGCGACGCCACCCAGATCTGGAACGAGGTGCAGGTGAGAGACGGCGCCCGCATTGGCTCTGAATGCGTTTTGGGGAAGGGCGTTTACGTCGACGTCGGCGTTGTCATCGGAGACCGTGTCAAGCTCGAGAACCGGGTCTCGGTATTCAGGGGCGCGCGGCTGGCGAGCGGCGTTTTCGTAGGACCGCACACCTGTCTCCTCAATGACAAGCGGCCCCGAGCAGTCACCCCCGACGGCAGGCCCAAGGGCGCGGAAGACTGGACGGTCAGCGGGGTCAGCATCAAGGAAGGCGCTGCTGTCGGCGGCGGCTGCACGATCCTGCCTGGCGTCACCGTGGGCCGGTTTGCGATGGTGGGAGCCGGATCGGTGGTCACCCGGGACGTCCCCGATCACGGCCTCGTGGTGGGCAATCCGGCGCGCCTCATCGGCTACGTTTGCGAGTGCGGTGGCCGGCTGCAAGTGGACGGCGTGTGCACCGTCTGCTCCCGAATCCATCGAGGCGGCTTCGAACAGTTGGCCAGGGCAGCCTCATGATCCCGATCGCGAAGCCGTTTCTGGGCGTCGAGGAAGAGGCCGCCGTCGTCGAGGTGATGCGCTCTGGTGCCCTCGCCCAGGGCGAGAAGGTGCGCGCCTTCGAGCTCGCGTTTGCTGACGCCATGGGGGCGCGCTTTGCGGTCGCCACCTCGAACGGGACGACGGCGCTCTACCTCGCACTGCTGGCCCACGGCATCGGCCCCGGCGACGAGGTGATCACAAGCCCGCTGACATTCATCGCAACGGCAAATGCGATCGCGCAAACCGGGGCCAGGCCGGTGCTCGCCGACATCGACGATTCGCTGAACCTCGACCCGCAGGCTGCGGCGGAGCTGATCGGTCCCCGCACCAAGGCGATCATGCCTGTCCACCTCCACGGCAATCCGTGCGATATGCCCGCATTTCTCGCCCTCGCGGACGAGCACGGGCTCGCCCTGATCCAGGACGCCTGCCAGGCTGTCGGCGCAACCATCGCCGGCACGCCCCTCGGCGTCTTCGGCACGGCGGCCTACTCGCTCTACGCAACCAAGAACATCACCACTGGCGAAGGCGGGATGGTGATCACAAACGATCCCCGGGTGGCACAGACGTGCGCGAGCCTCAGGCACCAGGCGTATTCGAACCAGGCTTACGTCCATGAGGTCATCGGCTACAACTTCCGCATGACGGAGATGCAGGCTGCCATCGGGCTGGTTCAGCTAGGGCGGCTGAAAGTGATCACGGAAAGGCGTCGCGACCATGCGCGTTACTACGACGCGCACATCACATCTGAGCGGTTTCTACGCCCGCGCGTGGCTCCGGGTCATCGCCACGTCTACCACCAGTACACGCTTCGAGCTCCACGGCCCGGTGGCCTGTCTCGAGATGAGATTCGCACCAGGCTGGAGCAGGCGGGAGTCGGCACCGGCGTCTACTACCCGGTCCCTGTGCACAGGCAGCCGGCCTACCGCCACCACGCGAACCCGTCCTGCCCTCGGGCCGAGGCCGCCGCGACGGACATCTTCTCGATTCCGGTCCACCCCGGGGTGTCGGACGCTGAGCGGAAGGTGGTCGCCGAGGCCGTCAACGCCCTCTGACATGATCGCCGAGCAGCCGCTTGAGGACCTGTTGCGAACGCTTTTCTCGCTGCCAGACCTGGAGCTCGGACCCGAAACTGGTTTCGCCGAGATCCCCGGCTGGGATTCGCTGTCCCACGTCAACGTGATCTTCGAGGTCGAGCGGCGCTTTGGCGTGCGCTTCAGCGATCAGGAGCTGGACCGCTTGCAGGAGCTGGCCACAATCGGTGAGCTGCAGTCGTTCATCGACGAGAAGCCGCACCCCGCCGGTTCGTGATGGTCGTCACGGGGACGGGCCTCGAGGCTGATCTTGAAGCCGCACTGGATGCCGAGCGGCCGGATGCCCGCCTGTGCCTGAGGATCGCCGAGGAATATCACCGCCGCGGCGACCGGCAGCAAGCCTTCAGGTGGCTCGCGCGCGTGGTCGATGCCTCCGACCAGTTCGTCGAGTGGTCCGGGGCGGCAAGCATGCTGGCGCGACTGGCCGCCGAGGAGCGGCCCCTGGCCCGGCGCCAGGCGAGAATCGCGCTGACCGGGAGCTACACGCTCAAGCCGTTTGGGGCCCTGCTCCGACTCGCCGCCCTCCGGGAGGGGATCGACGTCGTCCTCCACGAGAGCGGTTACGACCAGTACCGGCAGGAGCTGCTCGACGGGGCCAGCCCGCTCTACCGGTTCGAGCCCAGCCACATCGTCATCGCGCCGCATGCGGGGGAGCTGAGATTCTCCGACCCGGGCGAGGAGCCTTCGCTGCGGCTGTCCAGGGAAGTCGAGCGCTGGAGTGCCCTGTGGGGCGCAGCCAGGCTGCATTCCAATGCGACGGTGGTGCAGCATCTCTTCGTCCTGCGTCCCGAGGAATCGCTCGGTCACCTCAGTGCAAGGTTGCAGGGCAGCCGCTATTCCCTCACGCGCGAGCTCAATCGCGCGCTGGCTCAGGACGCGCCCGAAGGGGTGTTGGTCGTGGACCTCGAGCGGATCGCGGCGGACTTCGGCAAGCGTCAGTGGTTTGACGATCGCTACTGGCACATGACCAAGCAAGCCGTCGCGCTGGACGCCCTGCCTCTCATCGCCCGCCACACCGCCGCGGTGCTGGCTGCGTCCCTCGGCCTGAGCCGCAAGTGCCTCGTCCTCGACCTCGACGGGACGCTGTGGGGGGGGGTGGTCGGTGATGATGGGCTGCCGGGAATCCGGCTTGGGACCGGCGCCGACGGGGAGGCGTTCGTCGCGTTCCAGGAGTACGTGCTCGAGCTCAAATCCCGCGGCATCGTTCTCGCCGTCGTCTCCAAGAACGACGACGCGGTGGCGCGCCTCCCGTTCGAGCGACATCCCGACATGCGGATCAAGCTCGACGACATCGCGGTTTTCCGCGCCAACTGGGACGACAAGGCGACCAACCTCACGGCGATCGCGCAGTCGCTGGGCATCGGCCTCGATGCACTCACGTTCGTCGACGACAACGTCCTGGAGCGACAGCTCGTGCGCCGCATGCTGCCGGAGGTTGACGTCGTCGACCTGCCGGAGGATCCCTCCGCGTATGTGCGCCGGATGGCCGACTACCTGAGGTTCGAGACCGTCTCCCTCACCGACGAGGACCTGAATCGGACCGAGCAGTACCGCGCCAGGAACGCCGTGGAGGCGCTCCGCCAGTCGACCGTCAGCCTGGACGAGTTTCTGGCCAGCCTGAAGATGGCCGCTTACGTCGCCCCATTCGACGAGCTGCACCTGCCGCGCATCGCACAGCTGATGGGCAAGACCAACCAGTTCAACCTGACCGGCTTGAGATGCAGCGAGGACGAGCTTCGCCGGCTGATGGGCGACCCGGATGCCGTCCATCTGTACCTCAGGCTGAAAGACCGGTTCACCGACCACGGCCTGGTGGCGGTTCTCATTGGCCGGCGAGAGGGCTCCTTGATGCTTATCGAGAGCTGGCTGATGAGCTGCCGGGTCATCGGCCGGGCCGTCGAGGAGTGGATGCTCGAGGAGCTGTGCCTGCGCGCCACCGCGATCGGCTGCGCAAGGCTGAGAGGGAGTTACATCCCCTCGGGCCGCAACGAGCTGGTGCGCGACCTGTACCCGCGTCTTGGCTTTGTCCAGGCCGGCGAGGGCGCCTGGGAGCTGGATCTGCAGGACCGGACGCCGGCCGCCAGGTCACACATCGGCACATGGGACGGAAAGTAGGGGTCGTTCCAGCCCGTGAGCTGGCGCGGCGCGCCAACCTGTTCCGCGCCCTGGGCGCCGCCTTCGACATCACATTTGAAGGACGCGAAGCCGCGGCGACCGCCGGCCTGGATGGCGTGATCGCCTTCCCCGGAGCCCACCCCAAGCCGGGACCGTTCGCAATATTGCACGTGATCGGACCTGTCGCCAAAGATGGAGAAGCCGAGGTGCGGTTTGGCGGCGACGCGCCGGTTGACCGTGTGCTGCGCGGCCGGACGATGATCGAGTCAAGGGCGCCGGCCGGCTCACTCGCGGCCCAGCCACAGGGCATCGTGCTCGCATCGTGCAACGGCCGACCCGTATGGCTGGCTCACGGCTTGGGCCCGAATCAAAGCTTCTCGGTCCTGCTGGCGCCCGAAGAGCTGGCCCGCGGCGAGCCGCTCGCCGACCGCCTACGCCCCGGGCGTTTCCTCGCCCTGCTCCCGCTGATCGAGTTCTTGAGAAACATTGACGGGGGCTGGACACAGCCGCCGCTGCGGGCGGCCTTCATCTTCGACGATCCAAATCTCCACTCCGGGTCCTACGGCCACATCGACTACCGGCGATTGGCCGCCCAGGCGCGCCGCTCTGGTTTCCACGCCGTGATGGCGACCATCCCCCACGATCTGACGTTCGCGTCACGCCCGGTGGTGGAGCTGTTCATCCGGGAAAGGGAGCTCCTTTCGCTCACCATCCACGGCAATGACCATGTCTCGCAGGAGCTGCTGCGCGAGAGGACTGAAAACGAAAGCCTCGCGCTGGCCGCGCAGGCGCTGGTCCGAACCGTGCGCTTCGAGAAACGAACGGGCCTCGAGGTTTCGCGCGTCATGTGTGCCCCGTTCGAGGTCTGCAGCGAACAGACGATGCGGGCCGTGTTCCGAACCGGATTTGAGGCGCTCGCCATCGAGCAGGTCCAGCTGAGGGCGGCGATGGCCGAGCTGGATTCCCTTCTTGGCTTTCTTCCGGCGGACCGCGCGAACAACGGGCTGCCGGTCGTGCCTCGGCATCGGCTCGACACCCCGGTAGATCAGCTCGTCTTGTCTGCCTTTCTGCGCCGGCCGCTGTTTCTGTACGGCCATCATGCGGACGTGGCCCGCGGCTACGAGCGCCTGGCCGGCATCGCCGATCTCGTCAACTCTTTCGGCGACGTGTCCTGGGCCCCACTCTCGGCGGCCGCTCGCGGGAGCTACGCGTGGCGGCTGGACGACGGGGTGATGACCGTGCGCCTGCACGGTCGCGTCGCGTCAATCGAAACTCCGGAGCCGGTTGGGCGAGTCGTGGTCAGGCTGCCGGGCTCGGGCATGCCGGCCGGTCTCGATGTGGCCACTGAGATCACCTCGTTGGCTGACGCCCATCGAGTTAGAGTCGAGGTGCGGCCGCGGGATCCGGTGGACGCCGCTTTGGTCGCGGCTCCGCGCTGGAGCCCGTGGCCCACGCTGCGCAGGACCGCGACCGAGCTGCGGGACCGAGCCTCGGCGGCGGCCGTGGGGAACCTGTGGAGGTAGTCCAGCTGCGACCCGAGCACGCGATCAGGCTTCCAGCGTCCGCACAGCTGCGCCCGGGACAGTTTCGACTGGTCGCGGCGCCCCTTGACCTTCCCGCGGACGAGATGGCCGCGCTGTCCGCGACCCTCTCCAGGGACGAGTGGGACAGGGCTCGTCGGCGCCCCCAAGATCGCCGCTGGATCGCTTCGCGGGGTTGGCTGCGCTGCCTGCTCTCGAGCGAGCTCGACTGCCCGCCGGCCGCGATCCAGCTCGAGACCGACGAACATGGGAAGCCGGCCGTCTCGGGTTGTGAGATCGACTTCAACCTTTCGCATTCCGCAGGCCTGGCGCTTTATGCCGTCGGCAGGCAAGTATCAATCGGCGTCGACGTCGAGTCTCTGAGCCGCCGCCTGCTGTGGTCAGATCTCGCAGGACGTTTCTACTCGGCCGAGGAAGCAACCTTTATCAGCTCGCTCGGCGAAGAGGTTCGGCCCCTGGCCTTCCTCTCCATCTGGACGCTGAAGGAGGCGTACGCGAAAGGCGTTGGGCGCGGACTGGCCGCGGTCCTGAATCCGGGCGTCAGCGGCGATGAACAAAGCGGCTGGACCACCATCAGCCTGACGCCGGCGGCCGGCTACATCGGCGCGGTGGCGGTCCGGCTGCGAGAAGTCGCCTAGGCGCGCGTGACCTCTTCGCTGGAGCGGAGCGGCTTCAGCCGCCGGTAGAACTCGGTCGCGGACGACTGCGAGCCAAGCGGTACCTCGCAGCGGGCGATGGGCCGCGCGGGATTGCCCTGGACGACGACCATCGCGGGCACCGAGCCTGAGACCACGCTGCCCGCGGTCACCACCGAGCCCCGGCCGATGGTGACGCCAGGCAGGATGATCGCGCCCGGACCGATCCACACGTCGTCCTCGATGGAGACCGAGTATCGACGCGTGCCCAGGATCTGCCTCGTGAGGTCGTTGAAATGGGCGATGATCGTGCTCCGGACACCAAGGACGACGTTGTCCCCGATCGACACCAGCTCCGGATGCGCCGTCTCGACGATGACGTCGGTGCTGATGAAAACCCGCTGGCCGATGCGGACGCCGCGCCAGCGGTGCAAAGCGACCCGCACGCCGGTCGCGCCGGGCGCAAATTGCGCCAGGGCCTGCAGGAATCGGATCTTCAGGTCATGGAGGAGCGACACGCTGACCAACTCAGGTTAGTTGCGATCAGGGTGGTGCATAAGGGGCGCCAGCGGACCCTGCCAGGCTGTTGTCCTAGCCCCCCGGCTGGGACTGGAGAACAGGCACCGGGACTCTTGCCCATTCCTTCCAGCCAGATACCCACTTACGCTGCCACTGTGCTGGGCGCCTACAACCAGAGCGGACCACAACTGAGTGCTCACGAAATCGGTGAGCGGGTCGGCTCCAGCGGGGTCGCCGATCATTCTGCTGCCGACGCGGGCGCGATGCGATTGCAGCCCTACCGTGACGACAGCACGCAGCTTTCGACGCTCAGAACGATGCGCCGCACCTTTGAGCAGTGGTTTCCGGCGCTTTTCCTGCGCTTTTTGGCTCACCGTCTGGAACGTGTCTTTCCCGCGCTTGCACGCCGGCTGTACGTCCACCGCATGAGGCTGCGGGTCAGGAATGGACCCGAGATGCTCGTCCGGGTCTGCGATCTGGAGGGGCCGATGCATGTATTCGGGCTGAGCGAGTACGACTTCAACGTGATCGATTGGAATCGTGTACACACTGTCATCGACGCCGGGGCCCATGTCGGATCGTTCAGCCTGTGGGCTGGGCTCCGCGCTCACTGCCAGATTTACGCGCTGGAGCCGAACCCCGAAGTCTTCCGAATGCTCGTCGAGAACCTCGATCGCGCCGGCATCTCGCCTCGCGTGGTCGTTCGAAGCGCCGCGTTGGCCGGCAGCAGCCGGGTAGCCACCCTGAGCTCACCGACGCGAGCCTCGCATGGGGCCTCGATAGTCAGTGACAAAGGGGGCGCGGAGATTGCTGTCCAGACCATGACTCTCGTCGAGGCAATTGCGGATGCGGGCTACGAGTCGGTCGACTTTCTCAAGCTCGACATCGAAGGCGCAGAGTACGAGCTGTTCGCCACCGCGTCTCTCAGCCTGCTCAGCCAGGCGAGGTTGATCGTGATCGAATGCCACCCCGTGGAGGGGGCGACCGCTCAGCAGCTTATCGACAAGCTGCATATGGCGGGATTCGCCGTAGCTTCAGAGCTGACCACGTCTGGGCTCGTGCTGGCCTGGCACGAACCGCGTTGGTCGCGTGATCAGGAAGCCGAAGCCAGCCCCAGCTGAGCGGGAGTGAGCCGGCTGACCTCAGGCGCCGGGGTTGGCTTGGCCAGCACCGGCAGCTCGATCGGCACCCGGCGACCGCCGTGGCGTAGCGACTCCGTCGCCGCCTCGAGAGCGGAGACCACCGCGAGGCCCTGCATGGCATCCGTCCGGGGGTCGGCCCCGGTGCGCACGCAGTCGACGAAGTGCTCGCACTCCAGGCGCAGGGGCTCCTGCCAGGTGATGTACGGGATGGTGACCTGGCCATGCCGGTATGAAAGCTGGAACTCGCCGAAGTTGTTTGTCATCGGCGTTCCGACGCCAGTGTCGTAGACGCGGATCTTTTCGACCAGCGAGACGTCGTTGTACACGGCCATCTGGCGGTCGCCGACGACCGTGATCCGTCTTACCTTGGCGGGATCCAGCCAGCTGACGTGGACGTGCGCGCTGACGCCGCTCTCGAAGATCAGCTCGAGGTAGGCCACATCGTGGACGTCGTCCTGAACGCAGGCGCTGCCGCGGGCGCTGACCGCGACGGGCGCCATTCCCAGCACATATATAAGGATCGAGATGTCGTGGGGCGCCAGGTCCCAGATGACGTCGGCCCGGCGCTGAAACTGCCCGAGGTTGAGCCGCGCGGCGTCGACGTAGTAGATGCGGCCGAGGTCCCCATCCCCGACCAGGCGGCGGAGCTCCTGCACGGCGGGGTTGTAGATGAAAGTGTGGCCGACCATGACCACACGGCCGGTCGACTGGCCCAGGCCGATGAGGTCGATGGCTTCGCTCGTGCTGGCCGCAAGTGGTTTCTCGATCAGCACGTGCTTGCCGGCCCGCAGCGCATCCGAGGCAATCGCGTGATGGGTGTGGATGGGGGTCGAGATGACGACCGCTTCGACGTCCGACTCGAGCAGCTCCGTGTGGCTTCCGAAGAGCGAGACTTCAGGGTAGCGGGCCCCGATGTTCTGCAATCTTTCCGGCTTGCTGTCCGCCACAGCGACCAGCTCGACGTTGGGCATCTCGTGCAGGTTGCGGACCAGCTGAGGTCCCCAGTAACCGCAGCCGATGACGCCGACCCTGGTCCGATGTCGATCGGGACCGGCGACGTCGCGCTCGTCGTCCTTGTGGATGATCGCTTTGCTTGAGCCATTGGCGTCTGAACCATTGCTGCCACGAATCGCTACTGCCATCAATACTCTCTCCGAACCCAGGGGGCCCTTGTTTAGCTAACCGTTAACGGTCTTTGAGTTTCGGTTCGCGGATGAGCGCCGACAATGGGCGATGACGAAAAGACAGGGACAAGCCGATGGGTGGGATGCCACGGGGATTCAGGACATCGGTGATCGATCCTTGGGCACCGGCGCGGCGCGGGCAGGCCGGGACCAATGACCTATATGCCCAGCATCGACCGCCGCCTAGCGTCCTTATCGTGCGCTCCTGGCGTGCTCGCATTGCGGCCGCGGTCTCGCTGATCGCCCTGATTGCGCTTGCGGTCGGCGTCTGGGCCTGGCGAACGGGGATCCCGTCTCGGTCCGCGCCGATGATCGCCGCCCCCTCGATGGCCGGCCTCAACTACGGCGTCCCGCGCACGGTGAGCGGTGAGTGGGTCGGAACACAGTGGCTTCGCTCCGAGTCGAGCGGCGGATACTGGGAGTCGACCCGCCCCGCCCTCCAGGCAGACCTGGATTTCATCCAGCAGCACCGCCTGGGCAAGGTGATGCGCGTCTTTGTCGGCCTCGACGAGGCAATGTCCTGGGATCCAGCGACGGGTTTCAAGGGATTCGAGCAGTCGGCGCTCCAGAACTTCAGCGCGGCGCTCGACATGTTCGACGCACACGGCATGCGCGTCCTGGCCGTGCTGTACGACCAGCAGGAGACAGGAAGCAGCGGCAACTTTCACTTCGAGGCGCTCGACGGCGCCCACCCGGCAATGCGCCAGGGCTACCTGCGGGCGGCGGATCAGTTCCTGGGTCGCTTCGGCGCCCGGCACACAGTCATCGGCTGGGACCTCTTCAACGAGCCTTACAACAGCCTGGCCCAGGATGGACACTTGCCTGCCCCGCCGCACGACAATCCGGTCAGTCCCAATTTTTCCGACCAGACAGTCCACGACTGGATGCGCGACCTCTACCGAACCGCCAAAGCCGCCTCGCCCACCGCGCTGTTCACCTTCTCGGATACCACCGAGCTCTACTGGAACCCCCTCCCCGACCTGGCGAAATACTCGGACGCGGTGGACTTCTACGACATCCACGTGTACGACGACCACCCCAGCTACCCCAACTGGAGATGGATTCTCAACAAGCCGTACGTCGTCGGCGAGGCAGGCGCCTCGACCACCGACAGCCACTACGAGAACCAGGCTCTCAACAGCTCGGCGGTGGCGTATCTGCTCGACCACGAGGCGGCGGCGGGCGTCAGCTTCGTGCTGGCCCAAGGTCCGGCATTTTCGGAGGCGACCGGCTTTTTGACTCCGACCGGAGCTGCGGTGGCGACGTTTCTGACCAAGAACCCGACCAAGAGCTAGCCAGTCCCGGCGCCGGCATCTCCTGTCCCCGCGACATAGGACCTTTGCCTATTTACGCTTGGAAACTCCGCACCTAGCCTGCGTGCGTGGGGTGCACCTGGACCTAGCGGACGCGTGCCCGCCGGGATCCGATCGGGATGCGATCGATCAATACAGCTCGACAGAGCGTATGGCGGTCGCCCGTCAGCGGCAGGTTTCGTGGAAGAGACCGTTCGATCTGGTGGTCGGCGTGAGCGCGACGCTTTTGCTGCTGCCGCTTCTCGCCGTGCTGGCCGTGCTGGTGAAGGCGGACAGCCCAGGACCCATCCTCTTTCGGCAGGAGCGCGTGGGATTGCACGGCGCGCGATTCAAGATGTGGAAGTTCCGCTCCATGCGCCATAACAGCGACGAGCGCACACATCGGGCCTCGGCGATCGCGTGGTTCGCCGGGGAGACCGCGGCCGGCCCCTACAAGTCTCTCGCCGATTCTCGGGTGACCCGTGTCGGCAGGTTCCTGCGCCGCACGAGCCTCGACGAGCTGCCCCAGCTCTTCAACGTCCTCCGCGGGGACATGAGCCTGGTCGGTCCGCGACCGGCGATCGCGTACGAGCTGGAGCACTACCTGCCCTGGTACTTCGAGCGCCAGATGGTCAAGCCTGGAATGACCGGGCTGTGGCAGGTCTCCGGCCGGACCGAGCTCTCGGCCGGAGAGATGATGGCGCTCGACGTGCGCTACGTCCGCGAGGCTGGGCTGGGGCTCGACCTCAAGATCCTCGCTCTCACCGTGCCTGCCCTGTTGGGCCTGTCTTCGGCAGGCGCATAGAAGAATGGACGAGCGGGCCGCCTTCAAGACGATCGGGCACGCGATCCGGCACAGGTTTTACGTGTTGATCGCCATCCTTGCACTCTTCCTGATTGGCGCCGGGGTGGCGTCGGTCATCAGGCCGCCTGTCTACCAGGGCACCGCCGTGCTCCGGGTCGACGAGCGAATAAACGCCTCGCAGGGATTTGACCTGGCGCTGCAGGCGGGCGAGCTCCTGAGCGCGCATTTCATCCAGAGCGCGACGAGCCAGCCCGTCCTACAGCGAGCGTGCTCCGGTCCCAACCTGGCCAAGACACCACTGCCGAGCCTGACCTGCACGGCCACGAGCCTGGCTCTGCGCGTGAGCGCGAACACCACTCGGGGCGGGGCCAACTGGATAGCCGTCAGCGTCACCGCCTCCTCAGCCGCCGACGCGGCCGCGCTGGCCGACGCAGTCGCTTACGCGATGATGGATCAGAACGCGGCCGACATCGACCAGCTGATTGCCCCGACCCGCGAGTACCTGCAGAACGAGCTCACGCGTATCAACACCGAGATCGCGACCGTGCAGGCCAACCTCGCCAAGGTGCCGCCGAGTCCACTGACCTCGCCTGCGACCACGGCGGAACAGACGCACCTCACCCTCCTGCAAAGTGAATACGGCTCGACGTATGACAAGTTGCAGGCGCTTGCGACTGAGCAACAGCGCCTGTCGGGAAGCCTGACGTTGGTGCAGACCGCGTCGCCGCCGGTCAAGCCGATCGACCCCGACCCGCTGCGCTACCTGGCCATCGCTCTGGTGGCCGGGCTGTGCATCGGGCTCGCCGCGGTGGTGTTGCTGGACCGGTTCGACGACCGGCTGTTCGAAACTGAGGCTCTGTCCCAGGCCGCCGGCACGCGGCTTGTCATCGCCGTCTCCCACAAGGATGCGTTGACCGCGCGCGCGGAGCCTTACGCGTTGGCCCGCGCCAACCTGCTCGCGCAGCACCCTCACATGCGCAAGCTGCTCGTCGTCGCCGCCTCGCGGCGCGACCTGGTGAGGCCGATCGCGGCTGGTCTCGGGCTGGCCGGGGTCAAGGCGGGCCAGAAGGTGCTTGTCGTCGACGCCGACGCCAACACGTACGTGATGCAGCAGCAGCATGGCATGAACGGCTCGCGGATGACGATCGTGAGCGCGCCGCCCGACCCGGACGTGCGCATCGCCAACGAAGCCGCCGGCCAAGAGGACGACAAGTACGACCTGACGATCATGTCCGCTCCGAGTCCGGACCGCGATTCGACGGCGGTGTCCCTGGCGCGGACGGTGGATCTCGCGATTGTGGTCGCCACCGCGAAGACCACGCGGTCCTCCGATGTCAGGCGCACCGCAGAAGCCCTGCGGCTCGCCGGCATCCAGGTCGTGGCGAGCATCTTCGCGACCGATGCCGCGAAGGAGGCGCCCGCGGAGCCGGAAACGCCGGCGAAGGAGGTTTACGAGGTGGCGGCCAACCAGTACCGCCTCCCGACGTGGCGCGGCCCGACTGGATCGTGAACCAACCCCTGCTGTCGGCGGTCGCGTGGACCAAATTCCAGGGCCGGACCAACGCTCTGGCCGCCGCTCTTGGAGGCCAGGCCCGGTTTTTTGGGGATGGCTTCACCGGGCATCGCCTGGCTGCCCGTCCCCTGGCCTATGTCATGAAGTCGTTTCAGACCTGGAACACACTGAGCCGCGACAATCCGCGGACCGTCCTCGTCATCACGCCTCCGGTTTTTGCCCCGCTGGTGGCCTGGCTCTGGTGTCTGGTCCACCGCCGGCCGTTGGTGGTGGACTGCCATACCGGCGCCTTCCATTCCCCCAAGTGGGTGTGGGCGAGGCCCATTCACAGGTGGCTGCTCCGTCGCGTCCGCGTCGTCCTCCTGCACACGGCGGAGCTCGAAGCGCTGGCCGGCTCGTGGGGAGCGCGAGCCTTGATGGTGCCCGACGACCTGCCGCAGGCCGGCGACGCGCAAGCCGTTCCTCCCGCCGAGCGCCGGCGGGTTCTGATCGCGGGCAGCATGGACTCCAACGAGCCCGTGGTCGAGGCGATCGAGGCCGCGCGACTGCTGCCCGACATCGAATTCCATATCACCGGCGACCCCGAGCTGCTCATGGCCAAGGTGCGCTCGGGCGCGCCTCGCAATGTGCTCTTCACGGGATTTCTCGCCTACCCGCTATTTCTCGGCGAGATGCTTGCCGCCGACGTGGTCGGCGTCTTCAGCACCGACCCGCGGATCATGAATCGGGCCGCCTTCGAGGCGGTTGGACTGGGCCGCTCACTGGTGCTCTCGGACCTGCCCGCTCTGAAGGAGCGATTTGATGGCGCCGCGCTCTTCTGCTCGAACGAACCTGACGCGATGGCCCAGACGCTGCTGCAGGGGATTCGAGACCGAGCCGAGATGGAGCGTAGGAGCGTCGCGCTGCAAGCGAGGCTGAGGGCGCAGCGCGATGAAGCCATCGCTCGACTGCAGTCGATCATTGACGAAGAAGGGGTGGTCATGTGGCGGCATCTCAGCGCGTCCTGATCGTCAGCGAACACCCTTACCCGTCCCACGCGACGCTTCGGCGCAACGTGGCTCAGCTCCTGGACCTCGGGGTTCGAGTTGATCTTCTGTGCATCGCGAGCACGAAGGGGGATCACCCTCACCTGAGGATCTTTTCGCTGCCGATGCAGCACAAGCGAACGGGTGCGGCCAGGTATCTGGAGGAATACGTGGTCTTCTTCGTCTGGGCGGTCACCCTGGCGCTGGGGCTCTCGATTCGACATCGATACGACGCCGTGCTCGTCGACAACCCACAGGATTTTCTGATCTTCACCACCCTGCCGGCCCGCCTACGTGGTGCGCGGGTTGTGCTCGAGATGTTCGAGCTCACGCCAGAGCTCACCGCGGCGCGCATGAGGATCAGCCGGCGTCATCCCATCGTTCAACTGACCCGCTGGATCGAGCGAATCGCGTTCACTTTGGCCGATCACGTGATCGTGGTCAGCCAGAAGAACCAGGACTTACTGACCCAACGAGGCCTCGACGCTCGCAAGGTCTCGATCCTTCCCAACACCATTCCGGTCGCCATTCTGCCCGCGTCGCCAAACCACGCCGGCAGCCCGACCTTCATCGTCACGCACTGCTCGCTCATCGAGAGATATGGGGTCCAGGTCGCGATTCGTGCGTTCGCCTTGCTTCATCCGCGCTGGCCGGAGCTCCGCCTGCGGGTGCTCGGCGAAGGTGAGCTCAAGCCTGCGCTGGTGCGTCTCACGGGGGAGCTTGGGCTCGATGACCGGGTCGTCTTCCGGGGCTTCCGGCCGTGGGACGAGGCGATGGCCGAGATCAGCCAGGCAGCCGTGGGGGTGGTGGCCATCGTCGCCGACGGTTACGGCGAGCTGTTGTTTCCAACCAAGCTCCTCGAGTACGTCCAGCACGATGTGCCGGTCGCATGCGCGCGCCTGCCCACCATCGCGGATTACTTTGCCGACGACTCGCTGGCCTTTTTCGAGCCGGGCGACCCTGCCGACCTGGCGCGTCAGATCGAAGGCTTGTTGAAGGACGGCGAAGCGGCTCGCGGGCAGGCCCGCCGGGCGAAGGTGGCGTTGAGCGCGATCAGCTGGGACGTCCTCGCTCCGCGGTACATCGCAGCTCTGGGCCTGGACACGAGGTCGCCGGCGGCCGTCGAGGCGTGTTGAGGCGCTCGGCGAGCTGAGATGAACGTGGTCGTCGCCGCCGTCGGAGGCGTGGCTGCGCTCGGGCTGCTCGCGCTCACCATCAGGCGTCCGATCTTCGGATGCGCGGTCCTCGTCTTGACAGTCCCGCTCACGGCGGGGCTGACGCGCGGGGCGGTCATCCCGGTGCTGAAGGCCAGCGAAGTGATCCTGCTCGTCGTCCTCGCGGGCGTCGTCATTCACCAGGTGACCACCAGGCGTTCGAGACCGGTGAGCGGCCTCGATATCGCCGTGGGCGCATACGTCATCGGCAGCATCGTCATCCCATGGACGGTCCTGCTCCTGTCGCATTGGTCGGCCGACCTGGACACGTGGCGAACCGTCCTCTCGCCGGCGCTCTTCCTGGGTGTCTACTACGTCTTCTCGCGAACGGCGCCCACGCATGACCGCCTGCGGATCGTCCTCAACTCAACGCTGGCGGCGGGCGTCATCGTGGGCCTGATCGCGGGCGCCGAGATCCTGAACCTGCCCGGGGTTCGTGACTTTTTCGCCACCTACTATCCCGGTCCGAGCCAGGCCTCGTATCGCGCGAACTCGACCCTGGGTCATTACAGCGCTGTCGGCGCTTTTGGCCTCCTCACCTTCATCCTGGCGCTGTCCCTCGCCGCCTTCCGACATCGAGACTTTCCCGGGTGGTGGCTGGCTGCGGTCATGGGGGCAAGCGCCCTGGGCATGCTGGCGAGCGGGACATGGGCCGCCTTGGCAACCTTGCCGGTGGCGACCGTGATCGTGCTTTTCTACGCCCGCCGCGTCCCCCGCGAGCTGATCGTGACCGTCGCGTGCGCCGCCGTCCTGGTGGTGGTCCTCTGGCCCGAGATCAGCCAGCGCATTGAGAGCCAGCAGCTGATCACGGCCCAGGGCTTTGCGCTCCCGGAAAGCATGCAGACGCGGATCCGCTACTGGACTGAGTTCATCATCCCCGCCCTCAGCGACCACCTGTGGGTCGGCACCGGCACGGTGATTCCCAGCACCGTCCCCGACCGGCTGACCAGCTTTGTCGACAACGAGTACCTGTGGGCTGCTTTTCGGGCCGGCCTGGTCGGCGTCGCGCTCCTGGTGGGGATGCTCTTGACGATCATGTCGGTCGCCTGGAAACAGCGCGGGGACATGGATCCTTCCCGACGCGTGATAGGCGCTGCGTCCCTGGCCACCTGCGCCATGTTGCTGATGCTGGGAGCGACCGCACAGTACATCACGTTCGCGGGTCTCTCCCAGGAGATTGCGATGCTGGTCGGGGTCCTGGCCGGGCTGACGGCCGCTGTTGATGTGCGGAGACCGGCCGCAGTTGTGGTCGCGAACCCGAAGGAATCGACGGCCCTGGGGCTTGGGTAATTCGTCCCGGTCGGTCCCTGGCCAGGGGCCGGGATGGGGACGAATGACCTGTTGTGGCAACCCCCGACCGTGACTAAGTTGGGCCACAAGCCAGCATCAGCCGGCGGGAGGTGATCACACGCCGACCAGGTTTGTCGTGTCCGCAGTCCTAGCGAACCGGATGCCGCCTTCAGGGGAGGCCGTTTTCGGACCTGAAGAAACGGTGTGCAGCGGCGTGCCCAGATGATCCCGTCAGCCCGGCTGGCTCGACTGCCGGCGGTGAAGACGGAGGTGGCTTACGCCGGGTTCTGGCGGCGACTGCTCGCCTACCTGATCGATGCCCTGGTTCTCGGAGCTATCGAGTTCACGCTGGGAGTGGGGGCATACCTCATCGCCCCGGGAGATATCAGGGCCTTTGCCAATGTAGCCCCGGTTTCCGCTGCGGTGGCGTGGGCCTATTTCGCGTTGCTCGAGAGCTCGCCGGCGCGGGGCACGTTGGGAAAGATTGCGCTCGAGCTCTACGTCGGCGACGCACACGGCGATCCGATCACCTTCCGGCGGGCGACCGCGCGATACCTGTTGAAGACGCTGTCCACGCTGCTGCTCGGCACGGGCTGGCTCATGGCCGCATTCACACCCCGCAAGCAGGCGTTGCATGACGTGCTCGCAGGAACCCTGGTGCTCAGAAGGGTGCACCTCCTTGTCATCGGACCAGAGCCGCCATCCGAACCCGGCGACTACTGGGACGGCAGCCGCTGGGTGGCCTCGGTGCCACCCCTGGAGAGGACATAAAGATTGGCAGCGATAACTCAGACCCGGCCGGCGCGGACCGGCATTCGCACACCCCTCTTCGTGGTTGGTGTGGCGCTGGCCTTGCTGGCGTTCCTTTTGATGTTTGCGTTCGGCATCGTGTTCGTGAATCGATCGCAGGCGCCCGGCCAGGTTCGGGTCGTCGTCGCGGCCAGGGATATCGATTCCCGGGAGCCGATCACCGCCGACATGATCACGTTGAGCCCGGTGCCTGTGAATGCACTGCCACCGAAGGCTTACCTCAAGTTGAGCGACCTCACCGGCTACTCGGCGCTGGTGACGATTCCCAGGGGCCAGGCCCTCACGGCCAACATCGTGGCGTCGAATCCCGACCAGCTGGCGGCGGGGGTGGCATCGTCCTTCTTGCCCATACCGCAGGGCTACGTGGCGCTGACCCTTCCCACCGGGGAGCAGCAGGGAGTCGCCGGTTATATCGCCCAGGGCGACGACATCAACGTGATCGCGACCCTCAATACCGGGATCTTTTCGCCTGCCAGCCCTCGGATGGTCACGCGCACCGTGTTCACGAATGTGTACGTGATTCGGGTCGGCCCGCCCTCGGCCGCGCCCAAGCAGGGTCAGATGCAGGGCGTCGCGAGCAGCCTGACGGTTGTGATGTCGCTGTGCGATGCGCAGTTCATGGACTGGCTGACCCTCAATGCGAACCTCAAATACGCGCTTCTCTCCTTTCACGATTACCAGAAGTCGGTCGCACCGGCAGATCCAACGTGCCCCTCCACCAACGAGCCCGGCATCATCGGCCCCGCCCAGGTCGAGGCGCGTTGGGGATTCACGAAGAGCTGATTCCCTCGATGGGTGACCGACGACGTTGAGGCCTGACGTCCAGATCAGCGGTCCTGAAAGCCCGTCGAACGGACGGCAGGCGCTCGCCCCCACAGCTCAGGATTCTCGGCGGCCCGTTCTGCAGCGAAGCCCCGAAAACGGTTGGCCTCCGTATCAAGACATGCTCGCGCGGATGTGGGCTCTGCAGCAGGCCGCCGTGTTCTTCACGCTTCCCGAGGGCGTGCTCCGCGCTCTGGCCCGGCGTCTTCGACGCGTACGCATCGCCGCCGGCGAAATGATCGTCAACCAGGGCGAACCGGGCGACAGCCTCTTTTTCATCGAGCGAGGCCGCTGCCGTGTCGTGGTCGAAAAACCGCCGGGCCTCGTGACTGTCGCCGTGCTGTCAGAAGGCGACTACCTGGGAGACGGAGCCTGCCTTTTGAACAGGCCTCAGCAGGCATCCGTGTACGCCCAGAGCGAGTGCATCGTGCTGACCCTGGACCGGCAGAGCCTCCATGCGGTCCTCGGGAGTCGCCATGCGTCGGTGATCGAAGAGCTGCGTAAGGTGGCTGATCAGCGCTTCAGGGCTTTCGCCGACACGACGTTGCAGGCGACGTGGGGAACGCTCCTGCACGAGGCGACCGTGGTCGGCGTGTACTCGCCAAAGGGCGGCTCGGGCGGGACCTGCATCGCGCTCAACCTCGTCGGCTCCCTGTCCCGGCGGTATCCGGGCCAGGTCCTGCTCCTCGACCTCGACTTTCCTTACTCGCACTCGGCCCTGCTTGCGGGCCTGTTGCCGACGACCTGCCTGGCCCGCGTGGGCGGCGTCCCGCCGGAGTCCTTCGAAGAGGTCCTGCTGAGCACTGTGCTCTACCACGCCGGCGGGCCCATGATCCTGCCCGGCGCCCTCAAACCCGAGGAGGCCGATGAGGTCACTCCCGAGCTGATCAACAGGGCGATCAGCGTTCTGCGCAAAACGTTTCGGTACATCGTCGTCGACCTCGGGATCACCATCACGGACTCCACGCTCGCGCTGTTCGACCTGACCCAGCACATAGTCCTGGTCGCGGCTCCCGAGCTGTCGGCGCTGAAGAGCGCGGCCGACGCGATCGACATCCTGCTGCAGCTCGGCACGCCTGATGACCGGCTTGCAGTGGTGCTCAACAACCGGACTCCGAAACCGGCGGTCTCTCGACCCGCCGTCGAGCGGAAGCTCAAGCGCCGCGTCGACATCGAGGTCGGTTTTGACGAGATGAGGCCTGAGCAGGCCGCGGTTGACGGCACGATCCTCAGCCTGACCAACCCGAAGAGTGAGATCACAAAGGGCACCGACTCGCTGACCACGCTCCTCGAGGCCTGGCACGGGCGCAGCAGCGCCGCGGCCCGCACAGGGGCGCGGTCGCGAAGTGTGAACGGCGCGAGATAGGTGGGGGCCATGGCCGTCGAGGCGCCACCGGGTCGGATGGAGCAAGCGCGCGCCGGCATGCGGCGCGCCGCCCTCAAGCGGCAGGTCGAGGCCGTGGCGGCCGGAAGCGGCGACCGCCTGCCGATCGACCTCGAAGACGGCGCATTCGATGTCGCAACTGTGGTTGCCGAGGTGGCTTGGCCTCTGCAGCCGCAGAGCGCTTCGCTGACCCGTCTGGTGGTTGCGCTGCACCGCTCGGGCGTCGCCGACGCCGTCGTCGCCGGCCTCGCCGAGGACGATCCACTGCAACTCGAGAGATGCTGCCGCATCCTCGGCGCGCTGCGCCTGGAGCCGGCCGTGCCGTGGCTCGCTCCGCTGTTGCGCTCGGAGCATGTGGCGGTATCGGACCGCGCGGCGAGGGCGCTCGGGAGGATCGGAGGCATCCGGAGCGCTGAAGCGCTCCTCGCCGCCACCAGGCGGGCAGGCACGCGCCGCACCCTGGTCGTCGCTCTGGCGCGGGCTGCACCCGATCTGTTCATCGAGACCGTGCTCTCCAGTCGACGCCGCCCAGGGCTGCTGGGAGCCGCCGCGCTGGCGGCGGGCCTGCGTCGCCGGCACACCGCTGTCGGACCACTGCTCGCGCTCCTGGATTCCGGCACCCGACGTCATCGCGCGATCAGCTGCCGCGCCCTCGGTTGGATGCGAGCCGGCACGGCCATCCCGGCGCTGACGTCTGCCTTGAGCGACCCCGACTGGCGGGTGAGGATGGCCGCCGCCAAGGCTCTCGGCGAGCTCCATGCGCAGGCGCAGTTCAAAGAGCTGGACCTGTTGCTGACTGACCGCGATCCACGCGTGCGCAAGGCAGCGAAGCAATCGCTCCTGCGCCTGGGCAACGTGATGCTGTCGCGAGACTGGAGGTGGGCGTGGCGCTGAAGGATCGGCTCGAAGCGCGCAAGCACCCCGAGCTCAACAGCGCGGTCTCCGGCGATGGCGGTCTAAGCGTCATCGCGGGCACCCGCCCCGAGCCGCTTCCGGTGTCTGCCGACAACGATGCGGACGCCGTCGCGAGCAAGCCTCCGAGAATCACGTCATCCGTGGCGGCGGCCAAGGCCGCCATCCACACCCTGCTCGTGGAGAGGCATGCCGACGAAGTCGACATCACCGACCGCGAAGGCGTTCGCTCTCAGATCGCCAGCCTGACCGAGGAGTACATCAAGAGCAGCGGGACCATCCTCAACCGGCTCGAGTACGGCCACATCGTCGACGCGCTCCTGGACGAGGTGCTCGGCCTGGGTCCGCTCCAACCTCTGCTCGAAGATCCCGCCATCTCCGAGATCATGATCAACAACCCGCATCAGATCTATGTCGAGCGCGGCGGTCGCGTCAGCTTGAGCCCGGCATCGTTCGAGAGCGCGGCCCAGCTGCGACAGGTCATCGATCGCATCGTCAGCACGGTGGGTAGGCGCGTCGACGAGAGCTCGCCAATGTGCGACGCGCGGCTCCGCGACGGATCTCGTGTCAACGTGGTGCTGCCGCCGCTGTCGCTCGACGGCCCGTGCATGACGATCCGGAAGTTCTCCCGCGACAAGTTGCGGCCCGCCGACCTTCTCACCATGGGCACCGCGACCGCAGAGATGATGCAGTTTCTTCGTGCCGCTGTTCGGAGCCGGTTGAGCGTTCTCGTCTCCGGCGGAACATCGTCCGGCAAGACGACGCTGCTCAACATCCTCTCCGGCTTCATCCCCTCCGGCGAGCGAATCGTCACCGTCGAAGATTCAGCCGAGCTGCAGCTGCGGCAGGATCATGTGATCCGCCTCGAATCGCGGCCGCCCAATGTTGAAGGCAAAGGCGCGATCGAGATTCGCGACCTGGTCCGCAACGCGCTTCGCATGCGTCCGGATCGGATCATCGTCGGCGAGTGCCGGGGCGGTGAGGCCCTCGACATGCTGCAGGCGATGAACACGGGCCACGAAGGTTCGATGAGCACCGTCCACGCGAACAGCCCCTACGACGCGTTCGGCCGGCTCGAGACGATGGTTTTGATGGGTGGAGCCGACCTGCCGGCGCGCGCGATCCAGAAGCAGATCGCCTCCGCGATCGACATCGTCGTCCAGGCCGAGCGCGTGCGCGGGGGGGCCCGAAAGATCGTCAGCATCGCCGAGGTCACGGGTCTGGTCAACGGCGAGACCCAGTTCCAGGAGCTGTTCCAATTCCGGCAGACCGGAGTCGACCCCGAGGGCAACGCCGTCGGCATGCACACCGCGGCCGGCAAGCCCTCCATACACCTCGACCATTTCCTGGAGCGGGGCGAGTCGGTGCCGCTGGCGATCTTCGAACCGTCCGGGGCGGGGACCCTGAGGTGAGATGAGCAGCATCCTCCTGCTGTCGCTGATCGCTGCCGCCGGAGTCCTCCTCGCCGGCGTCGCCGTCGCGCTGCCGCCGGCCATCCGACGAGCTGAAACCTACGGCTGGGATGCGGGGGCCGGGAATCGTTCGCAGCCTGCCTCGCTTCGCGATCGCATCAACCAACCCTTCCAGGCGTTCGCGGAACGCTCCGGCCGCCAGCGCCGGCTCAACGGCGGCCTGACGCTTGCCGAGCACCTCGCCCGGGCCGACATCAAGCTCCGCAGCTCCGAATTCGTGATGATCCAGCTCGCGTTCCTGCTGGTCGGAGCCTTGCTTTCCTTGTGGCGCTTTGGCTTCGCTCCGCAATTTGTGATCGCCGGAGTGGTTGCGTACCTGCTGCCGATGCGCTTTGTCAAGTTTCGGCAGCGCCGGCGCCTGAAGACCTTCAACGGCCGCCTGCCGGACATGGTCGGCTTGCTCGCCAACGCGCTCAAAGCGGGGTTGTCCCTGCCGCAGGCGATCGAGGCGGTGGCGCGCAACTCGACGCCGCCCATCTCCGACGAGCTGACGCGGGCCCTGCGCGAGATGAGCCTCGGAAGCTCGACGCCCCAGGCCCTGGTGAACATGGTCCGGCGCGTCGGCAGCGAGGACTTCGACCTGATCGTGACCGCGATCACGATCCAGGCGTCTGTCGGTGGCAACCTGGCGCGCATTCTCGACGGTATCTCCCACACGATCCGCCAGCGGGTGCAGATGAAGGCTCAGATCTCCGCCTTGACCGCACAGATGCGGGCCTCGGGTTGGATCATCACCCTTCTGCCTTTCATCGTGGCGGGGATCCTGAACATCATCACCCCGAGCTACTTCGGTGTGATGTTCACCGACCCGGGTGGTCGCGTCCTCCTCGTTTTGGCCGGCATCTCGATCTTCATCGGCAACATGCTCGTGAGACGGATCACGAACTTCCGCGTGTAAGCGATGACCACGCTCTACGTTGCGATTGCGCTCGGGATGCTGGCCGCGGTGGGCGTGTTCGCGACGGTGATCAGCCTTTCGCCGGCCGCCCCCAGCAACGCCGACGTGGTCGAGGGCCGTCTTCGGGTGTACGAGACCGGGGCGCCGCCCTCCATCGCCGAGATCGAGCTCCAGCAGCCGTTCGGCGAGCGCGTGGTGCGGCCCGCTCTGACGCGACTGGGTCGGTGGTTCGAGCATTCGATGCCGGAAAAGGCCCGCGAGCAGATCTACATGACGCTGCAGCTGGCCGGGCGGCCTGGCGGCATGACGCCGAGCTATTTCATCGCTGTTCGTTACGTCTTGACCGCCGCTCTGTGCAGCCTCGGCATCTTGATCGGTACCCTCGCCCACAACCAGATCTTGCTCGCCATCCTCGCCACGGTTGGCGCAGTGATCGGCCTCTACGGGCCGATGTTCTGGCTGCGGCAGCGCGTCAGTGGTCGCCGCGCCGAGATCCTCTCCGACCTTCCTGACGTCATCGACGTGCTGGTGGTCTGCGTCGAGGCCGGACTCACCTTCGAGGCGGCGATCGAGCAGGTGGTGCAGAAATACGAGCACGCGCTTGCCAGCGAGTTCGGCCGGGTCATGCAGGAGGTCCGGCTCGGACGGCCCCGGCTGGAGGCGCTCAACGACATGGGCCAGCGCACCGGTGTCGAGGAGCTGAACAACTTCGTCCAGGCGATCATTCAATCGGAGCAGCTGGGGTCGGGCATGAGCCGGATCCTGAGGATCCAGTCCGACGAGATACGCAACAAACGTCTGCTGAGCGCACAGGAGCGCGGCGCGAAGGCTTCGTTGAAGATGCTCATCCCGATGCTCGGATGCATCTTCCCGACGCTGTGGGTGATCCTGCTTGGGCCGGCCGCGATCATGGCGTTCAAGATCCTGCGGGGCGGGTAACTCGGTGGGCACAAAGCGTAATGCGACGCGTGGCCAGTCGAGTGTCGAGTTCGCCGCCTCGGCGCTCGTTCTCGCACTGCTGCTTTTCGGGATCATCGATCTGGGGCGAGCCTTCTACTTCGCAGTGGGTCTGACCGGCGCCGCGCGCGAAGGTGCGCGCGAGGCAAGCTGGTTCGATCCCAGCACAGGCACCAATCCATTTCTGTATGACGGTGCGATCAAGAGCTCGGTCGATGGCATCCTGACCCACTCTGGCCTGCCGACTTCGGTGCTCGCCAATGCAAGCGGAACCACATGTCCCTCGGTGGCTGACAGCAACAGCTCGTACAACCCGCCGTATGTAGATTCGGTTTATCCGACCGACCTGAACCAACCGCTGCTCTATATCTGCTACTCCAACACGCCTGGTCTGGACCTGACCACCGCTCCCAACAACAACAGCTACAAGGGCACGGACATCAACGTCGTCCTTGTGCTTAGCCTGGGCTTTGTCTCGGGATTTCTGTCCGGCCTGCTCGGCAACTCGGTCCACATCGTGGCCAACACCCACATGACGGTCGGCGGCTACTGAGGTGGGCAAGGTGCTTGCCGACCGGATTGCCAGCCAGCGGTCGCAGTCGATCGTCGAATTCGCGATCGTGGCCCCGGTTCTGCTCCTGCTCCTGTTCGGAGTCATCGACTTCGGTCGCGTCATCTACTTCTACGTGACGCTGAACCAGGCGGTCAACGAAGGGGCGCGAACCGCAATCCGCGCCTCGGCCCAGCTGCCCACGAATGCCGATGTCGAGACCTCGGTGAAACAGCACGCAGTCGATGTATCACTCGCCAACCCTTGCCCAAACGGGCCCGTGACCACAGCCACGCCTCCAGCCAACCAGGGTTGGATCTACATCACGCAGAAATTCGAGGGCGACACTCTCGCGTTCGAGCCGTTGTTGGTTAGAGCAGACGGTACATTGCTGGAGAACGCTCCGGGCGGAACGGCGTGGGCCACCCCGGGCGGTTCTGCCGGCCATCGGTCAAGCGCCGGCTGCAGCGCCACCAACCCTGCACACGAGCACGCCGCACTTCAGGTGACGATTCGCTATAACTTCGTGCCGATCACGCCGCTCCTCCGGCAGGTGACCGCCAACAACCTGATCATCAGTGCGGCCGCCACCTATCAGACGGAGTACTGACGTGGGCAAGGGTTCGCGGGTCCAGCGCGGCCAGGCGATTGTGATGATCGCGTTGATGCTGGTTGTGCTGTTCGGATTTCTGGGCCTCGCCCTCGATGGGGGTCGCGGCTACGTGGACCGGCGCCTCATGCAAGCGGCGGTCGATGCCGCCGCGCTGGCCGCCGCCTACGACTACATGAACCAGACAGACTATGCGCAGGCAGAACAGGCCGCAACCAACCAGTTCGCCAACAACCAAAGACTCTACACAGCGCCGTCCTGTACGGGTTACGGGACTCTTTCAGCCTCTTGCGTCTTCGGTGACTCGACCAATCAGGTGCTCACTGTGGTGGCGGCCGACCATTCCCTGGCCGGGGTGACCTTCACGGCCACGGCGGTGCACCAGGTTCCGGTCACCGTGATGCAGGTGCTCGGCTCGGGGCCCACCATGCGGGTGGGTGCCACGGCCACGGCGGTCGCTCGCAGGGCGGACACGAACGGTACGGCGATCCTGACGTTGAGCCCGGACGGCTGTCCAGGCGGCAGCAACTCGCTCACCTTCCAGGGCAACTCGATCACAACTGTGACAGGTGACATCTGGTCCAACGGCAACATTTTCGACCAGAGCGGCGCCGCGGGAGGATCTGTCAACGGCAACGTGTTCGACATCTGCCCAGCGCCTCCGGCACCGCTCACACCACCGAAATGGTCGATCACCGGGGCTCAGGCCAACGGATTCAACATCCCGGATCCCAACTACGCGCTACCGCCGATCAACGCCACGTCTCAGACATGGAACTCGACCACTCGCAGCGTGGAGCAGCCTGGCACCTACAACGCCGACCCGCACCTGTCAGGAGGGGCCGGTTGTTACTTCCTCGCGGCGGGCGTCTACAACTTCAAAGGCGGTCTAACCCAGCTCGGGGGGTTTATCAGCAACGAGCTGCGGCCTCCCGATGAACCCAACCTGACGTCGACCACCTCAGCTTTGACCGGCACGATCACGTCAATTCCGGTGGTGGCGCTGCAGGTGGCGGTCCCGGGCAACTCGACTGTGACTGTGGGAGGGCAAGCGTTCACCGTGACCTCAGCGGGAGCGGCGACGGGGGCAACCTCGATTCCGATTGCCAGCCAGACCGTGAGCGGGACCATCGCCACACGATCAGTCGTGGTGACGATGGCCCGGGCGCTGCGTCAGTTCTGGGACATGAACGGCGTCGGCTGTGGCAGCTCGTTCAGCCTGGCGGCGCTGGGCTCGACCGGATTTTCGAGCGGCGCCTACTCAGTCGAGGTGACAGCCGTGCGCTGGGAGGCCAACGGCGTGCCCAACTGCAGCGGTCCGGCCTCGCCTACTTGCTACGAGCGCGAAAGCGCGCCCTCGATGTGCAGGACGGTGACCCTGGCTAGCAGCGGCAACATCAAGGTGTCCGTGACCACCGATCCGGGGGCGGACGATTTCAAGGTCTACCTCGCCACGAACGCGACCTGCACCGGGCTGACCTACTGCACGCACACCGGTACAGGCAACTCAAACGTGACGATCAGCTCTTGTCCGACGGGCCAGCCTTCGCCGCCGGACGTGCAGCGACCGCCGCTGGCGAGCACGCTCCCCAACACAAATCCCGTGGCGGCGACGCCGCCCCGAGGTGACCTGGCCAACGAAGGGCACTGCGTCGACACGAGCACCGGCAGCGACATCTCGTGTCCTGGGCCGTGGACGCCTGGAGCGGTCGTCCTGTACCTGCCAAGCGGTGGCTGCGTCGATCTGCACGGCGGAGGCGACAGCTACCTGTTCAGCGGATATCAGTACCAACGCGTCCTCCTGTACGAACCTGGACCCGAACAGTCCTCGCAACCCAACACGTGCTCGAACAACGTCAACGGAAACGGGTTCACGAGCCTGATCGGCATGTTCTATGTCCCGGCAGCCAGCGTAACGATCAACGGCAACAACACCTACCAGGCGACGATCGCCGGCGGCGTGGTCGCCTGGACCGCCGCCATCACGGGCACCGGCGGAGTGGCAATCACCGCCGATCCAACTCTGCCGACATTTCCGTCCACAGTGAGGTTGATTCAATGAGCACAGCACAGCTGCCGCAGGTTCAAGCCCACGACTACTCGGAGTTGGGTCCGATCGCCCAGCTCGTCACCAATCCACAGGTGACAGAGATCATGGTCATGGGCGCGCGCGACATCTACGTCGAGATCGGGGGCAAGATCCTGCTGACGCCCCTCAGCTTTGCCAGCGACGAGGAGCTGATGGTCGTGATCCGCCGCATCGTCGAGTCGGTGGGGAGACGGATCGACGCCGAGAACCCGTTGTGCGACGCGCGCCTGGTTGACGGCTCACGTGTGCACGTCGCGATCCCGCCTGTCGCGGTTGACGGCCCCCTGCTCAACATTCGCAAGTTCGTGCTCGGCCCTCTGACAATGGCTGACCTGATCCGGCTGGGCAGCTGCAGCGAGAGCGCCTTCGGCTTCCTCAAGGCCTGCGTTTCCGCACGCGCGAACATCATCGTCAGCGGTGGAACCGGCAGCGGCAAGACAACCCTGCTCAACGTGCTGTCGGGGTACATCCCGTCTGACGAGCGGATCGTGACCATCGAAGACGCCGCCGAGCTGCAGCTGCGGCAGCGCCATGTCGCCAGGCTCGAGTCCCGACCAGCCGGTCCGGACGGAAAGGGGATCGCGATCCGCGACCTCGTCATCTCATCGCTCCGCATGAGGCCGGACCGACTCGTGGTGGGCGAGGTCAGGGGGCCAGAAGCGCTGGACATGCTGCAGGCGATGAACACCGGCCACGACGGATCGATGACCACGCTGCACGCCAACAAGCCACGCGACGCGTTGTCGAGGATCGAGACCCTGGTCCTGATGGCCGGCTACGACCTGCCTGTACGCGCGATTCGCGCCCAGGTCGCGAGCGCGATCAACGTGATCGTGCATCTCGAGCGGATGCGCGACGGCACCCGCAAGGTCGTCCAGATCAGCGAGGTCACGGGCATGGAAGAGGACGTGATCGCGATGCAGGAGGTGTTCCGCTTCATCCGCTCGGGCCTGGACGCCGACGGGCGCGTGATCGGCCGCTTTGCGCCCAGCGGGATGAGGCCGCGGGTGCTCAGCCGGCTCGAAGAGCTCGGGCTGCCGATGCCGTCTGAGATCGAGCCGCTCTTTCCGGAGCCCGTCCGCCAGGCGCAGTGACGCGATGAATTTGCAAAGAGGAGAAGGCAGTGCCATGGACGCGGTGATCGAGGAGAAGAGGTCGGCGCCGCGACGCGGCGAGTCGGACCGCCGGCAGGGCGAGCGGCGAACGGCCGAAGACCGGCGCCGCGACGTGGTCGAGGTCCCGGTGGAGCGGCGTAGCTTCGCTCGCAGGTTTGTGGAGAGGCGGGCGGAAGTGCGCAGGAGGCTGGGCGACCGCCGCGAACGTCTGATCTGACGAGAACTCGACGAAGCCATCGCCGTGCCTGCGCTGTCTAGAGCGGACGCCTGACCGATCACCAGCGCGATGCTGCGGCTGACGTCTCGCTCCAGCGACGGCGGCGCGCGTCGATTATTCGTATCGAGCGCTGATTCCTGCAGCAAATACATCAGCATGCAATCGAGATTGGAGCGTCTGCAACTTTGCCGCGTGACCTCGCGCTTGGAGCGAGTCGGGTAAAGAACTGTTGACCTGACGGCGGCAATGGTGCATATTGCTCAGGCCTGCCGCGCTTCCTGACCATATCGAGATCTTAGGAAGGGCGGTGCTCGGGGCTTCTTGACTTCTCTTTAGCTGCTGAGAAACGCAAGAAAGTACCGGTCCCGAGGTTAGTCCGGTTTACGAGAGACCGACTGGTCGTGCTGCTTTTAGCGGCCGGCTGCAAGCCGATATGGGTCGTGCTGCCATTAGCGGCCGACTGAAAGCCGATATGGATTTCTGCTCTGGGGGAAAACCAGATGCGTGTTCCTGCGCGGACCAAACAAAAAGTCGGGTATGGCCACGTTGACTACCGGGGTAGGAAGTCAACCGACGTAAATAGACGCGTCAGCTCCGGAATGCGGTCGCATGCCGTCCGCCAGCTGGCCCCATTCGTCCTTCTCTTCCTCGTGTTCACTGTCATCTTTGCCACCCGCCCGCTCGTCGCCGGCGCGGCCCCGGTCTTCCTCACCACCCAGGGCTCCAAGTTCATGTACCAGGGGCAGACCGTGTTGCTCCGCGGTGAGAACTTCAACAACGAGCCCGCCAACTCCTGCTGCGGCGGGCCTGACATCAACCTGATCAATGCGGGTCAGTCTGATTACGCACAGATACACACGTTGGGCGCGAACCACATCCGCTTTGGAATGGACTACGCGTGGTACGCGAGCAACAAGACGCAGTTCTTCTCGGTGCTCGATCAACACGTCGCATGGGCGGCCCAGTATCAGCTGTGGGTCTACTTCGTCCTCTACATGGTCCCCGGCGGCGCCTCGGGTGGCTACGACCAGTCCCACGCCAACGGCTACTGCATCTGGTCTGACTGTCCGACGGCCTCGACCAATCAGAACCTGATGAACACATTCTGGTCGGACATGGCGACCCACTTCGCCAGCAACCCGAACGTGCTCGGCTACGACCTTTTCAACGAGCCCGCTCCACCCTCACTCTCGGAATGGGTCTCCTTCGGCAGCCGCCTCTACAACACGGTGACCGCGGTCGACCACAACCACATCGTGATCATCGAGGACACCGGCGGCAGCGACCTGAGCGGCTTCACGCAGACCGCCCAGGTGGCCTACTCGGTGCACCACTACGCCGGCGGCGACAACCTGCCGAGCGGCGAGCCGGCCAACACTCCCCTGATCATCGGCGAGTTCGGCGGCTTGCGAACCGATTCCACCGCGGTCAGCTTTACGAGCAGCGAGATCAGCCGCTACAACTCGCTCGGCATCAGCTGGTCGCACTTCGTGATGCGCGAAGACCTTCAGGGGTTCGGCATCTATGGCAGTTATTCGGCGGGCGACTTCTCTTCGCCGTGGAGTCCCATGATCGCGGCGCTGCAGACCGGGTGGGCCGGCAACGTCATGCCGCCCGCATCCGGCTCGACGCCGAGTCCGAGCCCAAGTCCTTCGCCCAGTCCGAGTCCCAGTCCGAGTCCAAGCCCTAGCCCAAGCCCCAGTCCTTCACCGAGCCCGGGCGGCGTCCCCACCTACGACCACATCTTCACGATCGTGATGGAGAACACGCCGTACTCGAGCATCATCGGCAACTCGGCGGCGCCGTATGTCAACAGCCTTGCCACGCAGGGCGCGATCGCGGGCAACTACTTCGCCCTCGATCATCCGAGCCTGCCCAACTACATGGAGCTGACTAGCGGCCAGAGCTACAGCTGGGCGCCGTCCGACTGCGACGCGGGCCCCGGCTGCGAGACCAACGCGACGAACATCGCGGACAGGCTCGAGGCATCGGGCAAGACGTGGCGTGAGTACGCGGAGAGCATGGGCTCTCCATGCCAGCTGAGCAGCTCGGGCTCTTACTACGCGCGGCACAACCCGTTCGTTTACTTCACCGGCATCACGGGCAATGCGACCCGATGCAACAGCCACGTCGTCGACTTCAGCAACATGACCGCGGACCTGGCTTCCGCCAGCAGCACGCCAACCTACGCGTTCATCACGCCCAACGGTTGTAGCGACATGCACGACTGCTCCGTGCAGACCGGTGACACATGGCTGAGCCAGCACGTGCCCGCGATTCTTGCCTCGCCTGCGTTCACCACTCAGCACTCGCTGCTGGTCCTCGTGTGGGACGAAGACGACGGAACCCAGGGCAACCAGGTCGCGTTCGTCGCCGTGGGATACGGCGTCAAGACGGCCTACACGTCCAGCGTCGCCTACGACCACTACTCGTTCCTCAAGACGGTCGAGGCCTCGTGGGGTCTTGCGACTTTGACCAGCAACGATGCGTCGGCATCGCCGATGACGGATATCTTTGGATCCTCGGCCCCACCTCCGCCTCCGCTGTTGGCTTCCGCATCGGCATCCGTCACATCAGGAACTGCACCGCTCGCCGTCAACTTCACGGGAACCGCGTCCGGCGGCAGATCGCCGTATTCCTACTCGTGGTCGTTCGGCGACGGCGGCACCTCGACCAGCCAGAATCCAGGCCACACGTACAGCTCGGCGGGCAGCTACACCGTCCACCTGACGGTGACCGACGCCAACAGCGCGACCGCAGCCGCGGCCGCGCTGACAATCACCGCGAGCAGCGCACCGTTGCCCCTGTCAGCATCCGCGACAGCTTCGCCGGCGGCCGGCGACGCACCGCTGCCGGTGGCCTTCGCGGGCTCCGCCGCCGGAGGGACCAGTCCCTACTCCTACAGCTGGGCTTTCGGTGACGGGGCGACAGCCTCCACTCAAAACGCCACCCACACCTATTCGGCGGCAGGGGCATACACCGCAACTGTGACCGTCACGGACGCGAGCAGCCGCACCGCGAGCGCCACCGCCGCGGTGGTCGTGTCGCCGGCCCTGGTTGCTGCGGCTTCGGCCAGCCCGACCAGCGGCGACGCGCCGCTCGCCGTCGCGTTCACAGGTTCGGCAACCGGAGGCCTTGCGCCGATCACCTTCGCCTGGGATTTCGGTGACGGCGTCAGCTCAACCAGCGTTAGTCCCAGCCACACGTACACCGCAGCCGGTAGCTACATCGCGCGTTTGACAGCGCGGGACGCCAACGCCAAGACCTCGGCCGCCACGGTCTCGATATCGGTGACGCCCGGACTCACAGCGACGCCATCGGCCTCGCCAAGAGTTGGGGACGCACCACTCGTGGTCGCCTTCACGGGCTCCAACACGGGCGGCCTGGCACCGTTCACGTATAGCTGGACGTTCGGCGATGGCGCCAGCTCGACCACTCAGAGCCCAAGCCACACCTACACTGCGGCGGCCCAGTACACCGCCCAGCTGACCGTCCGCGATGCGGCCGGCCGCAGTTCGAGCGCGACGGTGGCCATCACCGTGAACCCGCTGCCGACCGCGACCGCGACGGCCGCGCCCACAAGGGGGGACGCGCCGGTTACGGTCGTCTTCACCGGCGGGACGACCGGGGGCACGGCTCCCAACACTTACGCGTGGGGCTTCGGTGACGGGGGAACCTCAACCGCCGCGAACCCAAGCCATGCGTACGCCACGCCAGGCACTTACACGGCTGTCTTCACCGTCACTGACGCCACCGGCCACGGCGCATCCGCGTCCGTCACCGTCACGGTGAATCCAAAGCCGGCCGCGTCCGCGGCGGCGAGCCCGACCGCGGGCAACGTGCCGCTGACGGTCAGCTTCACGGGTTCAGCGACCGGTGGCTTCACGCCCTACGGCTACGCATGGAGCTTTGGGGACGGCGCCAGCTCAACCGCACAGAGTCCGGGCCACACCTACACGGTGGCGGGGAGCTACCAGGCGACCCTCACGGTCACGGACGCGGTGGGGGTAAACGTCACCGCGACCACGGCGACGATCACGATCACCGGACCGCTCGTCTCGGCTGCGCACGCGCAGCCGCTTGCGGGTGACGCCCCGGTGACGGTGAGCTTCAACGGCTCAGCCACGGGCGGGACGTCTCCCTACGCATTTGGCTGGTCGTTTGGCGACGGAGCCGCATCTGCGACGCAGAACCCAAGCCACACGTATACGGCGGCGGGGACCTATACGGCGACCCTGACGGTGAGGGATGCGGTTGCGGCCGTCTCGTCTTCCACCGTGACGGTGGTGGTTTCGCCCGCCCTCAGCGCATCCTCCTCAGCGACTCCGCTCAGCGGCGAAGCGCCGCTCGCGGTCGCGTTCACGGGCACCACCAGCGGCGGACTTGGCTCGTTCACGTACGCCTGGACTTTTGGTGATGGCGTCTCCTCGACCGCGCAGAACCCTGGTCACACCTATGGGACCGCGGGCACCTACACGGCCGTCCTGACCGTCACCGACGCCAACCAGGCCAAGTCCACGGCGACCGCCCTGACCATCGTCGTCAGGTCCGCGCCGACTGTCACCGCCACCGTTTCGCCGGCCGTTGGCGATGTGCCTCTGCCGGTGACTTTCAACACGGCTGTCGCGGCCGGCACCGCGCCATTCACCTATGCGTGGAGCTTTGGTGACGGTGGATCGGGTACCACCGCCAATCCGACGCACACCTACGGCACGGTCGGCGTTTTCACGGCTCAGGTCACTGTCACTGACGCTGCCGGCCATATCGTCAGCTCGACCGCAAGAGTGACGGTGAACCCTGC
>VBDR01000028.1:69638-86386 GCA_005882135.1 Chloroflexota bacterium
GAGGCTGCATTCACCGGCACGGTCGGCGGAGGCATCGGGCCCTTCACCTACGCGTGGGTATTCGGCGACGGCTCGACGGCGAGCACGCAGAATGCGACCCACACGTACACCGGGCTCGGCACATATTCGACACAGCTGACAGTGACTGACGGCACCGGCGCCACCGCCACCGCGCTGGCGGGAACCGTGACCGTGAATGGGCCGCTGGCCGCGACGGCTGCCGGCACGCCGCTTACCGGAGACGCGCCGATGATGGTCAAGCTGACAGGTTCGGGCGCCGGCGGCGTGCCGCCTTACAGCTACGCCTGGGACCTGGGGGACGGCACCACCAACGCGCAAGCGGACCCGACCCACGTCTACTCCTCACGCGGGACCTACACCGCGACGCTTACGCTCACGGACAGCAAAGGCACCACGTCGCATGCGTCGTTCCAGGTCACCGTGTACGACCCGCTCCGCGTCACCTCGTCGGTGACGCCCACGTCGGGAGGTGCGCCGCTGTCGGTGACCTTCACCGGTACGGCGTCCGGAGGCCTGCCTCCCTACCAGTTCACGTGGCAGTTCGGCGATGGTTCGAGCGGCTCGGGCGCCACGGCCACGCATGCATATGCCGGGGGCAGCTTCAATGCGACGCTGACCGTCCGCGACGCTGCGGGCGGGGGTTGGACGGGCGCCGCGGCCAATGTCACGGCGACGGCAGCGCCCGCGCCTTCCCCGACCACCGGCGGCGGCGCGGCCGCACCGGCGCCTCCGAGCACAACCTCGCCTTCCCAGCCGACGACGGCGCCGTCAGCGCCGGCCTCCGCCGAACCTTCTGAGCCGGTCGAAACTCAGCCGACGCCGGCTGCCGCCAACAACCAACCCGAGGCGCCAGGGTCTCCGGGCGGCCTGGGCGTGCTGCTGCTTGTGATCGGCTCCCTGTTGGGGACAGGGCTGGGCGGGGCTGTGTTCCTAGCCTGGAGAAACGGCCGGGTCGGCAGATAGCGCTTGCAGCGGTCGATTCCGACCGAGCTGCCGGCGCGTGGCCTGGATGGTGGCCTCCGAGTAGAGCACCGTCCAGGCCAGGTAACCAACGAGCGCGACCAGGCCGCTCCACGCCGGCCACCGACCGAGCTCGAGCCCTGCGCTGAGGGCGACCAGAATGATCACAAATCCGATTTCGAGCGTGATGCGTTCGCCTGTCCGCAGCTCGCTCCCGGACATAGAACGCCACTGATCGCACACCTGCGCCGCCGAGCGCAGCGCAGCGTCGAGCCGCCTGAGTACCGCGCGTGCGAACGCGACCAAAGACAACTCCAACTCCCACAGCAACATTAGCCACTCCATTGGCAGACGCAAGAAGTTTTGCTCCGATTGCTCATGGTCATAAGTCCCGGTTTGCGCGTCGGCGCTGACGGTGGCGGGCGCGGCAGGCTTTTCGCGGACCGAGACGGGTCGAGCCTTCGCGAGATGAGGCTCCAACGGGCCTGCCGCTCCCGATTCCATGCTGTCTCGACCCCTCGCGGCTGCCAATGGGTCAGCTCGGTTGGAGTGGGCTCCCGTCCTGGTTGGCCGCGACTGCGGGGTGCCGGCTGTGGAGGAGGATCAGCGAGACCTCGAGCGTGATGTGCGGATCCACCTGGACGAAGCCGCCCACCTCTTCCGGCACCTGAACCCCAAAGTCCCCGACCGGCACCGTCGTGCTCCCGGCCGCGGTCAGCTCACTGTTCTGGAGCCGGACGTCAAGGGCGAAACGTGCGGGCTTCGTCACTCCGCTGATCTCGAGGTCCCCTGAAATCTGGATGTGTTGGACGGCTGCCGAAGCAGGGTCGACGGCGATGGTCGACGGATACGGTTCGAAGACCACAAAAGGATGCGAGCGCGAACCCAGCATGTCGCGCGCCGATTGGTCGCGGTCGGCGGTGTTGAACCCGGGAAGCTCGTCGACGCTGTTCAGATTCCGGACGTCGATAGCGATGCAGCCTGTCTGGATCTGGATCGAATCATCGCCGGCGGCGACCAGGACCCAGCCGCTGAGCTGATCCGTCCGCGCCACCGCCTCATGGGGCGAGGTGAGCTCGGCGAATCTCTCGTGCGCGCGATAGCCGGCGATGGAACCGCGCTGGGTCTCCCATAGGCCCGCGACCCCGGTGGTCCCGGTGCCCGGGACCGCAGGCCGGCGGCAGGCCAGCGTCAGCGGATCGTCGGGGGACGGCGAGGCGGCCGGCGATCGAGGGCCGGCTTGAGCAAGGCCCAGGGGTTGCACCCGGCCGTGGTACAGGAGGGTGATCGCGCCGGCTGTCCCCAGCACCGCGACCAATCCCGCCGCCGCCGCGACTTTCCACCAGATGGACCGCCCCACGCCGCTACTACGCGGGGCCGGTGTTTCCGGTTCCGCCTCCAGCTTTCAGTGAGGGCCGCGTGACTCGGCGTCCTTTGACCGCTGCAGGAGCTCCTCCGCCGCCGCCTTGTCGCCGCGAAGCTCGGCCACCTGCGCCAGGTTGCGCCAGGTCCACGCCGGCAGCTGCCGGTCGCCGAGCTCCTCGGCCACCCTGATCGCAAACCGAAGATCCTCTTCCGCTTCGTCGAGCCTGCCCAGGTTTCGTTTGGCGATGCCCCGCGCGGCCCGCGCGTCAGCCATCTCCCATCTCGCGCCCAGCTCGCCGAAGATCGAAACCCCGCGATCGAACCACGGCAGCGCTTCGGCGGCGCGCCCTAGATCGTCCAGGACCCGGCCCTTCTGCACCGAGGTGTTGGCGACGCTGAACCTGTCCCCGGCCTCCTCGGCGAGCGCGCTGGCCTCGTCGATGAGCTGCAGGGCTGCCGCCAGATCGTGCATCTCGCTGCGGTTGATCGACAGTGCGGTGAGCGCGCGGACGCGGGCCCAGTGATCGTTTGGATCGACGAGATCAAGCGCCCGGCGCCAGATCGCGTCCGCCTCTTCGAACCTTTCCCTGGTCCAGGGCACCCAACCGGCGAACAGCAGCGACCGCACTATCGCCCAGGAATCCCCGAGCTGCTCGGCCGCAAGGAGGGATCGGCTGAGCAGCCGCTCCGCCTTGTCAACGTCCGCCTCGAAGTTGATCGCGATATCACCCAGGAAACGCAGTGCGAGCGCCAGCGCGAACGGATCCTGGTGCGCCTCTCCAAGCGTCACCGCTCGGGTGAGGGCCTGGGTCGCCGCCGGATACTCGGCGAGCCAATAGTGGGCTTCGCCCATGCCGGCAAGGATTCTCGCCTCGCGCACGTTCCATCGCGGCTCGGGCCCGGCCAGGGCCAGCGCTCGCTGGTAGCGGTCGATCGCGGAGCGGCTTTCCATGCGCCGCCGGGCGCGGTCGCCGGCGACCAGCAGCGCATCCGCTGCGCGGTCGGGAACGGTCCGGTCGTTGGGGTCGAGATCGATGGAGGCGAAAGCCGCCAGCTCGAGGTGGTCCGCGGCCAGGGAGGGATGCCCTCCGTCGAGGAGGAATCGCGCCACGAGCTCATGCAACCGGAGACGCTCCCGCTTGGCCAGGCTCGCGTAAATGACCTCCTTCAGGGTCGAGTGGCGGAGCCGCCAGAGTTCTGGCTCGCCAGGCTGCGGGTCGCGCACGATCATCTCCGCGTCTTCGAGCTGTTGTAGCTCCTCGGCGCTCGCTTCCGGGTCGACCACCGCGAGCTCGGTCAGGTCGAACGCGTACTTGAAAACGGACGCCCGCCGCGCCAGCTCGCGAAGCCGCGGCGGCATCGCGTCGAGCCTCGCGCTCACCACCGCCTGCACTGTCGGCGGCACGGTCCGGCTGCCCTGACCGTCGGCGCCGGCGCTCGACGGCATCAGCATGCCCGTGGTCTCGATGATGAAATACGGATTCCCGCCCGCCCGCTCCGCGATCTCGAGGGCCTCGACGTCGCCGATTCGTCCGCCGCCGGCATGCCGCGCAAGCTGGACCGATTCATCGCGGGAGAGGGCGTCCAGTCGGATGAGGACGGAGTTGCTGGTGGTCGACCCCCACGTCGGCCGCTGCTCGAGCAGCTCGTTTCGCGCGAGAGCGATGACGAGCGCGCGGCGAGAACTCTGGGCGCGCGTGGCGGTCCGCTCGATGAGATCGAGCATCGGCGCCTTCAGGGTGTGCGTGTCTTCGAACACGATCAACACCGCGTGGTCGCCGGCGAGCCCATCGATCACGGTCGTGAAGCCTGCCTGGACCTCATGGACGAAAGCGGTCTCGTCCCTGCTCTCGCCCGGCCCGAAGAGCAAACCGAGACGCTGCGCAGTCCTGGCCGCCGCCGCCGCGTCGGAGGTCCGGGCTGCCAGCTCGCGGAGACGATCGTGGATGGTGTCGGCGCCGTCGCGCGGCCCGAGGGCGGCGAGGTCGGCGATGATCGCGGCCGCCGGCGAGAAGGTGGCGGTATCGGTCTGGGACCGCGACTGCCCGCGGAGGATCATGACCGCCGCGCTGACGCCCGCCGCGAGCTCATCCGCCAGCCGCGACTTGCCGATGCCGGGCTCGCCGATGATCGTGACCAGGACTGGTCGGCCGGTCGTGCTGGCCAGGCCAAGGCTCTGGCCGAGGATCGCCTGCTCGCTGGCCCGGCCGACGAATGGGATCGTGCGCCGAGCCGAGCGGGCGGTGATCTCATCCACCGGAAATGCTTCCAGGGGAGAATTGAAACCCTTGGCCCGGATCCGCCTTCGCCTGCCGTAGGCGACATTGGTGGCGGTCAGCAGCTGCGTCGTCTGGCCGACCAGCACCTGCCCCGGCTGGGCTGCCGCCTGCAGGCGCGCGGCGGCGTTGACCACCGTCCCTGTGACGAGCAGCTGGCCGGTCGGCGAGCTGCCGACCGCCGCCTCGCCGGACTCGATCCCGATTCGAACCTGCAGCGGCAGATCCAGGCCGAGCTCGCCGCCCAGCCGCCGCACTCGTTCCCGGATTGCCAGGCCCGCCCGGACCGCGCGCAGGGCGTCGTCCTCGTGCACATGCGGCAGACCGAACACCGCCATCACCGCATCGCCGATGAACTTCTCCGGCCTGCCTCGGAGGGCGGTCAGCTCGTCGGAGGCCGCGTCGAAGAAGCGGCCGAGCAGCTCGCGCGAACGTTCGGCGTCGAACCGCTGCGCCAGGCCTGTCGAATCGACAATGTCGGCGAAGAGGACTGTCACCACCTTGCGCTCTTCGGTTTCGACCAGCGATCCCGCCGCGGCGCCGCAGTTGGGACAGTACCGCGCACCCTCGGGAATCGGCAGCCCGCACACCGTGCACGCCCTGACCATGTGAGCAGAATATGCTGCATCCGATGGCCGACCCCAAGCTCCAGGCCTTAGGCCGGGTGCCCCTCTTCGCGCACTGCTCGAAGAAGGAGCTCGAGTTCATCGCCCGTGAGGGGGACGAGGTCGAGGTCCCTGCCGGCGGGACCCTCACGCGGCAGGGGCGTCCGGGCGATACCTTCTACGTGCTCCTGGAGGGCCAGGCCGAGGTCAAGGTCGACGGCAAGCGAAGACGCCTGCTGGGCCCCGGTGACTTTTTCGGCGAGATCAGCATGGTGGACCGAGGGCTTGCCACCGCCACCGTTACCACCCTGACGGATGCTCGCCTTTTCGTCATGAGCCACGCCCAGTTCCGCGACGCGATCAAGGCCAACGACGGCTTGATGCTCAAGGTGCTGAAGGCGATGGGCGAGAGGCTGCGCGCGGATCTCGCGGCCAAGCGCTGATCCTGCAGCCTTTATCCTCAGCTTTTAGATCCATCCCGACCCACAGGCTGTTAGGGAGGCGCCCTGCCAACCTGGACGTGACCGATGAGTTTTACTGTGGGGCGAAGTCTACGAAGACATGAGGATGATGCCATGAGCAGCGTTCGAGTACTTGTCGGCACGCGCAAGGGAGCCTTCGTCCTGACCTCGGATGCCGGACGCAAACGCTGGGAGGTTGAGGGCCCGCACTTCGCGGGCTGGGAGATCTACCACGTGAAGGGCTCACCCGCGGATCCCGACCGCCTGTATGCCTCCCAGTCGAGCGGCTGGTTCGGCCAGGTCCTTCAGCGTTCCAATGACGGCGGCAAGACATGGGGAGCCGCCGGCAACCAGTTCATCTATGACGGCACGCCAGGAACCCACCGGTGGTATGACGGATCACCTCATCCCTGGGAGTTCAAGCGGGTGTGGCACCTAGAACCGTCCTTGAAGGACCCGGAGATGATCTACGCGGGCGTCGAGGACGCCGCCCTTTTCGCCTCCAACGACGGCGGCCAGACATGGAGCGAGCTCTCCGGTTTGCGCACGCAGAAGACCGCGCCAGACTGGACGCCGGGCGCCGGCGGGCTTTGCCTTCACTCGATCGTCATCGACCCGCTCCAGCCCGACCGGATGTTCATCGCCATCTCGTCGGCGGGCGTCTTTCGTTCGGATGACGCGGGCAGGTCGTGGCGACCTGCCAACCGTGGCCTGAGATCGAACACCATCCCCGATCCCGACGCCGAGGTGGGCCACTGCGTGCACCGCATCGCCATGCATCCTTCGCGTCCGAACGTCCTCTTCATGCAGAAACACTGGGACGTGATGCGCACCGACGACGGCGGCGATAACTGGCGCGAGATCAGCGGCAACCTGCCGACCGACTTCGGCTTCGTCATCGACGTCAATGCAAACGATCCCGAGACGATCTACGTGGTCCCGATCACCAGCGACTCCCACCACTTCGTGCCCGACGGCAAGCTGCGCGTTTATCGCAGCCGAACCGGGGGCGACGAATGGGAGGCGCTGACAAAAGGTCTCCCGCAGAAGGATTGCTACGTCAATGTGCTGCGGGACGCCATGGCGGTCGACTCGCTCGACCCGTGCGGCGTTTATTTCGGCACCAGCGGCGGGCAGGTGTACGCGTCACCCGATGGCGGCGACAGCTGGGCTCCGATCGTGCGCGACCTGCCAGGCGTGCTATCCGTGGAGGTTCAGACCCTGTCGTGATCCAGGTCGTCTTGCCGACGAACCTACAGATCCTGGCCGGCGTCGGACGCGTGGTGCACCTGGAAGTCAGCGGGCAGGCGACCCAACGGTCGGTGCTCGACGCGCTCGAGGCGAGCCACCCGGCCTTGCTGGGCACGATGCGAGATCACGTCTCCAAGAAGCGCCGGCCGATGATTCGGTTCTTTGCCTGCGAGGAAGATCTCTCCGACGAGTCGCCCGATGCGCCGCTGCCTGAGGAGGTGGCTTCCGGCAAAGAGCCTTTCCTGATCCTTGGCGCGATAGCGGGCGGCTAGTCCTGGATCTCGTCCGGCCGGGGTTCGACCGCCGGCTAGAAGCGGGATGAGAGGCGGCTAGGTGTAGGCCGGGCGGAGCGGCACCGGCCAGACCTGGTCGGCGTGGATCACGTACCGCTGGGTTGCGAAAGCCCCGGCCCACAGGGGCCAGCAGGTCGTGAGCACCAGGTGATATCCGTTGGCGTCGGTCACGAGCGCGGTTCGGTTGTCGGGGTTGACGATCTCGGCGCTGTTGACCTGGTAGCGGTAGGTGCCGTAGCGGGTCTCGATGTCGACCTCGTCGCCTCTGGACAGCTTCGGAAAGTTGATCCAGTACACGTTGTGGGCTGCGACGCCGACCGTCCCAGGATCGCCCGGCCATCTCGTGGCCGGATAGTGGCCCGGGCTGGCGTACAGCACACCGCTGTCCACGCCTTCTTTGACTGCGGCGAAGTAGTCCAGCTTGGGCACGCGGATCGCGAAGTCGACGCCGTCGACCGGACGCTTGAGGCTCGGATCGACGGCCTTGTGGACCGAGCCTGGGGTGCGGGCGTGGTAGCTCCAGACCTGGTTCATGTGCTGCTGCTCGGAGACGCCCCGCCACATGCCATATCCGAAGGTGCTGAGCAGGATCAGCCCTACGACCAGGCACGCAAACGACAGCATCGAGAAGATGCGGCCCCGGCGAACCGCAGCGGTTGCCAAGGCACGTTGAACAAACGCACGGCGGGCGTGCACCTCGTTTTGTAGAACGCCCTGGTCACGCTAAAGGACGAAGTAAAACGTCGCCCCTTCTCCGACGGCGCCTTCGGCCCAGATGCGGCCGCCATGGCGGTTGACAATCCGCCGCGCTGTGGCCAGGCCGATCCCGGCCCCGGGAAAATCACTCTGGCTGTGGAGGCGCTGGAACGCCCCGAAGAGCCGGTGGGAATCGATCATGTCGAAACCGACCCCGTTGTCCTTGACGAAGATGCGCGATTCGCCATCCACCACCTCGCGGCCGACGGCGATGATCGGCGTCTCCTTGGCGCTCGTGAACTTCCAGGCGTTGTTGACGAGGTTGGTGAGCAGGATGCGCACAAGGCGCCGGTCGCCCGACGCGGAGACGCCCGGCGTGATGTCGACGTTGACCTGCCGGTCGGGATTCGCCGTCCGCATCTCTTCCACCACCTGCGCCGCCATATCGCTGATGTCGACTTCCTCGCGCTTCATCTCACCGCTGGTTAGGCGGAACAGCATCTGCAGCCCGTCGAACACCGAAGTCATGCGGTCGCTCGCGTCACGCATCTGCCGCAGGTAGTCCGTGGCACGCGCGTCCAGCGCTGTGCCGTATTTCTCCATCAGCGTCTGGCTCAGCCCGTCAAACGCAACCAGTGGCGCGCGAAGGTCGTGTGAGACCGAGTAGCTGAACGCTTCCAGCTCGCGGTTGATCGCGGTGAGTGCGATCGTGCGCTCCTCAACCAGCGTCTCCAGCTGCGTCCGGTACCGGCGCAACTCCTGCTGCGCGCGGTACAGCTCGACGAACACGATGACCTTGGCGCGCAGGATCGCGGGCACGACAGGCGCGAAAACGAAGTCGACCGCGCCCAGGTTGTAGCCGCGTCCCATGTCGGTCTCGGCCTGGTCGAGCGCCGTCACGAAGATGAGCGGCGTGAGCTCCGAGCGAGGCCGCTGGCGGATGAGCTGCGCCGTCTCGAAGCCATCCATGATCGGCATCCGGACATCGAGCAGGACCACGGCGAACTCGTTGCGCAGGAGCTGTCGCAGCGCATCGGCGCCGGACGAGGCTTCAACCACGTTCTCGTCCAGCGGCGCGAGGACGGTCCTGAGCGCGAAGCGCTTCGTCGCGTCGTCATCGACAACGAGGATGTTGACCTTCGCCCTGGCGGTCGGCGCCGCCGGTTCTGCCTCCCGAGCAGGGCTGCGCGGCCGCGTCACCATCTGATCTTTCGGAACAGGTTAACCCCGTCCCGCACCTGTTCGTAGTGGTCGCGATCCGGACAGTAGAGGAGCGACTCACGCTTGCCGACGGCCAGATAACCGCCGCGAACCAGGCTGTCGTAGAACAGCCGGTGGGCGCGCTCCTGGAGGTTTGGGCGGAAGTAGATGAGCACGTTCGCGCAGACGATGAGGTGGAAGTCGTTGAACGATCCGTCGGTGACCAGGCTGTGGCGAGCCCACGTGATGCTGTTCTGCAGCCCCAGATTGAAGCGGGCGGTGCGGCCAGTGACGGAGTAGTGGTCGGCCAGGCTGGTCTGTCCGCCGGAGGACTGGTAAGGCTCTTCGTATCGCCGGACCCGTTCCACCGGGTAGGAGCCCAGCCGGGCTACGGCGAGCACGTCCTCATTGAGGTCGGTCGCGTAGATGTTGCTGCGCTTGAGGAGTCCCTCTTCCTCCAACAGGACGGCAAGCGCATACACCTCCTCGCCGCTCGCGCAGCCGGCGACCCAGATTCGCGTCGATGGATACGTCCTGAGGAGGGGGATCACCTCCTCGCGCACGCACCGCATGAGCTCCGGGTCGCGAAACATGCTGGTCACGTTCACGCCCACGATCCCCAGGAACCTCTGCATGCTGCCCGCGTCGTGCAGGATGCGATCCTGGTAGGCGGAGACCGTGCCCACGCCCTCGCGTGACATCGCGGTCAAGAGCCCGCGCCGAAGCGGGCTCAGCGCATATTCACGAAAGTCGTAGCCATAGCAGAGGCGGATGCCCTCGAGCAGGAGCTGGATCTCGATATCCTCGACATCCGTCCCGGTCCCTTCAAGCCGTAGCGCTGCTGCCCCCGCACTCCGGCTCACTGCACCAGCCATGACTTGAGCATGGACAGCAGTTGCGAGTTGTTGATGGGCTTGGCGATGTAGTCGGATGCCCCCGCTTCGATGCATTTCTCGCGGTCTCCTTTCATGGCCTTGGCAGTCAGCGCGATGATCGGCCGCTCGCCAAAGGAGTTGAGGTCTCGCATCCTCGACATCGTCACGTAGCCGTCCATCTCGGGCATCATCACGTCGACCAGGGCGATATCGATGTCATCGCTCTGCGTCAATAAATCCAACGCTTCCTGCCCGGAGTCCACCGAGACGACCTCCATCTTCTGCCGCTCGAGCATCGCGGTCAGGGCAAAGATGTTTCGGATGTCATCGTCGACGATCAATACCTTCCGGCCTGCGAGCGCGCCGCCCGCCGCGTCGGTGCCGTTTGACCCGGCCTCCGCGGCCGCCTCCCCGTTCATCTCGGCCTCGTGCAAAATGGCCGCGATCTCCTGCTTCAAGCGCTCGGGGGACCTGGCGTCCTTGATCACGATGCCCTTGGCGGCCTTGCCGAGCTTGATCTCCTCTTTGCGGGAAAGGTCCCTCGCGGTGTAAACGAGCAGGGGCGTGGAGCCAAGGGCCTGGGTCGATTGAAGTTCCTCGATGACCCGCCACCCGCTGAGGCCTGGGAGCCCGAGGTCCAGAACGACGCAATCGAACCGCTCCCTTCGCAGCACCGCGAGCGCTTCGTCGCCGGTGGCGACCGCGGTCGTCCTGGTATCGGTGGGCGCCATCAGGTCGGTGATGAACTGCCTCTGCACGGGATCGTCCTCGACCACGAGCAGCGAATGGGTCACCTCCCCGCGGCGGCCTTCTGAGGCCGTCGAAACCGGCTCGGCTTGCCACTGGCCGTTGCTTCCGGCTGAAACGAGGACTGGTTCCGGAGCGATCTCGGCAACACCCCCAGACCTGGATTCCACGTCATCCACCGGAACGTGCCGGCGTTGGTGCATGGGCGTGATGAGAGGCAGGTAGACGGAGAAGATGCTGCCCACGCCGGGTTCGCTCTGAAGCCGGATCTCGCCTCCGAGCAGCCGCGTGAGCTCGCGGCAGATCGACAGGCCGAGGCCGGTGCCGCCGTACTTGCGGCTCGTGGAGCCATCTGCCTGCGCAAAAGACTCGAAGATCGACTGCTGCTTGTCGAACGGGATGCCGATTCCGGTATCGATGACGCGAAAAGCGACGACCTGCGACGCGCGGTTCAGGGTGTCGTTGGACGGGCCCCACCCGGCGGTCGCCATCTCGGCGACGAAGTCGACCTTGCCTTTCTCCGTGAACTTGAACGCGTTGCTGAGCAGGTTGTTGAGGATCTGCTGCAGACGCTGGGGATCGGTCGGGATCGTCTCAGGTAGGCCCGGGCGGAGGTCAATCTGGAAAGCGAGCTTGGTCGCCTCGGCGACGTGCCGGAAGGTTCGCTCCAGCATCGGCTTGAGCTCGTCCAGCGGCCAGTTGCTGATGTCCAACGCCACCGTCCCGGACTCGATCTTGGACAGGTCCAGGATGTCATTGATCAGCTTCAGGAGGTCGGTGCCCGACGACCGGATGATGGTCGCGTACTCAATTTGCTTGGCCAGCAGATTGCCATCCGGGTTCGCAGCGAGCTCCTGGGCCAGGATCAACAGGCTGTTCAGCGGCGTGCGAAGCTCGTGCGACATGTTGGCCAGGAACTCGGACTTGTAGCGCGATGTGAGCGCGAGCTGTTCGGCCTTGTCTTCGACGAGGACCTTGGCCGACTCGACCTCAAGCCGCCTCTGCTCGATCTCCGCATTCTGTTCGGCCAGCTGACGGGCCTTCTCGGCGAGCTCTTCGTTTGTGCGCTGGAGCTGGTCCTGCTGGCTCTGCAGCTCGGTGGCGAGGGACTGCGACTGCTTGAGAAGATCTTCGGTCCGGCTGTTGGCCTCGATCGTGTTGAGAACGATGCCAATGCTCTCGGCCAATTGATCCAGGAAGTCGATATGGGTCGCGCTGAACGGTTCGAACGACGCCAGCTCGATGACAGCCCGCACGTCGCCTTCGAAAAGGACGGGCAGGACGATGATGTTCGCGGGCACCGACTCCCCCAGAGCCGAGTTGATCTTGATGTAGTCCTTCGGCACATTCCTGACGACGATCCGCTTCTTTTCCAGGGCGCACTGGCCGATCAGCCCTTCGCCGAGGACGAACTCCATCGGGACGTTGCGGCGCTGTTTGTATGCGTAACCGGCCTGGAGCGCGAGGTACGCCGGCCGACCGTTCGCGCCGACCATCCCATAGAACACGCCATGCTCGGCGTGGACCACCGGCGCGAGCTCGGAAAGGATCATCTTTGACACGGTCATCAGGTCGCGCTGCCCCTGCAGCATTCGGGTGAACCGTGTCAGGTTCGTCTTCAGCCAGTCCTGCTCCGTGTTCTTCTCGGTGGTGTCGTGGAGGTTGCGGATCATCTCGTTGATGTTGTCTTTGAGGTTCGTAACCTCGCCCTTCGTGTCGACACGGATCGTCCGCGTCAGGTCGCCCTTGGTGACCGCGGTGGCGACTTCCGCGATGGCCCGGACTTGGGTGGTGAGCGTTGCCGAGAGCTGGTTGACGTTGTCGGTCAGGTCGCGCCAGGTGCCGGCCGCGCCAGGCACGTTGGCCTGGCCGCCCAGCCGGCCTTCAGCGCCGACCTCGCGGGCCACCGTGGTCACCTGCTGAGCGAACACCGCCAGGGTGGCGGTCATGCTGTTGATGGTGTCGGCGAGCTCGGCGATCTCGCCCTTGGCCTCGAGGGTAAGCTTGCCGCGCAGGTTCCCATTGGCCACCGCGGTGACCACGCGCGCGATGCCGCGCACCTGGTCGGTGAGGTTGCTGGCCATGGTGTTGACGTTGTCGGTCAGGTCTTTCCAGATCCCCGCCACGCCCTCCACGTTGGCCTGGCCGCCGAGCTTGCCGTCGGTGCCGACCTCGCGCGCGACGCGGGTCACCTCCTTGGCAAACGCGTTGAGCTGGTCGACCATGGTGTTGATGGTCTGCTTGAGCTCCAGGATCTCGCCGCGGACGTCGACGGTGATCTTCTTCGAGAGGTCGCCCTGCTGGACGGCGGTGGTGACCTCGGCGATGTTGCGGACCTGGCTGGTCAGGTTGCCGGCCATGAGGTTCACGTTGTCCGTGAGGTCTTTCCAGATGCCCGCCACGCCCTTGACGTCTGCCTGGCCGCCGAGCTTGCCCTCGGTGCCGACCTCGCGCGCCACACGCGTCACTTCACCTGCGAAGGCGTTGAGCTGGTCGACCATGGTGTTGATGGTCTGCTTGAGCTCCAGGATCTCGCCGCGGACGTCGACAGTGATCTTCTTCGAGAGGTCGCCCTGCTGGACGGCGGTGGTGACCTCGGCGATGTTGCGGACCTGGCTGGTCAGGTTGCCGGCCATGAAGTTGACGTTGTCGGTCAGGTCTTTCCAGATCCCGGCGACGCCCTTGACCTCGGCCTGGCCACCCAGGCGTCCCTCGGTGCCCACCTCGCGCGCGACGCGCGTGACCTCGTTGGCGAAGGCGTTGAGCTGGTCGACCATGGTGTTGATGGTCTGCTTGAGCTCGAGGATCTCGCCGCGGACGTCGACGGTGATCTTCTTCGAGAGGTCGCCGTTGGCGATACCGGTCGTGACCTCGGCGATGTTGCGGACCTGGCTGGTCAGGTTGCCGGCCATCAAGTTGACGTTTTCGGTCAGGTCTTTCCAGATCCCGCCCACGCCCCTCACGTCGGCCTGGCCGCCAAGCTTGCCCTCGGTACCGACCTCGCGGGCCACGCGCGTGACCTCGCTCGCAAACGCGTTGAGCTGGTCGACCATGGTGTTGATGGTCTGCTTGAGCTCGAGGATCTCGCCGCGGACGTCGACGGTGATCTTCTTCGAGAGGTCGCCCTTCTGGACGGCGGTCGTCACCTCCGCGATGTTGCGGACCTGGCTGGTCAGGTTGCCGGCCATGAGGTTCACGTTGTCCGTGAGGTCTTTCCATACGCCACCCACGCCGCGGACATGGGCCTGGCCGCCGAGCTTGCCCTCGGTGCCGACCTCGCGCGCGACGCGCGTCACCTCGCCGGCGAACGCGTTGAGCTGCCCGACCATGGTGTTGACAGTCTTGGCGGTGCTCAGGAACTGGCCTTGAAGCGGCCGGCCGTCGATCTCCAGCGCCATGGTTTGCGACAGATCGCCGTTGGCGACGGCACTGATAACGCGGGCGATCTCGGTGTTCGGCCGCGCGAGGTCTTCGACGAGGTCGTTGACGGCATCGAGCGTGGAAGTCCATGCGCCGCCGGAGTGGATGATGCCCGCACGCTTGACCTGACCTTCCTTGCCGACATGACGGTTCAGGCGCCGGATCTCGTGCTCCAGACGCTCGTTCGACTCGATGACCGCGTTGAGAGCCGCCGCGACTTTGCCGGCGGAGCCCGTCCAATCGCTGGGCATGCGCGCGGAGAAATCGCCGCGCTGGACTGCCGCCAGGACGCGGAGCACGACCTTGCTGTCGAGCTCTCCGCCGGCCCTGTCCACGCCATTTAGATGACGGGTAGCGGTCTTGACTGCTGCCTTGGTCGCCATTCTTCCTTCCTTCCTTGCCTAGTGATTCGTTTGGTGGCTCATAGACTCAGCGGAACCCAAAATTCGATCTTCGTGCCGTTACCCGGGTCGCTTTCGATGCGACACCAGCCGCCGGCAAGCTGCGCGCGCTCCCGCATGGCCACAAGGCCGATGTGTCCGGGCACACGCACCGACTCCGACACGACGAAGCCCGTGCCGTCGTCGTGAACCGAGATGTGAACTCCTCCCTCGACCTGGTCCGCGATCACCGTCACCTTGGTGGCGCGGGCGTGTTTTTCCACGTTGTTCAGCGCCTCGGCGATGTTCTTCAACATGATCGCCTGGATCGCTGGAGGCACATCTGCAGGCAGGCGGCTGTCGACGTGGGGCTGGATGCCGGCGCGGATCCGCATGGTCTCCAGGCGTTCGCTGATCGCGTCGCGTAGGTCGCCGGCCAGCTGAAGCGGCTCCGGGCTGACATTGGTGAGCAGCCGGCGCAGCGAATCCTCGACCTTTCTGAGTGTGTGTCGGAGCTGCTCCAGCTGGACCGCCTGGTGACTCCCTATGGAGTCGGCGCGGACGCGCTCGAGCTGCAGCTCAGCCGCAGTCAGCAGCTGGAGCGAGTCGTCGTGGAGCGTGCTGGCGAAGCGGCGCCGGGCTTCGTCGCCGCCGGCCGCGATGTTGTTGAGGAGGTGCCGGCGGGCGGCCATCGCTTCTTCGAGGCGCCCGGCGGTGTGGCCGAGCTCGTCTTCGGCTTCCTTGTACTGCCACAGCAGTCCCGCCGCCGCGCCGGTGAGTCTCAGCAGCCATAGGTCGTGCGCGGTGAAGCCGTGCGGTGAGTCATAAACGGCAATGGCTCCGATGTGTCGCTCACCGGCCCGCCACGCCGCTGCGATCGAGTTCTTGACCTCATGCAGGCCGGACTCCCGCCAGATCGCATCGAGCTGGGGCGAGGTGCCCTTCGAGAGCTCGAGCTCGTCAGCGAAGACCAGACGCTCCATTATCCCCTCGCCCTTCGCCCCCAGATGGAGCCGGACTTCATGCACCGGCGACTCGTCCGCAAAGCCAAAGGGAACCGGTTGCAGGGCTAGAGTGCCGCGGGGGCCGAGACGCCAGAACGCTGCCCGGCGGGCGTGGGTCTGCTTGGCGATGGTGGCGCCGAGGCGGGCAAAGAAGGCGGGCAGGTCCTCGTCCGAGTCCAGATAAGAAGAAACGGCGGCCACAGCCGCCAGCGCCGACTCGTGCGACCGCTCAACCTGCTGGGCGGAGCGCTTTGAGCGCGGGACGCCGTTGGCGCCGAGCGCTACCTTGCCCGCCACCGCCAGCTCAGCTGTTTCCACTCTTCCCCCTGGGCGCGATTTTCCGACCTACATCAAATCGAATTGGGGGTGGGTTCGTCACCGTACAAGTGAGGTAGATTCGGCCGGGGTTTGGCCTGGAAACTGGTGTGCCCGCCTCTTGCGAGGCAGGCACACCTAAGAAACGCCCCGGAGTCCCACCCTACCGAGCTCAAACCGAATTCAGCGGACCGGGCACAAAAAGACCGGGCCCGCGCGTTGCGAGCCCGGTCTCTTGCCTTTGGTTTAGCGCCGCCGGTTACGCAGTCCCAGGGCGCCGAGCAGGACCATGATGCCGCCCACGATACCGCCCACGATGGGCGTTCCCGTGGCAGCAAGCACCTGGCCTGTGCCGCCTGTGGTCGCGGTCGCGCCAGAGACCTGGCCGCTTCCGCCTGCCGTAGTTGTGCCGCTGGTGCCGCCGGTGCCGCCCGTGCCGCCACCGCTGGTGGTGTTGCCGGTCGTGCCGCTAACGCTGCCGACGCTGCCGACACTGCCGGTGCTCCCGACCTGGGTCGAGTTGCCGGTGGTGCCACTGGCGCTGCCCGCGCTGTTGGTCGAACCCGTGCTGCCTACCTGAGTGGAGTTGCCGGTGGTGCCGTTGGCGCTGCCGGCGCTGTTGGTGGAACCGGTGCTCCCAACCTTGGTCGAGTTGCCGGTCGTGCCGTTGGCGCTGCCGGCGCTGTTGGTCGAGCCCGTGCTGCCGACCTTGGTGCTGTTCCCGGTCGTTCCATTGGCGCTGCCGGCGCTGTTGGTGGAACCGGTGCTCCCGACCTGAGTCGAGTTGCCGGTCGTGCCATTGGCCGAGCCTGCGCTGTTGGTCGAGCCCGTGCTGCCGACCTTCGTGCTGTTCCCGGTCGTTCCGTTGGCGCTGCCGGC
>VBDR01000059.1 GCA_005882135.1 Chloroflexota bacterium
TCATCGAGCTTGAGCACGGTATGGAGCCCGCCTCTGTCGCCAGGCGCGCGGTCGACTATCTGGGCAGCGCGCTCAACGCCTCGGGGGGCGTGATCCTGATCCCCCGCGAGGGCGCACCGCAGGCCGCGTTCAACACGCCGGCCATGCCCTGGGCCATGGCCGGTTAGCCGTGGACTCGGGCAACGCTGGCGAGCTGGTTGCGCTGGCCCTCGAACGAGCCGGCGTCAGTCACCTCTTCACGCTCAATGGCGGCCACATCTGGCCGCTCCTCATGGGCGCGACCGAGCACGGGATTCGAGTGATCGACGTCCGCCATGAGCAGTCGGCGGCGTTTGCGGCCGAGGGTTGGGCGAAGGTCACGCGCGAATGCGGTGTGGTGGCGGTGACGGCGGGGCCCGGTGTGACCAACTCCGCGTCGGCGCTCGCCCAGGCGCAGGCCAATGACAGCCCGATGTTCGTTGTCGGCGGGCGGGCGCCGGTGGCGCGTTGGGGGATGGGCTCGCTGCAGGAGATGGACCATGTCGAGGTCGTGCGCAGCCTGACCAAGAAAGCGCTGACTCTGACCTCGGCCGAGGACGCGTACCGCACCGCTGCCGAGTGCATGCGTACGGCGCTCAGCCGCCGTACGGGACCTGTGTTCATGGACATCCCGATCGACGTGTTCTTCGGCGCGGCGGACCTGCCCGAAGCCACCGAGCACCTCACAGTCGATCCCGGTCCGCCGCCAGATCCCTCCCTCATCGCCGAGGCGGCGCGGCTGATCCGGCAGGCGGAGCGGCCGGTGGTGGTGGCGGGAGGCGGCGTGTGGTGGGCGCGCGCGGAAGACCAGCTTCGCTCCCTGGTGGAAGCATCAAAGGTGCCCCTGACCGTCAACGGCATGGCCCGCGGAATGCTGCCGCCGGACCATCCGCTGTTTTTCTCGCGCGCCCGGGGACAGGCCCTGCGCGAAGCCGACCTCGTCGTCCTGGTCGGCGTCCTTCTCGATTTCCGCCTGAACTTCGGACAGCCGCCGGTGTTCGCCGAGGCCGCGCGATTGATCTACGTCGACGTTGACGACCACCGCAAGCACCGGCAGGCGGAGGTAGCCATCTACGGCAACGTCAAATCGGCGCTGGCCGAGCTGGATTCCGCCCTGGAGGGCGCGCCCATCCGCTCGCCGTGGGTCGATGGCCTGCGCGAGACCGAAACCGCGGCGCGGGCGCGTGATCAGGCGATGACGCAGTCCGATTCCGCACCTGTGCATCCGGCCCGGCTGATCGCCGAGGTGGATCGTTTCGCCGATCCGGACGCGATCGTCGTCGGCGACGGCGGCGACTTCATCTCGTTCGCAGGCCGGCTGATCGAGCGCCGCCGGCCAGGCCTGTGGATCGACCCTGGACCATTCGGGTGTCTTGGCTCGGGCCCGGGTTACGCGATGGCCGCCAAGCTCGCACGGCCTGACCGCCAGGTCCTGTTGCTGTCGGGGGACGGCGCCTTCGGTTTCTCGGCCATGGAGTTCGACACCATGGTCCGGCACCGGATTCCGGTCGTCTGCGTCGTCGGCAACAACGGCATCTGGGCGCTGGAAAAGCACCCGATGCAGAGCCTGCTCGGCGCCAGCGTGGCGGCGGACCTCGGTTCCAGGACGCGGTACGACAGGGTGGTCGAAGCCCTGGGCGGATACGGCGAGATGGTCGAGCGACCGGCGGAGATCCGGCCCGCGCTGGACCGCGCATTCAAGTCGGGCCTGCCCGCATGCATCAACGTGATCTGTGATCCGACCGCGGAATATCCGCGATCATCAGTGCTGATGTGAGCGCCACCGAGCTCCGGCCTGTAGTCGAGGCAGATGAATGGCGCACGGCGCAGTCGCAGTTCGACGAAGCCGCCGAGCTGATCAAGCTGGAGCCCTGGCTGCGCGAAGTCCTGCGCGAGGTGCAGCGGGAGTTCACGTGTCACTTCCCGGTCAAGATGGACGACGGTCACACCCGCGTCTTCACCGGATACCGCGTCCAGCACAACATCAACCGCGGCCCCGCCAAGGGCGGCATCCGCTACCACCCCGATGTATCGCTGAACGAGGTCAAGGCGCTCGCCATGTGGATGACGTGGAAATGCGCCGTCGTCAACATCCCGTTCGGCGGCGCCAAGGGCGGCATTATCGTCAATCCGCGTGAGCTTTCGCTCAATGAGCTCGAGCACATGACGCGTCGATTCGCGACCGAGATCTCGATCCTAATCGGCAGCGATCGGGACATCCCGGCGCCGGACGTCAACACCGATGGCCAGACGATGGCGTGGATCATGGACACGCTCTCGATGCATCTCGGTTTCTCTGCGCCGGCTTCGGTCACGGGGAAGCCGATCGAGGTGGGTGGCTCGCTGGGACGCATCGAGGCCACCGGACGCGGGGTGACCATCTGCGCGATCGCGGCCCTGGAGCACCTGGGGCGCGCTCCTCATCAGACCAAGGTCGCGGTGCAGGGATTCGGGAATGTGGGAAGCATCAGCGCGAAGCTCCTCGAGGAGGCCGGCTGCACGGTCGTCGCCGTGTCGGAGGATTACGGCGGGATCTACAACCCGCTCGGGCTCTCCATCAAGCGGGTGCTGGAGTATCGCGCACGGGAGAAGACGCTGAAGGGGTTCCCTGGCGCCGAGGAGATCGGCAATCAGGAGCTGCTCACGGTCGAGTGTGACCTGCTGGTGCCGGCGGCGATCGGCAACCAGCTCACTTCGCGGAATGCGCGGGAGGTGAAGGCGACGCTGATCGTGGAGGGGGCGAACGGGCCGACGACGCCTGAGGCGGATGCGATCTTTCGCGAGCGCAGGATCTTTCTCGTGCCTGACATTTTGGCCAACGCGGGCGGGGTCACGGTTTCGTATTTCGAGTGGGTGCAGGACCTGCAGTCGTTTTTCTGGTCCGAGCACGAGGTCAATCAAAAGCTGAAGGCGATCCTGTCGCGGGCGTTCGGCGAGGTGCTGAAGACGCAGCAGGAGCGGAAGCTCGATATGAGGATGGCGGCTTACGTGCAGGCGGTGTCTAGGGTGGCGGGAGCGACCCGGGAACGCGGCCTGTACCCCTAGAGCCCGCGAACGCCGGCCGTCGCGGGGAATCGGTAGTCGACGACATCAGCCTTGCTGAGTGAGGAGCGGCGGACCGCGATGCCGGCGCGGGCCGACACGCGCGCTTCTTTAGGAACCTTAGATCTCGCGCCGGCGGAAGCTCCAGATGCTCGCGCCCAACACGACCGCGAACCAGATCGCGACCCACGCCATGAACTCCAATGGCGGCGGATCTACTGCTGCGAATGGATTCGCGCGCCCGGCCGTGCCTAGCGCCCTCATCGCGGCGATCAGCGTGTCGGGCTCCATCGCGTAGATGGCGCCGCGCCACAGTCCGTCGGAGGGCAGCAACAGGTGGCTGACCACACCGACGTTCTGCAAGGCCTGGTTCTGGAGGCCGGTGCCTATGTCGCCGACGACTCCTGCAATCCACGCCATCAGCCACGCCACCAGCGCGATCACCCCCGCTGTGATACCGGAGAGTCGCGTCGAGAGCAGCATGCCCAGCGAAAGCAGCACCAGACCTTCGGCGGCAACGAACATGAGCAGCTCGACCGGATGCGGGGGAAGATACCCGGTGGCCCAATCGACGGCGCCCAGCTCGAGAGAACCTGCTCCGGCCGCATAGACGGCGACCAGCGCGGCGAGGCCGAGCCACTTGCCGATGACGACCTCGCTGCGGCGAACCGGTCGGGCAAGCATGGCCAGGAGCAGCCCGCTCTCCACCTCGCCCGAGATGAGTGGGCCCGCCACCACGGCCGCGCTCAATGCGAGCACGCCGCTGAACATGAAAGTGATGACGATCAACAGCTGGGACGTGATCAGCGAGACCTGGTCAGGCGGCAGCGGTGTGCCGTCGCCGCGCGTCATGGTCGTGATCTTGTTGAAGCCCCAGGCGGAGAAGCCGACGACGACCAGGGTCAGGATCAGCAGGGCGAGCAGGAGCCGGCGTCGCGATGACTCCTGCACGGTGAGCCGCGCGATCACGAACACCGGCGGCATCAGTCCGTCTCCTCGTCTTCGAGCAGCTGGAGAAAGCGGTCTTCCAGCGTCTGGTGGCGCGGCGCGACCTCGTAGACCCGGCCGCCCATCGACACGATCGATGCGACAAGCTCCGGCACGCGGTCGGCATCGAGGCTTGCAAACGTCATCTGGTCGCCCTCGTCGTCCATACGCCCGAAGCTCGACAGGCGGTTCTTGTCCGCCTGCGTGAGGCCGGCGGCGCGCACTCGCACGGTGGTTCCGCCGAGCAGCTCGTCCATCGTTCCCGACGCGATGACCCGTCCATGGTCGACCACTGCGACGCGGTCGCAGACCTGCTCCACCTCGCTGAGCAGGTGAGAGTTGAGGAAGACGGCGGTGCCGCGCGAGGCCAGGCCGCGGATGATCTCCCGCACGTCGTGCCGGCCCACCGGGTCGAGGGCTGAGGTCGGTTCGTCGAGGAAGACGAGCTCGGGCTCGCCGACCAGGGCCGCCCCCAGACCCAGGCGCTGCTGCATACCCTTGGAGAAGGTGCTGACCTTGTCGCCGGCGCGGTCGGTCAGGCCCACCGTCTCGAGCGCTGAGCTGATCTCGTCCTTCCAGCTCGAGCGGGGCAGCGGCGCCAGCTCGCAGTGGAGGGCCAGGACTTCCGCAGCCGACAGCCAACCCTGATAGCGGAAGAGCTCCGGCAGGTAGCCGATATGACTTCGGGTCCTCAGGTCTCCGACGGGCCTGCCGAGCAGCCAGCCCTCGCCCGAGGTGGGTTTCAAGAGACCGAGCAGCAGCTTCACCGCGGTCGTCTTGCCGGCGCCGTTGGGGCCGAGGAATCCAAACACCTCGCCCCGCGGCACCGTCATCGAGAGACCGGCGAGAGCGACGGTGTGGCCGAATCTCTTGGTCAGCTCCACCGTCTTAACGGCCGGCGTGCCGGCGACCTTGCCTTTCGCCGAGGCCGCCTCCGTTTTCTCAGCCAGCTCAGCCACGACCTCAGGCTAAACGCCGGGCGCTATTTCAGGTTATTTGCGATGTCGATGGCGTCGGACTGCTTGATGCTGCCCGCGACGACGTAAACATTGCCGCCTTTGACCCACACCACGCCCGATCCGACACCGGTGTTGTCACCCAACGCCACGCCGTCGACGCCCTGGACGGTGACCGGCTTCGACGTTGCGTACTCGACCGGGACGGGGATGAGCAGCGTCGTGCTTGGGTCACCGATCGCCCCGATCGCCGCCTTGAGCTCCTTCGAGATCCCTGGCTGCGCGAGGATGAAAGCCTCGAGCTGCTGCACGGTGACCTGCGTCGACTTCGCCGTTGGCGAGGCGGACTTGGCCACGATGAGCTGCGGCAGATTGATGCTGTTCGCACTGGCCGAGCTGGGGTTCTGGTTCAGATTGCCGTAGATCTCGCCGACGGCTGGGCCGACGGTCACTGTGAGCGTCGCGCCGTCCATTCCCTCCGGCATCGCGGGCAGCGTCTTGCCCTGGCGGGCAGCCGCAGCAGCCGCCTTGTCGGCGCTGAAGGTGAAGGTCGCCACGGCCTCAGACATCGCGCCGTAGGTGACAGTCGTCGAGACACCGTCGGGCAGGTTGGCAACCACGGGAGGCTGAAGTCCAGCCGCCAGCGCGGATGCGTCGGCGGCGCTGGTCGTGGCCTGGAACTGCGGCTCCTTGGTCCAGGTGAGAGTGCCGTAGTCAGCGAGCTGAGACAGGGCCTGCATGTCGGCCACGGTCACCGGAACTGTCTTGACCGTCGTGGGCTGGAAGAAGAGGCCGCCGGCTGCGAACGCGACCACGACCAGCGCAGCCGCGGCGACCGCCGCCACGAACGCCAATTTCAGCGGGCGGTTGGTCGGACCAAGCATCGGCAGCCGGAAACCCAAAGCCGGCTGTGACTTCCGCTCGCTCATCACGTGCTCAAAAGCGCGGCCGACGTCGACACGGGTATCCGGCACCGCGAGCAGCGTCGCGATCGAGCGCGCGTCGTCAGATACGACCTCGAAACGGCCCTGGCATTCAGTGCAGCCCTCGAGGTGGGCGGCATCCGCGCCCGAGCGCGCGTCGGGGTCGTCGACCATCCGGCGCAGGGTTCCTTCAGTTAGATGTGCCACGGGTGACCTCCTTGCGCAGTGCGGCTTCTGCGCGCCTCAACAAAGTTCCGACCTGTCCGATTCCGACGCCGAGCGCTTGCGCGACCTCGGCATAGCTCAGCCCGCTTGCGCGCATTGCGAGCGCGGCGGCGGGCCTCGGAGCCAGCCTGCCAAGCGCCTGTCGCACCTGGCGGCGATCTTCACTGACCTCGAGCTGCTTCTGGGGGTCGAGCGTGTGGTCGCTTTCCTCCAGCGCCTGCGCCGCCTCGCGCTTCTGCCTGCGTCTGGCCCCTCGCAGGCGGTTGAGGGAGGCATGGGCGGCGGCCCGATGCAGCCATGCGGGCGCGTATTCCGCCGTCGCCGAGTGGAGACGGTGGAAATCGATGAAGACTTCCTGGGCCACGTCCTCCGCCTCATGCGGATCGGCGAGGACCCGATTCGCTATCCCGACGACGCGGCCGTATTCGGCTGTGAAAAGGGCCTCGAACGCATCGTCTTCAGACCCGACGGCGGTCATCCGGCGCGCACCGAGGTTCATGCCCACTACCCATCAAGCACCGCCCGATGCCGCTTTGTGACGGCGCTCGCTCCGGAAATGGAAGCGATACGGCCGGCGCAGGCCGGCCATCAGCAGGCGAGGGCTTTGCGGCGGCGCGAGCTGCGCGCGATCTCGTCCTCGACGATCGCGAAGTCAGTCCTGGGCAGGGCGTGGATATGGCCCTGGAAGGCGAGCGTCCAGTGCTCGGGCGGCCACTTGCGCACGTAGTCGAGCCGGTAGGCGAGCTCTTTGGCCGGCACCCAATCGGATTCGTCCAGGACTATGTCCTGCCTGATGTGGACGCGCCACGGATAGTCCTCATCGCGGCGCGCCGAGCGCCAGATCGGAGTGTGGTCCTCGTACATCGGCGACGCCACGGTGACCGTCGCCGCGAACCCCATCCGGCCGGTGATGTAGTAGAGCAGCCGGTCGCCGACCCGCATCGTTTCGACGCGCCGGCGGTGGCGGCTCTTCAGGCCCTGGATCGAGAAGCCGTGCTCACGGGTCTTGCGGAAGTTGTCGGGCGAGCTGACGATCATCCAGAACTGCGCCGCCCTGGCGCCGCCGGACTTGCGCTTCCGCCGCGACCGGCCCGATTTGGGCGGCCGCTCGGGCTCGGCCGCAGGCTCCTCGTTGTCGGACACGAGCCGAAGGTTACTTGCCGTTCACGCCGGCCGGGCGCATGGGGCCCAGGTCTTGCGGCTCCGGGAGCAGCGCGCTGAGGTTGCGGATCTGCGCGACGTGGCCCATCTCATGCCGCGCCACCAGCCGGCAGACCTCGAGCAGCGTCATGTCGCCGCCCCTCGGATCGGAAACCGTGCGTTCCCACTCAGCCTTGCCCCAGCCATGGAGGAGGTCGACCGTACGGCGCCGGACGCGTGCGAAATCCTCGAGGGCCTCCTGAAGCGACCGGGTCAGGTCCTGGTCGTGGCCCGGATCGATGCTCGCGCGGACATCGGCGTTCTTCTGGCCGTCGAGGTGGGCGTGTCGAAGCAGCGCGTCGACCTTGGCTGCGGAGTCGACCAGATGGGCGATCAGGCCGCCGAGGGTGGGGAAGGCAGGGCCATGGCGGTAACGCAGCCGCGCCTCGTCCAGCCAGTAGACGAGGTCGCTGGTCCGCTCGGGCACCGAGCTCATCAGCAGCACCACGTCCGCCGTGGACATCTCTTCTTCGAGTTCCATGAGGTACAGGTTACCCGGGGGCTAAAGCCGGGGGTCCTCCAACGCCGGCCGCGACTTGCGTCGCATACTCGGTGCGGTGCAACAGGTCCAGGCCGCTTGCGACACCTGCGGTGCGGCGCTCGTGCCGAACGCGGCTTACTGCGAGCGCTGCGGGGCCCGGACTCGACGGGCGAGGCGGCTCGTAAGACTGGCGATTCGCGTCGAGCTGCTGTTCTTCGCCCTGGTGGTCGGGATCGTGATCGCTTTCACCTGGATCTATTCGGTCCAGCGCTAAGAGTCAGGTCCGTCCAGCGCTAAAAGTCAGGCGAACACCCCCACCCGGCGGCTAGGCCGCCGACCTCCCCGGCGAGCGGGGAGGTGAATTTAGCGGCGGTAGATCGCTCGGCCTTCGACTTCGTCTTTGTTCAGGCGCTTGTTCAGATGCAGGCCTTCGAGCACGAACTCGATGACTGAAGCCCGCACCTCAGGACGGTCAGGTAGGCCAAGCCTCTTGAGCGCCGCCGCCAGCTCCGGGACCTCGCCGATCGCTCGCGTGTAGGCGCGCGCCGGAATGCCCTCTCCGACCTCGAGCATGCTGCCTTCTTCGAACCGCGAGACGACACCCTCGAATTGCGACGCTGAGAAATGGCGACTGAAAACCGAGCTGATCGCTCCGCGCTCGAGTCGGGATAGGACCTGCTCTTCCTTGCCCTCGTCGAGCGCTTCGATCTCCACCCGACCAGCGGTCGACGACGCGAGAAAAGCGAGGTCGGTGATGCGAGGTACGGCGAGTGACTCGCCCAGCCGTGCGGCTCGGCGCACCGCGTTGCTTGCGAGGTTTTCGACGTTGGCGATTGACATGCGCACCGACACTCCCGAGGACTGCGAGATGTGTGGGCTTCGCCGCGCGAGGTGCGTGAGCTCGGCGACGATCTCTTTCATAAAGGACGGGACGATCAGCTCGAAATCTTCCGGGACCGGGTGGCGCTCGGCCTCCATGATCTGCATCTCTTCGCCGATGCTCAGCGGGTAGTGCGTGCGAACCTGCGAGCCGAAGCGGTCCTTGAGAGGCGTGATGATGCGGCCGCGCGATGTGTAGTCCTCGGGGTTTGCGCTCGCGATCACGAAGAGGTCGAGCGGCAGGCGGACGCGATAGCCGCGGATCTGCACGTCCTTCTCTTCCATGATGTTGAGCAATCCGACCTGGATCCGCTCCGCGAGATCGGGCAGCTCGTTGATGCCGAAGATGCCGCGGTTGGTGCGCGGCAGCAATCCGTAGTGGATCGTCAGCTCGTCGGCGAGATAGCGGCCTTCGGCGACCTTGATCGGATCGACCTCGCCGATCAGGTCGGCGATCGAGATGTCAGGGGTCGCCAGCTTTTCCCCGTAGCGCCGGTCGCGGCCGATCCACGCGACGGCCACGCTGTCGCCGTCCTTCTCGATCAGGTCCAGGCAGCGGCGGCAGATCGCGTCGAAGGGGTGATCGTTGATCTCGCAGCCGGCGATGACGGGCACGAACTCGTCGAGCAGGCTTACCAGCGACCGCATGATCCGGCTCTTGGCCTGCCCGCGCTCGCCGAGCATGATCACGTCGTGACCGGAGATGACCGCGTTGGCCAGCTGCGGAAGGACTGTGTCTTCATAGCCGACGATGCCGGCAAGCAGCGGCTCGCCCGAGCGAAGACGCGTGAGCAGGTTTCGGCGCATCTCCTGCTTGACCGTCTCCCGCTTGTGCCCGCTGGCACGAAGCTCGGCGATGGTCTGGGGCCGGGCCGAGGTCACCCCTGCACTATAGAGAAGGGATCGCCGACTCTTTGCGAGTGAATCGATTGCTCAGCACAGGATTGTCTTTCCGGCGCAGTTAGACTGACCGAGCGTCTTGACTCAATCGATTCGCGCGCGCTACGAGGGGGCACACGATGAGGGCCGGCCGCTGTTGGGCGGCCATCGCGGCAACCCCGCCGAGAATCCGGAGAACACGATGCGGTCGTTCCGGTCCGCCATCGCCGCCGGCTGCGACCTCATCGAATGCGACGTCCATCTCTCGTCCGACGGCCGTCTCGTTGTGATTCACGATCACAGTCTCGACCGCACCACCAACGGCAGCGGGCTCGTCCGCGAGCACTCGGCCGCCGAGCTGCGCAAGCTCGACGCGGGGGGCGGCGAGAAGATCCCGCTCCTGCAGGAGGTGATCGAGCTTGCTCTCGGCAAGGTCGGCCTGGTGATCGAGATCAAGCAGGTGCCGCCTCTCTACCCGGGCCTGGAAGAGAAGCTCATGAACATGCTGCGCCAGCTCGGAGCCGTGCCCGAGTGCGCGGTCATCTCGTTCAACCACACCTCGATCCACCAGATCCGCCAGATGGAGCCCTCCCTTCAGCTGGGCATCCTGGAAGGCGCGCGCCCGATGCACCCGGCGAGCCTGCTGCGAGAAGCCGGCGCCGATGTCTACTCGCCGCACTGGGGGGCCACCGACCCGCAGGTGGTGAGCGAGGTCCACGCCGCCGGCGGCGCGGTGGCTGTGTGGCCGGTGGACGACGAGGCAGCGATCGCCTGGTGCAACTACTGCAAGCCCGACGCGATCTTCAGCAATCGACCGAAAGAGATACTGGCGGCGCTCCGCGTCTAGCGCGTTACAGCCGGCGCGGGGTCGGCGTTCGCTAAATCAATGGTTCGTGCAAATACCATGAACCGGCCGTGGTCGCCGACCGGCCGCCCTTCGAAGACCTCTACCGGGACTATCTCGGACGCATCTACGCCTACGTCCGGGCGCAGGTTGGCACGTCCGCCGACGCCGAGGACATCACGGCCCAGGTCTTCATGAACGCCTACCAGGCATACGCCCGTTTTGAAGCTCGCAACCAAACGCCTGCGGCGTGGCTGTTTCGGATCGCGCGCAACGCGACGCTCGATCACTTTCGCGCGCATGGCCGCCGGGAGCGGCTGCGGCGCACGATCGAACACCAGCCGGCGGCGGAGGAAGACCCCGCGGGACAGGCGGAAGACCGGATCCAGTACCGGGCTCTGCTCGCGCACGTCGCGAAGCTGCCCGAGCGCCAGCGCGACGCCATCTCATTGCGGCACTCCGGGCTGAGCTTTGACGAGGTCGGCAGGCTGATGAGCTGCAGCGAGGATGCCGCGAAAATGCTGTATCACCGCGCTTTGAAGGCGTTGAAAGAAGCGGTCCAGAAGGAGGGCGTCTGATCACCCGATGAGCGAGCCCGACGGAGATCTCGAGCTGCAGGGCCTGCAACGCGAGCTGGACGACGCCTTCCACACCACGCGTCCGCGGCCGGCGTTCGAGGACGAGCTGTGGCTGAAGATGCAGACGAGCAGGCCCCCTGCGCGGCGCTTGGGTGACGCGCTCGCCGCCTTCTTCCAGGGGATTCGGGAGGTGCCCGCGGTGCCGCTGGCGGCCGTCGCCGCGGTGCTGGTCGTCGTGATCGGGGTCGGCATCATCGCTTATAGCGGGCGCGGCCACCTGGGCGGAGGGGGAGCCTCGTCCACGGCAGGCGAGAGCGCCGCCAGGGCCGACCAGCTCTACGCGGGCGCCTTCGGCCGCCTGCCGACGCCTGCCTTCAACGGCGGCGCCAAGAACGCGACCGCGCCGCAGGCGGGCGCGGGCGGCGCGGTCCCCGAATACTCTGGCCCGGTACAGCTCACCTGGACCGGAAAGCTGGACCTCACCATCACGTCCGCACCTGTCTATCGCTACAACGAGCCGTCGACGAGCTCAGCCGATCAATTTGCCTCGGCGCTGGGCGCGGTGCTGCGCGAGCGGCCGTCAGGCTTCCTCGGCTCGTACTCCGCGTCGGATTACACGCTCAAGGTCCGCGGCACGGTGCAGTCGCCGCCCTCCAGTCCAGCCTTCTTCATCTTCTCCTCGCCGTCGATGCCGGCCATCGATGCGGCGGGCGCGGGGCCGCAGGACCTGGCCAACATCTTCCTGGCCCAGCACAGCCTTACGCCCGCGTGGGGCAACACGATCGTCGTGGACAGCAGCGGCGACCCGATCAAAGTCCGTTACCAGCGGCAGTTTGACGTCGCGGGTTATGGAGCAGCTCCCCTGGTCGACGTCAACGGCGATCGCTACGGGCTCGAGGTCGACCTGAGCGCCAACCGCCCGGTGCTCGTCTCGGGCTTGCTGCCGGTCGGCCTGGAGACCGCCGACTACAAGATCGTGGCGGCGGGCGATGCCGTTCAGTCGGTGCTGGCCGCCTCCAGCGTGGGCAACGCGGCGACGCCGGCGCTGACCGTGAAGCTGACCCAGGCAGAGCTTGTCTACGTGCTGGTGCCGGCGGGCGGCCACAGCTTTTACGAGCCGGCGTACCTGTTCTCGGGCACATTCCAGCTCAACGGCGCGACGCTCGTGAAGCGTGTGCTGGTGCCGGCGGTCGATCCCTCGCAAAGGACTCCATAACGGTCCTCACGATCGGGCACTCCACCAGGTCGCTGGGGGAGTTCATCGACTTGCTGCGCCATCACAACGTTGGCCTGTTGGTCGATGTGCGGACGGTGCCGGCTTCGCGGCGGATGCCGCACTTCGCGAAGGCGGCGCTGGAGCGCTCCCTGGTGCAGCACGGAATCGTCTACCTGCACATGCCAGAGCTCGGCGGCTTGCGCAAGCCGAAACCCGATTCGATCAACCTGGGCTGGCGCAACGTTTCCTTTCGCGGCTATGCCGACTACATGCAGACGGATGAATTCTCGAAGGGGCTTGATCGGTTCTTGGATCTCCCCATCCGACCGGGCCGCATCGCGGCCGGGCCACCTTCCCCGGCCAGCGGGAAAGGAAAGCCGAACTTCCCAGAGCGTTGGGACGTGACTGCGCTGATGTGTGCTGAGGCTTTGCCCTGGCGCTGCCATCGCTCGCTCATCTCTGACGCGCTCACGGTGCGGGGCGTGGAGGTGAGGCACATCACCGGCAAGTCCGACCCCGCGCGCCACGAGCTGACGGCTTTCGCCATGGTTGAAAACGGGCGCATCACCTATCCCCCGCCAGATACACTCGGCCTCTGAGGGGATGGGCAAAAAGCAAGTCCGGCAAGTCCGGCAGCAGATGCGCAAAGTTCAGCCGAAGCCGGCCGCGTCCAACGCGGCCGGCGCGACTCGAAAGCAGCGCGAGCGCTTCGTCCAGTCGGGAGGGATGCTTCAGGGCTACGCGCCCGAATACGTGATCCGGATCGGCTACATCTCGGTCGCGGTCGCCGTCCTTTGCGTGCTGATCATGGCCGCCTGCCTTGTGTTGCTGCCCCCTATCTACGGCTGGCCCGACGCCATCGCCGCGGCGATCGCGTGGGTGCTGCCGATCGCCCTCCTCGCCAGCTTCGTGGGGCCGGGCTTCAGGCTGGCGCTCCGGGACCGCAAGAGCGAGCCCAGGCTCGTGCAGGGCCAGCTTGTCGGTGCGAGCTCGGTGAGCACATCGATGGGCCTCGGCATGTTGATGGTCCAGACCCGAGGCGGCGTGGAGCAGTACCTCGTGCCGCCCGCGCGCCTCAAACAGGTGCCCGGCAACCAGGTCAACGTCGTCCTCACCGTCACACCCCATCTCAAGCACGTCAAATCGGTGGGCGTGATGGGGCAGCGAATGGTTGGACGCGTGGAGCCGCCGGTGCCGCCCGTCATGAGAAGGCTGCAGCTGCTGCCGGTGCTCACGCCGCTGGCGCTGGCGGGCGGGGCGATCATCGGCGACGACGCGGTGGCGCTTGCCCCCATCTCGCCATCCGCGGTGCATGCGCTGCTCGCGGTGGTGGTCGGCGCAGTCCTGGCGGGCGCGGTCTACGGCGTCTCGTACCTGCTGCAGCGCCGGATGATGGAAGAGGTCCAGGCGCTGGTGCCGCGCACCTAGAGCGCGCGACCAGCTCCGCGACCGAAATAATTACGCCTCCGGCTCGCTCTCCGTCTCATCGACGGGCGGGGTGTTGATAACGGACGGGGTTGGCGGCGTGACCCCAGTCTTCTTGGGTCCCATCTCGGCCGCCGCCGGCAGCAGCTTTTCGCGCTCGGGATAGGTCGCGATCAGAAGCAGGCTGAACGCCAGGCCGAAGATGACCGGTCCGAGGTGAAAGGTCTTGCGAAACACCAACCATGAGCCCACCTCGAAGACCAGGACGACGAGGCCGTACAGAATGCCGGCCCGGACCCAGCCGAGGTGCGCCGACGGATTGACGGCGGCGACGATGAGGCCGACGCCGAGCACCGCAGCCGCCGCAGAACCGTGGGTGCCGATCTGCTCGTCAAGGCTCGCCAGGGAGCCGATCAGGGTCTGGGCGGCGCCTCCGACCAGGGCAATGCCCATCAGCAGCATCCCGACCGGGAGGATGATCCGTTTCATGCCCGCGACTCTATACGGCCGGTACAGGCTTAGTCACGGATTAGACTCGAATCAATGACCAACGAAATTCCCATCACGCCGGAGGGTTTGGAAGCGGTCCGAAAGGAGCACGACGAGCTGACCACCAAGCGCCGGCCCTCGATCGTGGCCAAGATCAAGGCCGCCCGCGAGCTCGGCGACCTGTCCGAGAACTTCGAGTATCACGCCGCCAAGAACGAGCAGGGAATGATGGAGGCGCGAGTCAAAGAGCTCGAGGCGATCATCAAGAACCACGTCCTGATCGAAAACCACAACGAACCAGGTGTGGTCGGCATGGGGAGCACGGTCCACTTTGCCGAAGACGAAGGGGACGAAGAGTCCTATCGCATCGTCGGCCCGGCTGAGGCGGATCCCAAAGCTGGCCGCGTCAGCTTCGAGTCAGCGCTTGGCAAGGCGCTGATCGGGCATCGTGTGGGGGACAAGGTGGAGGTCCGTACGCCGAGCGCCGCGTACAGCGTCCGCATCACCGCCATTGAGTAGGTCGGCCGCCGCCACCAGCCCGCTCGCCGAGGTTCGGCGGTGGATGGCCAACCGACACGTGGATGCGGTCTACGTCACGCGGCCGGTTTCGATCGGTTATCTGACCGGCTTCCACGCCGAGCCGCACGAGCGCCTGATGGCGCTGGCGATCCGCCGTGATGAGGCGACTCTCATCGTGCCAGCGCTCGAGGCGCAGAAGGCGAACCAAAATGCGGCGAACGCCGCGGTTGTGTCCTGGCGTGATGGCGAAGACCCCTATGCGCTGGTCAGTCGCGTGCTCGCCGGCATGGTGGAGGTCGGTGTCGAGAAGGATCACTTGAGCCTGAATGCCGCCGAGGTCATCACCTCTCGCACCGGCGTCAGCGAGCTGGTCGATGTGGGCTCGGAGATCCGCGGCTTGCGCCTGCTCAAGCACGAAGACGAGATCGAGAAGCTTGCCCGCGCCGCCGCGATCACCGACGCCGCCGGTGAGGCGGCCTTATCGCGGATCCGCGCCGGCCAGAGCGAGATCGAGGTTGCGCTCACCATCGGCTCGGTGATCGGCGAGCTCGGCGGAGACCTTGCGTTCGACTCGCTCGTGCAGTCGGGGCCGAACTCGGCGCTGCCGCACCTGGGACCGTCGAGTCGCTTGCTCGCGGCCGGCGACCTTGTGCTGGTCGACTTTGGCGCCGCGTTCGACGGTTACAAAGCCGACACCACGCGGATGGCGGTGGTCGGCGAGCCGGGCGAGCAACATCGCGCGATACACCGGCTCGTGCTCGAAGCCCATGACGCGGCGATCAAAGCGGTGCGGCCGGAAGCCACCACCGGAGAAGTCGACGCCGCGGCTCGGCGGGTCATCGAGGCGGCCGGGTACGGCGAGCATTTCTTTCATCGGGTCGGCCACGGCATCGGCCTCGAGGCTCACGAAGATCCCAGTCTCGATCCGGGATCGCAGACCGTGCTCGAGCCGGGGATGGTTTTCACCATCGAGCCTGGGATCTACATCCCGGGCTTCGGGGGCGTGCGGATCGAAGACGACGTGGTCGTCGAGCCATCCGGGTGCCGCGTGCTCACCCAGGCCGATCGATCCTTGCGCGTCATCAGTACCTGATGCTCGCGCCAGGGATGCGGCGCACCGCGCAGCGGGAGATGGTCTACAACACGATCGTGCGCCTCGGCGGACACTGCACGGCCGAAGAGATCACGATCGAGCTGCAAAGGACGAAGCCGGCATTTCCGAGGAGCACCGTCTATAGATCCCTCGAGGCGCTCACCGCCTCTGGTTCGGTGTACGCGGCGCACCTCGGTGATGGTCCGACGCATTACGAGCTGGCGAGCGGCGACCACCATCACGCGGTGTGCCAGGTTTGCGGAGGCGTGATGCACATCCAGGAAGAGCTCGTGGCCGAGCTCGAAGCGCATCTCGAGGAAGGCCACCGGTTCAAGCCGGTGCGCACGGAGGTGCTCGTCGTCGGAGTGTGCGACGAATGCTCGCGGAACCCTGCGCCGCCCGCCTCGCGGAGGCGGGTGATCGACCCTCACCATCGACCTTAGGAGGGCATAGATGGAAACCAAGATCGTCGGCACGGTGATGCCTGTCCTCGAGCTGAACATGCAGCCCAATGAGAAGGTCTTCGCCGAGTCCGGCGAACTCTCCTGGATGTCGATGGCAATTCAGATGCAGACGGGCACGTCCGTCGGCGGCCAGCAGGGAGGCTTTCTCGGCGCGCTCGGCAGGGCAGTGGCCGGCGGCACGCTCTTCATGACCGAGTACACCGCGGTGGGCGGACCCGGTCTTCTCGCCTTCGCCGCCAAGCTGCCGGGGCAGATCCTGCCTTTGGAGGTCGCGCCCGGCCAGGGATACATGGTGCATCGCCACGGTTTCCTCTGCGCCCAGCTCGGCGTGCAGTTCTCGATCGGGTTCCAGCAGCGCCTCGGAGCGGGCGTCTTCGGCGGCACCGGATTTCGGCTGCAGAAGCTCACCGGTCAAGGGCAGGCATGGGTTGCCCTGAACGGCGAGGTTGTCGTCTACGACCTGCAGCCCGGCAACACATTGAGGGTGCATCCCAGCCAGGTCGGGATGTTCCAGGAGTCGGTGCAGTTCAACGTGGTCACCGTGCCCGGCATCCAGAACATGTTTTTTGGTGGTTCAGGATTGTTCCTGGCGGCGCTGACCGGGCCGGGAAGGGTGTGGCTTCAGTCGATGAGCATGCAGCACCTTGCGCATGCCATTCAGGAGTACCTGCCTAAGGCAGGCTAGGTAAAAGGAGAAAACACATGGCGAGATTTCTGTTTCAAGCTTCGTACTCGGCGGACGGCATCAAAGGTGTGCTCAAAGACGGGGGCACGGGACGTCGCAGCGCGGTGGAGGCAGCGATCAAGTCACTGGGCGGAAAGCTCGAAGGCTTCTACTACGCGTTTGGTGAAACCGACGTCTACGTGATCGTCGACGGGATCGACAACGCAACCGCCGCCGCGTTTTCGATGGGCGTCGGTTCGACCGGCGCGCTCAGCAAGCTCAAGACGACGGTCCTGATGACTCCAGAGGAGATCGACCAAGCGGGCAAGAAAACGATGTCCTACCGCGCGCCCGGCCGCTAAGCACCAACATAGTGGCCGATCGCTGGCTGACGTTCGACTGTTTCGGCACCCTGATCGATTGGCGCCACGGCATCCGGACGACCGGCGAGCTCCTCTTCCCAGGCCACGGCGATCAGTTCGTTGTGGCGTACATCGCCGCCGAGACGGATGTGGAGAGCGAGGGAGCCTTCAAGCGATACCGCGCGGTGCTGACCGAGGCCACGCGCCGCGCGGCCAAACACATGTCGTTGGACCTCAAGCCCGACGACGCGACCGCGCTCGTCTCGACGATTCCCTACTGGCCGCCGTTTGCCGACGTCGGGTCCGCGCTGGCTGAGCTTCGCAAGGGAGGTTGGAAGTTCGCTCTGCTCACGAACTGCGATCGCGACATCATCGCCCTCACCCAGAGGCGCCTTCCCGCCTCCTTCGACGCCGTGGTCACCGCGGAGGACGTGTCCGCCTACAAACCGAGCCCGGCGCACTTTCGCCTATTCCAGTCGACGTTCGGTTCATCGGCCGGCGCGTGGATCCATGTCGCTCAGAGCTACTTCCACGACATCAGGCCGACGCATGAGCTTGGCATCACGCGGATCTGGGTCAACCGGCAAGGCGAGAAGGACGACCCTTCGATAGCTGACGCCGTGATAGGTGGGCTCGCCGGTTTGCCCGAGGCTGTAGCGCGACTTGCCAAAATCAGTTAGGGGAAAAGTCACCTAGGTCGACCGTCGCGCGGTACACGCGGCGGGCCGGGCCCGACTGGACCAGGCTGCCGTTCGGCTCGCGGCGAAGGGCCAGGTCGCCGCCGGGCATCTGCACCGTGACGCGGTCGTCGACCAGACCGCGGCGCATGCAAGCTGCGGCGACGGCGGTGGCGCTCGTGCCTGAGGCGAGCGTATAGCCGGCGCCCCGCTCCCAGATCTCCGCGCGCACGCGCGCGCGATCCACCACCTCGCAGAGCTGGACGTTGGTCCGCTCCGGGAAAGCGGGGTGGCGCTCGAGGTGCGGGCCCAGCTCGAGGCAGCGCTCCTTCGTCACCGGTTGGCCGAAGACCACGCAGTGCGGGTTCCCGACCGAGACGAGCATGGCCTCGACGCGGCCCGCGGCCGTGTCCAGCTCGACCGTTTCGGGCTCGCCGTCGAAGTTGGCGGGCAGGTCGCCGGCGCGAAATGACGGCCGGCCGATGTCGAGCTCGGTGACGATCTCGGCGCCGCTGGTCGACAGCACACGGACGGCGTTGGCGCGGTCTGCGGTGCGCAGCTCGAAGCGCTCGCCCGCGCCATGTTCGAGCACGGCGTGCGCAGCGGCGATACGAAGGCCGTTGCCGCTCTTTTGCGCCTCTGAGCGGTCGGGGTTGAAGATGCGCACGCTCATCGCTTTCCGATCAAACGCGAGCAGGCCGTCGGAGCCAAGGCCGCGATGGCGGTCGCAAAGCGACGGCAGCAGAGCCACCAGCTCGGCGAGCGGTCCTGGCAGGTCCAGGACGAGGTAGTCATTGCCAAGCGCCTGGTATTTGAACAGCTCTATTTGCGACACCGTCGCAATTGTCCGGAATTCGCCGACCCAGCCGTAGGTTGCTTAGAATTGATCATCTATGCGGGACCTCGCCTGGCCTGCCCAGCGACTGACCCACATCCCGGCCTGCTTCTGTAGCTAGCACCGGCCGTCTGCTCGCGCCGTCACGGCGCGCCCAACGACCGCTTCTCGTCTCCTTACTGTTTCGTTCGGCATTCGCATTTTCTGGAGGAATTGGAATTGAGCTCTCAAACACAAACGAAGGCATTGGTGACCACCGATTGGATCGCCGAGCACGCCAAGGATTCAGGCCTCCGTCTGGTCGAGGTGGACGTCGACCCGTCCGTCTACGAGAAGGGTCATATCGAAGGGGCCGCCGGCTGGAACTGGAAGCGTGACCTGCAGGACCAGGTGGCCCGCGACATCGCGCCGAAAGAGGCGCTGGCGCAGCTGCTCGGCCGCAGCGGCATCACCCCCGAGACGACGATCGTGCTTTATGGCGACAACAACAACTGGTTCGCCGCATACGCGTACTGGGCCTTGAAGTACTACGGGCATGACAAGGTCCAGCTCGTTGACGGCGGCCGCGTGAAGTGGGAGAAGGAAGGACGGTCGTACTCGACCGATGCGCCGAGCTATCCAGCGACCAGCTACCAGTTCAAGAGCTCGCCCAACGAGACGATCCGCGCCTACCGCGACCACGTTCTGGACCGGCTCGGCAAGGTAGCCCTGGTCGACGTCCGCTCGCCCAAGGAGTATTCGGGTGAGCTGCTCGCCCCGGAAAACCTGCCGCAGGAAGGCGCGCAGCGCGGCGGCCACATCCCGACCGCGGCCAGCATCCCGTGGGCGACCGCGGTCAACGCCGAGGACGGCACCTTCAAGAGCGTCGATGAGCTGAAGGACATCTACGGCGGCAAGGGTGTCGTTTCGGACCAGGAAGTGATCGCCTACTGCCGCATCGGCGAGCGCTCGGCGCACACGTGGTTCGTGCTGCACGAGCTGCTCGGCTACCCCGACGTCAAGAACTACGACGGGTCATGGACCGAGTGGGGCAGCTCCATCCGCGTCCCCATCGAGAAGTGAGCACCCCCACCACTGTCGTCGACCACTCGGCGCTGAAGGTCAACCAGACCGGAATCGTCGCGACGGTGCTCGTCGCATTCGTGGGCAGCGTCGTTTTCCGTCCACTGCTGGTCTTGATCCCACTGCTCGCGATCGTGCTGCTCCTCGGCACCTTCGCGCCGCAGCTGGCGCTGTTCAAGCAGCTCTACTTCAGGGTCCTCAAGCCGGCCGGCATCGTCAAGCCGCGACCTGTGCAGGACCGGCCAGAGCCGCACAACTTCGCGCAGGGGCTGGGTGGAGTCTTCCTCGCCGTGGCTTCCATCTTCCTGATCCCGGTGGCGTTCATCGGGCTCGCCCTCGCGTTGATCGTCGCGGTGCTGGCTTTTGTCAACCTGGCTTTTGGCTACTGCCTCGGCTGCCAGATCTTCTATCAGCTCGAGCGCAGAGGACTGCTGCGAGCGTGAGTGCGCAACTCTGGGCGCTGGCGGCGGTGGGCATCGTAGTGTTCGCCGCCGCCTGCCTGGAGACCTTCCGGTCACGTCGGGCACGGCAGCTGGCGATGGGCGCGACCGCGGCGCCCGCGAGCGACCCGTACATCCTTTACTTCACCGGCGACAGCTGCACCGTCTGCCGCACCCACCAGGAACCGGCGCTGGCGCGGCTTGGCGACGTCCGGATCGACAGAGTCGACGCGGTCGCCGAACGCACGCTGGCGGATCGCTTCCACGTCTATACGCTGCCGACGACCGTCGTCATGGCGCCTGACGGTCACGCCCTGCACGTGAACTACGGCTACGCGCCGGCGCCCAAGCTGCAGCGTCAGCTGGCCGACGCGCGCGTCGCAGGCCTGAGGTCGGCGGCGACCGCCTAAGCGGCGCCGATATCCTTCGGTTCGTGACCCCTCGGCTCAAGCTCGCCGTGCTGGCGCTGTTTGTCGCCGCCGCGTGCGGGCAGGCACAACCGACCCCTGGCCAGCAGATTCTTTTGGGTGCGATCTATCCGCTCAGCGGTCCCCAGGCGCAGGGCGGAAAGGAAGAGCTGGCTGGGGTCCAGGCGGCGCTCCGCGTCTCAAGTGCGAAGGTGCGCCTGGAGGTGATGGACGCCACCACTCCCGAGGCCGCCGCCGCCGCGGTCGACACGCTGGTCCACCGGTATCACGTGCCGGCGATTCTCGGCACCTATGGCAGCACGCTCTCCGTCGCCGCCTCAGCGCGCGCCGAGGAGCTCAAGACCGTCTACTGGGAGACCGGCGCGGTCGCTGATCCCATCACGGCGCACCGCCACTATGTTTTCCGAACCGTCGCGACGGGGAGCGCCCTGGGTCGCATGGCCGTGACGTTCACCCACGACGTTCTGCTGCCTGAATACAAGATGCCGGCCGCGCGCGCGGTCGTCATTCGCGTCAACGACATCTATGGCAGGTCGGTCGGGGGCGGGGAACAAGAGCTCGCGCAGGCGAAGGGCATCGACGTCGTCGATGTCATCGAGTACGACCCGAAAGCGTTTGACGCCAACGTCATCTCCGCCCGGCTGGCAGCGGACCGGGCCGATTTTCTGTGGGACGTCAGCTATCTCGACGACGGCGTGGGGATCTGGAATGCCATCCTGAACAACCACGTGTCACTCAAGGGTGCAATCGGCACGAGCTCCGCGTTCTGCATGCCCGCCTTCAGCCAAAGGCTGGGCGCAGGATCGATCGGCGTCTACGCGGCTGACAAGCCCGACGCGGACATCAGCCCGGCCGCGCTGTCACCGGACGGCCGGGCATTGCTTGCCAGGGCGAAGGCAGCCTACACGGGCTCGGCGATGGACATCCCGGCCGTGGCAGGCTTCGTCGGCGGTTGGACGCTGGTGCATGACGTGCTGCCCAATGTCGGCGGTGCGGTCAGCGCCGAATCGATTCGCTCGGTGGCGCTCGGAGTCGATGTGCCCGTGGGAGACAGCATCAACGGCGGGGGCGTGAAGTTCGCAGGACCGGGTGCCCTCGACGAGGGTCAGAACACCCGGGCGGCCGCGGTGGTCGGACAGTGGCGGGCGGTGGGTGTGATGAAGGTCGTCTATCCGGCGGCTTACGCCCAGTAATCACTCACGCTCGCCTGCGCCGCCCGCTGCACGAGGGGGAGAGGCCTCCTAGTTCTCGAGGGCCTTCTGGACCAGGGTGATGTCCATCCAGCGGTCAAACTTGTGGGCCGCGTTGCGGATGGTGCCCACGATCTCGAATCCGTGCCTGGCGAAGAGCGCGACGCCGGCCCGGTTGTCCTTGGCGATGCTGGCGACGATCGTCCTGTAGCCGAGGCCCCGCGCCTCCTTGGTCAGGTCCGTGAGCAGCGCTCCGCCGATTCCCTTGCCGTGATGGACAGGATCGACGTAAACGAGCGACTCGACCACGTCGAAGCCCCGTTGCTTCCAGGGCAAGAGTCGCGCCCAGCCGATCACACCCGTGTCGTCAACCGCGACCAGGAGCTTGGAGCGCTTGCCGTGCGCATCCCACCAGGCCTGAGCCTCCTCGGCGTCGAGGGGCTCGGAGTCGATGGTGGCGAAAGTCTGGTTGACGGCCCAGTTGTAGAGGCCCATGATCGCCTTCAGGTCGTCCTGTGTCGCCGTTCTGAGCGTGTAGGCCTTTGTCGTTTTCGCCTTCGCCATCCCGACCATTATGTGGCCCCTCCGCCGGCCGACGCCGGCACCTCCCCATAAATGGGAAGGACGCTCTGCTAACTTTCCGCGGGTGAGGCCCGAGATCAAGACGCCGCTGCCAGGACCAAAAGCCGCGGAATTGATCGCCCGCGACGCCAAGGCGATGTCGCCAAGCTTCACCCGCGCATACCCATTCGTGATGGAGCGAGGCCGGGGCTGCTGGGTCACCGACGTCGACGGCAACCAGTTCCTCGACTTCACCGCCGGCATCGCGGTCGTCACGACCGGGCATTCGCATCCGGCGGTTGTGGCCGCGATCAAAGAACAGGCTGACCACTTCCTTCATATGTCCGGCACGGATTTCTACTACAGCTCCGAGATCGAGCTCGCCGAGCGGCTCGAGGCCAGGATCCTGCCCGGGACCCCCGCGCGAGTCTTCTTCACCAACTCCGGAGCCGAAGCGATCGAGGGTGCGATGAAGCTCGCGCGCTACGCGACCGGGCGGCCAAGTTACATCGCCTTCATCGGCGCGTTTCACGGCCGGACTTTTGGCGCGCTTTCGCTCACGGCGTCCAAGGCCAGCCAGCGCCGGCGCTTCGCGCCTCTTTTGTCTTCGGTTTTCCACGCTCCGTTCCCAACCGCCTCGCGTGGCGTGACGACCGACCAATCGATCGAGCGGATCGAGGAGCTTTTCGCAACTGTGGCGCCGCCCGAAAGCGTCGCCGCTGTCTTTGTCGAACCGATCCAGGGCGAGGGCGGGTACCTCGTGCCGCCAGACGACTTCCTGCCCCGGCTGCGGGAGCTGACCTCCAGGCACGGGATCCTCCTGGTCGCGGACGAGGTCCAGTCGGGCATGGGCCGCACCGGGCACCTGCTGGCGGTCGAGCACTGGGGCGTCGAGCCCGACATCGTGTGCCTCGCCAAGGGCATCGCTTCAGGTCTGCCACTAGGCGCGTTCATCGCCCGCGCGGAGCAGATGAGCTGGCCGCCAGGGTCGCACGGCAGCACCTTCGGCGGCAATCCCCTTGCTTGCGCGGCGGGACTGGCGACCCTCGACCTGCTCGAGGACGGCTTGATGGAGAACGCCGCGCGCGTGGGCGCGCAGCTGCAGGATGGGCTCCGAGAGATCGCCTCGAGTCACCAGGACGTGACCGACGTGCGCGGCCTTGGCCTGATGCTTGCGCTCGAGTTCAAGACCCCTGAACAGGCCGCGAAGCTCGTGCAGTCGGCATTCGAGCGCGGGCTGCTTCTGCTCACGGCGGGAATACGCGCGGTCCGCATCAGTCCGCCCCTGGTGCTCAATCCGGACGACGCCGCGACCGGCCTCGAGATAATCGCCTCCGCGCTGGACTAGTCCACTGAGGAGCCCGCTCCTCATCGGATTGAGTCGGCGATCGGCTGCATCGAGGTCGCGGCGGCGCGGTCATCACTGGCGAGGCTTCGCGACGACTTGGCTCGCTGCTCGTCGATCACTTTGAGCGTCGCCGTGACCTGCGCCGCGACCTGAGACTGATTGGCGTGCGCGAGGCCGGCGAAAGCGTTGACGAAGGTGTCGTTAAGCGCATGCTTCGAGGTCGAATCTCCGGTGGCGTAGCTCACCAATGCCGCATCCTTCGCCGTCCACACGTTGTCGAACTGCGTTCCGGCGCTGTTGCCGAAGGCGGTGGCGAAGACCGTGCCGAGCAGGTCGCCGTTTGACGCCAGCGCCGCCGCCGACGCGGTCCTCTCGGCGCTCCGTCCCGCAACCACCGCGGCCGTGGCCATGGTGGCGAGGTAGGAATGCTCCTGCAGCAAATTGTTCAGCGAGACGCGAACGTCCACGGCGTGCGCCGAAGGATCACCGGGAAACTTGTCCGGAAACTTGTGCGCGATCTGGACGGCGAGGGCGTCGGCCAGGCGGGATGTCTGCGCGTAGGCGGTGTGCAGGTCCTTGTAGAACGCGGGGTACCTCTGCGCGAAGACGTCATCGATGAAAGTCTTGTCTTCGAGAACCTGCTGCGTCGTCAGCTGCGTCACGGGATCGAGCGGCAGCTGACTCACGTCGCTCACGAGCTGAGCGAATTGCGGGACAAAGCCATTGGTGAGGCCGGACATCGCGCCGCTTGCCTTGCCGTCGTTGTGTGTCACCACCGCGATCGCATAGTCGACGAGGTAACCGTTCTGGACGTTCCACTGCTGCGCGAGCTGCGCCGCGGCCGAATTGCCGAAGGCGCGGCGCATGAGGTCGGCGAGATCACTCGAGTTTGCCGTCAGCAGGGCTGTGTACCCCGCGTAATCGTCGGAGTGGTTCACCGCCGCAGCCGACTCCTTGGCCACGATCATCACCTGCTCGCCAAGGAGCAGGTCGAGGCGCGTGCGCAGGTCCGCGGCCTGGGTGCCGGCCACGCTGGCGGCCGGCGATGACGCGCCTGGCGTCTGGCCGCCACTCGTTGGATTGCACGCCAGGGCCAAGATCCCGAGCACCGCGACCGCGGCGAGTCTCAAACCGCCGCCATTCTGAACAGGTGGGGCGGCCTGCGCGCGCCCGGCGTCGAACTAGCATGGTCAGGTCTTGCCCGAATGGCTCCTGGTCGACGGCTCGAGCATGTTTTTCAGAGCCTTTTATGCCATCCCCCAGACCATGCGCGGACCCGGAGGCGACCTGGTCAACGCGGTGCGCGGCACCCTGGACACGCTCGCGCGGTACGTAACCGATCGCCGGCCGCGCCACCTCGCGTTCACCACGGATGAGGACTGGCGGCCCGACTGGCGCGTCGAGCTCATCCCCGGTTACAAAGAGCACCGCACCGCCGAGCCCATCCCGCCCGCCCTGATCCCTCAGGTGCCGATCATCCTCGCGTCGCTCACAGCGGTCGGGGTCGACGTCGTCGGGCTCGACGACTACGAGGCGGAGGACATCGTCGCCTCGCTTGCGGCCAGGGTGAAGACGCCGATCGAGATTGCCAGCGGCGACCGCGACCTGTTCAGCCAGGTGCGCGGAACGGATGTGGTCGTCCTCTATCCGCAGAAGGGCGGCATCGCGCTCGTGGACGAGGCTGAGGTGGCACGGCGGTACTCGATTCCGGGCCGCGCTTATGCCGACTACGCGATCCTGCGCGGTGACCCGTCGGACGGGCTGCCCGGCATTGCCGGCGTGGGCGACAAGAAAGCCGCCGAGCTGGTCACGCGGTACGGCTCTGTGGGGGCCATGCTCGAGGCCGGTGTCTTCCGCAATGCCAACGCCGAATACCTGGAGAAGGCGCTGCGGGTCGTGCCTCCCGTCCGGGATCTCCCGATCGATGTGCCGCGGGGCCGTCGGGATCGCTATCCGGATGACCCCAAGGCGGTGGACATGCTCGGCCAGAAGTATGGGATCGGGAGCTCGCTCGAAAGGCTGGTCAAGGCGCTGGCTTCGATCGCTTCGCTTACCAAAACCTGATCTTTCTCTCGCGCTGATCTGACGGCGATCCGGAAACGTAGCTCTGGTCATGACGATCACCTGGGTCATGCTTCGGCGCCGGCGTGCGCGCGGCTACATGATTTGGGCTGATGGAAGTGGGCCTGTGCGCGACCTGCCGGCATTCCCGGACCGTCAAGGGCTCGCGGAGCGTCTTCTGGATGTGCGAGCGCTCGTTGACCGACCCGTCATTTCCGCAGTACCCGCGGCTTCCGATCCTCCAGTGCCGGGGTTACGAGCCGGATCCCGCTAAGCGGCGGCCACCCGCATGAGGCTCATCGGCCGGCCTTCGGCGGGGTCGAATTTCGCGCTCACCGAGGTGGTGGCCATGGAAATCACGGCGATGCGCCCGTCGTCACCGATCGCGTAGAGATTCTGCTCGCCGGGGCTCAAGCCAAGGCTCGAGACGCTCCAGTCGGCGAGCGCGTGCGCGCGGACCCGCAGGCTAGCGGTGTCGATCCACGCGATACCCGCAGGCCCTCCCACAACCAGAGTCGCACCGTCGGCGCTGACCACCGCGGCGTTGGCGGCGGATGCGCTGCCGGCCACCGACATCGCCTTGTCGAACCGCGCTGTGCGCAAGACCGCGGGTGCGTCGTTGGCGCCGGGGCTGATAACCGCGACCGCCCCGGTCGCGGGGTTCACGGCGTACAAACGCGACCCGTCCCTGTTGATGGCAAGCGACCAATGCATCTCGGCGCCGGAATCGACGTATCCGTGGCCGGGCAGGTCGAGACAAAACGCGTAGGGCCCGTCCAGGCTCAGGGCGTGGATGAAGGGGCTCTCGTGCTCGCGCACGTACATGCTGAAGAGCCAGTGGCCGTCGGGAGTCGCCACTCCTGACAGCCGCGTCCCGACCATGGCTTGATTGCCGTCGCTTTTGTCGACCACGATGTTGTCATCGAGTTTGCCGCCGATGACGTCGTAAAGGCGGACGTAGTACTCCTTGCCGTTGAGGTGCTGGATCAGGTAGAGGCGATCGCCGTCGTTGCTGACGGCGTCGAACCTGAAGTAGCCACCAAGGTCGATCTTGCGCCACACCCTCGAGGTCGTCGTGTCGATGACGAGCATGTGGGTCGAGGAAGGCATGCCGTTCGCCGAGCCGTCGAATGCCTCGACGACCAGCCACTGGCCATTGGGTGAGAGACCGCCGGGCAATCCATTCGCGGTTGCCGGCGGCAGCTGGTATGTCCCCTGGAGCTGGATGGAGCTGCGCGTGGCGCCGGTCTGCGGGTCGGTGTCGATCAGCGACGTTGACACGATTGAATAGATGTGCCGCCAGTCGCCGGTGGGGACGCCCAGCGGGAGCCGCCGGTCGGTCGAGTGCGAACGTGAGTCGATGACCGAAACGAGCTGCGAGCCGCGAGCGGTGACGGCCTCATAGAGCTTGTCGCTGCGCGTCGGTCGCAACAGCTCCTGTGTCCCGCCGCAACCAGCCACCAGAACCCCCAGGCAGATCAGCGCGCCAACCATTCGCATGCTCTTCACCTCGTCTCCCATACACCGCACGCACAATGCTGGTTCCTCAGCTCAGTGAGCCCGCGAGCTCCAGCGCCTGGCTCTTGGTCATGTCACCCTCGATGCGGATGACCGTCCCGTTGTCGTCGAAGATCAGGGTGTTCGTGGCCAGGCGCAGCCTTTCGTAGTGAGCGTCGCCGTTGGCGTCGGCGAACACGAAGTCATGCGGGCTGCCCGAGATCCAGTAACCAGGACGCCCCTTGACGGTGACGTCCTCGATCGTCACGCCCGGCCCGAGCATCTTTTGGAAGAAAACCTCGTTGACCTTGCCCCTGGCTTCGGTCACGAGGACAGAAACGCCAGTCTGCCCTGAGACCCGGAAGTCCGGCCGCTGGGCATACACCAGCGTCACCTCGCCTCCAGAGGGCCCGTCCGGCGGCTCCTTCACGTAGACCTCGTCCGGCTGGCCGAGCGAGGGTGGGACCTCGATCTTCCACGCGAGCTGGCTTTGCGCGTTTTCGAGGGTCGTTGGGGTGCCGAGGCCCAAGCGCTCGCCGAGGGGTCCGGGGGGGAGGGGCAAAGGGGTGGGCGGATTCTGGACGCGCTGGATCGTGGTGTGCAGGTTCAGCCAGCGGGCGATCGCCTCGCGGGAGGGTGTGTAGGCGAGGAGGGTGGCGACGATCAGCAGGGCGGCTGCGGCGGCGAGAATCCACCGGTTGTTGGCCGGCCGGCGCCCCCGCCTTGCGGCTTCGCGGGACACGACCCCATGCGTGGGGAGAGCCACTTTCAGCGTTGGGGTGAGCGGCCAATCGATGGCCGGCGCCAGGGCGGCCAGCTGTTCTTCGAGGTCAGGCATTCGCCGCCTCCTCGACCCGCGCCCTCAGCCTGGCCAGCGCCCTCGAGAGCCTCGACTTCACCGTGCCTTCGGGAATCCCCAGCGCGGCCGCCGTCTCCTCACCGCTCAGCTCCAGAAAATAGCGGCTCGCGATCACCGTCCGGTCCTCATCGCTGAGCGCGTTGACCAGCGCGAGCAGTCGCTGGCGTTCATCGGAAGCGAGGGCGACCGCCTCGGGGGACGGGGCCGCATCCCCCGGGCGGAAGCCTTCGGTCAGCCGAAGCTCGAGCTGGCGGCGCCGACCTGACGAGCGCACCCGGTTGCGAGCCTCGTTGGCCACGATCCGCAAGAGCCACGGCCGGAGGTCGGCGCCGGGGCGAAAACGGTCAAGCGCCCGGTAGGCCTTGACGAACCCCTCCTGCGCCGCATCCTCGGCATCCGCGGACGAACCCGTGATGACGTAGGCGGTGCGGAACGCGATCTGCTGGTAGCGCTGCACGATCTCCTCGTAGGCGGCCGAATCCCCGCGCAGGGCGCGCGTGATCAACTCGGAATCGTCCGCTGGCCGGCCCTCCATCGGAACGCATCTTCTACACCAGGGGTCGCATCATGGTTCCGATTCCCTTGCAACCAGATGGCGCCAGGTGGTGTTCAGGAGGGTGATGGAGGTTACGGAACGCGCCTTCGAGCGCCTGGTTCGAGATCACCAGGACCGCATTTTCGCGCTCGGGCTGGCCCTGACGGGCAACCGGCACGACGCGGAGGAGGTCGCGCAGGACACCTTCTTGCGAGCCTACCGCGCCCTGGTCACCTATGCGCCTGAACGGGTCCGGGATCTCAAACAGAAGGCGTGGCTGCACCAGATCGCGGTCAACGTTGTGAGGAACCGGGTCCGGGGCAACCGGCCGCGGCTCGTCGAACTGAACGGCAGCGAGCCCGACGCGCGCACGGGTCCCGAGGAGGACGTGATGCGGAAAGCGGAGATCGACGAGCTGGCCGCCCGGGTCGCGTGCCTGCCGCCGCGATACCGGGAGGCGGTCGTCTTGCGTCACGTGCAGGAGCTGTCGTACGCCGAAGTCGCTGACGCGCTTGGCCAACCCGTGGGGACGGTCAAAGCCAACGTGCATCGCGGCCTGAAATTGTTGAGAGGAGATGACCATGGCGACGGTGATGTTTGATCTCAAGCGGCTCGGCGATGTGAAGGCGCCGCCTGGCTTTGCCGAGCGGGTGCTGGCGCAAGCCGGGATGGCGGATTCGTACGCGGTGTTCGAAACGGTGCTCGGGCCCGTGTACGTGGCCTGGAACCGGCTTGGCGTCTCGGCGGCGATGCGGAGCAAGTCGTCCGCGGAGTTCGAGCAGTGGTTCCGCGAGGACATTGGTCGCCGGTTGGTGCAAGCCGATCCGCCCGCCGGCCTGGCGTCGAGGATCGAGGACCAGCTGCAGGGCAAACGGCGGATGCAGTTCGACCTCCGTGGCCTGACGCCGTTTTCGCAGGCGGTGCTGCGGAAGACTCTGGAGATCCCGCGCGGCCAGGTGAGGCCATATGGATGGATCGCGCGCGAGATCGGGCACCCGGCGGCGGTGCGCGCGGTCGGGACCGCGCTGGCCAACAACCCGATCCCCTACTTCATCCCGTGCCACCGCGTGATTCGGTCGGACGGCGTGATCGGCAACTACGGCGGCGGCGGGCCGGAGGCGAAGAAGAACATCCTGACGCTCGAGGGCGTGCAGCTGAAACGACTCCAGGACCTCGCGCGCGCCGGCCTTCGATACGAGGGTGTGCGCAGCACCAGGGTGTTCTGCTTCCCGACCTGCTACCACGGACGCGCCGCGCGGCAGGAAAACTTCGTCTTTTTCCACGACGAGAGCGAGGCTCGCGCTGCCGGCTATCGGCCGTGCAAGCACTGCCGCCCCGCGGAGGTTGCCTAGTCGGTGAGCGGGCCGACACTGGCCGCCAGGGGCGAGCCGCGCAGATGCATGCGGTGCGCTCGCGAGAGGCCGCCGTCGAAATTGATCGCCTTGCCATCGTGATACCGGAGCGGTGTCGCGCCGCGGTGGGGCGTGTGGCCGAACACCACGCGCCGCGAGCCTGTGAGCTCCAGCCAGCGGTCGAGCCGCGCCGGCTGGGTGGCGAAGATGTTCGGGCCACTCAGCACGTCCCACAGTGCCGGCTCGCCACCGGTCTCCAACAGGTCGCGTACTCGCTGGTTGATCGTGGGAACGAGGTCTGGCCCGACGGCTGAAACCAGGTCGAGGTAGCGATCGTTGCCGCAATGCTGGAGGAGCGTTCGGTCGGGTAGACCGATGAGCGCCGGCCTGCCGCGCAGCCACTGCTGCAGAGGTTCGTCACGGCGCAGCTCGTCCAGGTCGTGGCGCTGGCCACCGATGCTGATCCAGAAGCCGATGCGGGTGGCGTCGCGCAGCGCCCAGAGCATCGCCGCTTCGTGATTGCCCAGCAGCACCTCCGAGTTTTGGCGATCGCGCGCGTAACGCAGACATCCGACGCCAAACGCCCCGTAGTCGACGAGGTCGCCGAGGAAGATCGTGCGCCAGTCGTCGGCGGGATAGGGCTTCAGCGCCGCGAAGAGACGCTCGATGTCGCCGTGGACGTCGCCGACGATCAGGACTGGTAGGTCGCCGCCGGCCACGTTTCGATGCTAACGGGCAGCCGTCAGGGCGGGATTGGAGGGGTTGGGTAAAATTCCGTACGCGCGTAGGGGCGTAGCTCAGCCTGGTCAGAGCATCGGTCTCCAAAACCGAGGGCCGAGGGTTCGAATCCTTCCGCCCCTGCCAATTTCTTCAGCACCGGCGGGTACCGCTGGATGGGGCCTCGTTCACGAAGTAAATAAATCGGATCTTGGTGGATCCAGGAGGCCCGCGATGAGCAAGCAGATAACGACTCGGTGGTACATCGGCGCGTGGGTGGTAGCGGTGCTTGTTGGCATTGCGACGGGGCTCATGGCCCGCGGAGCTCCAGCGGGCAGTCCGCCTCCTGCGGTGGCCATCCTTTCGCTGGTTCTCGTCGCCTGCGGGATCGTGATGTTCGTGATGTGGATTGGGGCCCTTATCAAGCTGGCCCAGCAGCACGCCTGGGGATGGTTTGTCGCCGTGCTGATCCTGCAGCTGATTTTCCTGGGCATCATCGGCATGGCGGCGTACGCGATCGCCGGTCCCCAAGACACCGACGAGGTGGTCACCAGGCCGACAACCACCTAGGCATCGGCGCTCATCCCTCCGGCGGCTGGCCGGCTCCCTCGGGAGTCTGGCCAGCCCGTCTTCCGGCCTTCGTAAAATCAAGCGACCCTCTAGACTCCGTGGGTCCGGCGTCAAGGGTCGTTTTCTTGGTCTGGGGCCGCTAGCTCAACTGGCAGAGCGCCGTGCTGATAACGCGGAGGTAGGTGGTTCGAGTCCACCGCGGCCCACCACAGTTTTCGAAACTCCCGCCATTTGGGCCCGGATGGTCGCATCTGGACTCACCGATACAGCCAATCGGGCTCACATGGTCGCTGGAACAAGCCGCCCGGCGGCGGCGGATTTCGCTGCGCGGCCCTCTCGAGAAATCTCTTGACTTCGATGCACGCCTTGGCTAGTGTACTAGTGTGCTGATACAGTACTACAGAAGGATTGGCGCACTATGGCCATAAGGCTGATCCCGTTCCTGGTTTTCCTGTTTGCCGTTGCCGCCTTGGCGATTGCAGCGGCCGGCAGACTCCGGAGCGGGCAATCCATTCCACCGGACCCAAGCCGTGGCCGACGCCGAATCGTGCGCTGGGGCTTCGGGTTGATTGGAATCACTCTGGCCGTAGCCTCTGCTTTCAGTCTCGGTCAGCGAGCAATCTTCCTCATTGCGCCTCTGGCCATTAGTGGTTATGTCGCTGGTCTATTGCTGGGCGAATTAATGATGCCCAACGCGCAGTCGGGGCCGGTTCGTCGTGTATCGCTAGACCGGAGGGTCTTCGAACGCTACGTTCAAACCCGTTGGATCTGGGTCTGGAGAGCGGCGGCTGGAGTGGCGGCAGCTGCCGTCGTGGCCGCGGGCCTGGCAGGTGGAACGGATGGCAGGTCACTGACCATGGCGTGTGCCGATGGGACGCTGAGTGGCGCCGGCCCGTGGCCAGGGTGGTCTTACGGAGGGCCAGCTCTCACGGCGCTCATACTCGGAGCTTTGCTGGTCGAGCTCTCAATGCGACGGATTGTGGAGAGGCCGCGCCCTGATTCGGACCTGCTCGGTGCCGCCGCCGATGAAGCCAGCCGTCGGACATCGATGCGACGTGTACTTGCTGCCGGCGTAGCGATTGGTCTGGCGCCCCTTGCGGGAGTTCTCCTATCGGTCGCGATCATATTCAGCTTCATCTGCTCTCCACCCCGCACCCTGGCCTGGACCGGGCCACTCGCAGTGACGCTTGCGATCCTTGGCTTTGCGGCTGGCCTTGGCGCCATCGCGAGTCTGGCCAGCCTGATCAGGATTGCCGAAACCGTCGGGTCAGTCCCACCAGGCGGGCAACGCGCGTAAGGCTCGGGACGTGGAGCTCACCGTTGATATCGTCTCGCCCGTGCCCGTTTACGAGCAGATACGGGCCCAGGTGACCGAGCTGGTCGAAAGCGGAACTTTGCGGACCAACACCCCATTGCCTTCCGTGCGCCAATTGGCTGCTGACATGCAGATTGCGCCAGGGACCGTCGCGCGCGCATATCGGGAGCTAGAGGCGAGTGGGATGGTCGTTTGCAGCCGATGGGCCGGCACGCGTGTAGCCGAGGTCGCATTCGTCCCTCGAACCGAACGACGCCAGCGCTTGGACGAGGCGGTTGCTCGCATGGTGTCAGCGGCGCGGCGGCTCGGTGCCAAGGACGAAGAGATCGAAGCGTCGGTTGGCCGAATCCTGGCGAGGCAGAGTCAAACTCGGTAGGTCGTCATTAGATTCCTAAGTGCGTCCGCGTGTCGCTCACTCGATCGTCGTCTGACCCTTTAGTCCTTGGCCTTCGACATCCAGAAGTCGATCGGATTGTCCAGGGCGAGGGATGCCAATTGTCGGGTGGCATTCAGTAACTCATCGACGGCGCTTTCCGGCGTCTGTTGGCGTTCTTGCCGGCTGAAGACGTTTTCCATGCCCTCGTGGTCGATCACGTGCTGGCAATCAACGTCGATCGATGTCTCAACGACCCATTCACTCTTGCCAGTTGGCTCCTCGTGTACCCAAGAAGGCCATAGCTCGACCATGAAAGTTGCAGCATGAGACTCGGCATCACCAGCAGTGACGTAGCCGCTGATGAAGAGCTGACCTGACTCGCTCCATTGCATTTCCAGTCCGGTGGTGTTTCCGACGTGGCCGGCAATCCGTCCCAACTCGCCGTCGACCTGGTCCAAAACCCGTCGAAGGTATTCGTCTTGGCTCATGCTCAGGGTTCCGAAAACACCCTCGAGCTTCGGGTGGTGCTCGGTAAGCGAGGACGCCCTCATTCACCAATTGTGCCGAGGTCGCCCGGCCGTCAACTCTTCGTCTTGCGAACTGCCGGGCGGATACCACATAAAACGGCTGCAGCGCTCCCTGGTCCTGAGATCAAGTGCGGATTTAGGCGCAGCGCTCGGGCCCCGTTACCGCGGAGGTAGGTGGTTCGAGTCCACCGCGGCCCACCACGTAATCGCGCCGCGCCGTATCGCATTTTTCTATGTAGCCGAGTTCCTCCGTTGTGGGCCTCTCCAGAGAGGGGCGACATTCCGCGGAGGGCCGGCCCATGACGCCTAAATCGAGCGCTCCTCAGTGGTCAGATCACCACCGGCCTCGCCGGTGTTCACCGTGCCTGACGGCTCGATGACGAGGAGTTGGCAGTCGGTCTCTGCGAAGGGGCAATGCTCAACCCCGCGCGGGACGACGAAGACTTCTCCCGCGTTGAGGCGGACCTCGCGGTCACGCAGTCGGATCGCTAGCTCGCCATCCAAGACTAGAAAGAACTCATCGGTCCCCGCGTGCGTGTGCCATGAGAACTCGCCCTTCACCTTTACCACCTGAATCTTGTAGTCGTTGAGGCGGCCGACAATCGCTGGAGACCAATACTCGTTGACGAGCGCAAGTTTCTCCGCCAGATTGATCTTCTCTTCCATCACCGACAACCTAATGGCGCGCCCTGCACTCGAACACGAAGACAGCCATGGCTCTTCACCTTCAAACATCATCTCACTGGCTACGCTCTCGCCCCAAACGCGCGAGGCCGCTCTGGCTAACCGCCGCCGCGGGTCATCAATGAGTCGGACGATCAAATCGACCAACAGCTCGCCCGATAACTCCGGCCACAACGCTCCGGGTCCGCAAGAGTGAGCCACTACGCTCAGGCGGTTCTAACGCGGAGGTAGGTGGTTCGAGTCCACCGCGGCCCACTGCTTCGGTAAACGCAAATCGGCGCAATGGGGAGCCGGAAGGCTGCGACGATGCTGTCCAGGCTCTCAACCCCTCTCGAGAAACCTCTTGACTTCGATGCGCGCCCTGGGTAGTGTACTAGTGTGCTGATACAGCACTACAGGGAGACTGACGCACGATGGCTATAAGGCTGATCCCCTTCCTGGTTTTCGTATTTGCCGTTGCCGCCGTGGCGATTGCTGCCGGTGATGGTCACCGTCGTGCCGCCTGCGGCCGTGCCGGTGCTGGGCGAGATAGAGCTGAGCGATGGTATGTAGCTGAAGGTGGCAGACCCGCCTGCCGGTGCTCCGTTGACGGTGGCCGTCACCGTGACCGAACCGATGCCCGCGGGCGAGCTACCCGTGCAGGTGGTGGAGGAAGAGCAAGACACGCCCGTCGCGGCGGCGCCTCCGAAGGAGAAGGTCGTCCTGTTCGAGGTGGTGTCGAAGCCTGACCCGGTGAACGTGACCGTGGTGCCACCCGTGGCTGCGCCCGACGTTGGCGAGACCGATGTCAGTGAAGCCGGCGGCAGGTATGTGAAGGTCGCAGCGCCGGACGCGGCGACTCCGTCCACGATCGCGGTCACCGTGACCGTGCCGCTGCCCGCGGGCGACGTGCCAGTACAGACGGTGGTATTCGAGCAGATGACATTGGTAGCGGCCGCGCCGCCAAAGGAGAATGTGGTCTTGCCCGCACTGGGGTCGAACCCGCTGCCCGAGAAAGTCACCGTCGTGGCACCAGCGGCGGGCCCGGAGGTCGGCGAGATCGAGCTGAGCGTGGCGCAGGTGCTGCATGCCGCCCCGTAGGTGAACTGGTCCGCCGTGCTTGTCGCGCTCGTCCCATCTGCCGTCGTGACCCTGACGTCGAGGGTCCCACTGCCGCTTGGCGCTGTGGCATTGAGCTGGTTGGCCGAGAGCACCGAGACCGAGGTCGCGGGTGTCGAGCCGAAGCTCACCGAGGCCGCTGGTGTGAAGTCGGTGCCGGCGACGCTGACCACAGTGCCTACCGAGCCCGAGCTCGGGCTGATTCCACTGACCGTCGGAGCCGCGAAGGTGAGCCGGGCCGCGTAGGTCGCCCAGTCGCACCCAGCGTCGCCGTTGGCGCTGGACCCGACGGCCGCGAACTCCGCCAAGACCCACACGTCGGTCGCATTCTGAGGATCGATCGCCGCCCCGCTGTAGTCGCCCCAGCGGCTCGTCTGGTTGGTGCCGAAGCAGGGGTTCATGTCGTATGTCGTGTCGCCGGACCGGATGGTCTGGCCTGGCGCCACCGTCTGCACGGGTGCGGATGCGAGCTGACCGGTGATGCGAACACCGATGTACTGACTCGAAGACGAGACGTTGTACACGACGTACATGTCGGCCCCGCCGTCCATGCCCAAAGCCGGATAGAAGAGACCTCCGCCGGTCATGGCGATGTCGAAATTCTGAGCGACGTTGGGCCCCGCGGTCGTCACCTGGATCAGTCGCGAGCACGGTCGGGCCGCGCTGTCGGCGGGCGGCAGGCATGCGTCGTTGCCGCCCGTCCACAGCACGCCGTTCTCCCAGACCGCGGTCAGGAAACGGTCGTCGTTGGTCGCTATCGAGCCGGCCATGCCCGGCTGATCTGCGCTCGGAGGCGCCGAAGTCGCGGCCAGGCCTGGATCGGACTCGTTCCACATGACGTTGCCCTGGAGTGGCGTGCCCGAAATGCGCACAACGCCGATGGCGCCGATGCAGTTTCCGCCCAGCGTGCCGCAATCGGTGCCGTTGAACACGACGTATTCATCCGAGTTGGACGTGATCTGTACGGCGGGAACGGGACTCGAGCGCGACGAATCCGGTCCCATTGCCGCGCCGTTGACGGGGGTGGAGCCGGCCACCATCTGTGACTTCTGCAGGACCCACGTCGACTGGCCTTCGAAGAACGCCGCCTGGTAGAAGTCGTTCCACGACAGCACGACCTTGTCCGAGCTCACACCGATCTTGGGCTGGTCGTGGGTGAGCGTCGAGGAGTTGTCTGCGTTGTACTGGTACCACGTGCCCGTCGCGTCCGTGCTCGCCGAGACAGCGATCACCACCACGCTGGCGTACGTGGGCGGTATGAAGGCGACGCCCGATGCGAACCATCGCTGGCTGACCTGGTCGAAGAGCACTCGCGGGTCGGAGAAGCTGTATCCGGTCGGGACCTTGAAGAACAGGTTGAGGTCGAACAGGTTCAGCAGGTGACCCCGCTTGTCCCAGACCGAGCCGCTCGAGTTGACCATCTCGACCACCTGGCTCGGCCCCGCCGCGATCTGCGCGTCAGGCGGCGTTACGAATTGGTCGGAGCCCAGTGCCAGCTGCTGGTCCAGGCTGGCGCCTCCGAAAGAGCTCAGGACCTCTTCGGTGGAACCGGTGGTTGCGGTGCTGGAGGTGGTCAGAGTGGTTGCCACCTGTGAGGGGGGTCCCGGACTCGGCTTGTCCGTAAGCCGCATTACGGGCCTCCGGGCGTGGGCGAGGCCTGCCGGTGAGCGCGCGGGAAGTGCGCGCACAAGAATCGTGCCATTGCGCCCGATCGTGACTGGATGGAGATTGCCAGGGCCGGTGGCCTGGGCCTGGCCGGCCGGCAAGAATCCAATAGCCAGCGCTGCCAGCGCCGCCACCAACCACAGAGTGACTCGACGCTTCATGCATCCCCCACGTCCGTCCGAGCCGGCCGCGAACGGGGCCATGATATGCGGTTCGACGCAGTTTGGCCGCGAGTCATGCGCAAGGGAAACGAGTGGGTGGTACCGCGCTTGACGGTGTCGCCGCCTTACTCGTATCGAAACCTAGATCGAGCGATGCCAGTGCGCGCACCACATAACTCGGCGCATGACGCTCACCTGATCCGAGATCGAAAGCCGGCGTTAGCACAGCGCTCAGGCCGATCTAGGGCGGAGGTAGGTGGTTCGAGTCCACCGCGGCCCACCACGCCTCTGGATTTGCTCTCGCACCCAATGTTTGACACGTTGGCTGCAGGAAGCCAGACTCAGCCAATCCCTCGACCGGTGCAGGAGGAGGCGCAGTGACGACCCGCGCTGTTCTCTGAACGAGAGGACGTGACTCTAGCGAATCCTTTCGGTCCGGCCGTGCGTGGATCGGAAGAAGTCTCCGGAGCCCTGGACTACGCCTCATCTCGGTTCAGGGATGGCAACGTGAGCTTCGAAAGAATCGCGATCTATGCGAGCCCGGATCTGGCAACGATTCTCGAACTGGAGCGATGGAACGCCAAGGTTGGCGGCAGCGAGGACCTCGCCCCGTTCGACCTTCGCGTGACGAGCACCTTTCGGCGCGAGGGTAATGCTTGGAAACTGGTGCACCGACACGCAGATCCGATAACCACGCGCGATGCCCGAGGTCCTTTGCGCGGGTCTTAGCGACTGCTGGTGCGATGCCCGTCACCAAACTGTGAGGGCAGCCGCAGGCGCTCGACGGGTTTCTGCCTTTTGGCCGCACCACATAACTCGCCGGCCCACGCTCGGACTCCCACTCTCGTTAGCACAGCACTCAGCCCGGCCTAACGCGGAGGTAGGTGGTTCGAGTCCACCGCGGCCCACCAACGCTATTCAGGTCATTGTTGGATGCCTCCTGAGCGGCCCTGTACCGCCCCAGAATTTCTCTCCGCAGAAGCCACCCCGTCCTAGGTGTCAACGCCAGTCTCAAACTCCCCAGTTCTCGCCGGTCTGAAATTCCCCATCTCAGGACCGATTTCGTCTGAGCGCCGGTCTCAAATTCCCACTTGAGGCGCTGGCGTGACCAGGGTGCTGGTGGGCATGCTGAAGACGCCGGCACGCTTTATGTCTTTGAGCCGGTAGCTGTCACCGCGGATGTTGACCGTGGTCGAGTAATGGAGCAGGCGGTTGAGTTGGCGGTTAATCCCCGCGTTCGTCGTCTCCACATCGAACCAGCTGGAGCTCGGCCCATGCCAGTCGTCCGAAACATTCCGCCAGTCCTCCCACCCTGTTGGGCTTTAGTCCTGGACATAGGGCGGTATGCGGATTGCCGCTTCCTTCTTGACGGAGTACACCAACAACGGAGTCAGGCTGAATGTTCCAGC
>VBDR01000060.1 GCA_005882135.1 Chloroflexota bacterium
CGGGGTCGGCCAGGGTGGCCAGCGTCCCCAGGCTGTAACCCAGCTCGGGCGAGTGGCGGCTCTGGAGCCACCTTCCTGATACCGCTCGCACCTGCTCAGCGTGCTCGGCCGCGACCTCGGGGCCGGGCGCGAAGACACAGCGCACGCCGGCTTTCTCGCAGCGGTGAATCGCGTAGCGGAGGTCAGCGCGCTTCTTGCCCGTGAGCTCGAAAGTCGCCGGCTGAAGGATGGCCTCGGCCCCGATCGGCACCAGCGTGAGGTTCAGCTCGCGGTATGGAGCCGGCTCGTCGACCTGGTAGAAGGCCGGGATCCAGTCCTGCCGGTCGCAGTAAGACAGGAAATCAGGAATGGCTCGGCGGGCGATCCCTGGCGGCCCGATGGGGTCGCCCAGCGCAAGCGCGGTCCGACCGCGGAGCGTAAACGCGACGCACGCCTCTCCCTCCACCCAGTGATAGCTCGACGCTCCATGCACGGCCAGGTGCGAGATGTAGTTGCGACCCCAAGAGTTGATCAGGTTGTGCAGGCGCTCCCGGTCTGCCGGCGCTACGCGCGGCGCGAGCATCGGGCGCAGCAGCAGCGTGAGGGCGGCAATGATCAGCGCGTAGCTGACCAACGGCAGGGTGCCGAGCAACCAGTCCGCGCCCGCAAATGCGTAAAGCAAGGCGGCTGTCAGCCCGGCGGCAAACACGACAAGGCCCCAGCGCAAACGCGATGGATCGGAGTCGGCATCGAAGTGATGCCGGAACCACCACAGGCCGAACAGGATCCAAGCAAAAAGCGAGGCTTCTTCGAAGTCGAGGTCTTTGACCAGTTCGAACGCGATGGTCGCGATGAGCACCGCCACCGTCAGTCGAAATGCAATCCGCTTGCCGCGGGCGATGCCCACGGCCAGCAGCAGAAGCGAAACACCCGACAGCAGCGCGCCCGCGCGGCCGCCCAACGTCACGGTCGCCGGCAGCAGGGTCTCGAGCACCTCGCTTCGCGTTTGCCGGTGCACCAGCAACGCTCCGACGATGTCCAGCGCCGCGCTGATCACCAGGAGGCCTGCGAAGAACAACCGCACCCGCCTGCGCTCCATGCGCAGGTCGTGGTCCATGCGCTAAAGCTACGCCGGGCCGATCACCTCGACTTCGTTCCCGTCCGGATCGTCGACATAAAAGGTGCGCACGCCCTTCAGCACGGGGTGAACCCCGTGGCGCACCTCGACCCCGGTTTCGATGAAGCCGTTCTCCAGCTCGTCGTAGGAACGCCGGTCGACCCGAAACGCCAGGTGATGCAGCACCCGCTTTTCTTTATGTCGGGGGAAATAGTCCTCTGGGTGCGGATGCGGAATCAACACGATCATCTCCGGGATGCCGCCTGGCTTGGCAACCATCAAGAACTTGTTCGGCAGCTCCGGCGGCGACATGATCTCCAGCCCGAACTGATCGCGATAGAACTGAAGCGCCGCCTCCATGTCGGCGACCCAAAGCACTATCTCCGCCAATCCCTCGACCCGACTCATGCCGCCATCGCCGATGCTATCGCCTCGAGGTTGGTCTCGCGGACGCGCGGCGACACCGAGCAACCGGGTGCCAGCAGCAGTCCCCGTCCGCCGGTTTCCTTCACGGCTCGGTCGGCCTCGGACTTGATCTTCGCCGGCGGCCCATACACAAGTGTCGACCGTTGGCTCAGCCCACCCATCACCGCGCGGCGGGCGATCTCACGCCCGGCTGCCAGCGATGGGTTGCCCTGGTTGTGGATCGACCAGCTCACCGCCTGGGACGGCAGGTCGCGAGCGAGCCCGAAGTTGAGATTCGACCCGCATAGATGGACGGCGTTGAACCATGCGTCCGCGGGCAGGGCGCCGAGGACCGACTGGTCGGACGGCAGCACGAGGTCTCGGTAGGCGTCCTCGGACATCACGTTGCGGCCCGCGTACCCCGAGATCGCGTAGAAGATGCCGGCCGCGCCTGCCTTGACAGATCGCCGGCTGAAATCCACCAGCGCGTCTGCGATCCGCTCCAGGACAGGAGCGACCACCTCTGGATGCTTGCGGAGCTCGCGCACGACCCGCGACTGGGATTTTCCGACGAGGTAACCGCCCACCGTGATCGGGCTGAACACCGTCTGGATGACCGGGACGTGTGGTCCGAGCGCGCGCGCGACCAATCGGATCGAGTCGACCTGGTCGTCCAGCGCCTGGCGATTCATCAGCTCAACCGAGGCCCACGAGTCCAGGTCGGGGACCGCGGGCCGGATCAGGATCGGTGCGCGCAACCTGTGTCCGGAGGGGTGATAGACGGATCCAAACGCCTCGGCGAAGCAGCTGGCGCGCACCTGGAACTTCACGAAGTCCCAACCAAAGCGCCGCGCCCGCTCGACTGTGACGGCGGCAAGGTCTTCGGGCGCCCATTCCTCGCGGTAGGTGTGGCCCCACGCAGCAACGGGCGGGCGGTCGGCGACCTTCATCGCCAGCGCCGACTCCACGCGCTTGCGGCCGGTCATCGGTTCGAGTTTAAGCTGAGCTTCCAGATGGACATGGAGAGCGAGGCGGCGCGGCTGCGCTCCGCTGCCGAAGCCAGGCCGCTCCGGCTGCCGGTCAATCGAAAGGTCGACGAGTCGCATCACGCGGTGACGCCCGACGGGCTGTCGGTCTGGTACACGATCCAGGTCTCGCCCCACAGCCGCATCCAGGAGGCAGTGTTCGAGCGCGCGGACCGGATGCCATCGGATGAGGAGTGCCGCCGATGGTTGGGGCTGCTGATGGTTGGCGCCGATGCGAATGAAGCGCCGAGCTTTCCCGGCGCCATGACCCGTCGCTTCGAGGCCTTCGAGCGCAACCCTGAGCTGGAGGCGCCGATCGCCTAGTGCCACTGCCCCAGCCGGTCGCTGAAGAGCTTCGGCGGATCGTCGGCCGCGAATCGGTCATCGACGCGCCCAACGACCTCCGCATCTTCGAACGCGACGGCTCGATCGAGGGAGCGGTCCCTGACGCGGTGGTGCTCGCGTCGTCGACTGAACATGTGTCCGCCGTGATCAAGGTCGCCGCCAAGCATCGAATCCCTGTGGTGCCACGGGGCGCCGGCACCGGCCTTTCCGGCGGCGCGGTCACGATCCGCGGCGGCATCGCGCTCCAGGTGACACGCATGCGCAAGATCCTCGCGATCGACCCGGTCGCGCAGACGGCGCTCGTCGAACCGGGTGTCGTCAACCAGGAGCTTTCCCTCGTGGCCGCGCAGCATGGCCTCTTCTACGCGCCCGATCCATCGAGCCAGAAGGCGTGCACGATCGGCGGCAACGCCGCCGAAAATTCAGGCGGCCCGCACTGCCTTTATTACGGTGTCACCACCAACCACGTCCTGGGCATGGAGGTGGTGCTGGCCGACGGCAGCGTGCATTGGGTCAGCGGCGATGCTCCCGACCGCGTCGGGCTTGATCTCTGCGGCGTGCTCGTCGGCTCTGAAGGCACGCTGTGCGCGATCACGAAGATCAAGGTCAGGCTGCTTCGCATCCCGCCCAGCATCGCGACCATGCTCGCGGCCTTTCCAAGCATCGAGACCGCGAGCCAGGCGGTGTCTGCCGTCATCGGACACGGGATCGTGCCCGCCGCTCTCGAGATGATGGACAGCGTCACAGTCGGCGCCGTGGAGGCCCATTACCACGCGGGTTATCCGACCGACGCCGGGGCGGTGCTGCTGGTCGAGGTCGACGGGATCGCGGAGTCCACGCGGGAGCTGATGGCGGCGATCGGCAAGATCCTGGGCGAGAACCAGGGCTACGCGATTCGCGAGGCGCAGACCCCCGCCGAGCGCGAGCTGCTGTGGGCGGGCCGGAAAGGTGCGATCGGAGCCCTCGGCCGCATCAAGCCGAACTACTACCTGCACGACGGGGTGGTTCCGCGGTCACGCCTGCCGCAGGTGCTGTCAGCCGTGGGCGAGATCGGCGAGCACTACCAGTTGCCGGTCGCCAATGTCTTTCACGCCGGCGACGGCAACCTGCATCCCAACATCCTGTTCGATCTGCGCGATCGCCAGGTCCTGCACCAGGTCGAGGCCGCGGGCGAAGAGATGCTGCGCGCGGTGGTCGAGCTCGGCGGGGCGCTGTCCGGAGAGCACGGAATCGGGCTCGAGAAGAGCGCCTTCATGCCGTGGATATACAACCCTGACGACCTCGGCGCGATGCACCGCGTGAAGGACGTCTTCGACGCGGACGGCATCCTCAACCCGGGCAAGATCTTCCCGGATCCGTCCCGCAAGTCGGTGCACCTGGCGGGACGCACCGGGCTCGCAGTCGAGGCGAAATGGTGGTGACCGCCCCCACGGTGGAGAAACCGGCGAGCGCCGAGGAGCTCGCCCGGCGGCTGCACGAAGCCGCGGCGTCGAAGCTTGCGGTGGCGCCCGTCGGGGGCGGCAAGGCTCGCGGCATGGGCGGTGTCATCGAGCGCTGCGACGTGCTGCTCCACACCACCCGCCTCGATCGGATGATCGAACATTCGCAGGCGGACATGGTGGTGAGCGTCGAGGCGGGAATCACCCTGGAGGCGCTGCAGGCGGAGCTCGCCAAGACCGGCCAGTTCTTGCCCCTCGATCCTTTCCACTCCCCCGGCCACACGATCGGGGGTCTGCTCGCCACCGGGTGGACCGGGCCCCTCCGGCTCCGCTATGGCTCGCCCCGGGATTTTCTGATCGGCATCCGCGTCGCGCTGCCCGACGGCACGCTCGCCAGCGGCGGCGGCAGGGTGGTCAAGAACGTCAGCGGCTACGACATGATGAAGCTGCACTATGCGGCGCTCGGCTCACTGGGCGTCATCGTCGCGGCCTCTTTCAAGGTCTTCCCAAAGCCGCTCCACGATGTGACGGTCTCCAGCCATGGCGGCTGGACGGACATCGACCGCGCGCTGGGCGCGCCGGTGGCACCTGCCGCCCTCGAACTGTTCTCCGACGGCGGTGTGCTGGCGCGCTACTCAGGGAGCCCCGACGCGGTCGATCGGGTGGTCACGGAGCTCGGTTGGAGGCGGGTTGGCGGCGAAGTATGGGACGAGCATGCGCGGCGCGGCCCCGAGCGCTGGGCGCGGATCACGGTGGCGCGCGCCGAGCTGCCGAAGGTCATGGAGGCGCTGCCGCCCGGCGCGCAGTGGTGGGCGTCGCCCGGGGCCGGTATCGCGCACTGGGCGAACACGAACGATGCGGGCTCGATCCGCGTGGTGCGCTCCGCTGTCGAGGCGAGGGGCGGGACGCTGGTCATGCTTGCGGCGCCGGACGAATTCATGCGCGAGGTCGGCGCCTGGGGCGCGCCGCCGTCGACGCTCGAGATCCAGCGGCGGCTGAAGAATGCCTTTGATCCGGACCATGTCTTGAATCCAGGCAGGTTCGTGATTTGAGCGTGGACGGCTTCCCTCCCCGCTCGCCGGGGAGGGCCAGGGTGGGGGCGGACGCATTTGCAAGACTGTCGGACGACGATCTCGCCACCTGCGTTCACTGCGGTCTCTGCCTCGACGCCTGCCCGACCTTTCGCATCACCGGCCTCGAAACCGAGTCGCCCCGCGGCCGCATCTACCTGATGACGCAGTGGAAGCGCGGAACGCTTCCCTTCGACGAGGAACAGGTCAAGCACATCGATCTGTGCCTCGGCTGCCGGACGTGTGAGGGCGTCTGTCCCTCGGGCGTGCCTTATGGACGCATCATCGAGGCAGGGCGCGCAGACGTGGAGGACCAGAGACGCCCGTCCTTGAAGCGGGCCACCAGCCGCGTCGCTTTGCGACAGCTCGTCGGCCACCCTGGCCGTCTGCGCGCCGCCGGGGCGGCGGCGCGCGTGGCGCAGAAGCTGCACCTCACATCGGTCGCGCGCTCAGGCCGCATGCTGCCGCGCTTGCGCGCGCGTTTCCGCGCCCCGGCGGGCAACATCGCCCCCGCTATCGGTCAGCGCAAACATCGCGTGGCTTTTCTCGTGGGCTGTGTGATGCCGATCATGTATCCCCAGTCACACGACGCGGCCGTGAAGCTGCTCCAGCTCGCGGGATGCGAGGTTTGGTTCCCGCCAGGGGAGCGATGCTGCGGCGCGCTGTTCGCGCACAACGGTGACCTCGAAGGCGCGGAAAGGCTGCGCGAGGCAAACATGCGCGTATACGAGGCCGGCACGTTTGACGCGCTGATCGTCGACTCAGCCGGTTGCGGCGCGCACTTGAAGGACTTCTACCCCGGGCTCAAAGGCCGGGTGAAGGACCTCACCGAATGGCTGGCCGAGGTCGGCCTGCCCGAGCCGAAACGCGAGGCCAGGATTCGTGTCACGTACCAGGACGCGTGCCATCTCGTGCACGCGCAGCGCATCAAGAATCAGCCGCGGGACCTCATCCGCGCTCTTCCCGGCGTGGAGTGGATCGAGATGCGGCACGCCGACATCTGCTGCGGAGCCGCGGGCCTGTACAGCACCCTCGAGCCCGACATGTCGAACCGCATCCTGCAGCAGAAGCTTGAAGACGTTCTCGCCACGCACGCCGACGTCATCGCGGTGGCGAATCCGGGTTGCCAGATGCAGCTGGAGGTGGGCCTGCGCGCTCATGGCTCAGCCATGAAAGTCGAACACGTCTCGGAGGTCCTCCTCCGGGGGTACTAGATCTTCAACTTCGGCAGCACCGCGGTCTTGGTCACGTCGACCTCGACTCGGGCGACGGCGAGTGTGACGTTGTCGGGGGCGCCCAGCTCTCGGCACCGCTCGATGACGCGCTCGGCCCCGCGGTCGAGGTTGCCGTCCTTGAGCAGCAGACGCCCCATCTCCTCGACGCTCACGCCTGCGGTCTCCACCCCGTCGCTGCACAGCACCACCGCGTCGCCTTCCTCGAGCTTCATCTTGTCCGTGAACGGCTGCACCTGATCCCACACGCCGACCGCGCGCGTCAGCTTGTGCTTCTGAGGATGGTTGGCTGCTTCCTCGGGCTTGATCAGGCCCAGGCGGACCTGCTCGGCCGGCCATGAGTGGTCCTGCGAGATGAGCTTCGCGAACCCGTTGCGAAACAGGTAGGCCGGGCTGTCGCCGACGTTGAGGAGGGCGACCTCGCCGGAGCGGATCGCGGCGATCACCATCGTGCTGCCCATGCCCAGCCATTCGGGATTGTTGTTCGCCGCGTTGAACACGGCCTTGTTCGCCTCTTTGCACGCGCGCTTCAAGCGCTCGACGTCCGGGCCCTCCTCCCCATCCTCGGCGAGCGCCTTGGTGACGGTCTTGACCGCCAGCGAGCTCGCCTGCTGACCGGCCGCGTGGCCGCCCATCCCGTCGCAGACCACGATGAGCGTGTCCAGCCCGGCCTTGTTGCGCCACACGGAAACCGAGTCCTCGTTCTCCTCACGCTCCAGCCCGGGATCGGTCGCCCACGCGATACGTAATCGCATTGGTTTACCTGGCGAACCGCGTTATCACTACGCCCCGAGAACCGCGAAGTGGACTGAGTTCTGACCGATGGTCAGTCGATCGCCGTCGTTCAGCTGCTTCTCCTGGATCGACTCGCCGTTGACGAAAGTCCCGTTCGTGCTGCCGAGGTCGACCACCCAGAACTCATCGCCGCGACGCTCCAGTCGCGCGTGGTGCCCGCTCGTCGCCGGGTCGCGCACGATCACGTCGTTGTCGGGTGACCGGCCCAGGCGCAGCGCTTGGTCACCCGCACGGTGGGTGTGCCCGGCGTCGGGACCCGACTCGATCGCCAGCTCCGCCTGCGGTCCGGCCGCCACACCTGGCGCCGGGGGTTGCGTCCGCGCGGGCATGGCCATCGTCTCGGCCACGGGTGGAGCTGCCGAAGGCGGCGGCTGCCACGCCGGCATCAGCGTTGTCGGCTCGCGGTCATCTCCCGGCAGTCGGCCCGTCGTGTCGGACGGGGGCGGGGCGACCATGGTCGCGGCCACGTCGGCGCGGCCGTCAGACGACGGCGGCTGCCACGGTGGTGGAGCGGGGGCTTCGGCTTCGGGAATAGGTGCCTCGCCCGGTGGCTCCGGGGCGGATTGCGCGCCCGCCGCCAGGTCCGCATCGGTCGATGGCGGGACGGCCGAGGCATCGGCCGGGGCCGACCATGCGGGGGCCGCCGGCGGGTTCCACGGCGGCGGCGCCGGAGCGGCCGGCGCGTCGCTCTTGGGAATGTCCCAGGCCTGCGCGGCCGACTCTGTCCACGAAGGCGCCGCCGGCTGCGCAGCGGCGGGACCCTCCCACGACGGGGCGACGGTCGGCGGCGAGGGCGGCGCGGCCGCGGGCGGCGGCCCCCATTCGTTTGCCGCGGGGGCCGGGGCGGCGGGAGCCGCCGCGGCGGTCGGATCCCAGGCAGGAGCCGCGGGTGGATTCCACGACGGGGCGGTCGGAACCGCGGGCCGTGCGGGTTCGCCGGCCGGCGCGCCCCACGATGGAGCCGGCGCGGCGGGCGGCGGCGCGCTCCACCCAGGCGCGGCTGGCGCGGCAGGCGCGGCGGGCGGTGCCCCCCACGAAGGAGCGGGCGGCGCGGGCGCGGAGGCGGGCGGGCCCGCGGGGGCGGGCGAGCCCCACGTCGGGGCGCCACTCGTGGGCGGCGAGGCCGGCGGCGTGCCCCATGAAGGCGCGGGCGACGATGCCGGCGCCGAGGCCGGAGGGGGAGGAGCGGCCGCAGCCGCGCCCCATGCGGGCGATGGCGCCGGCGGGCGCGACCATGGTCGGCGCCACGGGACGGGCGGGGGTCGGGGGCGCCCAGGTGGCGGCCACGCCTGCGGTCTGGTTGGTCGGCGCGGCGGGCCGGACGGGCGGCGCCGACTTCTTCTTCTTGTGTCGCCGGCGAGTCATCAGATAGAGCCCGCCGGTCAGCAAGGCCGCCACCGCCAGGATGATCACTTCGTATTCAGTTGGCATGCGGCGGGGAGCCTCCCTTTCGCCTATGGCGGCGGTTGATCAATGAATCAGGTCCCAAAACTTTGCAGTGCTGAAGTATGCCACCGCGTTCACGCTCCGCCATGCTGGTTGGCGCCGTTCTCGATCACGAGGCGCCCGGACGCGATGCCTGGCACGGTGATGTCCGCCTCGACGGAGTGGGCGCCGGCTCCGAGGGGTTCCCCGCTGAGGATGTGTACGACCAGCCGCCTGCCCAGCGGCAGGTCGAGCCGTTTGGGCAGCGGGCCCAGGCCGGCGTTGGTTTCGATCTGTAGCTGGTGGCCCGTCACCACGACTCCGTCGAGCCGCAGGCCCGTGATGCCGGACAGCACCGCGGGGCGTGTCCGGTTCTCGAATGCAAAGCTGAAGCCCTGCCCCTCTGCCCGCAGGCTGTCGAGATCCGCCAGCCGCTCGGCCAGGTAGCGTGGAATCTCCGGGCGAGGCCGGCCGGGTGCCGGCGCCGACGTCACGGCGAACCTGAGCTCGGTGCGGTCGATCACCTCGCCCGAGAGCGTCAGCGATGCCTCGAGCCGGTATTCGCCCTCCGCGGCCAGCGGCAGGCTGAGTGTGGTGGCGCTGACCGCGGGTTCGAATGCAGTCGGCACCTCGACCTCGATGGAGCCGGAGTAGGACTTCTTCTGCACCGCATCTCGCACGCGGTCCAGTCCGCGTGGGCCGGACGCCTTTTCCCTGACCACCGACCAGCGCACCACGCCGCGGCCGGTGACCTCGGGGTCGTCGTTCACGACCACGAGACGCGCCGCGAAAGGAGCGTGCGGTGTCTGGGCGATGCCGAATGGCCGAGCCGTCTCGAAATCCAGTGGTTCGATGATGAGGCGCGTCGCCTTGAAGGCAGCCGCCAGCTCCGCCAGCGCAAGCTTCGGCCGGCGTGCGCCATCCAGCAATCCGAAGCCGATCCCGGGGAACGGGTCCACCAGGTGATACGCGAAGGCGCCCCAGCACGATTCGAATTTCCGCGTGCGCAGGTGTTCCGCCGCGTAGCGGACCAACCGCGCCTGGTACAGCTGCGACGCCTTGACGTAACTCTCGAGACCCTGGTGCGCCGATGGCAGCCCCACTCCACGCTCGGCCCAGTTGACAGGTTGAAAACCCGCATGGCGCCAGGCCGGCTCATCGTCGGCGACTGGCCATCGCTTGCCGATCGCGTCCCAAACTGGCGAGTCGACGTCCGGCAGGGACTGGGCGCCGAACGCCGTCACCATCAACGGCTCGACACGTCCTATATCGCGCCACGACCCGTCGGACCAGCCGAGCATGAGGTGGAGGTCGACGTCGCCCGACGCCGCGATCGCGGGCCGGCTTGGGTCGAGATGTTCGAAAGAAGACTTCAGGTCCTGGTCGACTGAATGGTTTTGGCGCACGGCGTGGACGTCGCCCAGTTCGAAGTTCGTGGCCAGCCAGGGCGGTTCGTCATGCGCGACCCAGAGCACGATCGACGGATGGTTGTGGAGCATCGTGACCATCTCCACCTGCTGTTCGCGAGCGGCGTTCTCGAAGAATCGCGCCTCGTCGTTGCGGCCGTGATAGACGTACGTGCCGGTCAACGGCAGGTCCTGGAAGACGAGCATGCCTGCTTCGTCAGCCTGCCGATAGAAGTCCCTCGGCAGCACGTTGGCGACCACGCGAAGAGCGTCGATGTTGGCCTTCTTTGCGGTCGCGAGGTCCGCCGCGAAGACATCAGGCCTGAGCTCGTCGAGCCGGTATGCGGGCGCGTAGCACGCGCCGCGCAGAAACATGGGTCGCCCATTGACCGCAAAGCTCCAGCGGCGCGGGCCGATATCCCATGACAGCTCGCGAAATGCGAACACGTCGTCGATGCGCGACGACTCGCTCCCGTCCGCACCCCGGGCCACGAGATCGGCGTGATAAACGTGCTGCTGCCCGAGGCGCCAGGGTTCCCAACGCCTGGCATCCGGAAACGCAAGCCGCATGGTCACGGTCTGCTCCATGCCGCCGCCCAGCCGCACCTCGCGCCGAAGGCGAAGCCCATCGCGGCCGGACCCGGCCACGACCAGCTCGACCTCACCGTCCATCTGGCGGCCATCGAGGTTGCGCAGACGGGCCTCGACCTCGAGTCTGCCGTCGCCACCTTCGAAGCCTGGTTTGAGCCGGAGCCAATCGATCGCGATGGGTCCCACATACTCGAGCCCGACCGGCTGCCACAGGCCGAGCGGAACCTCGGACCGGTAGGGCTCGGACAGGCTCGAGTAGGCCGACGCGGGGTACGGCTTGAGGTCGCCGTCGTTGAAGAGGCCCATGATGTGGCGCTTCTTTTCAGGCTGCGTTTCGACCGATGACTCGCAGCAGATGACGAGGAGGTTCTCGGGCTTGAGGTATGGCGTGAGGTCGAAGCCAAACGGAGCGAAGTAGCCGTAATGCGAGCCGAGCAACCGACCGTTCAGCCACACGTTGGTGGCGAGAAAAGCGCCGCCGATCCGCAGCACGACACGGCCGGCATGGTCTGGGCGCGGAAACTCGGTGCGATACCAGACCGACTCGCGGCCCTCCGTGGCCGCGAGCTGGCGGGGCACCTCGATGGGTTTCCAGCCGGTGCCGCGGCCGATGGTCAGGCGCTCCGCCTCGCCTTCGCCGAGCGGCATCCAGACCGCTTCCCATCCGGTGAGCTCACGCCGCCCCGCGGCGCGCTGCGTCAGCGGCATGAACAGCGAGTCGCTCATTGCGTTTTCACAAAGGCGCCATCCGCAGTGGAGCAGAAAAGTATCGGACGCGCCATGGAGCGGGCGAAGGATTCGGTCTGGCGTCCGTCGACCAGGGCGAGGATGCTGCCGCCAAAGCCCGCACCCATGATGCGCGCGCCATAGCAGCCGTGCGCGGACCATGCCCGCTCCACCAGCGCGTCCACGTTGGGGGTGGACACCTCGAAATCGTCGCGCAGGCTCCGGTGCGACTGCTTCAGCAGCTCACCCATGCGATTGAAATCACGGCCGTGCAGCGCCTCAACGAAAGCGTGGACACGCGCGACCTCGGAATCGACGTGGCGCCGCCGTTTCGGATCGCCCGCCTCGGCCTCGCGCCGCCGCTGGTTGTAGGGCGTCGAGGCGAGCGAGCGATGCTCGCCCGAGTCGATCACCGCGACCGCCACCTCTTCCGGAAATGGAACCACCTCGTACTCCAGCGTCGCGCAATCGAGCAACAGCGCGCAGCCCCGCCTGCCCAGCGCCGAGGCGAACTGGTCCATGACGCCGACCCGCACGCCGGTCGCCTTCTGTTCCGCGCGCTGGCACGCGAGCGCCGCCTCCTTGCCGTCCATGTCCGGGTTCAACCCCGCGGCGAGCGCGACCAGGAGCGCCGCTGAGGAGCTGATCCCCGCGCTCGGCGGGACCTGGGAGGTGACGCGCACCGCCTGCGGCTCGACGCCGAGCTCTTCGCCGATCGCCTGCACATAGGCGATGCCGCCGGCGACGTCGCTCGCGATCGCCCAGTCCGGCGCTGGATGTCCTGAGACTTCGGTGAAGCGGTCGACAGCCGCCGGGAGGACGACCCCGCCGAGGTAGTCGACGTGCTCGCCGATCAGGTTCACCCGGCCGGGCGCGCGGCCCTTCCATTCAGATCGCACGAAGCTCCGCGGCGGTGTCCTCGGCGCGCGCGTCGAGGATGAACGCCCCGGCGCCAAGCTCCGAGCCGGCCAGGTACTTCAGCTTGTCTCGCGTCCGGTTGGGCGGATAGAACTCGACGTGGAAGTGGTGATGCCGGCCTCCGCGTCCTGGCGGCCTCTGATGCATCGCCATCACGTATGGGAGCGGCTTGTCGAAGAGCCGGTCGTATTTCTGGAGCAGTCCCTTCAGGTTGCTTGCGAACGACTCATCGTCCTTTTCATCGAGGTCGGCGAGACCGCCTCGGTGTTGGATCGGGGCGAGGTGGACCTCATACGGCCAGCGCGCAAAGGGCGGTACGAAGGCGATCCAACGCTCGTCGCGAAGCACGGTGCGGACATTGCTGTCCTCGCCCTCGATGACGTCGCAGTAGAGACACCGTCCCGTCTTGCGCGTGTGTCTTGCCTCCGCCGCGAGCTCCCGCTGGATCACGGGCGGGATGAACGGGTAGGCGTAGATCTGGCCGTGTGGATGGCTGAGCGTCACCCCGATCTCCTCGCCGCGATTCTCGAAGACGTAGACGTAGCGCACGTTCGGCAACCGGCCCAGCTCGCTGGTGCGGTCACGCCACACCTCGATCAGGTCGCGGATGTGATCGACGCTTTGCTCACCCAGCGATGAGTCGTGGTCCGGCGTGTAGCAGACGACCTCTGCCCGACCCTGATCCCCGGTGTAGGAAGGGAAGCGGTTCTCGAAAACGACGATGTGGTAGTCCGGCTCGGGGATCTCCGTCTCGGGCTCGCCCGGTCTGGTGGGACACAGCGGGCAGTGCTCTGCCGGCGGGTGATAGGTGCGGTCCTGCCGCCAGGGCGCGACGGTGACCCACTCCTCGAGCAGCGGATTCCAACGCAGCTCGCTCACTTCTTGGTTTTCTCGTAATAGACGAGATAGCGGCCGTCTGGCTTCTTGACCACTCGCCTTGTGACGCCCTTAGTCTTCGAGGGCACGCTTCACCGCTTCAGCTGGTGTGTCGACCGCCTCCAGTCCTTTCACATCCCACGTGTCGAGCCCGAACACTGAGCGCCCCAGGCGGCGCGCGATCGCGATCTCGCTCAGCGTGCCCCATCCATGTCCGATCGCGATGATGCTGTCAGCCGCGGTGACGATGACGGTGTTGCGCGCCTGGCCCAGCCCCGTCGCGAGCGCAACCGTGAGATGGGGGTTGGCCCCGCCGCGGTCCGTTTCCGGCAGGATGCCGACGACCACCCCGCCCTCGATCGCCGCGCCTTCGCTCGCCGCACCCATCACGCCGCCAAATCCTCCGTTGATCACGACCGCGCCGTGTCGGGCCAGGAGCCTGCCCACCTCACGCGCCGCATCCAGCTGCGATGGGGTCGCCTCCGAGGCTCCGCACACCGCGACATATCTGCGGGGCATCGACCGACAAGTCTATTCGGTAGTATTTGCTCCGAAGTTCAACGCCCGTGGGGCAAGGAGGTGAGGCGAAGCTTGGATAAACCGAGTCGTGGTGCCAGCCGCCTCGTTTGCCAGCCGGGAGCTCGGGAGGAAGGCAGCTTCTAGCCTCTAGAGCTTCCAATCCGGATCCGGCTCCTGGAGTCGGAGGCGGTAGCACTGCGAACGTAGACGCTAAGGGCCGGGCCGTCCGGCCCTTAGTTTTTGTCCACGACTACGATTCACAGTCGTGGCCGAAGACTATTCCGCTCGCCTGAACGAGATGCCTGAGGGCTGGCTGCAGGCGATGGGGGTCACGATCACGCTGGCGACCAAAGACGAGGTCCGCGCCGAGCTCGTGACCGGGACCGAGCACCTTCAGGGTTACGGCATCGTGCACGGCGGTGTCCACTGCGGCTTGATCGAATCCCTTGCCTCGATCGGCGCGGCGCTGTTCGCGCTGCCGCGGGGGCAGCACGTGGTCGGGCTCGAGAACAACACCAGCTTCATCCGCGCCGTGAGAACCGGCATCAAGCTGCGCGCGATCTCCACCCCGATCACGCGTGGACAGCGCACCCAGGTGTGGGAAGCCAGGGTGATCGACGAGGAAGACCGCATCGTTGCCACCGGCCGCGTCCGGCTGCTCTGCCTGGAGGGGGACCAGTCGCTCGCCGGCGAGCAAGTCAAGGGAGCTCTGCACCCCGAGCAGCGCTAACCGCTTCACCGACCCGTTACGTAGCCGAAGATGATCTCGTCGATCAGGCGCTCGACCGGCGCCAGGTCGTCAGTGAAGACCTGGTCGTGATACGGCGACACGCGCAGGTCGCCTTCGTTGAGAACGCTCTGCGCAACACTCCCCGCGAACGGCTCCGAGACAAGGCCAAGGTTGTGGCGCACGTCGTCGAGCGTGACCAGGTTCGTGGTTCCGTAGACCAGCGTGTTGTTGAACGCCGGCACATCGACGAGAAAAACGCTTGGATACACCGCCGCCATCGTGCTCGCGATGGCGTCGACGAGCCGGTAGTCGGTCGCGGTGCGCCCGGCGTTGACGACCGCCACGCCCCCCGGTCGCAGATGATCGCGGACCTCGCTGAAGAACTCGCGCGTCGTGAGATGGAACGGAATGTAGGGTTGGCGGTAGGCATCCATCACGACCACGTCGTACTGGCGCGCCTGCGTGTTGAGCCAGTAACGCGCATCTCCGACCACCGGGTGAACATTGGGCTCGTCCAGGTGGAAATACCGACGCGCGACGTCGAGGATGTCAGGGTCGATCTCGACTCCGGTGATCTGCACGCCCGTGCCGAACGCAGCGGTGTACTGTCGAGCCGCGGTGCCGCCCGCCAGGCCGAGGATCGCGACGTCCGTGGGGGTGACCTCGGCACCTTGGGTCGGACGAAACGAATCCGCGACCACCATGTAGTCCCACGGGCCTCCTGTCTGCAGGCTCTGGGAGTCGTAGATGGAGTGGATGGCCTCTCCCTCATTCAGGATCAGCTCGGTCTTCGATCCGTCCTGCACCACCTGGATGTAGTGATACGCGGACTCCTTCTCGTACAGAAGCTGACCGACCTGGGGTGGCTTGATCCCTGACGGCAGAAAGATCCAGGCGATGATCACGGCAGCTGCGAAGGAGGCATAGAGCCGGCGGCGCGGCCACAGGCCGGCGATCGAGATCCCGACCAGCGCGAGACCGAATCCCTCGAGCGTCGGCCGCGTGCCGTAGCTCGGGATGAACCAGAAGACAGGCAGAAAGGTGCCGAGAATGCTGCCCGCGGTCGACAGCGCATAGACGCGTCCCGCAGTGTTGCCCCCGGTCTCGACGTCGCGCAGCAGCAGGCGGATCGCGAAGGGGCTGACGCAGCCGAGCAGGATCACAGGGGCGGCGAAAAGCAGCACGACAGCGAGCAGCGTCCCCGCGACCAGGCCGACGCTCAGCTCTTTGAAACCCTGCTGCGACATCAGCAGGATCGGATAGCTGACCAGCGGGATGATCCCGATCCACAGTCCCGCCCACGCCGTGATCTGGTACAGGACCTCGTCGCGCGGGTGCCGATCGGCAAGACGGCCGCCGATGACATAGCCGGCCGAGAGATAGATGAGGATGAGGCCGATCAGGACGCCCCATACATAAAGGCTCGTACCGAAGTACGGCGCCAGCAGCCGCGCCGCGCCGAACTCGACCCCCAACGAAGCCATGCCGGAGATGAAGACCAGCGGCAGCAGCCAGCGGCGCGTGCGCAGCGACGCGATCAGATCGGTTGCTCTGCCGCCCACTTGCGCGTCCGCTCGTCCATCGGGACCGGCAGCTGGACGCGCACCTCCGCGTACATATCGCCCGGCGGGCCGCCCTTCGGGTCGGGCATGCCCAGGCCACGGAGGCGGATCTTGGTCCCGTTCTGCGTCTCCGGCGGCACCTTGAACTTGACCTGGCCGCCTTTGAGCGTCGGCGCCGCCACCTCGCCCCCGCTCAGCGCGACATGAAGCGGGACGGGGACCACGACGCGGACATCCTTGCCCTCGCGCGTGAAGATCGGATCCGGCGCCACCTGCACCGTTGCCCTCAGCCCGGGCACGCGGAGAACCGTCCCCTCTTTGACCCCGGCGGGGACTTTGACCTCGACCCGGCGCCCGCCTGGCAGCTCCACAGTGCGGCTCGTGCCGCCATAGACCTCGGCGAGGCTGACGGTGATGGGAGCCTCCACATCAATCGGCCGTTGGGGCGGCTGCTGGCGCGGGCGCCCGCGGGCGTTGCCGAAGATCGAGCCGAAGATGTCGCCGAATCCGCCGCCCTCGCCAAAGAGATCCTCCATATCCTCGGGCGTGACTGTCCGGTACTCGACCCTCTGCCCCGCATCCGGGCGGCCGCCGGGCCCACGCGAGGCGCCAGGTTCGGCCCCGGCCGCCTGAGCCGCCGCCCAGTTCTGCCCGAACTCGTCGTAAAGCCTTCTCTTCTTGGTGTCCGAGAGCACCTCGTGGGCTTCGGAGAGCTCCTTGAAGCGCGCCTCGGCCTGCCTGTCGCCCGCGTTCAGGTCGGGATGGTACTTGCGGGCGAGCTTGCGGAAGGCGGACGAGATCTCCTTCTGCGTGGCCGTCCGCGGCACGCCGAGCACCTCGTAGAAGTCCTTGGTTTTAGGCACCCTTATTTGTTACCCGCTTGTGGTGCTCGACGAATCCCGGGCGCCGCTCGTACCCCAGGGCCGCGTGCACCCAGAGACTCTAAAGCTCGATGATCCTCGGCTGAATCCCGTCCGGGTCGAGCTCGAGGATGCCGATCGACGGCGCCTCGGTTCGGCGCAGGTGTCGGGCGACCTGCAGCCAGCACCACTCGAACCATCCCGGTTTTTCCGCCAGCCGCCGTTTCGCGGTGGCTGGATTCCATTGATGGACCCCGCCCGGGTTGAACAGCAGGGCGCCATCGACTCGCCGCATGTGAGGCCGATGCGTGTGGCCGTAGACGATCACGTCCGCATCCGGAAACCGGCGCCGCAGGCTTCGTGGCAGCCCGCCGTGCGGGTGAAAGTAACCGAGGCTCAGCGTCCACAGCAGCGTCAGCGGCTCTTCGAGCCAAGGCGACCTGTGGCCGTGAACGAGCATGATCCGCTTGCCCTCGACGAAGAGTTCGCGGGTTGGCGGCAGCGATTCCAGCCCGCGGTCGTGGTCTCCCCGCACCGCCTCGACCGGGGCGATCCGCGCCAGCGCCTCCAGCGTTGCGGCCGCCGTGACGTCGCCGGCGTGGAGGATGAGCCGCACGTCTTTAAGGATCACAAAGACGCGTTCGGGAAGACGATCGATGAACTCCGGGCAGTGCGTGTCCGCGACTACGCCGATCACAGTGGTCACCTCCCCACCTGATGACCGGACCCGGCCTTGTCGGTTACCGGATCCCTGCCGCGACCAATCCGGCGGCGTGAGCCGCCGCCGCGTCCTGCCCGGCGTCGAGCACGTGCACCGCCGCCGTCGCGAACGCATGGGCCCGATGCTGGTCGAGGTTGAGGTCGATGTTGGCCAGTGAGAACCAGGCGCAGTAGGTCTGGCGCGTAAAGGAGACGTTCTCAGGCGGGCGGCTCATGGCGGCCGTCGCCCACTGCACAGCGGTGGACACGTCCTTGCCCGAAGAGAGGGCCTTGAAGGCCCCCTGCGCCGCAGCGTGGCAAGCGCTTGCCGGAGCACCACCCCGTTTGGCCCACGCGAACCACTCGGCGTAGGACCGGTCCTCGGCGGTCGGGCCTGGATCCACTTTCGGATGCGGCCCGGACTTGGACTTCTGCTCCACGACCTCCCATGTGGACCTCGCTGGCGCAGGCTGGGCGGGTGTCGTCGGCAGCGTGGCCGGGACCGGGGCGACGGGCAGCTGGCCACCAACAATCGGCGCTTGTGGCGTGGGTTTTGGAGCCGGCGCGGGTTGGGGGACCGGCTGGGCGGTGGTGTGCGGAATCGCCTCCCTGGGCGAGAACCACGTCGGCGTGCCAGGCTCCGCCGCCAGCGGCACCCTCGGCGCCCAGGCCGGGACCTGCACGGGGGGCGCCGAGCCGGCATTGGGCGCATGTGTCGCCGGCTCCGCGGCACCAGTCGGCGCCCACATCGGTCGTGGAGGCGGGCCCGACTGGGCGGGCGAAACCGGCCCCGGCTGGCTGGGTTGCACGGCCTGCGACGGCGGCGTCGGAGCAGGAGCGGGGGCCGGTGCTGGAGGGCGAGAAGCAGGTTGGGCCGGCGGGCCAGGCGGTGGCGCGGCCGCGGTCGGCGCGACTGCCTCCGGCTGCGGCGGGGGGGTGATGGTCGGCGGGGTTGGCGCCGCCGCAGCCGGCACGGGCGCGGAGGGCTGGGTCGATGCGCGATGCATCGATTCCGGCCAGCTCGGGATCGCCTGGGCTGGAGTCGCCGGCTCCTCGAGCTCAGAGGGCGGCGGCCAGGCGAGCATCGCCTTTTCAGTCGGTGGCTCGGGCGGCCAGATGTCTGTCTCTTCAGGCGGAGCGGGCGCGGATTCGGCCGCGGGTGGCCATGTCGACTTCAGGGCATCGGCGGCGACGGCCCGCGGAGGTGCGGTCACAGGCGCTTCTGCGGGGGGCTCGTTCTCCGAGCCTGCGCCCGCCTCAGTTTCCGACTCGGACGCGGGGGCAACCTGAGGTTCGACGGTCACCTCGGCCTTGAGCGGCGGGGTCGAGTCGGCCGTGCCTTGAAGAGTTGGTTCCTCGACAGGTGGTTCCGCTACCTCTACCTCTTCGGCGGCGCCAGCTTCGGGCGCCTCCGCACCTGGCGAGGTCGGCAACGTCTGCGCCCACTGGGGGCCCGTCTCGGCTGCATCGCCGTTGGCCGATGTCTCCGGCTTGGACCAGTCCGGGTCACCCTTCTGCATGGGCAGCGCAGGCAGGGCCTCTTCCTCGTCGGTCATCGCAGCCGCCTCGTCGCTGTCCTCAGCAGGCGCCACGGGAACCGTGTTCGCCCAGACGGGGGTCGTCTCGCTGGTCGGCACAGCGGTCGCCGGCTCCTCGTCGGCCGTTTCCGGCGGCGTCGAATCGTTAGAGGCGGATGGTCCTGTCTCCAAATCGCCGTCAGTCTAGCTTTGCGTTGCGCAGTTTGCGCCGGTCACAGGCCGAGATCACGCGAAGACGTTTTTGAGGGCGTCTTCAGGCAGCGGATCGGGTTGTTGCTCGGCCCAGTCCGCAGCCTCGGAAGCCTGCCTGTCGCACCCCGCCTGGACCTCGGCCGCCGCGTCCGGGGTGATCCTCCTTCGCTCGACCAGCCATTCCGTATAACGGGCGATGGGATCATGCCGGGACGCCTCTTCGAGCTCCTCTTGGGTCCTGTACTTCAGCTGGTTGTCCTCGGACGTATGTGAGTTGATGCGCCAGATCTTGGCGTCGATCAGCGTCGGACCCTCGCCGCGGCGGGCCCGCGCGACGGCCTCTAGGCACACGTCGAAGCACGCCGGCACGTCAGTTCCGTCGACGGTAATGCCGGCGATCCCATAGCCCGCCGCGCGGTCGGCCACGTTGGGGTTGGCCATCTGCAGCCGGATGGGTACCGAGATCGCATAGCTGTTGTTCTCGCAGACGAACACGATCGGCAGCTTGTGCACGGCGGCGAAGTTGACGCCCTCGTGGAACTCGCCCTGGCTCGTCGCGCCGTCGCCAAATGTGCATAGGGTCACCGCATTCTCGCCCTTGAGCTTGGCCGCGTATGCGATCCCAGCCGCCTTCGGGATCCAGCTCGCCACGACTTGGGACACGGGGGCGATCAGAAGCTTGCGGTAGCTGTAGCAGCCGCCAGGGATGTTGCGGCCGGCGGACAGCGGGTCGTTTGCCTTCGCGAAGACGGCCAGCATCCACTCCTTCATCGTCAACCCGCGCACGATCGCGTTCGCGAGACCGCGGTAATGAGGGACGAGCCAATCCTCGGCCGTCAACGCAGCTGTGGAAGCGACCTGGATGCCCTCGTGGCCGCGACTCGAGCCGACGAACGGCGCGCGGCCTTGCTTGACCAGGATGTGCATGCGGTCGTCGAGTGCCTTGGCGATGCACATCCAGCGATGCAGCTGCAGGTACTCCTCCTTCGTTCGCTGGTCCGACCGCGTCGTGGTCGCCATTGAAGGGAGTTTACCTATCCCCTTGTTGCGTTCAGGTTCCGCACCGCGACAGCGCGATGACCGCGAGGGCGAGGATCGCGCCATAGGTGAGCGCGACGCCCAGCGCGCCACCGGCGACGGCCGGCCCGACACCCTGCCTGACGGTCAGCCGTGACTCCCACCAGGCCATGGCCACCGCCGCGAGCAGCAAGAACATCAAGCCCCAGAAAAGAGCGTCGGCGCGAACGAAGGCGAAGTCGCGAAGGAATCCCATTGCGTCGCTGACGCCGAGGAAACCGATGCCGCCCAGCGCGCCCGCAGCGGCGGCGACGAGAGCCACCCGCCGGCGTTGATCGCGGACCAGGACGACGACCGCGGCGTAAGCCCCGATCGGGATGGCATAGATCTCCAGGTCGACGAAGGTCGGGAGGGCCGGGTCATGGAAATCGCTGACGGCGAAGAATGCAAGCGCGCCGGTCATGAGCAGCAGCGCGGCCGATGCGAGGAAAGACCCGGCTGAGCGCGCCGGCAGCTGGGGCGGAGGGGCCAGATTCATGGCCCGCTAGTTTGCGGTCAATGCCCTCGCAATGTCGACCACTTCTTCGGCGGTCAGTCCCATGCGGTTGAGGTGATCGTAGTAGCGGCGGTGGAAATCCGAGAAGTCGCTGCGCTCGGCGCGTTCTTCGCGGATGCGCTTCACCTCGGCGAGCACCTTCGCCACCAGCTCAGGCTCCGGCGCGATGCCCGCGCGGCGCAGCGCGTGCTCGATGACCAGCGCGCCGGAATGCTTGCCATACACGTACGTGATCTCGGCGCCGAGGTCGGAAGGCGGGATGAACTGGTAGATCGCGGGGTGGATGAGCAAGCCCGCGGTATGGATTCCTGACTCATGGCTGAAGACGTCGAGGCCGATTCCCGGCTCGGTCGGCTGCACGGGGATTCCGCTCATCCGCTCCAGGCTTCGCGCGAGGGTGCGCAGCTTGTCGTACTTGAAGCCAGGGAGGTCGATGCCGAACAGGTAGCGCAGCTGGAGCAGGACCTGATGCATCGGCGCGTTCCCGGTCCGCTCTCCGATGCCGTTCACGCTGGTGGTGAAGACCTCCGCGCCGGAACCCAGCGCCATCACGGTGTTCCACGCGCCGAGACCGAGGTCGTTGTGAAAGTGAACGACCAGCGGCGCATCAGGCGCCGCCGCTTTGATCGCCGGAATGTACTCGCGCACGGCGAATGGCGAGTAGCAGCCCACGGTGTCCGGCGTCGACGGGCGCGTGCCGCCCGCCTTGAGGCCTTCGCGATGGATCTCGGCGATGTAGTCGACGTCGGCGCGGCTCCCGTCCTCGCCGCCGAACTCGATCGACGTCGCGCCCTGCTCGCGCGCGTAGCTGATCGCCTCGCACATCATGCGCAGGTTTGCCTCGCGGTAGTACGAGACGGGCAGCTCTAGCCACTCGGACTCGGGGATGCCGTCGCGATGGAGCAGCGTCTTGCCCAGCTTGTATTTGACGTGCAGGTCGGACGCCGACGTGAAGATGAAGTACGTAACGTCCTCGCGCTTGTGGCCGAGCTTGTCGATGACCCGCATGGTCGCGTCGATGTCGCCCTTGGTCGAACGCATCATGCAGACGACCTCGAGGTCGGCCCGCAGCTCGCCTCGCTTGCGGCCTTCGAGCACGAGGCGCAGCGTCTCCCTCTCCCCCTCCGACACCGACGGAAAGCCGACGTCCATGATGTGGACGCCGATGTCGGAGAGCATGCGGGCAAGCTCGTACTTGTCCCGCGGCGTGATCGCGACACCGGGCATCTGCTCGCCGTCGCGAAGCGTGTCGTCGTAGATGCGGATCTTTTCCGCCGGGGGAAACCTCAGGTCGTGCGAGAAACGCTTCGGGTCGCGAGCCAGCTCAGCGAGCGGCTCCTGCAGCTCTACGGGTGTGATCTCACCTCCCCACCCTGTGGGAAGGTCGCCTTCACCTCCCCGCTTGCCGGGGAGGTCGGTGCGAAGCGCCGGGTGGGGGGGTTCGCTTGCCATCAGCGCGGGACGGCTGCGCCGCGCCGCCGCCGCTCCTCCAGCTGCTTGCGCACCCACGGCACGAGCCCGCCCATCCGCAGCAGGTCGTTCATGAACTTTGGAAAAGCCTCGGCGCGATACTCGTCGCCCTTGCTCATGTTGCGGATCACGCCCTGCTCGAGGTCGACCTCGAGCTCGTCGCCTTCCTCTATCGCCTCGGCGGCTTGCGGCGACTGCAAGATCGGATAGCCCATGTTGATCGCGTTGCGGAAGAAGATGCGTGCAAAGGAGTCGGCGATGACGAGCGAGACGCCGGCGCCTCGGATGGCGACGGGCGCGATCTCTCGCGAGGAGCCGCATCCGAAGTTCGAGCCGCCGACCAGGATGTCCCCCTGCGTGACCTGCGAGGCCCACGTATCCCGGGCCGGCACTCCTTCCATGGCGTGCTTGCCGAGCTCTTTCTCGTCCAGCGAGTAGATCGCGTACTTGGCCGGGATGATCTGGTCGGTGTCGATGTTGTCGCCGAATTTCCACGCCCGTCCGCGGACGACCTTGGGGAGCGTCAACGGATCTCTGCCGGCATCTTCTCCAGCACCTCGCTGGGGTGCGAAATCACGCCCGTCACCGCGCTCGCCGCCGCCACCGCGGGGTTGGAGAGGTAAACCTGCGCCTTGGGGTGACCCATGCGCCCGGGGAAGTTGCGGTTGGTGGTGCTGAGACACACCTCTCCCTCACCGAGCACGCCCATGTGGCCGCCGAGACAGGCGCCGCACGTGGCCGTCGTCCACGCGGCGCCCGCGGCCAGGAAGATGCCGATCAGGCCCTCCTTCTCGGCCTGGATCGCCACCTGGTGCGACGAAGGAGTGATGATCAGCCGCACGCCGGACGCGACCTTGCGGTTTGCAAGCACGGCTGCGGCGCGCCGCAGGTCGGTGATGCGGGAGTTGGTGCAGGAGCCGATGAAAACCTGGTCGAGCTTCGTGCCGGCGACCTCGGAAAGGGGCGCGTAATTGTCGGGCGACATCGGCTTGGCCACGCCGAGCTCGACCTTCTCGGCGTCGAACTCGAAGACCTTCTCGTACTCCGCGTCGGGGTCCGAGGAGACCGGCTGGTACGGACGCTTCGCGCGGCCGTCGAGATATTGCTTGGTGACGTCGTCGAACTCCATGATGCCGTTCTTCGCGCCGGCCTCGATCGCCATGTTGGTCATCGTCAGCCGCGCTTCCATGTCGATGTGGCGGAGCGCCTCGCCGGTGTGCTCCATCGCCTTCGACCTGGCGCCGTCAACCCCGATCTGCCCGATCACGTACAGGATCAGGTCCTTTGCCTCCACCCACTCGCGCAGGCGGTTGTGATAGACGAACTTGAGCGTCTCGGGGACGCGGAACCACAACTCGCCCAGCGCGAAGACACAGGCGAGGTCGGTCGAGCCGATGCCGGTGGCGAAGTTGTTGAGGGCCCCGTAGGTGCAGGAGTGCGAGTCTGCGCCCACGACGAGCTCGCCGGGCAGGACAAGGCCGTTCTCCGGCAGGACCGTGTGGCAGATGCCCCCCTGCCCCACCTCGAAGTACCACTTGATGCCCATGTCATGCGAGAACTCACGGGTGAGGCGGCCGAGGGTGGCGCTCGCCGCGTCTTTGGCCGGCTGGAAGTGGTCCTGGGTGACGGCGACCCGGTCCGGGTCCCAGATCTTTTCCGCACCCATCTGCTCGCGCATGATCTTCCCGGCAGGCGGAATCGTCAGGTCGTGCCCCATCGCAAAGTCGACATTCGCCAGCACGAGGTCGCCGGGACGCACGCTTTCGCGCCCGGCTCCGCGAGCCAGGATCTTCTCCGTCATCGTCATGGCCACGGTCATCTAGTCCTTGAGCCTCTTCGCCACCGCGTCGCCGACTTCATGGGTCGACAGGCTGCCACCGAGGTCGCGCGTGCATTCGCCGGCGCGGATGGCCGATTCGACCGCACCCTCGATCGCGTTAGCCATTTCGTTGTGACCCAGGTGTCTAACCATCATAGATGCGCTCAGAATGGCCCCGATCGGATTGACGACGCCCCGACCTGCGATGTCGGGCGCGGTGCCGTGGACAGGCTCGAACAGCCCCCGTTTCGACTCCGGGTTGATGTTTCCCGACGGCGCGATGCCCATACCCCCGATGAGCTCCGCGGTCAGGTCGGACAGGATGTCGCCGAAGAGGTTGCCGGTGACGATGACCTCGAACTGCGTCGGGTCGCGGACCAGCTGCATGGCGGCGGCGTCCACATATAGATGACGCGTCTTGATCTTCGGGTGCTTTTTCGCCACGGCCTTCCACTGCTGCTGCCATAGAGCGCCCGCGTACGTCATGGCGTTGGCCTTGTCGACCATGACGACCTCGCCTTTCGCCGCTTGGAACGCGTAATCGAGGATCCGGGTGACGCCGAGGTAGGTGTTCAGGTCCTCCTGGACCGCCACCTCTTGCTCGGTGCCTTTCTTGAACCGCCCGCCCATGCCGACGTAGAGGCCTTCGGTGTTCTCGCGCACGATGAGCAGGTCGATCTTTCGCCTGTCCTCCCGGCGCAGCGGTGAGAGGCGGTCGTCGTAGAGCTTCGCCGGGCGGAGGTTGACGTAGAGGTCGAGCTCGAAACGCAGCCTCAAAAGCACGCCGGCCAGGTACGCCGCGTCGTCGACGCGAGGGTCGCCGACCGCGCCGAAGAGGATCGCGTCAGCCTTTTGGAGGTCGCTCCACACCGCGGCCGGGATGGGCTGTCCGGAGCGCAGGTACTGATCGGCGTTGACGTCGTAGTCCTGGAATTCAAGTTCTGCGCCGGCTGCGCTGAGGACCTTGATCGCTTCCGGTACAACCTCCTTGCCCGCCCCGTCGCAAGGAAGGACTGCGATGTGGTTACGCAGGTGCGGCTTCCTTCTCACGCAGCTTGTAGCGCTGGATCTTGCCGGTGACCGTTTTGGGCAGCTCGGGCACGAACTCGATGATGTGGGGGTACTGGAAGCGCTGGAGCCGCGACTTGCAGTGTTCCTGCAGCTCGCCGACCAGTGCGTCGCCCCTGACCGCATCTTGCTTCGCGATCACGAACGCCTTGATCTTCGTGAAGCCATCAACGCTGATGCCGACCACGGCGCTCTCCGTGACCGCTGGATGCTCGAGCAGCACGGACTCGATCTCGATCGGCGAGACCCACAGGCCGCTGACTTTGATCATGTCGTCGGAACGGCCCTCGTACCAGTAGAAGCCGTCGCTGTCGGCGCGGTAGCGGTCGCCGGTGAAGAACCACTCGCCGAGGATGGAGCGCTTGGTCTTCTCGTGCTGGGCCCAGTAAAGCGCGAGGGCGCTGTCGCCTTTGACGTACAGGTCGCCGGCATCGCCCGTCGCGACCGGCTTGCCCTCGTCGTCGAGGATCTTCAATTCGTATCCCGGCACAGGCTTGCCGCTCGAGCCAGGCTTGACCTCGTTGAGCCGGTTCGAGCAGTAGATGTGCAGCATCTCGGTCGAACCGACGCCATCCAGGATGGTCAGCCCGAAGACGTCCTTCCAGCGCCGCCAGACTTCGGCCGGCAGCGCCTCCGCGGCGGCGACGCAGTGCCGGATCGAAGACAGGTCACGGCTCTTCGCACCCTCGGAGTTGAGGATCGCGTTGTAGAGCGTCGGCGCGCTGAAGAAGAGGGTCGGGCGTCGTTTCTCGATCGTGTCCAGGACGGTGGCGGGGGTGTGCCTTCCGGCGTGGAGGACGGTCGACGCACCTACCCAGTACGGAAAGGTGAGGTTGTTGCCGAAGCCGTAGGCATGGAAGAGGCCTGTGGTGGAGAACGTGGTATCGCGCTCGGTGATGCCGAGCACCTGCTCCGCGTAGGTGAGGCACGTGTAGGGGATGTCGTGCTGGAGGTGGACGACGGCTTTCGGCTTGCCGGTCGAGCCTGAGCTGTAGAGCCAGAAGGCCATGTCGTCCCTGCGTGTGGGGGCGGCCGCGACCTCGTCGCCGGGCGTCAACAAGTCGGCGCGGAGGACCCTCGGTTTGGTGGCTGCACGATCCGCGGCGGGCCTCAGCTTTTCCTCGGTGTTGTTGTCTACCACCACGACCCGGGCCAGCGAGTCGTCGAGGTAGTGGTCGTAGTCCTCGCTTCGCTGCAGGAGAGGGTTGACCGGGACGGGTACGGCGCCGATGCGGATCGCGCCGAGGAAGGCGGCGACCCAGCCTGGGCTGTCGTAGCCGGCGATCAGGACGCGCTCCTCGCGCCGGACACCGATGTCGAGAAGGGCGCGGGCGGCGCCGCAGGTGAGCTTGTGCAGGTCGCCGTAGGTGAGGTCGGCCGAGACGGAGTGGATGGCGATCTTGGCGGCGCGGCCGGCGGCGAGGTTGCGCTCGATCAGGTCGGCGCCGACGTTGTAGCGGTCGGGCAACTCCACTGAGGGAATCTTGTCATGGATTCGGGGCGCGCTGGAGACGGACGGGGAAGGACTAGGAAGAGGGGCGGGAGTGGGCCTGGGTGGCCCAGAAGTTTGCTAGTCTGAATTATTTTGCGCGTAAATTAACTTGACATTGGCACGAACGTTCGTACGATTCTTGCATGCTCGCGATGCTCCCGGCGGACGCTGAAATCGCCTACCGGCTGCTCGAGCTGCGCCAGTTCATCGACTCGCTCGAGCTCGAGTACTCGCGGCTGGCGGCTGACTTCGAGAAGAGCAAGCACTGGGAGCACCAGGGCTCCAACAGCGCCATCGACTGGATGCGTTTTCACTGCCACATGACCTCCAACGCCGCCGCCGATCGAGTCGCGGTCGGCGAACGAGCTGCGGAGATGCCGGCGAGCCTCCAGGCCATGCAGGCAGGGGAGATCGGATTCGCTCACCTGACGGTGATGGCTCGGACGGCGAACGCGGTCGGCGAGGCTTTCGACGAAGCCAAGCTGCTTGCGCTCGCCCGCGAGAACTCGCCGGGCAAGTTCCACTACAAGTGCCTCCACTACCGGCACTCGGTCAACTCCAAGCAGTACGCCAAGGAGCAGGCCGAGCTGGCGGAGACCAACACCCTGCACATGAACAGGCGAGACGACGGCTCGTTCTTTCTGACCGGCTTCCTCGACCCCGTCGGCGGGGCGGTGGTGCGCAGCGCGCTGGAGCCGCTGGCGCGACCACTGGGCAAGGACGACCACCGCCCGCGACCGCAGCGGATGGCGGACGCCCTGGTCGAGCTGGCCGGCCACAAGCAGACGATCCAGATGCAGGTGACGAGCTCGATCGAGACCTTGCTCGACCTCACCGGCGCGCCGGGTGCGGAGAGCGAGTTCTCGCTCCCCATCTCCTCGAAGACGGTCGAGCGCTGGGCCTGCGACTGCAGCCTGACGAGGGTCCTGATGCAGGACTCGGTCGTGCTCGACGTCGGCCGGGCGGAGCGGACGATCAAAGGCCCCAGGCGGCGGGCGCTCAACGCCCGCGACCAGCACTGCCGCTGGCCGGGCTGCGAGCGGCCGGCCTCCTGGTGCGACGGCCACCACATCGTCTACGTGATGCGCGGAGGCGGCGATGAGCTGGAAAACCTCGTCCTTTTGTGCACCCGGCATCACCGGATGGTGCATGAGGGCGGGTGGCAGCTGGTCAAGGCCGACGACGGCAAAGTCATCACCGTCGCGCCGTCTTCCCCATTTATGGGGAAGTCCCCGCCGTAGGCG
>VBDR01000012.1 GCA_005882135.1 Chloroflexota bacterium
GCCCTCGACCCCCGCAAGGAGGCGACGTGACGGAGCCCCTGCTCCGCGTGCGCGACCTGAAGACCTACTTCGTGACCGAGCACGGTAGCGGGACGGCCCGCGCGGTCGACGGCGTCTCGTTCGACGTGTATCCCGGGGAGACGCTCGGCGTCGTGGGCGAGTCCGGCTGCGGCAAGACCGTGACGTCGCTCTCCATTCTCCGCCTGATCCCGGAGCCTCCCGGTCACATCCGCCCCGGTAGCTTCATCGAGTTCGAGGGACGCAACCTGCTGACGCTGGCCCCCAAAGAGCTGCGCGCGGTCCGGGGCAACCGGATCGCGATGATTTTTCAGGAGCCGATGAGCTCGCTCAACCCGGTGTTCACGGTGGGGTACCAGGTCGCCGAGGCGGCTATCGTCCATCAGGGACTGTCGCGCCGGGCGGCGCGGGCGCGCGCCATCGAGATGTTGACGCTCGTCGGCATCCCCGATCCGGGAGAGCGGGTGGACCACTACCCGCACCAGATGAGCGGGGGCATGCGCCAACGGGTGATGATCGCGATGGCGCTCATTTGCCACCCCCAGCTCCTCATCGCCGACGAGCCGACCACCGCCTTGGACGTGACCATCCAGGCCCAGATTCTCGAGCTGCTCGACCGGCTCCAGCGGGAGCTCGGCATGGCGGTCATGCTGATCACCCACGACCTGGGAGTCGTCGCCGGCTCGGCCGACCGCGTCGTGGTCATGTACGCAGGACAGGTCGTGGAACAGGCACCCACCGCGGAGCTGTTCGCCCGTCCGCTGCACCCCTACACCGAAGGCTTGCTGGCGTCGGTGCCCCGGCTCGACACCCGCGTCAGCCAGGTGCGCGGGCGCCTGCACAGCATCCCCGGCCAGGTCCCGGCCGCGACCGCCTGGCCCGCCGGGTGCCGCTTCCATCCCCGTTGCCCGTACGCGTGGGACCGCTGCGCCATGGAAGAGCCGCCGCTCCTCGACAGCGCCGGGAGCGAGGCGGGAACCCATACCGTGCGCTGCTGGCTCCTCACCGAGCCGCAGCGCCGCGACCGTCACGCGTGACGCAAGCTCCGCTCGTCCAGGTCGAAGGCCTCGTCAAGCGATTCCCCGGCGAGCGGGCGCTGTTCGGGTTGGGGCGCGCCCGTCGGACGGTGCATGCCGTGGACGGCGTCTCGAGGGCGCACAATCCTGCGGCTGATCGAGCCGGACGCGGGGCGGGTCACGCTCGGCGGGGCGGACGTGGTGGCCCTCCGGGGACACGAGCTGCGGGCCCTGCGGCGCCGCATGCAGATCGTGTTCCAGGATCCGTACGGTTCCCTCAATCCCCGGATGACCGTGCGGCAGACCCTCGCCGAGCCCCTCGCCATCCACCGGCTCGCGACCGGCGCCGAGGCCAAGCGTCGGGTCGCGGCGCTCCTCGAGGAGGTAGGGCTCGATCCGGCGTTCGCCGCGGCCTATCCCCACGAGCTCTCCGGCGGCCAACGTCAGCGCGTCGGGATCGCCCGGGCGCTCTCGGTCGAGCCACAGTTCCTCGTGCTGGACGAGCCGGTGAGCGCGCTCGACGTGTCGGTGCAAGCCCAGGTGCTGAACCTGCTCGCCGACCTGCAACGCAAGCGCCGACTGACGTACCTCTTTATTGCGCACGACCTGGCCGTGGTGAAGCACATCGCGGACGACGTCGCCGTGATGTACTTGGGCAAGATCGTGGAGCGCGCGCCCGCGACCGGGCTGTACGCGGGGCCGCGGCATCCCTACACGACGTCGTTGCTGTCGGCCGTGCCCGTGCCCGACCCCAAAGCACAGCGGCAGCGCATCGTGCTGCAGGGAGAGGTGCCATCGCCCGCCGCCCCGCCGGCCGGATGCCCGTTCAACCCGCGGTGCCCCCACCCCAAGAAAAATGACCGCTGTCGCACCGAGCCGCCCGCGCTGCGCGAAGTCGCCCCCGGACGGTTCGCTGCGTGCCACTTCGCGGAAGAGCCGATGTGATCAACCGCCGTGTGCGATCTTGGGCGCGGCTCGCAGCCCCTGGACCTCGCCCGCGAGCGCCAGCACGTAACCCGCCGTGAACACCCAGCCGCCGTAGGCCAGCGCGCCCGCACGCAGTGTCTCGATGAAGTAGGCGATCGTCGGCACCCCGCCAGCGATCAGCAGCAGCAACGGGAATCGCTCCTTCTTGCTCCCCCGCCCCTGTCCCCAGTACAGCAGGCCGCCGGTGACCACGAGCGCCGCGAGCACCGGTCCCAGCGCGGGCCAATCCGCGCGCCCTGCCGTAGCGGTCGCGAGGTAGGCCCCGACCAGCACGAAGTACACCATCCGCAACGAGCCGTGCAGTGCTTGCCCGTGCCGCTCGTGGAACCGGGCGAGGGGCGGGGCGAACGTGTGCAGCACATAGACGAACGCAAGCAGCACCGGGAAGCCCTGGAACAGCACTTCGGCCGCGTTGTGCCACACGCTGGCAATCACGCGGACGTCCGGGCTGTATGGAAGGAAGAGGCCGACCGCGACGAGCGCCGCGCCGATTTTTCTGAGCATGGTCCAGGTCCTCCCTCAAGGCTGCGGCCTGCCGACTAAGATAGGACTTCCCCAACGATGGCGTTAGCTACAGTTTCGATGCGGCCATCCCGACAGGAACCGTCATGTTAGTCGCCTCCCGCACGCGCGCGTGCCTCGCCGCGCTCGTGCTCACGACCCGCGTCGCCCCCGCCCAGCAGCGCTCCTTCACGATCGAGCAGGCGCTCTCCGCGCCGTTCCCAGACGAGCTCGTGGCGGCGCCGGCGGGTGGGGCGCTCGCCTGGGTCTTCAACGCGCAGGGCGTGCGCAACATCTGGATCGCGACGGGCCCCGACTATCAGGGGCGGGCGCTGACGACCTACAAGGAGGACGACGGACAGGAGATCGGCGAGCTCGCCTGGATCCCGGACGGACGGGCGCTCGTCTACGTCCGTGGCGGCGACGCCAACGGGCGCGGCGAGTACCCGAACCCGCTGTCGTCGCCTGCGGGCGCCGAGCAGGCGCTCTGGATCGTCGCCGCCACGGGCGGCGCGCCGCGCCGCCTGGGCGAGGGCCACGCGCCCACGGTCTCCCCGAAGGGCGATCGCGTCGCGTTTCTCAACAAGGGACAGGTCTGGTGGGCGCCGCTCGCCGACAGCGCGAAGCCCGAGCAGCTCGTGCGCGCGCGCGGCAGCGCGCAATCGCTCCACTGGTCTCCCGACGGCACGAAGCTCGCGTTCGTCAGCGGCCGGGGAGACCACGGCTTTGTCGGCGTGTACGACGTGGCGACGAAGGCGCTCAAGTTTCTCGACGCCAGCGTCGACGACGACGGGGAACCCGTGTGGTCCCCCGACGGCGCGCAGCTCGCCTTCATCCGCATCCCGGCGGCCGAGCGCACTCTACCGTTCACGCCCCGGCGCGCCGCTCCACCCTGGTCGATCCGCGTCGCCGATCTTGCGACCGGTCGCGGCCGGGAGGTGTGGAAGGCCGACACGGGTCGCGGCAGCGCGTTCCGGGGGATCGTCACCGAGAATCAACTGCTCTGGGCGGCAGGGAGCCGGCTGGTGTTCCCCTGGGAGAAGGACGGCTGGACGCATCTGTACGCGGTGCCGCTGTCCGGCGGCGCCGCCACCCTGCTGACGCCGGGGACGTTCGAAGTCGAGCACGTGGCGCTCTCACCCGACGGCCGAGAGGTCGTGTTCTCATCCAACCAGGACGACATGGACCGCCGCCACGTGTGGCGGGTGAGCGTCGCGGGAGGCCGGCCGCAAGCCGTGACGAGCGGTACGGGCATCGAATGGGCGCCGGCCGTGACCAGCGACGGCAAGGCGATCGCATTCCTGCGCGCGGACGCGCGCAAACCCCCTCGCCCGGCCATACTCGCCGGCACGGGGCCGGCTCGCGATCTGGCGGCCGGCGCGATCCCGGCCGACTTCCCCGAGGCGGCGCTGGTCGAGCCGCAGCCAGTGCTCGTGTCGGCCTCCGACGGCGTGATCGTCCATGGCCAGCTGTTCCTGCCGCGAAACCTCCGCGGGGGCGAGCGGCGTCCTGCGGTCATCTTCTTCCACGGCGGCTCGCGGCGCGAGATGCTGCTCGGCTGGCATTACCTCTATTACTATCGCAACGCCTACGCGCTGAACCAGTACCTCGCGAGCCAGGGCTTCGTCGTGCTGTCGGTGAACTATCGTAGCGGCATCGGCTATGGGCTCGAGTTCCGCGAGGCCCTGCATTACGGGGCGCAGGGGGCGAGCGAGTTCGCGGACGTGCTCGGCGCCGGCCTCTATCTGCGCGGCCGCGGCGACGTCGATCCGAAGCGCATCGGCTTGTGGGGCGGCTCCTACGGCGGGTTCCTTACGGCGATGGGCCTCGCCCGGGCGTCGGACCTGTTCGCGGCCGGCGTGGACCTGCACGGCGTGCATGAATGGAACGTGGAGATCCGCAACTGGGTGCCGGACTACGATCCGCAAAAGCGCGCCGACTTTGCCAAGCTCGCGTTCGAGTCGTCGCCGATCGCGTACGTGAAGGACTGGCGCTCCCCCGTGTTGCTGATTCAGGGGGACGACGACCGCAACGTGCAGTTCAGCCAGACGGTCGATCTGGCAGCGGCGTTGCGTCCGCTCGGCGTGGAGGTAGAGCAGTTGGTGTTCCCCGACGAGGTACACGACTTCCTGACGCATGCGCACTGGCTCGCGGCGTATCACGCCGCGGCGGAGTTCCTGGAGCGGCGGCTGGGGAGCCCGCGGACAGCGAGCCGGTAGAGCGCCGCCGCAAGCCGAAGGCCGACCTGTCGCAGCCAGACCGCCTTCTTGATTTAGTTAGCTATGCTCACTAACGTGAGCGAGACATGACCAGCCGCGCAAGCATCGTCGAGCGCGTGGTGGACCGCCTCCACTCGGCCGCCATCCACCTCCTGCGCCGCGTGCGGCGCCAGGACGCGCGCCTCGGTATCGGCCCCACCGGCCTCTCGGCGCTGTCCCTGCTCGTCGTCCGTGGTCCCTGTACCATCAGCCAGTTGGCGGATGCCGAGCAGGTGGCGCGGCCCACGATGAGCCGCCTCGTGGCGAGCCTAGAGCGCCACGGCCTCGTCGTGCGGGCATCGGACCCCTCAGACCGCCGCCGCACGCTCGTGCGCCCGACTTCGACGGGCCGGATCGTGAGGCGCCGCGGCCGGGAACGCCGGTTCCTCGATCTCGCCGAGCGGCTCGACCGATTGAGCCCCGACGACATCACCCTCTTGGACAGGGCCGCCGAACTGATGGAACGGCTCCGCGCCCCACTCAGCGCACGCCCCCCATCAGGTTCCGCACCGGCCGGATGAGCAGGAACATCACCAGCGCCGCACCCAGCGTCACCGCCGCGGTTACCCCGAACAAGGTCGGAAGCGGCGTCGTACTGATGAAGCCGGCGGACCAGCCCGCCAGCTTGTTGCCGAGGGCGTTCGAGAGGAAGAACACGCCCATCATGAGGCCGACGATCCGCGCGGGCGCGAGCTTCGTCACAACCGACAGGCCCACCGGATAGAGGCACACCTCGCCCAGCTCTTCGATGAAATACGCGCCCACGAGCCACAGCGGGCTGACTTTCATCCCGCCCTGCGCGGCGGCCCCTGCCGGCATCAGCAGCACGAACGCCAGGCCGACGAACATCAGCGCCAGCGCGAACTTCGCCGGGGACGACGGTTGCCGGGGCCCGAGCCTCACCCACAGCCACGCAAACAGCGGCGACAAGATGATCACGAACGCGGCCTGGACGGACACGAACCACGAGGCATAGAGCTTCAGGCCCAACAAGTCGAGTCGCACGTAGCGGTCGGCGAACAGCGTGAGCGTCGACCCGGCCTGCTCGTAGGCGCCCCAGAACAGCGACGCGAATAGGAAGAACACGACCACGGCGGCGATGCGCTTCCAGTCTTCGGCGGTAAAGCCGCCCTGGCTGACCCCGGGGGTGGTCGGCTTCGGGCGCGCAGCGAGGCGGTCCAAGGCCGGCTGGAGGCGCCGCCGGCCGGCGACGTACTGGATCAACCCCACGGTCATGCCGACGCCGGCGCACGCGAACCCGAGGTGCCAATCGATTCCCTCGGCGATCTTGCCGGCGACGATCGGTCCGAACAGCGCTCCGAGGTTGATACCCATGTAGAAGATCGAGAACCCGGCGTCGCGTCGCTCGTCCCCTTGTTCGTACAGCGCTCCCACGAGGGTGGAGGCATTGGGCTTCAACAGTCCCGTTCCGATCACGATCAGCGAGAGGCCGGCGTAGAAAAACGGCAACGCATGGAAGGCGAGGGTGAAATGGCCCAGCGCGATGATGACCCCTCCGACCAGCACGCTGCGGTATTGCCCCAGCCAGCGGTCGGCGACGACGCCACCGACGATCGCCGCCAACCAGACGCTGCTGACGTAGTTCCCGTAGACCGCTCCGGCGTGCTGGTCCGTGAACGCGAGCGCTTTGACCATGTACAGGATCAAGAAGCCCCGCATCCCGTAGTAGCTGAACCGCTCCCACATCTCCGTGAAGAAGAGCGTGGACAGCCCACGGGGATGCCCGAACCAGCCTGTGTCGGCCATCAATCGAACAGCTCATTTTGATCCACCGCCTCCGGGGCGCGCGGCGCGCGCAGCAACTCCCCGAGCCGCTGCTCCCACCGCTC
>VBDR01000013.1 GCA_005882135.1 Chloroflexota bacterium
AGGAGGTTGGTCTCGGCCTGCTCGGCCTGCTCCTTGGCGTACTGCCTGGAGTTGACCGCGTGCCGGTAGTGCAGGCACTTGTAGTGGAACTTGCCCGGCGAGTTGTCGCGCGCAAGTTGGAGCAATTGCTCTTCATCGAAGGCCTCACCGACTGCATTGGCCGTCCGGGCCATCACCGTCAGATGAGCAAAGCCAATATCGCCGGCGCGCATCGCCTGGACGCTCTCTGGCATCCCCGCTGCTCGCTCGCCGACCGCGATTCGATCCGCCGCGGCGTTGGAGGTCATGTGGCAGTGGAAGCGCATCCAGTCGATTGCGCTGTTGGAGCCCTGGCGCTCCCAGTGCTTGCTCTCGTTGAACTCGGCTGCCAGCTGCGAGCACTCCAGCTCCAGCTGGTCGATGTACTGGCGCAGCTCGAGCAGCCGGGAAGCCAGCTCGGCGTCAGGTTGAGCCATTAGAAGCATGGGTTAACCGTACAATTGTTCGTGCACGATGTCAAGTTAATTTACCGGCATTTCGGTGCACGGATGTGTAATTACAGGTCGCCAGGCATTACCCCGCCGCCCCCTTCCCAGTCCCCGGCGGAACGCTTGCAAACTCACGCGACGCCAGCCCCCAATCCCCGTCATTGATCGGATGAAACCCCCGACTCCCATGCACGAGCCTGCGAGCCAGGCTCCGATAAGCCCGCGTGCTGAGGTACGGCACCCCCGCCGCATCGAGCCGCTCGAACAGCCGGCTCGATTCCGGCGTCCACCCCGATCCCTCCCCATGCTCGAGGTGATAAGCCACCATCGGCGGCTGCAAATTGATCATCTCGACCCCAGCCGCATAAGCCTGAAACAGCGCCACCCCATCCATGTGCCAGGAGTAGGCGGGCCACTCGGGATAGCCGTGGATCCCAAACCACACCTCGCGGCTGGTGAGGGTGAAGTCGCCGCAGCCGCTGGTGTGAAGCTTCGGCAGCACCATGCGATCCCGCGCCGCCGCCGCCACCCGGGTCAGCTCGACGACAGCCGTGTTGATGCCGAAACGAGGCCCGCTGTTCTGCCCCCGCATCACCGGCGGCCGCCCGTTCGGATACCGCAGCCCATCGATGCGGTGCTCACGAATCACCGGCAGCGCCCTGCACTCCGCCGGCGACGGCAGCGACGGCCCGCCGAGCTCGGCCTGCACGTCGTGCCTATCGACTCGATACATGGCGTTCGGCTTGAGTCCGGGCGTGAGAAAAGAGAAAAGCTCATCAGAAAACAAGATGTCGATGTTGGTGGCGAGCACGTAGGGCGCGGTCGAGCGCCGGATGCCGACGTTCTTGCCAATCATCTGGAATAGCGGCAGCCCGTCGGCGTGCGCAAAGGTCCGGTGAACATCGGCAGGAACTGTGATCACCCGGGGTTGGAAATAATCGTTGGGCGACCAGCGCAGGGCATCGACCAGCGGCGGCCGGTCAGCCGGAGGGTTCCACTCCACCAGGACCAGCTCCACAGGCAGCCGGAACCGAACCGCCTGCTCCTCCAGCCCCTCGACGAAGAGCTGCATCCGCGCCAGCAGGTGGCCACCGTGCTCGTCGTTGCGCGAGGTCGCGACCACGCTGAGCTGGGGCTTCATGCGCTGAGGCTCGCCCTGAGCTCGCCGGTCTTGCGCCACAGCGCCCAGTAGTAAGCGGCGGCGAGGAATGTCTGCGAGATGACGTTCGCCCACGCCGCTCCGAGGCCTGCGAAAGGCGGGATGAGGATCAGGTTCGCGACCACGTTGAGGACCAGGGAGCCGGCCGTGGCGGCGGCGAAGCGGCGCGGATCGGTCACGCCGGTGAGCCCCTGGAGGGCGATCGCCGCCGCGCCCGGCAGCGTCGAGATCATGAGCACGACCACCACCGGGGCGGCCACGGCGTACGCGGCGCCGAACAGGAACGTGAGCAGGGGTTGGGCGAAGATCGAAAAGACCAGCGCCGGCCCCAGGGCCAGCAGCACGCTCTGGGCGGCCACCCGCTTGCCGGTCGAAAGCCGCGTGGCCGGCTCCTGGCCGGCGGCCTCGGAAAGGGCGAGCTGGCCCAGGGCGGAGGGCAGGAGCAGGTTCATGTCCTGGAACCGGTAGCTGGCGCCATAGATGCCCGCGGCCGCCGAGCCGCGGAGCAGCGCGACGAGGTAGTTGTCGACCCGTGTGTAGACCGCGCCCACCGTGCTGGCGAGCATGAACGGCGCCGCGGCCCTCAACGAGAGGCTGGGCCGCGGGAGGCCCGCCGCTTCGGCCACCGACTTGCCGCGCACGAACGCGTAGTCGATCACGCCGACCCCCAGCCCGACCGCCGAATAGGCGACCGCCACCGCCAGCAGGCCCCCGCCGGCAAGCAGCCATAGGCCGCCCGCCACGAGCACGACTGCGCGTGAACCAATCTCGCTGATGACCTCCAGGCGAATGTTTCCGGTGGCGCGATAACCCGTCACCGTGGGGTTGTAGAAGCCCGCGCCCACGATGCTGAGGCTGAACACCAAAGGTACGGCGAGGTTCTGGTCGTGGGTCGCGATCACGTACAGCACCACCATCAGCAGCGCGAAGCCCGCCGCCAGCAGCAGGCGGCGGCGGATGACGGCGTCGAGCACCTCGCGGCGGATGCGCCCGGTGTCGACGACGTCGCGGGCCAGGATGAACTGCAGCCCGAAGTCGCTGAGCGAGGTCAGGATGATGATCAGGGCGAGGGCAACGCTGAACTCGCCGAACTGGTCGAGCGGAAGCCGGCGCGCGACCAGGATCACCCACGCCGCGGACAGCAGCGAGGCGACGCCCCGGCCGAACGAGAGAGCGACCGCGCGGCCGACCAGGAGGCGCCCCGAAAGCAGCCTGGTCCGTGCCGTGGTCAGAAAATCAATCAAACGCCGTAACGACGCGCGAATCGCCAGCTCCGCAAGCGGGTCCTGATGCGGCGGCTGGAGCGCAGCGCGTGACTGAGAAGCTGTCTGGGCCGGGCCATCCGGTATTTCCATCCCACCGCGGGCCCGATCGCTCCCTCCGCACTCATCGTCCACGTCGCGTGCGCGATGGAGTAGAAGTTCGTCCAGTGCTTGACCCACTTGCGGTTCTCGCGAGCCTCGACTCCGTCCCACACGTCGATCTTTTGCGCGTGGACGTAATCGTGGTTCTGATGGATCAGGGTCACGAAGTCGGTGGCGTCGATCAGGGGGATGTCGGAAGCCACGGTGTTCCAGAGGATCCAGTTGTCGTATGAGGTCCTTCCGATCGCGAAGGGAGGCATGTGCTCGTACTGCCCGCGCGGAAACATGAAGAGGTCGATCGCACCGGGTGAATGCAGCTTGCCCCGCGCGATGGCCGGGTCCGCCCAGCGTCGCTCCCACTGTCCGTCGAACTCCAGCAGGTGCCGCACGTCGACGTCGTGTCGCTGCGCGACGAGCAGGAAACGTTTCGACCATTCCATGGCGAGGCGGGCGGCTTCCATGATGCGGTGGGTGAGGATGATGTCAGCGCTGACGAAAGCCAGCACGTCGCTCGTCGCGAGCGCGTCCGCTTGCTTGAACATGTCCGATACGAGCGGCGTGCCGAACGCGTTGGTTTCGATGTCGCTCACCAGCTCGACGCTCAAGCCGCGGATCACCTCGGTAGCGCCGTCTTCATTGCAGAATAAAATGACTTTCGGCTTGGGACTCAATGACAGCCAGCTGCGGATCGCATTCTCCTGGATGATCCCCACGTGACCCTTGAAGGCCTTGGGCGCTGAGAAGATCGTGAGCAACGGCGCGTCCTCCGGGGCTTCTGGACGCATGGCCGGCGCCGCTACTTTCTTGCGCAAGGTTCACCGGCGTGCGCTGCGCGAAACGGTCGTGAGGTGGGCGAGATCCCGCAAGTATCGGCGCATCTGGATCGACGTCGGCGCGCATGAGGGTGAGCTGACCTTCCCGTTCGCGGCCGCGGATCCATCACTGCTGGTGTACGCATTCGAGCCCAACCTGCACGCCGCGAGCCGGATCATGGGCTGCCTGCGCAACTACGTCGTCCTTCCCATCGCCGTCTCGGAGCACGACGGCAGCGCCGAGCTCCAGCTCAACGCCTACGAGCAGTCGAGCTCGCTGCTGCCGGCCGACGAGGCCGGGGTGAAGGAGTGGATCACGGAGCAGGAGTTCAAGGTCGTCGGCACGATGACCGTGCCCACGATGCGTCTCGACACCTTCATGAACGAGGCGAGAATCGATGCCGTGGAGTATTTGAAGATCGATGCCCAGGGCCTTGACCTCGAGGTCGTCAAATCGGCCGGCGACCGTCTGCGGGACGTGGCCAAGGTTCAACTCGAGGCGACGACGGCTTCCTATCGGCAGTACGAGGGTGCTCCTGGCAAATCGGTGATCATCGAATACATGGACTCGAAGGGCTTCCGGCTGGCCGGCGAGGAGATCCAATCCCACGGCCAGGAGGCCAATCTTACTTTCTTGAGAGTCTGACTTCAGCCCTTGAGATAGAGATCGACCGTAAGCGACACCCCCTCATACCGCCCGAGCGTGTGCGCACCGACGGGCGGTAGGTCGGTGAACCGCCACGACCGCTGGAGCCGGTAACCGCTCAGCGGACCCCTGACCCATTCGGCCAGCGCCTGCAGATAGGGCTGGCGAACAGGGGGGCAGAAAAATACTTTGGCCACCTGCTTGATGTCCTCCCGATACACGACCGCGGCCGGGCAGCGGATCCCGACGTTGACGTACTGGGTCGTCGTCCAGGCCGGGTCGACGTCGATCGGAGTCGACAGAGGTGACGCCCCCTCCGCATTGGTCATCAGGATCTCCAGCGAGGCAGGCCACCCCGGACCAGGCGCGTACGTGAAGCACTGGCCGGCCGCGACGTGCTGCCGCAGCTCGCCGGCCAGCTCGGTGGTCACCGCCGTCAGCTGCGCGTTCGCGCTCTTCTCATTCGACGGCCAGCTGACCAGCGCATACGCCCCCAGCGCATAAACGATCACCGCGTACGCGGCCACCAACGCCACGGCCCGCGGCGACCACCGCAGCGTGGGGCCCGCCCACCGGTCAACCGCGAAGCGGGAGGCGCCGGCGATGAAGAAGATCCACAGCGCGACGGTGAACCACTCCCCGACATGAGGGTTCTTGTTGGTGGTCAGCGTGAACGCCGCATAGAAAATGAGGACGAGTCCCGCGTAGATCCACTCCGCCCGCCTGAGCCGGCGACGAAACATCGCCACCGCCAGCAGCAGCGAGCCAACGATCACCGGCCACGCCTCGACTTCGCCGAGCTGAGCCGGGATCCGGACCAC
>VBDR01000091.1 GCA_005882135.1 Chloroflexota bacterium
CGGCGGTGTTCAGCGTTTCGGCCGGGACGATCACCGCAAGCTTGGCGCGCTGCCGGTGCGTAGACAGCTGCGTAAATTCGATCAGCTCGCGGACCCGCGCGACGACGATCTCGTCCACCGGCGTCGCATTGCCTTCGTCATCACGCTCGACCGGTTCGATCAGCCGGAGATCGGGATGCGTGCCATTGACGACATAGACGCAGCTCGGGCAGCGGCCGCAGGCGCTGCCGTCCGCCTTGGGCTGCTCGCACAACAGCGCCTGCGCAAAATGCAGCGCGAGAATGCGCTTTCCGATGCCGCGGCGTCCCGTGATCAACAGCGCATGCGGCCAGCGCGCGCGCGCCTGCAGTGCGGCCGCAGCGGCTTCGCGCTGCCACGGAGGCAGCGGCTGCCATCCCGGCGTAGCGGGTTCGTTCGCTTCGATCACTTCACCGCTTCCTTGATCAGGGACTCGACGATCGCCGAGAGATCCGAGCGGACCGTGGCGGGCGATTGCGTGCTGTCGATCACGCGCATGCGGCGCGGCTCGGCGCGCGCGCGCCGCAAATACGTTTCGCGGACGCGGGCGAAAAACTCGTCCTGCTCGCGCTCGAATTTGTCGAGTGCGCGTCCGTCCGCGAGCCGCTCTCTTCCGACCTCCGCCGGCACGTCGAAGACTATCGTCAGGTCGGGCCCGAAGGCACCAAGCGCGGCACGCTCCATTGCCGAGATCGCTTCCACGGGCACGCCGTGTCCTCCACCCTGGTACGCGTATGTCGCATCCGTAAAACGATCGCAGACGATCCACGTACCCTGGTCCAGCCGCGGCCAGATCTCGCGCTCGCAATGCTCGCGCCGCGCCGCGAACATCAGCAGCGCTTCAGTGACAGGCGTCATCGGCTCGTGCAGCAGCATGGTGCGCAAGCGTTCGCCGAGCTGCGTGCCTCCCGGCTCGCGCGTGGTCCACACGCGCCGGCCGTCACGCTCGAGCCTTTCTGGCGGGTTGAGGAAGCTAGCAGGCTAACGCCCGTTCTTCTGGTATTTTGCCACTGCGCGATTGTGATCGGCGAGATTCGCCGAGAATTCGCTCGATCCGTCGCCACGCGAGACGAAATACAGATACGGCGTCGAGGGCGGGTGCAACACGGCGTCGAGCGACGCCTGGCTGGGCAGCGCGATCGGCGTCGGCGGAAGGCCGTCGCGGGTGTACGTGTTGTAGTCGGAATCGGTATCGAGGTCGCGCTTGGTCAGATTGCCGTCGAAGCGTTCGCCGATTCCGTAGATCACCGTCGGATCCGCCTGCAGCCGCATGCCCTGTTGCAGGCGATTGACCAGCACCGATGCGATCAGCGGCCGATCCGCGATGCGGCCGGTTTCCTTTTCCACGATCGACGCCAGGATCAAGGCCTGATACGGCGCGGCGTAAGGCAGCCCCGGCGCGCGCGCCGCCCAAGCCGCATCCAGACGTTGCTGCATCGTGCGGTATGCGCGGGTGAGGATCGACAAGTCGGTGGCCCCGGAGGCAAAGAAGTAGGTATCGGGAAAGAACCATCCCTCGGGCTGCTGCCCCGACGCGCCGACTGCGCGCATTAACTCGGCATCCGCGAGATCGACTGCGCTCTTGGCGATATCGCCGTCGGCGCGTAGCGCCTGCTTGAGATCGCGAACGGTCCAGCCTTCGACGATGGTGATGCTCGTCTGCGTGACATCGCCCTGCGAGAGCTTCGCGAGCAAACCGCTGAGCGTCGTGCCTCCCGGAATCTCGTAGTTGCCCGCTTTTATCATTCGATCAACGCGCTCGATTCGTCCCAGCGCGACGAGCGTCCAATCCGCGGGCAGCACGCCGGCCGCGGTCAGCTCGCGTGCGACCGCACGCAGGCTGGCGCCAGCGCGCACGGTCAGCGCATACGGCTCCTGCGGCAGCGGCAGTGGCCGCTGCGTCACCCACCACCACGCGGCCGCGCCCGCGGCGAGCGCGACGACGATCAAGGCAAACAAGCGGCGCAACACGAGCGAGCAGCGGCGCGAAAATGGAATCGCGCGATTATAATGGCTGCATGCATTGGCCGCCT
>VBDR01000029.1 GCA_005882135.1 Chloroflexota bacterium
GCATGGGCGGAACGTGCCTGGTCCGAGGCTGCATCCCGACCAAGGCGCTGCTGCAGTCCTCCGAGCTCTACACGATGGCCAAGGACGGGGCCGCGTTCGGCCTGGTCGCAGACAACGTCGGTTTCGACTGGGCGGCGGCCCAGAAGCGAAAATCCTCGGTCGTCGATCAGCTCGTCAAGGGTGTCGAAGGCCTCCTCAAAGCCGGCAGCGTGACGAGCTACAAGGGCTCAGCGCGCCTGGCCGGCAAAGGCGTGGTCGACGTGGGCGGCGACCAGCTGCACGGCAAGGACATCATCATCGCCACCGGTTCGGCGGTGGCACGGATTCCACTTCCGGGCGCCGACCTGACCATCGATTCGGACCAGATTCTGGAGCTTAAGGAGGCGCCCCGGCGGCTGGCCGTGATCGGCGGCGGCGTGGTCGGGATGGAGTTCGCCGCCATGTTCGCCGCGCTCGGCAGCAAGGTCACTGTGCTGGAGATGCTGCCACAGGTGCTCGCGATGGTCGACGCCGACCTGGTGACCGCCTACTCCAAGCACCTCGCGAGCCTCGGCGCCGAGATCCACACCAACAGCAAAGTCTCCGAGGTCGTGAAGCAGAACGGCAGCCTGCTGGTCCGTTTCTCAACCGGCGGCGAGGGCGGCGCGGTGGGTGCCGACCAGGTGCTGCTGGCGGTTGGCCGCGTGCCCTATACCCAGGGGCTTGAGGCCGAGAAGGCCGGCGTGAAGCTCGAGCGCGGCCGCGTCGTGGTGGACGACCACCTGCACACGACGGCGGATGGCGTGTGGGCGATCGGCGACGTGATCGGCGGCATCATGCTCGCCCACGTCGCGTCGTACGAAGGTGTGTGCGCGGTCGAGAACATCGCCGGCCACGCCAACCGCGTCCCCGACTATCACGCCGCGCCCAACTGCGTTTACACCGACCCCGAGATCGCCCACGTCGGGCTGGGCGAGAAAGAGGCGAAGGAAAAAGGGATCGCGGTCAAGATCGGCCGCTTCCCGTTCGCCGCCGCGGGTCGCGCGCTGACCCTGGGCCAGACCGAGGGTTTCGTGAAGGTCGTGGCTGATGCCGGGTCGGGCCAGCTTCTGGGCGCGCACATCATCGGGCCGCGCGCGACCGACCTGATCGCGGAGGCGGCGCTGGCGGTGCAGAACGGGCTGACGCTGGAGCAGATCGACCTCACCATCCACGCTCACCCGACCTTGCCCGAATCGTTGATGGAGGCCGCGCTGGCCGCGCAGGGACGCGCGATCCATATCGCTAACAGGAAGTCGGGCCTCCCCAACCCCGCCGCAAGCGGCGGGACCTCCCCTCAGGGTGGGGAGGTGAGCACACCCACCGCGAACATGCAGAATCGAGGAGAGAAGATGTCTGCCCCAGTCAAGTCCTCCTCCCCACCCCCCACGCCCAGCGCGATCAACCCCAAAGTCCTCGAGCTGACCAAGAACAATCGCGGGTTTCTGCTCGGCATGCACCGCCAGATGCAGCTCATCCGCCGATTCGAGGAGCGCGCGCAAGAGCAGTACACGAAGGCGAAGATCGGCGGGTACTGCCACCTCAACATCGGCGAGGAGGCCACGGTCGTCGGCGGCATCCTCGCGCTCAAAGCGAACGACTGGATCTTCACGAGCTACCGCGAGCACGGCCACGCGATCGCGCGTGGTGTGGATCCCAAGGCGGTGATGGCCGAGCTCTTCGGCAAGGAGACCGGCACCTCGCACGGGCGAGGCGGCTCGATGCACCTCGTCGACTACGGCCGCCGCTTCATGGGCGGCTACGGCATCGTCGGCGGACACCTGCCGCTCGCGGTGGGCGGCGCCTGGGCGGTCAAGTACCGCAAGCAGAAGGACGTCATCTTCTGCATGTTCGGGGACGGCGCCACCAACATCGGCGCGTTCCACGAGTCGCTGAACATGGCCAAGGTCTTTGAGCTCCCCGTGGTCTGGTTCTGCGTCAACAACCGCTACGGCATGGGCACGCCCGTAGAGAAGGCGTCCGCGGTCGCGGACATCTACAAGAAGGCGTGCGCTTACGACATGGAGTCGATCCAGATCGACGGCATGAATCTGCGCGAGGTTTTGCTGCGTACAAGTGAAATCGTCGAGAAGACACGCAAAGATTCCGTGCCGCGCTTCATCGAATCGCTCTGCTACCGCTTCAGAGGCCACTCGGTGGTGGATCCGGACAAGTACCGGTCCGCGGAGGACAAGGAGAAGTATCGCAAGGCCGACCCCATCGTCGCCTTCGAGCACGAGCTGGAGGAGAGCGGCCTGGCGGACGAGGAGTACTTCAAGAACGTGCGCCAGGAGGTCGATGCCGAGGTCCGCGACGTCATCGAGTTCGCTGATGCCAGCCCGGACCCAAACCCGAGCGACCTCTATAAGTACACGTACGCGGGGCAGTGGGACAACCGGCCCGAGCTGCGCGCGGAGCGGGTCTGATGGCGACCGCAACATCGGCCAAGGCGCCGGCCGCGGCTGAGGAAAAGCTCTACCGCGTCGCGCTGCGCGAGGCTTTGGCCGAGGAGATGGAACGCGACGACTCCATCTTCCTGATTGGCGAGGACATCGGGAAATTCGGCGGCGCCTACCGGGTCACGGACGGACTTCTCGACAGGTTCGGCCCCGAACGCGTGGTCGACGCGCCGATCGCGGAGGAGGTGATCGTCGGCACCGCCATCGGTTCCGCGATGCTCGGCCTGCGACCGGTGGTCGAGATGATGACCATCAACTTCTCGCTGATCGCGTATGACCAGATCGTTAATAACGCAGCCAAGATCCGCTATATGTTCGGCGGCGAGGTCAAGGTTCCGATGGTGATTCGGATGCCTGGGGGTGCGGGGCACCAGCTCTCGGCCCAGCACTCGCACAGCTTCGAGGTCCTGTACGGCCTGATCCCGGGCCTTCTGGTCGTTGCGCCGACGACACCCGCAGACGCGAAAGGAATGCTCAAGTCTGCCATCCGCTCGGACAACCCGGTGATGTTCCTCGAATCGATGAGCCTGTACAACGTGAAGGGCGACGTTCCCCCAGGCGACTACACGACGCCGCTCGGCAAGGCAGCCCTCCGCCGCACCGGCTCCGACGTGACGATCGTCGGTGTCTCGCGGATGGCCGTGCTGGCCAACGAGGCTGCAAAGCAGCTCGAGGAAGAGGACATCGATGCCGAGGTCATCGACCTGCGCTCGATCCGCCCCATCGACTGGCCGCCGATCATCGACTCCGTGCGCAAGACGAGCCGCTGCGTGGTGGTCGAGGAAGGCTGGTCGACGTACGGCGTGACCGCGGAGATCGCGGCCGGCGTGCAGGAGCGCTGCTTCGACTACCTCGACGCACCGATCCGCCGCCTGGGCGGCGCGGAGGTGCCGATGCCTTACAGCATGGGCCTGGAGAAAGCATCCATCCCGACGAGCGAGGACATCAAGCGCCTGGTGCGAGCGACGCTCGGGAAGAACCCGAATGCCTGACATCAACATGCCCAAGCTCTCCGACACGATGGAGGAGGGCACCATCGTCGAGTGGAAGAAGAAGAGCGGCGACCAGGTGAAGGCCGGGGAGGTGCTGGCTGAGGTCGAGTCTGACAAGGCGACGTTCGACCTCGAAGCGGAGTCCGACGGAGTCCTGCAGATCCTGGTCGAGCAGGGGGTTCCGGCCAAGATCGGCGCCCCCATCGCCAAGATCGGTGAAGCCGGCGCGCAGGCCAAGTCCGAGCCGGCGCCCGCCAAGTCCGAGTCGGCGCCCGCCAAGTCCGAGCCGGCGCCCGCCAAGCAGGCCCCTGCCCACAAGGGCGGCGCGGCGGAGCCGAAGCCGAAGGGACCGGAAACCCCTGCCACGATGGCCGACGAGCGTGAGCCTGCGCAGGAGTCGTCGCCTCCCCCCGAATCCCCAGCTGAAAGACCGGCCCCCCCGCGCGAGGAGAGTCAGGACGGCCAGCAGCAGGGCGCGGAGGTGAGGGCCTCGCCCCTCGCCAGGCGACTCGCCGAGGAGATGGGCGTCGACCTCTCCTCGTTGAAAGGCAGCGGCCCGGATGGCCGCATCGTCAAAGAGGACGTGATCGCCGCCGGTGGAACGCGACCAAAGGCCGACCGCCGGCGGGCCCAGCCGGCGGCGGGTCAGGCCGCCGGACCCGAAGTCGAGGTCGTCGAACCCTCACGAATGCAGGCCACCATCGCCCGCCGCATGGCCGAGGCCAAGTCGACGATCCCCGAGTTCCAGGTCACGGTTGAAGCCCGAGTCGACCTCGCGGTCAGCCTTCGCCAGCAGCTCAAGGATTCCGTGCCCGGCGCCGAGAAGGTGACGATGACGGACTTCCTGGTCCGCGCCTGCGCGCTGGCGCTGCGGAAGTTCCCCGAGGTCAACAGCTCATGGGTCGAGGGGCGGTTCCAGCGCAAGCGCTCGGTCAACATCGGGCTGGCAGTGGCCCCGAGCCAGGGCATGGGCCTGCTCGTGCCGGTGGTCCACGACGCTGATATCAAGGATCTGGTCCAGATCTCGATCGAGTCGCGTCAGGTCATCGAACGTGCGCGCTCAGGGCGTGTGAATGAAGGCGACCTGACCGGGGCGACGTTCTCGATCTCCAACCTCGGCATGTACGGAGTCGACGAGTTCACGGCGATCATCAACCCGCCTGAAGCGGCGATCCTCGCGGTGGGTGCGATCAAGGACGTGCCTGTCGTTGAGGACGCGCGGATAGTCGCGGGCAAGGTGATGCGCATGACGTTGTCCGTGGACCACCGCGTCTTTTACGGCGCGACCGCCGCCCAGTTCATGGCTGAGGTGAAGCGGCTGCTCGAAAACCCGGTGACGCTGCTCATCTCGCTGCCTTGACCCCGGACGAGATCGCGAACGTCCTCGAGACCTCGGGCCAAGCTTGCGCAAGCCTTCTCCGCTCCATAACACCTGACATGGCAGCCTGGCGCCCGGCGCCGGAAGAGTGGTGCGTGAACGAGGTGATCGGGCATCTGATCGAAGCTGAGAGGCGCGGATTCGGGGGACGAATTCGCACCATCCTCGGCGCCGACAATCCGGAGCTCGAAGGATGGGACTCCGCAGCTGTGGCGAGGTCACGCGGCGATTGCGATCGCAAACCCGACGAGCTGCTCGACGAATTCGAACCGCTGCGCCGCGATAGTGTCGAGCTCGTGCGTTCGCTGAGCGGCAAACATCTGCTGCGCGCCGGCCGCCACCCGGACGTTGGACAGCTGACCGTGGACGAGCTTTTGCACGAGTGGATTCACCACGACGGCAACCACCTGCGCCAGGCCTATGCGAACGTTCAGGCTTACGTCTGGCCGCGCATGGGCAACGCCCAGCGATTTAGCAGCGCCTAGGCGACAGCCGCCGCGGCTGAGTCGGGTTCGACCCTGGCGTCGCGTGCGGCCGGGAGCATGAGGTGCATGCGCAGGTTGCCCGAGTCGTCGAAATCGGCCCACAGGCGCCCCTTCATCGCGGCCGCCAGCTCGCGCGAGATGGAGAGCCCGAGTCCAACCCCACCCGCGGCGGCGGAACGCGAGGGGTCGGCGCGGTAGAAGCGGTCAAACATCCGGTCTGGGTCAGGACGATGCACGCCGGCCGGATTCGAAACCACCGTTTCGACCGAGCCGCCACTCATGCGGGCCGCGGCGTTGATGGTCGAGCCCACGGGCGCGTACTTGACCGCGTTGTCGAGCAGGTTGTCGAGGATCTGGTGAAGGCGCTCCTGATCCGCCGCCACCGGCGGTATATCGTCAGGAACGTTCAAGTTGAGAGACAGCTCGCGGGCGCGAGCCCGAGGCCGCACGATCTCCAGCTCTTGCTGGAGCTGGCCGCCAAGGTCGACGGCGGTGATGTGCAGCGAGATCGAGCCCGCTTCCACACGCGCCAGGTCCAACAGCTCCTGCGCCATCCGAAGCACGCGCTCGGATTCCTCGTGCACGATCGTCGCGGCGCGAGTGCGCTCGTTCTCATTCAGCAAGCTGCCATCGACCAGAGCCTGGCTGAACCCGATCAGGCTGGTGAGGGGCGTCTTGAGCTCGTGCGAGACATTGGCCAGAAAATCGCGCTGGACCTTCCGTGCCCGCTCGACGGCCTCGCCCATCCGGTTGAACGCCGAGCCGAGCATCCCGATCTCGTCCTGACCTTTGATGCTCACGCGACGTGAATAGTTGCCGGCGGCGATGTCCTCTGCCGCGGACGCCAGCTGCGTGAGGGGCCGCGTCAGAGACTGGCTGATCAAGAGCACCAGCAGCATCGCCACCACCAACGCGGCGCCGCCCGCCTCGAGCAGCCGGCTGGCCAGCTCGCCGGCGGCCGCCGAGGCGGCAAACGTCTGTGGTTGCGCGAGCACGACGTAACTGGCGTGGAGCGGATCCTGCCCAGGCGGGATCTGCTGGGCCGCCACGAAATAGGAGTGACCCTCCAAGGAGGCTCGGCTTGGCACGCCGGCTGCAATCGAGATCTGGTGACCCAGCAAAGAGTCCTGGCTGTCGTACACCACCACGTGGTCGGCACGCAGCAGCAGGAGCCGATTGCCACTCAAAGTGGGCGCGATCAGGCCGGTCAGGCGATCCAGAAAGTCGCTCGGCGTGTCGAGGCCAGGTCGAGGGCAGGTGGCCGGCCTCGCGATCCGAGGCAGCGGGTTGAAGCACTCTTCGTGCCTCACCTGTGCGGTGACGGTGATGACATTTCGTCCCAGCTGCGCTTGCGCGCTTTGAAACTCCAGGTCGCGAACGAAGACCCACGTCAACGCCCCCGCGAGGATAAGGCTGACGGCGACTATGCCCGCCGCGGCGGCGAGGAGGCGAAGGCGCAGGTTCAGCTCCCTGCCAGCTCCAACCGGTAGCCGACGCCCCAGACGGTCTGGATGCTCGGATCGGTGATCTTCGCCGCGGCGAGCTTCTCGCGCACCTGCTGTACGTGAACGTCGACCGTCCGCGTGTACCCGGGAAAGTCATAACCCCAGACGAGGTCGAGCAGCTCGCTGCGCTGGAAGACGCGACCGGGATGTCGCGCCAGCAGCGTCAGCAGGTCGAATTCCTTGGGCCGCAGGTGCACTCGTTCGGTGCCGTGTCGCACCTCGTGACGGTCGATGTCGACCTCGAGCTTGCCCGCGCGGACGAGCTTGGGTTGGTCCGGTTCAGTGCGTGCGCGGCGCAGGAGAGCCTTCGCACGCGCGACGAGCTCCTGTGGATGGAACGGCTTGGTCAGGTAGTCATCGGCGCCGACCTCGAGGCCGACGACCTTGTCGGTGACCTCGTCGCGGGCGGTCAGCATGATGATCGGGACCTGGCTCTGCTTGCGGATCTCCTTGCAGATGGTGAGGCCGTCGACTCCCGGCAGCATGATGTCGAGGATCACCAGGTCAGGCTTCAGCTGGCCGAACCTGGCCACGGCTTGCGACCCGTCCCCCACTCCCTCGACCTCGTAGCCCTCGCGTGTCAAGTACAGGCGCGCCAGCTCAACGATGTGCTTCTCATCATCGACGACCATGATCCTCGAGCTCATCGTTCCGCCCACAGCGTCAATTGATCATGACCCGCGTCAGCTGTCTGTTTTACACACGTAAGTGAAATGTAAACGCCGTCTATTTTGCGGCTCTCGCCCGGCTGCGACGGCTTTCTTCTGAACGCAAAACCAGCTTCAGCGGGTTGCCGCTCAGGCCGAAACGCTCGCGGACCTTCTTCTCGAGGTAGCGCCTGTACGAGAAATGGAGCAAGCCGGTGTCGTTGACGAACAGGACGACGGTCGGTGATTCATCGCTCGACTGCGTGGCGTACGTCACCTTGAGCCGGCGACCTTTGAAGCTTGGAGGCGGGTGCTCGAGGAAAGCCTCGCGCAGCACGCGATTCAGCTCGTTCGGAGGCATCTTGATCCGGCGCTGGCCGACCACCTCCAGCGCGGCCGGCATGATGGATCCGATTCCTTCTTTCGTCTTCGCCGAAACGGTGACGACGGGGGCAAACGACGCGAACTTGAAGTCGCCGGCCAGCGCCATGCGCCAGTAGGCGGGCTTGCGCGTCGCCGGCTCGACGAGGTCGATCTTGTTGACCACGATCACCAACCCCTTCCCCGCCTCCAGCGCATAGCCCGCCACGTGCTGGTCCTGGGCGAGCACCCCGGTCGGAGCTTCGATCACGAGCAGGACCACGTCGGAGCGCTCCATCGCATGGATGCCGCGAAGCAGGCTGTAGCGCTCGAGACGGTCGCGGCTCGACGACTTGCGGCGTATGCCGGCGGTGTCGACCAGCACCACCGGCACGCCGTCGAACATCAACTCCGTGTCGATCGGATCGCGCGTCGTGCCGGGCGTCGGGCTGACCAGCGCCCGCTCGTCGCCGAGGAGCGCATTCAGCAGCGACGACTTGCCGACGTTGGGCCGGCCCATGATGGCAAGACGGTCGGCGGCTTCCTCTGACGCGGCCGCAGCCTCGGGAACAGGCAAAGCCTCCAGGACGCGGTCCAAAAGCTCCCCCACGCCAAGACCGTGCTGGGCGGAGATCAAGGAGGGTTCCTCGAAGCCCAGCTCGAGCACCTCGTGCGCGAGATGCCGCTCGGTGGGAGAGTCAGCCTTGTTCGCTACGACGATGACGCTCCGTCGCGATTTGCGAAGCAGCTGACCGATGTCGCGATCGATCGGCGTCAGGCCTTGCCGGACGTCAAGGAGCAGAAGGATGACATCGGCCTGGTCGATGGCGATCCGGGTCTGAGCTTCGATCGCCGCCCGCGACGAATCCTGGGCGGTGTCCAGGTCGAGCCCGGCGGTGTCGACCACCGTGAACTCCCGTCCGCGCCAGTCCGCAACGCCGTAGAGGCGATCGCGAGTGAGGCCGGGCACGGGATCGACGATGGCTTTGCGCTGACCGATCATCCGGTTGAACAGGGTCGACTTCCCGACGTTCGGGCGGCCGACGATCGCGACGATTGGCCTGGCCACCTGTCAATTAGACGGGTTTTGGTTGCCTCACCCACAAGATCAGCGCCGCGACCGCGCACAGAACCGATCCCAGGCCGAGCGAGGCTTCCGGACTGACCACGGTCCACAGCGCTCCGGCGACCACGCTTGACCCGAGGTCTGCGACGCCGTTGATGCCATTGAGAAAACCAAAAGCAGTGCCCAGCCGGCGGACATCAACCAGCGAGCTGACAAGCGACCCTTCGACCGCGCTGACGACCGGGTTCTGCGCCCCCACCAGGAGCGCCATGAGCCCGAGGGCAAACCAGCCATGTCCGACCAGGCCGACCAGGCATGCGGCCGCAAATGTGAGGTAGGCGGCGGCGAGGACGGGCGCTTTTCCGACATGGTCGGCGAGCCAGCCGGCGGGGAATGAGACCGCCGCGCCGACCGCGTTATGTGCGAGGTAAAAGCCGACGGCTGCGGCCAGCGCAGCCGCATGGCTCAGCTCCGGCTGCATGATCTGCGCCGCGCGAAGTGTGAAGAAGGCGGTCGCGAAGTTTCCCAGTCCGAAGATCGCAACCGGCGCCATGAGCCGCCAAAAGCCCGGAGGCATGGGCACGTGGAGCGGGACCGGTTCGGGCCGTCCGCGTCGCGGATCCCGCGTGATGAGGGCGAACAGGATCACGCAGATGACACCTGGTGCAAGCGCGGCCCAGAAGATGGTCCGGAACCCGTGACCGGTCGATAGGAGCAGGAGGGCTACCGCCGGTCCGATCAGCGCACCCGCAGTATCGAGCGCCTCGTGGAACCCGAACGCCTTCCCAAGGTCTTTCTTCTCGACCGACCCGGCGAGCATCGCCGACCGAATCGGTTGGCGAAGGCCGCGTCCCATCCACGCCAGGGCGCGAGCGACGATGACCTGGGGCCAGCTGGTGATGGCGACAAGCAGGCCCAACCCGATGACCGTCGTCCCATAGCCCCCAGCCGCGAGGCGCCGTCGCCATGAGATGCGGTCGCTGTACCAGCCGCTCCACAGCTTGACCACGGCCGACGATCCGTCGCCCACTCCTTCGATCAAACCGACCGCGAACGCGGGAGCTCCAAGGCCGGCGGTGATGAAGAGGGGAAGGACGGCGAAGACCATCTCGTAGTTGGCGTCGGCGGCCAGGTCGGCGAGCCCGATCCCGAGGACGTTTCGATTCAGCCACTTCACCGGCTGTCGTGTCGCCGCCTCGGCGGTCAGATGGTCTCCAGTGGCTCGGGATGAAAGGGGCCGCCGTCTTTCTCGGCCACGAAGGCATTGGCCTCGACTGGCTCGCCTTCGTGAACCGCAACGATGAGATATACGTAACCGGCCCAGGCCCGCTCGGTGTCAAAGCGTGACGCCTGCGCCGGATGGTCGGGGTGGCTGTGGTAGTAGCCGACGATGTCCAGGCCTGCGGCATCTGCCTCGCGCTGGATCCGGATATGGTCACGCGGATCGATTTCGTAGCGATCCCGCGCGCGCTCGACGATGATGTTGCGCGCACGTTTGACCTCACTCACGGTGCGGTCGCCGCGAGGGCCGATCATGATCCCGCAGATCTCGTGCGGGTATCCCTCGGCGCCGTGGGCCCGGATCGCATCGAGCGCCTCGCGCGCGATTTTCACGCGCTAAAGACTAAGGAAGCGGCGGGCCTCGCCTAGGCCGGCCGCGACGCTTCGAACTGCCAGACGCGGTTGGCCAGCCGCGCGACGATCTGCCAGCCCGCCACCGAGTCCGGCGCAGTCGAGCAGATGGCCAGCACGTAGGCGCCCTGCGGACCGTTGACGACGAGCGCCGCGTCGTTCAAGCCCAGGGTGCGGACACCCACCTTGTGGACGACCGGTCCCTTCGGCGTTCCGGCGGGAATGCCGCGCTCGTAGCTGGTACCGGTGATGAGCGGATACAGCCACTGTTGTGCCGTTGCACCCCCGCCCACCCCATAAGCCTCCGAGATCCACATCAGGGCCAGGTCGGACGAGGTGGTGGTGTTGGGGACGTAAAACGTGGATTGGGTGGCACCCATCGACTGGGCAAATGCGTTCACGGCCGACGCACCCCCGAGATACCTCACGAGCATATGCCCCGCGGTGTTATCGGAGCGCAAGCCGACGCGCTGCGCGAGCACGTTGCGGGTGAAGCACACGCCCGGCGCATAGTCGTCGAACCAGCCCGCCTCGTAGTCGGCCTCCCTGTAGCAGAGCTTGTCGGAACCATGCAGCGTGCCGCTCGCGATCCCCTGCGCCTCAGCCATGAGGACGGGCAGCTTGTATGTGCTCGATGCAGGCCAGGCGAGATTGCCGTTTAAAGACCACAGTGCGACCGGTGTCTTTCCCCCGAGCTCGCCCAGGGACACGCTGGCCTTGACGCCGCCCGCGGCGGCGATGCTGGTCAAATCGGCGGCCAGCTTGTTCAGGTCTGCGGTCCGGGAGACGGGGCTTGGGCTGGGTCTTGGGGACGGGCCAGGTTCCTGGCTCGGACTCGGTGTCACGGCTACCGGACTCGGGGATGGCCCGCCTCGGCTGCCGACCAGGACGAGCGGCACCACGCCGGGCACGACCACCACCACGAAGACTCCCGAGAGCAGAACCAGCACCAGGACGGTGACCGCTCCCCCGGCGAGCTTCAGCACGAGAGTCTGACGTGGTGCAGTGATGAAAAGTTACGCAGCACGATGTAAAGGCCAGACGGCCGGCGACATCATAGCGACGCCGGTGGGACCCGAACGCGGGTCGTCGTGGCCAGATCTTAACTTTTCTTGTTGCCATAGAGCCCAGTCGAGAGGTAGCGGTCGCCGGAATCCGGGAACACGGTGACGACGACCCCCTCGCCAAGCGTCTCGGCCAGACGCCGCACCGCCCAGAGCGCCGCGCCGCTCGAATGGCCGACGAGCAATCCTTCGGTGCGTGCGAGCGCGCGGGCCAGGTCATACGCCGGTTCTGTCGGGCAGCCCCACACCTCATCCGCGGCCGAGGGATCCCAGATCCGAGGCACGATCGCGGTCGGCAGGTGCTTCAGGCCTTCCAGGCCGTGGAACGAGTCCTCTGGCTCGACGGCGATCGTCCTGATCGAGGCATCGTGCTCTTTCAAGCGCCGTGCCGTGCCCACGAACGTGCCGGTCGTGCCAAGGCCGGCGACGAAATGAGTGATTCGACCCGCCGTCTGCTCGAGGATCTCGACCGCCGTGCCTTCGTAGTGAGCCCGCGGGTTGGCGGGGTTCGAGTACTGGTCGGGATAGAAGTAAGCGCCGGGATCGCCCGCAACGACTTCGCGGACCATCTGAATGGCGCCATCCGATCCCTCACCGGCATCGCTGTACACGATCTCGGCCCCGAACGCAGTGACCAACGCCTTGCGCTCCACGCTGACGTTGCCCGGCATCACGAGCTTGACCCGGTAGCCTTTCGCCGCACCGATCAAGGCGTATGCGATGCCGGTGTTGCCGGAAGTGGAGTCGATGATGGTCCGCTCGCGGGTCAGCGCTCCGCGCCGCTCGCCGTCTTCGATCATCGACAAGGCGGCGCGATCTTTCACCGACCCGCCGGGGTTGAACCATTCGGCCTTGGCGTAAACCTCGACGCGTGGAAACGCGCGCTCGAAGAGCCGCACGCGCAAAAGCGGCGTGTGGCCGACGAGGCCGGTGATGCCGGGGGTGCCGATGTCTCGCATGCTCAAGAAAGGATAGGCAGCCTCACCCGACCGGACCCCGCATATACGAGCCGGGTCACCCTCACCATGAATCGGTGGAAGGGCCTCAGCCGGCGAAGTGGTAGACGATGGTGCCCCCGAGCCAGAAGATCGCCGCGACCGAGTACCCGATCAGCGAGCGCCGGTAAACGGAGCCGCCTTCGGGCCAAAGGATGTTCAGGATCGCCTTGGCGATCAGCAAACCACCGCCGAGCAGCGCGACCGTCGCCGACCTGGTCAGAACCCCGATCAGCAGGATCGCGCTGGCCAGCGCAACCTCGAACAGCTGAAGCAGGGTGTAGGCCGCCACGCTACTCCGAGAGGGCGTGGGTAAAGTCGGCGATGATATCGGCCCCGTCCTCGATCCCGACCGAGACACGGACCGTGCCGGGGCCCACGCCAAGCTCGGTCCGCTCCGCCTGGCTGATCGAGCGGTGAGATGTGATCTCGGGGTAGGAGATCGTCGTCTCGACTCCGCCCAGGCTGGCTGCGAACGTCGCGAGCTGGAAGCGCTTGATCATGCGCTGGACCGCGCTCCGCCCGCCCTCCAGGTCGAAAGCCATCATGCCCCCGGCCCCTCGTGGCAGCAGCCGATGCGCGACGGAGAAGGAGGGCGAGGTTTCCAGCAACGGGTGGTGGACACGCTGAACGCCCGGCATCGATTGCATCGCCCGCGCCAGCGCAAGCGAGTTGTCACTGTGCCGGCGCATCCGGACGTCAAGCGTGCGCAGGCCTCGCAGCGCAAGCCACGCGTCAAATGGGCCCAGGGGGGTGCCTGTGCGCGCGGACCGTGCGCGCGCGACACCCATCGTTTTGGTGTCGCCCACGATGACGCCGGCGACCAGGTCTGAATGCCCGCCGAGGTATTTCGTGGCGCTGTGCATGACCACGGTTACGCCGAGGTCGAGCGGCCGGCAGAGCAGTGGTGTGGCGAACGTGTTGTCGACGAGAAAGGGCACGCCGCGCTCGCGAGCCATGGTGGCGATTGCTTCCAGGTCCGGGACCCCGCACAGCGGATTGGTGATCGTCTCGGCGATGACCAGGCCGGCGCCCTGCAGGCCGTGGCTGACAGCATCGAGGTCGGTCAGGTCGACGAAGCGAACCTCATAACCCGCGGGCTCGAAGTCCTGGCGCAGCAGCGCGGCGGTGCCGCCGTACAGCTCCCGGGTGGCGATGACAGTCGTCGGCCTGGGGACAAGGGCGAGGATCGCGCCGTGCAGCGCCGCCATCCCCGATGCGGTCGCCACACCCGCCTCGGCTCCTTCGAGCTCGGCGACGGCACGCTCGAGCATCTCGCGGTTGGCGTTGGAATTCCGTCCGTAGTAGTGGCCAGGCTTCTCGCCGCGGGCGACGGCATCGTAGTCGGCCAGGTCGGTGAACACGTGGACCGCGGCCGGGCTCAAGTCGGGCGCCAGAGGACTGCGAGCCCCCAGCTCGCGGCCCGCGTGGACGGCGCGCGAGGCCGGCTTCACCTCAGCGCGGTGCGGCCGGCGTAGCTCGCCGCTTCACCGAGCTCGGCCTCGATTTGAAGCAGGCGGTTGTACTTCGCGACGCGCTCTGATCGAGCCGGGGCGCCGGTTTTGATCATCCCCGCGCCCGTCGCCACGACGAGGTCGGCGATCGTCGTGTCCTCGGTTTCCCCGGACCGGTGGGAGATGACCGCGCTGTAGCCAGCCTCGCGAGCGAGCTCAATCGCCTCGAGGGTCTCGGTCAGGGTGCCGACCTGGTTGACCTTGATCAGGATCGAGTTGGCCACCCCGCGGTCGATCCCTTCCTTCAACCGCGTCACGTTGGTGACGAAGAGGTCGTCGCCGACAAGCTGAACCTTGTCTCCGATCGCGTCGGTCAGGTGCTTCCAGCCTTCCCAGTCGTCTTCGGCCATGCCGTCTTCGATGGAAACGATCGGATAGCGTCTCTGCCAGTCGCCATAAAGCTTCACGAGCGCGGCAGCGTCGAGTGTCCGCCCTTCGCCCTTCAGGTCGTACCTGCCGGCGTTGTAGAACTCGCTCGAAGCGGGGTCGAGCGCGATGGCCACGTCTTTGCCCGCCTCGTAGCCCGCCTTTCCTATCGCATCGATGATGAGCTTGAGCGCGTCTTCGTTGGAGCGCAGCTGCGGCGCGAACCCGCCCTCGTCCCCCACTCCGGTCGCCAGACCTTGCGCCTTGAGCACATTTTTCAACGCGTGGTACACCTCGGAGGTCGCGCGCATCGCCTCGCTGAACGTGGTCGCGCCAACCGCGCAGACCATGAACTCCTGAAGATCGACGGACGTGTCCGCGTGCGCGCCGCCGTTGAGGATGTTCGCCATCGGCAGCGGCAGCACGGATGCTTTCTCGCCGCCGAGGTGGCGATAGAGAGGAACGCCGCTTACTGCCGCGGCCGCATGTGCGGCCGCAAGCGAAACGCCGAGGATCGCGTTCGCTCCGAGGCGTGACTTGTTTGGGGTTCCATCAAGCTCGATCAGCGCCTCGTCGATGCCTTTTTGATCGCTGATGTCGAAACCTTTCAGGCGCCGCGCGATCTCGCCTTCGACGTTGCCTACGGCCTTGGTGACGCCCTTGCCGCCGTAACGGTTGGGGTCGCCGTCGCGGAGCTCGACTGCTTCATGCACACCGGTGGAAGCGCCCGAAGGGACGATGGCGCGACCGCTGCCTTTGTCGGTATGGGCGGTGACGGCAACTGTCGGGTTGCCGCGGGAGTCGAGCACCTCGAGGGCGCTGAGCCCCGTGAGCGCAGTCACGATCCCGAAGTCTAGCTTTAGGCGGCGAACGGCCCGAAGGCGCGGCTCGGATGGACGTTGAACCCGTAGTTCAGCAGCACCGCGGCGTCGTCGGTCGAATGCAGAGTGGCGTTGAGCACCACCGCGATCAGGTGGCGGCCATCACGCGTCGCGGTGGCGAGCATGCAGCCGCCGGCGCCGTCCGTGAGCCCCGTTTTCAATCCGGTAGCTCCTGCGTAGTTCCACAAGAGCCGGTTCAGGTTGTGGGGAAAGAATGCCTTGTGGGTGGCCGTGGCCGTGATGGCGACGTCCTTCGTCGCCGCGACCGTCGCCAGCTGCGGGTAGTACGTATCGAGGTAGGCGGCGGTGTGCGCAAGGTCGTGGGCGGACATGGCGTGCCCAGGAGCGTCAAGTCCGCTCGGGGTGACGAAATGGCTGGCCGCCAGCCCGATGCTCTTTGCCTTCTGGTTCATCTGCCGGAGGAAGCGATCCCGGGGCACGATTCCGGTCGCCAGAGCCTCCGCCGCGTCATTGCCAGAGTCGAGGAACAGCCCATACAGCAGGTCGCGCACAGTCAGGCGTTCTCCCGCGGTGAGACCCATCACGCTCGGGATGATCTTCGTAGCCTCCTTGGTCACCTCGACGGTCCGGTCAAGTGACCCTGCATCGTCCACCGCGACCATCGCCGTCACAAGCTTGGTCAGGCTCGCCGGCGGGCGCGGCGTCTCCGCATCGCGCTGCCACAGCACCTGCCTTGCATCGAGGTCGACCAGGTAGGCGGCCTGGCCATGGATCGGCAGGCTCGGCTGGCCGTGCGTGGCGAGCCAGTAGGTCGAGAAATCGAAATGGTCGAATGCCTTCGCGGCCGGCGCGTTGGCGCTCTGCAGCATGAACGCGAATGGCGTGATTCGTGTCCGCGCCACGTAGACGGTGGTCGCGATCGCGGCCACGATCACGCCAAGCGAGACGAGAAACGTGAGCCGCTCGCGCCGACGGCGGCGCCGCGCGCGCGACCGCATGTTCCCGCTTTCTGGGACGTAGGCTGCGACGGTGGGGACCCCCTAGGTGATGTTTGGAGGCGATTGTAACTAAGAGGTGGCGTGCTCCGGTGCGGTGGCGGGCGGCGGCGGCATCGCCGGAATCGGAGACGTGGTGGGTTCGTGAAGGCGCGTCGCGAGCTGGTCGCTCGCGGCCTCCATGGTCTGCAGCGCAGTGGCCGAGTCCTTGGCGTTCATGAAGACCGGCTGGCCGTAGTCGTAGATGCGGACCGGCTTCCAGTTCGCGGCGACGAGCTGCGTGCCGTAGAAGGTGTAGGTCCCGATCACCCCTTCGCGAGTTTCTTCCGACCACATCTGGTCGAAAACGAAGTTGCCGTGCGCGTAGGTGATGAGCTTGCCGTGATAGATCTCGATCCCTTCGTACCAGTGCTGGTGGTTGCCGATCACGACATCCGCTCCCCAGTCGATCGCCTCGTGACCGATGGCGACCGGGTCGTCCGGAGTCGGCACGTTGGGATCGGCCATCGGCTGGCGCTCGTATTCCTTGCCCCAGTGGAACTGCACCACGACGATGTCAGCCTGCTCGCGGGCGCGGGCGATGCCCTCCTTCAGCGCTTCCTGGTCGATCGCCCGACCGACTCCATTGAAGCCGATGAAACCGAACTTGATGCCGCGGACGTCGATGACCGCTACTGGGCCCAGGCCTGAGGTCTTGATGCCGTGCTGCTGAAGCAGCTGGTCGGTGGCTGTGATTCCCGCGGCGCCGTAGTTCGACGTGTGATTGTTGGCCAGGTTCGCCACGTCGGCGCCCATCAAGGTGAACCCGTCGACGAAGCGCGGGTTGCCGCAGAACGTGAAGGTCGCGGTGACCACGAGCGGACAGCCGCCAAACAGGGGCGACTCGAGGTTGATGTAGGTGATGTCCGCCTTCTTGGTGTAGTCAGCGGTCGGGCGGAAAGGCCATAGGAAGTCGTGTCGGTTGGTGGCGTAGTAGTTGACACCGCGCGCCGGGATCACGTCACCGGTGACGAGCAGGGTGCGGATGTGAGATGGATCACTGGGTACGGCGTATGTAGGGTGGAACATGCCCTGCAGGCTGAGGCCGGGCAGGCGGCCGGTGCGGTTGGCAAATGAAGGCTGATCGGAGAAGTCGGGCGCCGCCACGAGTGCCCGCGAGCCCGAGGCGGCAGTGGTCGGGGTCAGGGAGGTTGAGGCCTGGTTGCATGCGACCAGGAGCAGGGCGGCGACCGCTGTGCCAGTTATTCCTCCCCTCCGGCGCCTGCGGCGCCACCTCCCCAAAGGGTGGGGAGGTGAAAGGGGCTGACGATTTCTCATCTGACCGGCAATTGTGCCAGCAGGTCCTCGATAGCGATCAGACGCGCGACGTGAGAACGAACCGGTTCGCCCAGCTCGCCCGCCGCCCGGAAAACGCCCTGGTTGCCTTCGGCGCGTCGGGTTTCCAGCATCTTGGCCAGGTTGCGGTCCAGCGAGCCCCGAGCCAGGGCGACCTCGACCATGCTGCCGACCCAGGACGCATAGAGGGCGACCTCCTGCTCGCGGGGATCCGAGCCGCCGACCGGAAATGGTGAGTGGATGTGGTCATCCCACAACCGGCGAAGCCGTAGGACTTCTTCTGTCGCTCCTCGCCCCAGGGGTCCCCGCGAGGTCACGCTGAAGGCTCTGATTGCGTGGGCGCTAAACCGCCGCTTTCAGCTGGGCGATCACAGCGTCAGCGACCTGGCTGGTGCCCACCGCGGTGGGATCGTCGCGTTTCTCCTTGAGGTCGTAGGTTACGTTCTCACCGAGCGCGATCACGTTGGCGATCGCCTTCTCGAGCGCGTCGGCCGCAGCCACCTCCTCGAGGTAGCGCAGCATCATCACGCCCGAGAGCATCACGGCCATCGGGTTCACCCTGTTCTGGCCTGCGTACTTGGGCGCGCTCCCGTGGGTAGCCTCGAACACGGCGCCGTTGGTGCCGATGTTGGCGCCGGGGGCCAGGCCCAGGCCGCCGATCATCCCCGCGCCGAGGTCGGAGATGATGTCGCCGTAGAGGTTCGGACAGCACAGGACGTCGTATTCCTTGGGCCGCAGCACCAGCTGCATGCACATGTTGTCGACGATGCGGTCCTCGAACTCGATGTCACGGTTGCGCTCGGCAACCTGGCGGGCGACGGACAGGAAGAGCCCGTCGGTGTGCTTCATGATGTTCGCCTTGTGCACGGCGGTCACCTTGCGTCGATTGTTCTTCCGCGCGTAGTCAAAGGCGAACTGCACGATTCGCTCCGAGCCGCTGACGGAGATCGGCTTGATCGAGAGCCCGCTGTCGGGGCGGATCCTTTTCTTGAGCAGTGCTGAAATTTCCTCGATCAGGTGCTGGGCATCCGGCGTGCCTTTCTCAAACTCGAGTCCCGCGTAGATGTCCTCGGTGTTCTCGCGGACGATGATGAAGTCGAGATCGTCGCGCAGGTTGCGGGCGCCTTTGTACGCCCTGACCGGCCGCACCAGCGCGTAAAGGTCGAGAGCCTGGCGCAGGGCAACGTTGACGCTGCGAAATCCACTTCCGACTGGAGTCGTGATCGGGCCCTTGAGCGCGACCGCGTTCTTGCGGATCGACTCCAGGACGTGATCGGGCAGCGGGGTCCCGAACTCTGCAATCGCGGCCTCGCCCGCCTGCTGGACGTCCCAATCGAACTCGACCCCGGCGGCCTCGAGCACGCGAACCGACGCCTCGCAGATCTCAGGACCGACGCCGTCCCCCGGGATCAGCGTTACGGCGTGCCTAGTCAACCCGTTTGACGGACAGTGCTACTACCGGTTTTTGAAGTAGTCGGCGTTGATCTGGATGAAATTGCGCCACTGCTCAGGCACTTCATCCTCAGGAAAGATGGCGTCAACCGGACATGGATCGACGCACGCGCCGCAGTCAATGCACTCGTCGGGGTCGATGTAATACATGTTCGCGGCGTCGTCTGTGTGGATGCAATCGACCGGGCAGACCTCCACGCATGAGGCGTCTTTGACGTCTATGCAGGGCTGGACGATGACGTATGCCACGTGCCGCAAGGGTACCATGCAACGTTAAATGCCCGAATCAGAGCCGAAGCCGAAGCTGATCGAACTAGTGGGACCCGGTGCGGGCCAGGGCTGGAAGGCCGTCCTCAAGAACGGCAAGCCGGCCGTGGTGCACGAGATCCCGGTTCCCCCCGCCGAAGCGGCCGCCGCTGTGCCGCGCCTTCAGCGCCTCTACGAACACCGTCACCCCGCCCTTTCGCCTGTCCTCGCGTGGGGCACGGACCAGAACGGCGTCTGGGTCGCGGTCGAGCCCAACGAGGGCACCTCTCTCGGCTCGATCCTCTCCCGTGGTCCGTTCACCCCACCGGCAGCTGCCGCACTGGGAGCCGCCGTGCTCTCCGGGGTTGCTGCCCTGCACGAGGCCGGGATTGCGATGGGCGGTTTCGGAGCCACGGCCGTCCGGGTGACATCGAACGGCGAGGCGAGGTTGGCGGGTCACCCCGCGGCGGCGGTGCGAGCCGCTCCCTCTCAGAGCGATCTGCGGGCGGACGTGCGTTCGTCCGGCATGGCTGTCTGCGCCGCCTTCGGGGTCGACCCGGCGGGGGCGCCGGCACCGCCAAACATCGCGCCTGGACTCGTGGTCACGATGCGCTCGATGGCCAGCGGCGCCATGGGCCCCTCCGCCGATCGGGCGCAGGGTGCGCTGCGCGAGATGGCCGCTGCGCTGCTGGCTCCCGACCGTCAGGTGGCGTCTCAGTCTGAGCTTGCGACCCGCGCCGGCGGCCGGGACGTCCCGGCCATCACGCCGTTCCTGCCGGCCGGCACCCTTCCGCCGACCCCGGCCACGGAAACCGCGGATACAGCCCCTTACCTCGCGCCACCGCGCCGCGACGAAATGCCAGTCCGCGCCCCAGTTTCGTATGAAGCCCCTGACCGGCCGCTCCAGACCTATCCCTCGCTGCCCGCGATCACCTTCCCGCCCCCAACCGCGCCGACTCCGCCTGACCCGGCACCAGCCGCTCCACCGCCCGCAGCCGCCCCACCGGCCGAGGAAGCTCGCCCGAGCCCGCCGCCGGTGCCGACCTGGTCAGAGGCGCCCCCGCGCACTCCTGCGCCGTACGAGGCGCCCACGGCATTCTCCACCAATCCACCCGCTCCGCCTGTTCCAGAGGCGCCGCCCACCCAGCCCGAGCCCCCGAAACCGGCGCCGGCCTTCGAAAGCGTCCCTCCGCCCTCGGCGTTCGATGTGCCCGCGGCGGCGGCATCCGCGACTTCGGCTGGGCCCACTCCGGCGCCGGGCCAGCCGACCTGGACGCCGGTCGAATCGCCCGTCTGGAAGCCAGGCGAGGCTGTCCCGGCAGAGACGCTTGGAAGCGGCGTGGCCGTCGCGGAGCCTCCTCCGGCCGCGCCTCCGGCGCCGGCCGTCCGCCCACCGACCATCGCGCCCGTGCGCAGGCCGTCGGTGCCCCGCCCATCGTCCGGCGGCCGGGGACCCTCCGAGCGCCCGCCCTGGCTCGTGCCGGCCGCGGTCGCCGTCGCCATCATCGTGCTGCTGGGAATCTTCGGCGTGATCGTGCTCGCCAACCGAGCCGGGAGCCCGGTCACCGGTGGCCTCCACCCGACGCCGTCGACATCGGCGACATCGGCGCACCCTTCGGGCTCGCCGAGCGCACAGCCCAGCTCCTCACCGACCAGCGGCAAGGTCGCGCAGGCGGTGCCGAAATATGGAGCGCTCAACGCCGACCCGGTGACCAAGGTTCAGATCTGCACCACAGCCGCCCCCTGCAACATCCCCGGCGGCTCCCCGGAAACCGGGAGCGCGTGCGACCTGAGCTCATGCAAGATCGAGGTCGCGGTGTACTTCTCCTCCGTCCAGAAATCAGTTCCGGTCGCGTACGTCGTGAAGTTCTTCGACCGCTGCACCGGGCAGACGACTGACCTGCCGGGACCGACCACGACCACACCCGCGACCGGATATATCGTGGCGATCCCAACCGACCACTGGCCGGTGAGCATTCCGCGCGGGGTCAAGTCGGGCGCCATCGTCGCGGTGGCCCAACAACCCGCGGTCGCGGCCTCGGCTCCGCTGCTGCTCGGCGCCGACAGCTGCTAGCGGTTGTTCATTCGGTAGCGAAGAAACAGAAAGTCGCCGTGGCGGCGGGCGCTGAGCAGGCGGGTCCAAAGGCCGCGTCCAGGCAGTAGCTCGGCGCCGGCCACCATGCCGGGGCGAGGTGTGCCGTCGCGTCCCGCGACGACGGGCGAGATGGTGAGGAAAGCCTCGTCGAGCAGGTCTCCCTCGATGAGCTCGCCCATCACATGCGGCCCTCCCTCGGTGAGGATCGCGCCGTAGCCACGCTCGCGCAGCTCGGCCACCGCGCGCTTGACGTCGACAGCGCCCCTCTGCCCGATCTCGATCAGCTCGCAGGAGTCGGGTAACCGACCTCCCAACGCGGCTGCGCCGGCGCTGGTGGTGACGATCGTCGCTCCGACCGCAACCGCCGGATGCGAGATCGCGATGTCACCGGAGCCGGTCAGCACCACCAGCCTGGGCCGTGGCTTGCGGCCGAGGGTGTTCCGGAGCTCGGCGAAGCCGGCAGCCAGGTCCGCGTAGATGTGCTCTGGCGTCCACTGATGTCCAGGCGTTGCGCGCAGCGTTTCCGCGCCGATCAGGACCGCGTCGGCGAACGCCCTCAGCAGTCCCATCAAGAAACGGTCAGCCTGGTTGCGGCCGCTGATCACCGATCCCGCGGACGGGCTCGAACCCAGCGCCACGACGCCGTCGATCGACGAGACGAAGTTCGAATAGAGGACGCGGTCGCCGAAGCCGAGCGGGCCATAGATGTTCTCGAGCTCCGCCGGCATCGTGGAGGGAGGGAGGTCGTCCTCGTAGAGGACTTCGAACGGAGCGATCAGTGTTCGATGCGGGGATTGACGGCCGCGAGGAACTCGGTGCGGAGCTGCGGATCGCTCTCGTAGTTCCCGCGCCAGAATGAGGTCCAGGTCCTCGAGTGGCCCTCGCGCACGCCCCGCATCTGGGTGCACAGGTGGGTCGCATTGAGGTGGACGGCGACGCCATGCGGCTCGAGCACGCGCACCAGCTCGTCAGCGATCTCCACGCCCACTCGCTCCTGGACCGTGAATCGCCGCGCGAACACCCGCACCAGCCTCGACAGCTTTGAGATGCCGATGATCTCTTCGTGCGCGATGTAGCCGATGTAGGCGTGACCGTGAAATGGGAGCACGTGGTGCTCGCACAGCGAGTAGAACTCGATGGGTCCCTCGATGACCTGGCTGATGGTGCAGTCGGGCCCGCCGTGGCACTCGGTCGGGAACGCGGTCAGCAGCTTGGGATCCCCTTCGTAGCCGGCCGTCGATTCGAAGAGCGCGTGCAGGTAGCGACTGGGGGTTGCGCGGGTCCCCGGGGTGTCGAGGTTCATCCCGAACGCCTCGAGGATCTCGGCGGCGTAGCTCTCGAACTTCTTCCACTGCTCGGGGGAGATGTGGCGCGGGCGGACCTGTTCCCAGTGCGTGGTCTCTTCAGGATCGAACGCAAGCGTTGACATGCTGCAGTCCTCCAGGTGGCCGGTCGATTAAGGCAACTCTACGCCGTGATGAACTGGGGTCCGAATTCGTGCGTTCGGGATTAGAGTGGTGGGCTCGATGTCCCTGAACCAGGTTCTTTCGGTGATGATTCCGGCCTTCAACGAGGAGCGCACGCTCGATGTGATCATGAAACATGTCCTCGAGCAGCCAGAGGTTGGCGAGGTCATCGCGGTCGACGACGGCTCGACGGACGGAACCTGGGCCATCATGAGCCGCTTCGCCGAGCGCGATCGCCGCGTGCGTGCGTTCCGGCAGGAGGCAAACCGCGGCAAAGGCGCCGCCTTGCGCCGCGCGATCGCCGAGATCCGGATGCCATTCGCGCTCGTCCAGGACGCCGACCTCGAGTACGACCCTCGCGACTATCCCACCCTGCTCCGGCCGCTGGTCGAAGGCCGCGCGGACGTGGTTTACGGGGTCCGCGGATTCGCCGGCCAGACCGCCTTCAGCTTCTGGTTTGTGATCGGCAACAAGGCGGTGACGTTCGCCGCCAACCTGCTCTTCGACTGCTACATCTCAGACCTCGAGAGCGGCTACAAAGCGCTTCGAGCGGACCTCTGGCGGCGTCTCAACCTGCAAGGCGAGCGATTTGACATCGAGCCTGATATCACCGCCCGCGTCCTGCGCCTGGGCTATCGGATCCACGAGGTGCCGATCCGGTACTACGCGCGCAGCCGGGCCGAGGGTAAGAAGCTGACCTGGCTCGACGGATTACGGGCGATCGGTGAGCTGGTGCGCCTTCGCCTGACGCCGTACGGCGGGCTGTTCGGCCGCATCGCCGATCCGGGCTACCACCGCGAGCGCCAGCGGCAGCTATCCCTGCGCCACCCCTTGATGTAATTTGCTCAGCGGCTCCCCACTTGTGGGGAGGTGGCGCGGAGCGCCGGAGGGGCTGCGCCGGAGGGAGCTAGCCCGCCCCCTGGAGGTCGATCACGAGCCGGTCGGGATTGGTGAGGAAGAACGCCCGGTAGCAGCCGGACCCGTTGACGCCGAGGCCGAGCTGAACCACGCCCTCGAAATCCTCAAGCCGCTTGACCTCGGCCAGGATCGGATATCCGGTCACGATGTCGAGGGACCCGTTGTACGCGCTGTGCAGGTCGGAGCCGTGGATCACGACGAGGACACCCTTGCGGCCCTTGAGCGTCGCCGCCATCCCGCTGGGCGATTGGGTGAACGTGGTATCCCCGCGCGTGCTGATCTGTACGTCGTGCGGCATCCCGTTGCTGAATTCAACGCTCACCCGGTCGTACGTGTCATGTGCTCCGGTCCGCAGTGAGCTCACGAATGCGACCGGTGGTGTCGGCGTCGGGGCCGTGGTCGCATTGAAGACAAAGTCCTGCTGGACGCACGTGAAGGCAGGCAGCTGCGCGTCGGGGGTCGCCGACGGGCTGGGACCTGGGGACGCGCTTGGCGACGCGCCAGGACTCGCTGTCGGAGCTCCGACGCCGGCGTTCGAGGTCGGCCGCCTCAATGGATTGCCCACAAACAGCACGCCAACGACGAGCACGGCGATCACGCACGCGGCGACGGTCGCGATCCAGAAAGGACCTCGTGCCTCCGGGGCCTGGGCGATCGATGAGCGCACGCGGTCGCGGAGGGCGGGACTGGGTGAGCCGCTCATCTCGTCAAACGTGTGGTTCAGCTCGCGGCGGAAATTCTCGTTGCTCACGTCAGAACACCTCCTCCATCGTGAGGTCAGCCCGCAACCGCTTCGCGGCGCGGTAGATGCGCGACTTGGCGGCGGACGGTGAAACGCGCAGCGTCCTCGCCACCTCATCGAGCGGAAGGTCGAGATAGAAGTGAAGGACCAGGGGCAGCCGCTCGTCAGGAGCCAGGCGCATGAGCGCGCGATGCAGATCGGACGAGCTTTCGCGCCCCTCCGGCGCCTGGGCCGGAAGTTCGGCCAGCTTGATCACCGAAAACCAGCGCGTCCGGCGAGCCATCCGGCATTCATTCGCGACGATCGAGAGGAACCAGGCTCTCAGGGAATGGGCGTCGCCCCGCAGCTGCCGCAGCTTCCGCCACGCCTTGATGGAGGCCTCCTGGACGGCATCCTCGGCCGCGCTCCGGTCCCCCAGCATCACCGCCGCCAGCCGGTAGGCCGGGTCGAGAAGCGGGTCGATCAGCTGCGAGAACGATTCCAGGTCGCCCTGGGCCGCCCGGGCCAGGATCTGGGGTCGTTGCTCCAACACAGCGGCAGACATATTGCTGCTTGTTGGATGCGCGAAACAGCTTGCCGGTTGCAGCCCGGTAGTCGGGCTTCAGCTCCTCCGCCGCATCGCGGGCTCCCGCGGAGCGCGATTCGGCGACGGCGGAGCCGGTGTCGGCGGCCGCCGGCCGAATCCGCCAGGCGGCCCCGACGGCCCCTCGTCTTCGTGGCGACGCCTCCACCGAAGCTTTGGCGGGCGGTCACGCCGGTACTCGCGGGCGCGCTCCGCGGCCAGCTCGAAGTTTTCGCAGAACTTCTCGTTGCCGGTTTGGGTCCTGAGAGCCAGGATGTCCTCGCGCAGCTCATCCCAGTACAGGTCGAATGCGAAGGCGTCGAAGAGAAGAGCCTCTGGGATCAGGTGGTGCAGGGTCAGGACGCTGATCTCCTCGAAGACGTGCGCCAGGAGCATGTAGTCGTCGGCCTGGAGGTTCTTTTTGAGCAGGCGGCCGAAGGCGGTCGCCGTCGGTTCGCTGTGGAGCGTGTGCATGATCCCGATGAACGTCTGGGCGTGCTCCGCGGAGACGCGCCCGAAGCCTGGTGCCGGCGGACCTGACTCGGTCGGGCTGGGCATGAACGAGGTTCCAGCCTAGACCCTTGGTGCGAAAATCGCCACCTCCGGTCGTGACAAATTCAACATGGTGTCGACGCGCCGAAGGATGCACGATATGCGGAGTGACCACGGGTCGCGTGTCGGGCTGCTCCCAAATCTTGCTCTGACGTGCGGGTACCGCTTGCTCTTCGATCCCGCCCGCGGGCACGCTCAGGTTCTCGACATGGGCTTCGCTACGGGCTCGCCGTCGCGGCCACGGTCATCGTCATCCTCATCCTCGGCGTGATTGCGATCGCGGCCGTGGTCCGCCATCCAGACGGGCAAGTCTCGGCAAGCCAGTCGACACGCGGTCCGGGCGCCAAACCAACGCCAACCGACCCTCTCGTGTCGATGGAATTCAAGTGCTCGGCCAGCATCGGCCTTGGCATCTCGGGCGCCCCTCCCGTCGCCCGTGTCAATGCGGTGCGAGCGGAGCGGCACGCGGGATTTGACCGTGTGACCATCGCATTTACGAACGCTCGACCTGGCGGGGTCACCGTCACAGCTCAGAACAGCGCCACATTTGTGGGCGCGGACGGATCCCCGATCACGCTGTCCGGGACGAGTGGGACCCTGGTGACGTTCAAGGGCGCCGACAGCCGGACCGACTATCACGGACCCGCTGACATCAAAGTCGATCTGGCCACGGTTCTGGAGCTCCGCAAGGTCGAGGATTCCGGCACCACGGTCCAGTGGGCCGTGGGAGTCGCGTCACCTGCGTGTTTTCGCGCCATGTTCTATTCGAGTCCGGTAAGGCTTGTCGTCGACTTCCGAGCCGAATAGGTCAATACGATGAGGACGAACTAAGTGAACGCGCCGCTGGGACCGTTTCTGGGCTCGTGGACCGTGATGATGGCGGCGATGATGCTGCCGTCGGCAATGCCGATGATCCTGCTGCATCGACGTGGGGTCGCCGGCGCGGGTCCGATTCGGTCTGGGCTGCGAACCGGAATCTTTGTCGGCGCCTATCTCCTGGTCTGGGCAACTGCCGGCGTCGTCGTCTGGCTCGGGGCTCGGATCACCGATGCGCTCCTCCCGATGGGCGCCCGTCCATTGGCAGTTGCCGCCGTCCTGCTTCTGGCCGGCGTCTACCAGTTCACGCCCCTCAAGACGACTTGCTTGCGGACCTGCCGCAGCCCGATGGACTTCCTCTTGACCCACTGGTATCCCGGCCTGGCGGGCGAACTTCGCCTGGGCCTGGAGCACGGCCTCGACTGCTTGGGCTGCTGCTGGGCGCTGATGGCGGTGTTCGTGGGCGCGGGCGCGATGGGTCTGTTATGGGCCGCGATCATCGCGGTGGCGGTATTCGCGGAGAAAGTCTTGCCGCGGGGGTCCGAGTTCGGCCGCGCGATCGGGGCCGGGCTTATCGCCGGCGCCGTGTTGGTGGCGGCGCGACCTGAAATCGCGCAATCTCTACTGGGCAAGATGTCGGGTTAGGAGGAATGACATGGCAGCCGTGAAGCCGTCCAACTGGATGATGAAGGGCCAGGTCGTCGTCTCCTGCAACTGCGATTACGGGTGTCCCTGCAACGTGAACGGGCGTCCCAGCACTGGCAAGTGCGAGGGCGGTTGGACCTGGCACATCGAACAGGGGGCGCAAGGTGACGTGCGGCTCGACGGCCTGAACATCGGCCTCTACTGCAACTGGCCGGCCGCGATTCATGAGGGGAACGGGGTCGCGACCTACCTGATCGACGAACGGGCCGATGAGCCGCAGCGCGCCGCGCTGCGAGTGCTGCTGGAAGGGAACGCCGGCGGTCCGTGGGGGATCTTCCGCAGGACCTTCAGCGAGCTTCACGGCCCCCGATACGTGCGCTACGAGGTGGACGGGGACACGAACCTGCCGCGGGTCCTGGCCGCCGATGCGCTCGCGGTCGATCTGGAGTACATCCGGAACCCGGTCACTGGGGAGACGATCCACCCGCGCGTGGTCCTGCCCGAGGGCCTCGTGGTCAAGGAGGCTGCACTCGTCGGCACCAAACAGTTCAAGGTGAAGGACGACCACGTGAGCTACGACCATTCAGGCCGATACGGCGCGTTCGGCTTCTTCCAGTACTTCGGTCCCTAGCAGGAGACATGGCGGGGCATCACAGCGGGACCTGAGCTTGGTTCGGATTGGCGGAGCGGGAGGGATTTGAACCCTCGAGGCCCTTGCGGGCCTACGGCATTTCCAGTGCCGCGCCCTCGACCGAGCTAGGCGACCGCTCCGCGTTCATTCTCGCAACTACCGAGAATCGCCTAGCTCGGTCGACCGCCGCGTCGGCAGTCTGTGGAACCTGATCCGTCGTGCCGCGGCGGACTCGACCGTGCGACCGCTCCGCGTTCATTCTCGCAACTACCGAGAATCGCCTAGCTCGGTCGACCGCCGCGTCGGCAGTCTGTGGAACCTGATCCGTCGTGCCGCGGCGGACTCAACCGTGCGACCGCTCCGCGTTCATTCTCGCAACTACCGAGAATCGCCTAGCTCGGTCGACCGCCGCGCCTGCGTCCTGGAGAGTCGATCAGGCCTTGGGGGGCGGATTCGACCGTGCGACCGCTCCGCCTGAGAGTCTACCTATCGCTTTTGGGCCTTCCGGTCCGGCCACGATCACCGTGTCGGCCATGCCGATGAACAACCCGTGCTCGACCACGCCCGTCAATTTCTTGAGCTCGACACCGAAATCGGCGGGGTTCTTGATCCCGCCTTCCATCGTCACGTCGAGGATCAGGTTGCCGTTGTCGGAGATGTAGGGCGTCTCTTCCCCACCTCGCACGACCAGGCTCTGGGCCAGGGCCGCCAATCGCTCGGCTGTGGATCGCCACAGGAACGGCAGCACCTCGACGGGCAGCACACCAACACCAAGCTGCTTGACCAGCTTGGATTCGTCGACCACGACCACGAAACGTCTCGAAGCTGCCGCCACCAGCTTCTCCCTGACCAGCGCGCCACCCCGTCCCTTGATGAGATTGAGCGCGGGATCGACCTCGTCCGCGCCGTCGACCGTGAGGTCGATCTGCCCCGCAATCTCGGTCACGATGGGGATGCCGAGCTCGGCCGCGAGCTCGGCTGTTTCGCGCGACGTGGGCACACCTCGCACCTTCATGCCCTCCTCGACCAGCCGGCCGACCCCTTCTGTGAAATACCGGGCGGTGGAGCCGCTGCCCAGGCCAAGCAGCATGCCGTCCTGGACCAGCTCCAGCGCCTTGTAGGCTGCGGACTGCTTGAGCTCGTCACTCAAGAGCGTCACGGATCGCCTTGATCCCCGCGGCGACACCGCCCTTGTATCCGAACACCGAGCTGCCCGCCACCAGCACGGTCGCACCGGCGCCCACCACCAGGATCGCGCTCCGCGCGTCGATCCCGCCATCGACCTCGATCTCGACCTTCGGGGACAGGGCGCGCAGGCGCTGAACCTTGTCTGTGCTGCTCGGAATGAACTTCTGCCCGCCGAATCCCGGCTCGACGGTCATCACGTTGACGAGGTCCACATACGGCAGGATCTCGCGCAGGTCTTCGAGCGGCGTCGCCGGGTTGATCGCGACACCTGCTTTCGCGCCCAGCTCCTTGATGGCCTGCACCGTTCTGTAAAGAGAACTCGTCGCCTCGACCTGCACCTCGATCAGGGTTGCCCCCGATCTGGCGAATGCCTCCAGGAACAGCTCCGGGCGCTCGACCATCAGGTGGGCTTCGATGGGCAGAGAGGTGGCGCGCCTCACGGCTTCGACGACGCCTGGGCCGAAGGTGAGGTTCGGCACGAAATGGCCGTCCATGACGTCGACCTGGATGCGGTCGGCGCCTGCGCTCTCCGCTTCCTTGACCTGCTCGGCGAGGCGACCGGCGTCGGCCGAGAGAATCGACGGAACAATCTCAATCCGAGGCATGTGGTGGCTTCATCGGCCCTCCGTCGGCTCCGCCGAACCTCCCCATGAATGGGGAGGACAAGCCTCTCCGATCACTGACCCGCTGCGGCCCGGTCGATCAGCCATCGTGCGCCCGCAATCATCCCGGATGGCGATTCGCCACGCCGGGCCATCGCCACCGCCGCCGCCTTGCCCGTACCGGTCGCCATCACCAGCACTCGATGCGCGTCGCGTAGAGCTTCGAGGGTCAAGGTCACCCGCTCAGGTGGCGGTTTCGGCGAATCTCTAATGCCGGCTGTGAGCCCGTCAGCCTCCAGCGCCGGATGTCCGGGGAACAAGGAGGCGATGTGCCCATCCTCCCCCACTCCCAGGAGCACGAAATCCAGAGGCGCGGCGTAATCGACCACCTCGGCGTAGAGGTCCGCGCCTTCTTCCGGGCCGAGCTCGGCCGGGATCCGATAAACGGTCGCCGGTGAGACATGATCGAGCAGCGTTTCTTTTGCCATCCGGTAGTTGCTCTCGGGATGATCCGGCGGCACGCATCGCTCGTCGCCGAACAGCACCGCGACCCGGCCCCACTCCACTTCCAGCGTCGAGAGGAGCTCATAGCAGCGTTTGGGCGTCGTGCCCCCGGTCAGGACCAGGGTCTTCGCGCCGTCGCGCAACGCCTCGGCGATCTCCGCCGCCGCCGCCTCCGCAACCTCTTCGGCCGTCGCGAGGATGACGAACTCGGCCATCTAGAACTTCTCCACCAGCTCCGCCGCCGACGCCAACGAGCGGTTGTAGACCTCGTCGTGAGTCCCGGTCGAGAGTAGGTCGAGGAGAAGAGAAGGCACGTCCTCGCCTTCGAGCTGCTGCACGTGACGCAGTGGAGCGCCCTCGCCGACCTCGATCATCGTCAAAAGCACCGTTGTCGAATCCTGGCGGCGCCGATCGAATCTGAACACGGTTGATGCCCTGGGCCGGCTCTCGCCCGGCGCGTCGCCGGTGGCCGTGTGATGCAGCGAATCCAGGTTCTCGTGCAGCACGTCGCGATGCCACTCGGCCCGGCGCTCGGCAAGCTCGATGCCCGCGTCGTCTTCTCCGCCGGTTGTGTGCAGGCTTCGATACGAAGGCTCCGGCGTGCTGCGCATGCGCTCCGGGTCATGCTGCACCGACAGCCTGAAAGTCGTCCCACGGGCGGCTCCCGCGATCCGGACCGCGCTCAGCTCGCCGGCCGCGAGGTGCTCCTTCCGCACTGACCTGAAGGCCACCTCGATCGACCGTCCACCCGCCTCGTAGTGAGCCACCACAACCCCGCCAGGCCCTGCAGCCGCCCGCTTGAGGTTCCACCCCAGCGCCGTCGCCATCCAGCCGGTGATCAGAGCCGCCGCGATCCGGTTGCCTCGCCCATCGCCCTCGTAATCCACACCGACCTCGGCGATGCCGCCGAGAAAGGAGCGACGGTCGCGCGGGGTGAAGAACTGGGCGATCGTCTCGCGCCAGGGCTTGAGCCGCGCCCACTGCAGGTCCGCCAGGCCAAGACGGTGATGCGCAACATTCAGCAATGCCGAAAGGCCGCGAAACGTGTGGTAGGGCCGCTCGAACTGCGCCGAGTCGACGACCAGTCCGTCGCAGATCCGCAGCGCCTCCAGCAGGTCTCGCTTGTCAAACGGTGGCGTTCCCATCCACCACAGGTACGTCGGCACGCCGCTCACCAGCAACGGATCGACCAGCGCGTCGAGGTGTTCCGCGGCGGCGCCGCGGACGTGAAGCGTGATGATCTCGCACTCCGTGGCGCATGCCTCCGCCGGCCGCTGCACCTCGGTCGCGATCCATGCCTCGAGGTGGCCGCCACGTACCGGAGCGTCCTCGCGAATCACGATCGACTGCGCCGGGTGCTGGGCGCTGATTGCCCGCGACGTCCGCACGGCCAGCTGCTCGTGGGAGGCGCTGGCCACCACGCCGATCAGCGTCATCACGCAGCTGCGCGGATGGGGATGCTCGTCATCTCCGGCCTCCGTGCGGTCAAACCTTTCACGGATCTGGCTCAAGGCATCCAGCACGTCGCGGATGGAGACGTCGTCGCCGTGCCACTCCGGGGTGACGTCAGGTGTGACCACCGCGCTCACGGCCGGTGCCACTCCCTGCCGTCGCCCTGGAGCAGCTGAGCCGCGGCCGGCGGGCCCCACGTGCCGGCGGGGTACACCCCGAGCGGAGGCCGCCCGTTCCGCCACGACTCCTCGATCGGGTCGATGAACATCCACGCCGCCTCGACCTCGTCGGCGCGGGTGAACAGGGTCGGGTCGCCGATCACGCAGTCGAGCAGCAGCCGTTCGTAGGCCTCCGGCGCCTCGACGAGGAACGAGGTCATGTACTGGAAGTCCATGGTGACGCTGCGAATGCGTAGGCCGGCGCTTGGCACCTTGGCGCCGAATTTCAATGAGATGCCCTCCTCCGGCTGGATGCGCAACGTGAGGGCGTTGGGGTCGACCTCCTTCATCGCCTCGCGGCCGAAGGTCAGGTGCGGGGGCCGCTTGAACTGGATGCGAATCTCGGTGATTCGCTTGGGCAGCCGCTTGCCCGCCCGGATGTAAAACGGCACTCCGGCCCAGCGCCAGTTGTCGATGAACAGCCGCAGCGCGGCGAAGGTCTCCGTCTGCGAGTCGGTCGCGACGTTGGGCTCTTCGCGATATCCCGGCACCTGCTCACCCAGCACCCAGCCCTGCGTGTACTGGCCGCGGACAGTCGACTGTTCGATGTCCTCGCCGATCAAGGGCCGGATGGCGCGGAGGACTTTGACCTTCTCGTCTCGCACCGCGGTGGCTTCAAAGGCCAGCGGCGGCTCCATCGCCACCAACGTGACGAGCTGGAGAGCGTGGTTCTGCACGATGTCTCGCAGGGCCCCGGTCCGGTCGTAATAGGCGCCGCGAGTTTCAATCCCAATGTCCTCCGCAACCGTGATCTGCACCGAGTCGATCAGGTTCGTGTTCCAGACCGGCTCGAAGATCGCATTGGCGAAACGGAACGCAAGGATGTTCTGGACCGTCTCCTTGCCGAGGTAGTGGTCGATGCGGTAGACGGAGTCCTCCGAAAAGACCTTGTGCAGCGTCTCGGTAAGCCCGCGTGCCGACTTCAGGTCGAGCCCAAAGGGCTTCTCGATCACGATTCGACGGAAGCCTGTGCTCGTGCTGAGCCCCGCGGCCTGAATCTGCACCGAGATGAGCTCATAGGTCGGGGGCGGCGTGGCGCAGTAGAAGATGCGGTTGCCAGGGATCAGGCGCGTGTTGTCGAGCTCCTGCAGCCTTGCCCCCAGGGCCTTGAAGTCCTCGAGCCTGCTGAAGTCCACCTTGATGTAGGAGACGGAATCCAGAAACGCCGCCAGCACGCGATCGTCGATCGGCTGGGTGCGTGAAAACTGACGAATCTTGTCCGATGCGTGCTTGCGGAACGCCTGCTCGGTCAGCTCGTCCTTCGCCGCTCCGACCACCGCGAAGCCGGCCGGCAGGGAGCGCTGCTTGGCCAGGTTGTAGAGCGCGGGAAGCAGCTTGCGTCCGCTCAGGTCGCCGGTGGCGCCGAAGATGACCATGACCGCCGGGTCGGCGACCCGATAGTCGTGCAGGCCCTCCGCCAGCGGATTAGGGGCTTCCTCGACCCTCACTTTTCGGAGGCGGCATCCTTGACCACAGCGTGGCCGCCGAACTGTGCCCGCATCATCGCCAGCATGCGATCGCCGAAGGTGTTCTCCATCCGGCTGCGGAACCGCGCGAAGAGCGACTCCGCGATCACCGGTGTCGGGACCGACTCGTCGATCGCCGCCTCCACCGTCCAGCGACCTTCGCCGGTGTCCTCCACCCAGCCTTTGATGCTGGTCAGCTCGGGGTCCTGGGACAGGCCACGCGCGATCAGGTCGAGCAGCCACGAGCGCACCACGCTCCCGGTGCGCCAGGCCTCGGCGATGGCACGCATGTCCATGCCCGGAAACGACCTGGACATCTTCATCACCTGGAAGCCTTCCGCGTATGCCTGCATGAGGCCGTACTCGACCCCGTTGTGGACCATCTTCACGAAGTGGCCTGACCCTTCGGCGCCGGTTCGGACCAGGCCGCCGTCGTCGGGCGCAAGGTCTTTGAGGATGGGCAGACAGCGGTCATAGATCTCCTGCTCGGCGCCAACCATCAGGCAGTACCCGTACTCCTGGCCCCAGATTCCGCCCGACGTCCCGGCGTCCATGTAATGCATCCCTTTCCTCCGGACCCGGGCGCAATCGTCGAGCGCGATCTTCCAGTTCGTGTTGCCGCCGTCGACGATGATGTCGCCGGGGTCGCCCAGCTCGATCAGCTGGTTGATCGCCTGCGTGGTCGGATCACCGGCCGGGACCATGATCCACATGATCCGAGGCCGATCCTCGAAGCCGCCGACAAACGCCTCCCACGTGCTGGCGCCCACCGCTCCCTCTGCCGCGTGCCGCTTCACTGCCTCGGCCGAGAGGTCGAAAGCGACCACGCGATGGCCCCGCTTGAGCAGGCGCAGCGCCATGTTGCCGCCCATGCGGCCGAGCCCGACAAACCCAATCTCCATCTAGGTCATCTCCCTCTCCCCGCAGGGGAGAGGGTCGGGGTGAGGGGCGTGGCCAGTAATCACCGGACGGCTGACCTCACCGCCGTGACCAGGGCTCGCCACCCGGCGGCGGGCTCGCGACCCAGCGTCACCCTCAGCACCGGCAATCGGCGCGAGGCCAGCGACTGCAGATCGCCGATCGCCTGCGCCTGCTTCAGCACCGAGAAGGTGTAGGGCTGGCCCGGAATCGCGACATCCCTGGTGTCGTCCTGCACGACCTGCAGGAAAAGCCCGGTCTTCGGCCCGCCTTTGTGCAGCTGACCGGTCGAATGGAGGAAACGGGGGCCGTACCCCGCCGTCGTGGCCAGCTTCCTGCTGTCGCGAACGGCAGTTCGGATCGCGGCGATGGCCGCTTCGGAACCCGGCGTTCGCGCGGTGTACGCCATGATCGCGAAATAGGCGCCCCGTCTGGCCTGCTTGAGGAGCGACGCGAGGGCCGGCTTCGCTTTCGACGCCGCCACTGACTCGGCAGCCGGCAGCTTGCGGCGGCTCTTGAAAGTGGCGAGCACTTTTCGGGTGTTGTCCTTCGACTCCTGCACGTTGGGCTGGTCGAAAGCGTCGATGCCGAGGATTGCGCCCGCGACCGCGGTCGCCACCTCCCAGCGGAAGAACTCGCCGCCGAGATCCAGCTTGTCGCGCAGCGTCAGGGTTACCACCGGTTGGCCGGCCCTCTCGAGCGCTTGCACCGCGCGGTGAGGAGGGTCGGCCTCCATGCGGATGTACACGAAGAAGCGGTCGTCGCCGTAGACCGCGGGCTTGCCTACCGGCTCACCTTCGATTGGAACGATGCCCTTGCCTTCCTTGCCGGTGCTCTCAGCGATCAGCTGCTCCACCCAGTAGCCGAACGTCGCCACTTTCGGCGAGGCGATCAGCGTCACCTTGTTGCGACCCTGCGTCGCGAGGCGTCCCATGACGCCGCCCAGCCAGGCGCCGGGATTGCTTTCGACCGGCACCGAGTCGGCGCACGAGTGCTCCATCTCGATCGCTCGCTCCAGCATCTCCGCCACGTTGACGCCCATCAAAGCACCAGGCACGAGTCCGAAATACGAGAGCGCCGAATAGCGACCTCCGATGTCGGGCGGGTTCGGGAAGATCCAGCGAAACTCGTGCTCCTTGGCCAGTTTCTCCAGTCCTGAGCCCGGGTCGGTGATGGCCGCGAACTGCCTGCCTCTGCGTTTCGCCTGCTCCCAGAAATAGGCGAAGTGCGAGAGGGTCTCGGTCGTCTCGCCGGATTTCGACGCAACGATGAAAAGAGAGGTCTGGATCTTGATCTTCGACCGGACGCCCAGGATCGTCGCCGGGTCGGTGGTGTCGAGGACGTGCAGCTTGGGATGGCCCTTGACCCCACCGAAGGTGTGGCGCAACACGTCCGGGCACAGGCTCGACCCGCCCATGCCGAGCAGCACGACGTCGGTAAACGCACGCCCCTGCTTGGCGAGGTCGCTGAGCTCGCTTGCCTTCTCGAGCATCTTGTCGGCCACGTCGAGCCACCCCAGCCGGTCGTGGATCTCCTGGCGTTTCGCGGGATCCGCACTCCACAGCGTCGAATCCTTGGCCCACAGCCGGCGTGGCGCGCCGTCCTTCTGCAGCTTTGCGATCTGGGTGTCGACCGCCGGCTGCAGCCCGCCGAGGCTGTACCACTGACGCGGGCCCTTGCCGGCCTTGATGTCCTTCGCGCTCTTCTCGAGGGCGGCGAGAAGGCTCTCGAACGACTTGGAGAAGGCATCCACGCCCTCAACCTCGAGCTCATGAGTGACCTGGTCCAGGTCCACACCCGCGTCGGCCAGCTGCCTCAGCTGACGCCGAGCCACATCCACGTTCTCGTCGAGGCTGCGGCGAACCTCGCCGTGCTCGCGGAACGCGGCCAGGGTCGCGGGAGGCACGGTGTCCACGGTGTCGGGACCGATGAGCTCCTCGACGTAATAGGTATCCGGATACCGAGGGTCCTTCGTCGAGGTGCTTGCCCACAGGCATCGCTGCGTGCGCGCGCCGGCCTTGCGCAGCCTGTCCCAGCGCGGCCCGGCAAACAGCTCCTTGTAGTGCTCGTAGGCCATCTTCGAGTTGGCGATGGCGGCCTTGCCGAAAAGCTGGTCCAGCGACCGCTTCTGTTGGGGATCCTGGGCCTGGTTGACCTTCTCGGCGAGGATCTTGTCCACCTTCGTGTCGACGCGGCTGACGAAAAAGCTCGCCACGCTGGCCACCTTGCTGAGGTCGCCGCCATCCTTGTGCAGCTTTTCCAGCCCGGCGAGATAAGCCTCGACCACCTCCGTGTAGCGCTCGACGGCAAAGATCAAGGTGATGTTGATGTTGTGGCCCTTCGAGATCTGGTCGAAGATCGCAGGCAGCCCTTCCTGAGTGGCAGGGATCTTCACCATCACGTTCGGCCGCTTGCAGCGGTCGCGAAGGTCTTCCGCCATCCGTATCGTGCCGCGCGTGTTGTTCGCGAGTGTGGGCGCTACTTCGATGCTGACGAAGCCGTCGCGACCTTTCGTCTTGTCGTAGACGGGGCGGAAGGTATCGGCGGCCGCCTGGATGTCCTCGACCATGAGCGCCCACAGCATGTCGGCGGGCTTCTTCTTCTCGCGCACCAGCTCGACCATCGCCGCGTCGTAGTCGCTGGAGCCACTGACCGCCTTCTCGAAGATCGTCGGGTTGGAGGTGACACCTGTCAGGCCCTCATCGCGCAGGCGTGCCAGCTCGCCTGAGGTGATGAGCTGGCGGCGGATGTTGTCGAGCCACAGCGATTGGCCGACCTGGCGCAGCTCTTTGATCGCGGTCGGCTTGCGGGTAGTGGTGGCGGTCGCCATCACTTCGCCTGCGCGAGCCTGGTCGCGGCCGCGACGATGTGCCGGCTCGAGATGCCGGCGGCGTTCATCAGCTCCTCGGGCTTGCCGGACTCCGGCAGTCCCTTGACCGCAAGGTGAACCACCCGCGCCGCCGGATCGCCCGCCAGCGCCTCGAGCACCGCCGCGCCGAGCCCGCCTTCCGGGTAGTGGTCTTCGACCACGACCAAGCGGCCTTTCGTGACCCGCGCCGCCTCGCGCAGCGTCTTTACGTCGACCGGCTTCACCGAGTAAAGATCGATCACGCGGACGGGGATCTTCTTGGCCGCCAGCGCATCCGCCGCCGCCAGGCAGCCGTGCAGCGTGACGCCGGCGCCGATGAGCGCGACTTTGTCCTTGGGGCTCTGGCGGAGCACCTTGGAACCGCCGACCTTGAAGGTCTCGCCCGCGCCATACAGCGTCGGGTAGGCGCCGCGTGTTGTCCGCATGAACACGATGCCCGGGGTGTCGGCCATGATCCGCGTGAGCTTGGCGGCCTGGTTGGGGTCGCAGGGATAAAACACCGTCGAGCTGTGAATCGCGCGCATCGACGCCAGGTCCTCGAGCGCCATCTGGGAAGGCCCGTCCTGGCCGATCTCGACCCCGGCGTGCGAGCCGACAAGCCGGAGATTGGCCTGCGAGATACCGGCCATGCGGATGAAGTCATAAGCGCGGCTGAAGAACGCGGCGAAGGTCGAGGCGAACGGCTTGTAGCCGCGCACGCTCATGCCGACCGCCGTCGCGATCAGCTGCTGCTCCGAGATCCACATCTCGAAGAAGCGCTCGGGGTGCGCCTTTGCGAACTCGTCCGCGTGGGTCGAGTTGGAAACCTCGCCGTCCATCGCCACAACCTCGGGGATGGCGGCAAGCGCGAGCAGGGCGTCGCCGTACGCCTTCCGGGTGGCGACCTTGTCCTCTTTCTTGTATACGGGCAGGACCGGCTCGGCGTCCACGAGCCGCCTGGGCACTGCTGTGCGCTCGGGCTTCTGCGTCTTCACCTTCAGGCTCTTGATGCCGCCGAGCTCCTTGATCGCGCGCTCGGCCATGTCCGGAGGCAGGGCCTTGCCGTGCCAACCGTCCTTGTTCTCGATCTCCGAAAAGCCCTTGCCTTTGATCGTCTTGGCGATGATCACCGTCGGCTTGCCGGTGTTCGAGAGCGCCTCCCCGAACGCGCGGTCGATGGAAGCCATATCGTGGCCGTCGATCACGATCGGGAAGCAGCCGAACGCCTCGACCCGGCGCCGGTAGACATCGAGGTTCCAGCCGAATTCGGTCTCGCCGCGTTGACCCAGTCGGTTGATGTCCCAGATCGCGGTCAGGTTCGAGAGCTGGTAGTGGCCCGCCTTGTCGAGCGCTTCCCAGATCGAACCTTCGGCAAGCTCCGAGTCGCCGCAGAGCACCCAGACGTGATAGGGCAGCTTGTCCAGATACTGTCCCGCGAGCGCCACGCCGACCCCGATCGGCAGGCCCTGGCCCAGCGAACCGGTGGCCACGTCGACCCATGGGATGGCCGGCGTCGGGTGGCCCTGGAGGCGCGATCCGAACTTGCGGAACGTCATCATCTCGGCGTCGGTGATGGCGCCGACCGACTTGAACATCGCGTAACAGAGGGGCGACGCGTGACCCTTCGAGTAGATCAGGTGGTCGTTGTTGGGGTCTTTCGGCTTGCTCCAGTCGTACTGCAGGTAGCGCGTGATCAGGACCGCGATCAGGTCCGCGGCCGACATCGACGACGTCGGGTGGCCGGAGGCGGCCGCGGTGCTGCAGCGGATGGAGTCAACGCGCAGCTGCTGGCCTAGCTGGCGAGCGAACTCGAGATCAGTGGTCGCAATCGTCTCGGTGACCGCCATGTCACTCCCCTGGCACACAAGGTGCACGGATGCCGTTCCCGGCTTTGGGCTATGTGACTCTAAGTTTATCGGCCGTTCAGTCCTCCCCATTCGGGAGGAGGTGCCCGCGCCGTGGGCGCAGGGCCGCAGACCTGGCGCGAAATCGCCACCCGTGCCACTGTCCCGCCAAATTCCGATCCCCCGAACCCAGCACTCGATGCAGCAACCCCGGTCCCCTCTTCCTGGCCCGAACCACTCCTGATGGCACAGGCCGAGTCAGACGCATCGGATCGCGCCAGGGCAAGATGGGCCGCTCGCTCCTTCTGGTCGGTCTACGCGGACCGTACTCGCTGGAAGCCAGGGCCCAGGCTGTTCTGCTCGGTCTGCTGGGGACGCTGCTCCTGAACCTGGCCCGCATGGCCGCTGTGGCCCTCGTCGCGACCTGGGGCGGCTTTGTGCCGGCGGTCGTCTTCCACGATTACGGCGGCACGGCGCTGATCGTCTTGTGGTTGTTCGCCTTTTGGTTTGCCGCCACCCGGTGGATCCTTGGCGAGCGCCTCCGTCCGGCTTCGCCGGACACCTCCCCAGGAATGGGGAGGACCTGATCACTTGATCCCGGAGAGGCCCTCGACCTCGGTCACCATCCCGTCCAGGATCTTCAGCCCGGCGTCCCAGAAATCGGGGTTGGTGATGTCCATGCCGATGCGCTTGACCAGCTCGTCTGGCCTGGTCGAGCCACCGGCGGCGAGGAACTCAAGGTACTGTTCGACGAACTCCTCGCCGCGTTCGAGATAGCGGTGATAGACCGAAAGCGCGAGCAGGTTGCCAAAGGCGTATGCGTACACGTAACCAGGCGTGTGCAGGAAATGGCCGACGTAGCTCCACCAGACCTTGTGCTCTTCGGTGAGGATCAGGGCGTCGCCGAACATCGGCTGCAGCTTCTCCTGGAACATCTCGCCTAGCTCCTCGACCGAAAGCTCGCCCTCCGTCCGGCGCCGGTTGTGGCTGGCGTCCTCGTAGCGGTTGAAGGCGACCTGGCGGAAAACCGTGGAAAATGCGTCCTCGCACTGGCCGCAAAGCAAGGCGAGCCGCACCTTGGGGTCCTTCTCCTCGGCCATGATCCGATCGAAGGTCAGGGCTTCGCCGAACACGGATGCCGTCTCCGCAAGGGTCAACGGCGGGTGGTAGTCGAAGATGTGCTGCTTGGAGGCGAGGCGGTCATGCAGACCGTGCCCGAGCTCATGCGCGAGCACGAGCGCGTCGCGCAGCTTGCCGGTGAAGTTCAACAGCACGTAGGGATGGTGACCCGGCGTCACCGGCATGCAGTACGCGCCGCCGGCCTTGCCGGGCACTACCGGCGCATCGATCCAGCTGTTCTTGAAGAACTCCTCCACCTGAGACCCCGCGCGTTTCGAAAACCTGTAGTACGAACCGAGGACGAGCTCCTTGGCGTCATCCCACGTGAGGTCGCGTGTGGTGTCGCTGACAGGGGCGTAGCGGTCCCACTCGTGCAAGTCGCCGACGTTGAGCAGCTTTCGCTTGACCCGGTAGTAGCGGACGCAGACGTCGTAGCGGCCGGTCACCGCGTCCACCAGCGCCTGCACCGCCTCGTCGGAAGTCTCGTTGGCCAGGTTGCGGGAGCTGATCCACGTCGGAAAATGCCTCAGGCGATCATCGATCGCCTTTTCCTGGAGGATCACGTTGAAGATGTAGCCGCGCGTTCGGAGGTCGCCGCTCAGAGCCTGCGTCAAAGCGGCGCTCGCCTGCCGGCGAACCTCGCGGTCCGGCTCCCGGAGCAGTGTCAGCGCCTGGTCGAGCGCCAGGTCCCGCCCGTCGACCTCGACGCGGATTCGGGCGCAGAGCTCCTCGAAGAGGCGAACCCAGGATGAGCTGCCCACCGGGCTGAAGTCGGTGAGGACGCGCTCCTCCGGCTCCGAAAGTTGATGCGGGCGAAACTTCCTCGCCTCATCGACCGTGTGGCGGTAGATGGCCGACTCGGGGTCGGCATAGAGCTTGGCGGCGTGCTCGTCGGTGATCTGCGCGAGCTCGAGCGCGAAAAACACCATGTGGCTGCCACGCTCCGCGCTCGCTTCGCGCACGCGCGCGAGCAGGCGACCGGCGGCGTTGTCTTGTGTGTTCTCGCTATGCAGCATGTACGCGTAGACCTCTGCCCGCGTCGAAGACTCTTCGTAATCGGCCAGCTCCCGCATCATGGCCGCGAACGGTTTCGGCGCCAGGGTCGCGACCTTACCTTTGTATGTCGCCTCGAAGGCCTTCGCTCGCTCGAGGTCTCGCGCGAGCGCAGCTTCGATCTTCGGATCGTCGGGCGACGCGAAGAGATCGCTTAGATTCCAGCGAACATCCTCCGCGCCGGTCATCTTTAGAGCCTGGGCCACTTGAAATTCAGGATATCCGCTCGGCCAGCTCGCGCACCCGCCGGGGGTTAGGCCAACGGCCTGCATAAACGCCCTCGTTGACCGCTCGAGTCACCTCCTCGAGCAGGTCCTCTCCCCCTGGCTGCCCCACCCCGGCGTCCCCCCTGCCCGGCTGCGCCGGCCACCTCCCCATGAATGGGGAGGAGTGCATCGCATGCTCGTACTCGAGCGGCGTTTCGGGCGGTGCGCGCCGGCGTCCGAGGCGGCGCTGCAGGCGCTCGTATAAACGAAGCAGCTCCGACTCTCCTCGCGCGGGTCTGCTTCCTCGCGTCCATCTGCGGCGGCGCAGCCACGCGTACGCCAGCACGACCACCAGCGCGATTGCGATCGCCACCGGGATGAGCGCCAGCGCGCCTACCGAGCCGAGCGCCGCGGCCGGGGCGCCGATGGTCAGGTGTGGAATGAGCCGCGCCAGGCCGCCGGCCGCCCAGTGGTTAGGGAACCGGGTCGCAGCCAGCGGCGGTACACCAGGCGTCGGGTCGACCGGCACCCATCCGTGGCCGGAGAACCAAACCTCCACCCAGGCGTGCGCGTCATGCTCGCGCACCACCGCCTGGTTGAGGATGGGGTCGTAATCGCCGGTCGCATATCCGGTCGCCAGGCGTGCCGGAATGCCGAGGCTGCGCAGCATCAGCGTCTCGGCGGTGGCGAACTGCTCGCAGTAGCCGGTCTTGTTGTCGAAGAGAAACCAGTCGACCGGATCGCGACCGGTCGGCACCCGCGGGAGGTCGAGCGTGTATCTGTAGTTGGCCTGCAGGTAGCTGGTCAGCGCCATGACGGAGTCGAACGGGTTGGTGGCTTCATTGGTGATGTCAGCGGCCAGCCTTCGCCCCCGCGCCGACAGGGCCTGGCTGTCGAGGTATTCACGTTCGTAATCGGACAAGCTCAGGTTGCCCTCGTCTGCCCGCAGACTCTCAGGCGAGAGATCTGGCAGGTAGGAGACGACCGAGTATGTCTGGCCCGGTCGCAAAGGCCCGGGCGTGTGGAAAGTTCCGTAGGCATCCTCGCGCAGCGCGGTCACCGGCGCGTACAGGCTCTCGATCGGGTAGGCGGCGTTGATCACGCCCGGCAGCGGTCGTAGGACCCGAAATGTCTGCACGAAGGTGCCGAGGTTGTGGGGCGGCGCAGGTGGCAGGAATCGCGGTGGCACGAATGGCTGCATCTCGCGGTAGTCGTGATTCGTGGCTGTCCAGACGCCATCGCGATACTGGTCGAAAACCAGGCCGCGCCAGTAGGCGGGGGCGCCGGTCCGCACGTACATCACGGGCGCATCACCGAGCCTTCCCCGAAAGTGCAGGTCGACGCTGGTCGTCGCGCCCGTCGGATCGCCTGTGAGCTGGACCAGTGGGAGGGCCGGGCTCTCGAGGTCGCCTTTGAAGCTCGAGAAGTTCGGCAGAGAGATGACGAGCGGGGAGATCGGGATAGCCGTCGGCTGAGGCACCGCGACAAACCAACCGACTCCTCCCAGGATGCCTGCGGCAAGCATCAGGGTGAGCGCCCGCGCCGGCACCCGGACCCCCGCCTCCATGCGCTTCAGATGCGAGGCGATCCAGAACCCTGCGAGATAAAGAGTCCATAGCGCGAGGAGAATTCCGAACGCGTAGTCCCACGCGTAGACAGCGGCGAGATAAAGGATCGCAAGGCTGATCCAAAGGCTCGAGTAGCAGTTGCGGCGCGTCTTCAAGTCGAAGCTCGTGATCGCGACCAGCAGGATTGCGAAATTGGCCTGCGGCAGGATGCCGCCGAAAAGGGCGAGCGCGGAGTCGGCGATCAAATAGAAAAGGGCACCGAACACCAGCGCGGCGAGGAACACCTGGCGCCAGAAACCACGTTTGTGGTTGCGTTCGCGGTAGCTGACCACGTGGCCGATGCCCGCCGCGATGACGCCGATGACCGGCACCACGTAGTCCTGTCCATAAAGAGCGATGGCGAGCACCGCGACGGCAAATCCCGAAAACACGAAGGCGCGTCCCTCGACCGAGTGCTCGATGGGCGAGGCCGGCAGCCGAAGCCAGCGTCTCACAGCGGCCACTGGGTCCCGACTCGCTCGATCGGCGAGTCGCTCTCGACCGCGGCGTCGCCGACGACCCACACCTTTCGCCTTCTCGCCCGCCCTGCGACATCAAGCAACTCGGCGTTCGCGCTCGCCGTGATCACGACCGTCTCCCCCTGCTCCCCACGCAGTGGGGAGCTGGCGGCGAAGCCGCCTGAGGGGCTGGGGTATCTGGCTAGCCACTCCAGCTGCGACCACAGGTCACGCGGCGAGTGACTCGGCTCCCGACCGGGTGCCCACAAGACCACGCGGCCACCTTCACTGATGCAGTCCCACGCTTCCGATGCGGCGATGCGGGCGATCTGGTCGGCAACGTCGGCGGATGGAGGCGATGGATCAACAAAAATGCCCAGCATTCGGAGTCCGGGCGGCTCGTACTCGCGAACCACGAGCTCGCCGTGACGCGCGCTCGACCTCCAGTGGATCCGCCGGAGCGAATCGCCGCGGCGGTACTCGCGGATGCCGAAGAGCTCGTTGCCGGAACCAGATCTGGGCGCGGCCACGCTTGCCTCCAGCTCGTGCGTCTGTCGCCGCCCGGCCAGCGACCTGAAGCGTGGAAGGACCAGGGCGACCTCGGCATCTGGAAAGGACCGGCGCCCCTGAAAGAAACCCAGCGGGTCGCTGCTCCCGATCGTCCACCCCGTCGCACCGATGGGGCCGCGATGAAGCTCACGGAGGACCTCCAGACGCGTCCAGCCTTTGGCCGGCACGAGGCCGGTTCCAAAGGTCAGCTTTTTTCCGCCGACGTAGCCGTTGATCCATGCAGGTCCGCGCGATCCTCCGGTCGTGTTGAGACCGAGCTCGAGCTCGATTCCATCGCCCTCAAACACCGGCGCCGGGAACGGCCCATTCCGCAGCAGATGCCCGGGCAGGTCATCCGCAGGCGATCCAGGCGCAGTTCGGATGCCGCGGACAGCCAGCCGCAGCCGGAGCCCGGCCCGGTTCCACCACGAGTACACGCCGGCGAAGATCAGCAAGGCGAGAATCCATGCCGCCAGCAAAAAGAGCCAGGGCACCTGCGAGGTGGCGCCGTACCACTCCAGGACAAGCCACAGCGCCGCCACGCCGGATACCCGCCAGGTCGGCCTCAGCAGACTGTCCTCAGCGCTGTCGCAAAGGCGGAATCGGCAGCGCGGTCAGGACCTCGCCCAGCATGTCGGCGGCCCTACCCCGGCCGCGCATGCCAAGGCGATGGGCGAGCACCGGCGCCGCCAGCAGCTTGATGTCGTCCGGAAGGACGAAGTCGCGGCCCTCGAACAGCGCCCACGCCTGCGACGCCCGCTGGAGATAGACCCCGGACCGCATGCTCGCGGGCAAGAGGACATCGGGCCGCGAGCGGATGGACTGCAGGAGCGCCACGATGTAGGTCCGGATCGCGGGTGCGGCGACGACGCGCAGGCAAGCCTCCTGGAGCACGATCACGTCGCTGACGTCGATCACCGCGGTCAGGTCCGCGATCGGGTCGCCATGTTCGCGACGGGCAAGAACCTCCATCGCCTCGGCCTCCGTCGGCGGCCCCATCTCGGCCGCGAGCACGAATCGGTCGAGCTGGGATTCGGGCAGCGGGTACGTGCCGTGAAACTCGGCGGGATTCTGCGTCGCGACCACGAAGAAGGGGCGCTCGAGCGTGCGCGTGGTGCCCTCGACGGTGACCTGACCCTCCCCCATCGCCTCGAGCAGCGCCGACTGCGTGCGGGGGGTCGCCCGGTTCACCTCATCCGCGAGCACGATGTTGGCGAAGATCGGCCCGGCGATGAACTCGAAGCTCAGGTCCTTCTGGTTGAAGATGCTCGAGCCGGTGATATCCGAGGGAAGCAGGTCCGGCGTGCACTGGATGCGGCGGAAGGTGCCGCCGACTGACGTGGCCAGGGCGCGCGCGAGCATCGTCTTGCCCGTGCCCGGCAGGTCCTGGAGCAGGACGTGGCCGCCGGCGACCAGGCCCGCGAGCGCCAGCCGCACCACCCGCTCCTTGCCGACGATGACGCGGTGGATGTTCTTTTCGACCCGCTCGAGGAGCTCGGCCGCGCGCTGGGGCTGGAGGGAGTGTTCCTGGGACGCCGATGACATCAACTCGCGCTCCAGTCTAGAGCCGGGTTCGCGAACCTCTGACGTGTTAGGTCACAGGGTGCCGAAGCTGCAAACCGGCTCAGCCCTTTACGTAGCTGAGCTTCTCAGCGACCTTGCCGTCGCGGACCTTGAACAGGTCGATACCGCGCACGTGGCCGCTCCCCCAATCGAAGCGCCAGCGGACGATGGCGCGATCGCCGGCGACGACGATCTCCTCGGTTTCGAACCTTGCCCGAGGTGAGTCGCCGAAGAACTTATCCCAGAACCGGCGCACCGCCGCCTGGCCGATATGCCTCTCGCCGTCGGGTCGAGGCAGGGTGTTCTCGAATAAGCAGTCGTCGGTCATGAGAGACATCACGCCGTCGACATCGTGGCGGTTGAACGCCTGGTTGAAGGCGTTGACGGTCGCCTCGGTGGTGGCTCCATCCCCCGCCTGCGGCGGGTCCTTATCGATCATGGGAGGTCAGCCCTGGCCGACCATCCGGGCGATGACCTCGCCCAGGTTCGGACCGCCTTTGCCGAATGGCACGGAGTGCACGCGATGCGCGAACACCATCTCCGCCACCTCGCCGACATGGCTGACGGCGACCTCGTCCGCGCTGTCGTACGCGGCCTTGGCCTGGGCGGCGCGGGCGCACACCAGGTCGGAGCGGTGCCCGTCGACCTCGAGCGCGATCGAGATCTGGGCGATCAAGCGCAGGATCTGGCGCGGCAGGGTGACTTCGGGAAAGGTCGCGATCGCTTCGGCGATCTGCGACCGGACCGACTGCTCCGACTCCGCGTGCTGCTGGTAGAAGAGGTTGGGGTCGTCTTCCCAAACCGCGCGCTTCTCGACGATGGCGACCCGCTGGTCGAGGTCGCGGATGCCCTCCACGTCGACGCACAGACCGAAACGGTCCAGCAGCTGCGGCCGCAGCTCGCCCTCTTCCGGGTTCATCGTCCCGACCAGGATGAAGCGAGACGGGTGCGACACTGACACTCCTTCCCTCTCCACGGTGTTGATCCCCATGGCGGCCGCGTCGAGCAGCACGTCGACGATGTGGTCGTCGAGCAGGTTGACCTCGTCGACGTAGAGGATGTTGCGGTTCGCCTCGGCGAGCACGCCCGGCTCGAATCGCCGCGAGCCTTCTTTCAGTGCAGCCTCGAGGTCGATCGTGCCCACCACGCGGTCCTCAGACGCGTTGATCGGGAGCTCAACCACGCGCATGCGGCGCGTGGTTGACGGGAGCGAGCCCGACGCTGCTCGTTCGCGGCAGTCCAGACACCAATCTTCGGGGTCCTCCGGGTGGCAGCCGAAGTGACAGCCTTCGACCACCTTCTGTTCCGGCAGGAGGCGGGCGAGCGCCCGGACCGCGGTTGACTTTCCTGTGCCCTTTTCGCCCCGGATCAGCACTCCGCCGATGGTCGGGTTGATGGCGTTGAGAACCAGGGCCAGCTTCATCTCATCCTGGCCGACGATCGCCGTGAACGGGTAGGAGTAGCGGTCCAGTGCCATGCTGCGAGGACGATATTACCGGCGGGGGACTGCGCCTACTGACAGGGCGGCGCCTGGTACATCACCAGGGTCGGATCCTTGCCAAAGCTCCAGCCGTAGTAGGCGGCGGCGAGCGCGTAACCGTTCGTTTCCTCAGGCTTCGTCGCGTGGTTGTGGTTGAAGTCGTCGCAGATGGCGGCTTCGGCTTGACCCTCGGTCGGGTTGAGGCCGAGCCCGAGAATGCTGGCGCTCACGCTGGCGTAAAAGCTCCACGCCTGCACGTTGACCTCGCCGCGCCGGCAGAACAGGGGACCAGCATTGCCGTTGGCGGTCGTCTGGATCGGAGTCGAGCATAGGGCCCCGAATGGTAAGTCCGGCGCCGGCGCCAGCACGCGCGGCGAAACAGGAGTGCCCACCGGCACTCCCGAAGGGGTCGCGGTGCTCGAAGGCGAAGGGGAGGGGCCTGGCGTCAAAGTCGCGGACGTGGCCGGCGAGGGTGTCGGATTCACGGCCACCGGCTGGGATGCGCAGCCGGCCATCAGCACGATCGCGAACGGGACTAGGAGAATTTTCATGGGACCAAGAGCTTGAACGAATGTCCGCGATTATGCGTTACCGGCCGCGTCCGAGCTCCCGTTCCACGGCGGTCGCGATCTCGTCGCGCGACAGGTCATAAAGGCCGTAGTAATGCGCGCCCATGCGCTCGGCCAGGTCGGCGCACGCGTTGATCGCGTAGGTCTGATACATCGGCGCCACGCGAGCCAGGTGCTGCACCGAAGGCAGATGGCTGTAATCGCGCGCGGAGTCGATGACCAGCGCGTCGATGTCCTCCGCGTCGATGAGAGCCGCCACCTTCTGCGCCTCCACGAGCGGCTCCTCTTTGAACATCGAGATGTTGCCGCGACCGTCGCTGATCAGGACCAGCAGCGGGCGGATGGTCGGGTCGCGCAGCAGCTCCGTCTTCACGACCTTGTAGCCGGCCATCAGCCCATGCGTCAGCGGCGTCGTGCCGCCGACCGAGAGCCTCTCCAGGCGGCGCCGCGCCAGCGACACGCTCGAGGTCGGCCGCAGCACGACCTCCGCGGTGCGGTTCTTGAAGATGACGACCGCGACCCGGTCCCGGCGAACGTACGCGTCCTGGAGCAGCGAAAGGATGGCGCCCTTCGTCGCGGCCATCCGCTGCTCCGCGTCCATCGAAGCCGAGGCGTCGACCACGAACACGATCAGGTTGCCGACCTTGCGTTCGCGCACCTTCTGCCGCAGGTCGCGTCGCTCGAGCATCAAGCGCTCCCCGTGGCGCCGGCCCCTCTCCACCTGGAGGGGCGCCGCCGCGCGAACGGTGGCATCGATCGCGAGGTCGTTGACCTTTTCCTTTGGCGCGGCGCGCACGTAGCGGCCGCGGCGGTCCGGCGTTTGGCTCGCCGCGCGCTTGCCGCCTTGCTTGCGCACCCGTCGCTGCCGCGGCAGGTCGATGCGCCGCAGGTTGAAAGTTTGTAACGCCTCCGGTGCCGATTCGTGGCCGCTCGAGCCGCCCGTCGTGACGCCGGTGTCGGCGCCCGCCGACTGCTGGCCGGTGTCCGACGAGCTCGCGCTCTGCTCCGCCGTGGCCTCCGAAGACGCCTCGCTCTCCGAGCCCTGGGGGTCGCCCGTCTCGGAGTCCGAGGGCTGCGAGCCCTCCTGCTCCTCCCCGCGCTCCGGCGAGCTTGTCTCGTCCTGGTCGCGACGCAGAGGCTGGCGGGCACGGTGGGCGAGGGCGAGGGTTGCCGCGTCGTAGATGTCCTCGCGGCTTGGCGTGCCGTGCCGGCGATAGGCGGCCAGGGCCCGCGCCGCGTGGTCGATGACGACGTCGGCGCGGTGGCCCAGCACCTCCGCCTCGACGCAGATCGAGGAGATCAGCCGGGCGTGGCCGGCGGTGATGCGGACCTCTTTCACCCGGCCGATGGCTTCGGCCAGCGCGCGCGAGAGGTTGCCGTCCGCGGCGGCAAACTCGTTCGTGAACTCGTGGTCTCCACGGTTGAAGGCCGCGTCGCGCTCGGCGATCAGGACGCGCTCGTCAGGATCGCGAATCCCCTCCACGTCGACGCACAGCCCGAAGCGGTCGAGCAGCTGCGGCCGGAGCTCGCCCTCTTCGGGATTCATGGTCCCGACGAGGATGAAACGCGAGGGATGGCTGAAGGAGACGCCTTCCCGCTCGATGACGTTGACGCCCATCGCCGCGGCGTCGAGCAGCACGTCGACCAGATGGTCGTCGAGGAGGTTCACCTCGTCGACGTAGAGGATGTTTCGGTTGGCTTCGGCCAGCACGCCGGGCTCGAAGCGGCGGGTCCCCGTGCGGAGGGCCGCCTCGATGTCGATGGTGCCTACGACCCGGTCTTCCGAGGCGTTGATCGGCAGCTCGACCACCCGCATCCGCCGTTTGTGATGCGGGAGCGTGCCGGCAGCCTTGAGCTTGGCCCGGCAGTCGGCGCAAAGGGCGTCGGGGTCTGTCGGGTCACAACCGAAGTGGCAGCCCTCGACCACATCGTGTTCGGGCAGCAGCCTGGCCAGGGCGCGCACGGCGGTCGATTTCCCCGTCCCCTTTTCGCCGCGGATCAGCACGCCGCCGATGGTGGGGACGATCGCGTTCAGGATCAGGGCCAGCTTCATCGATTCCTGGCCCACGATCGCCGTGAAGGGGTAAGAGTGCCGGTCGAGCGTGACGTTCACTGTCCCAAGATTAGGGGCTCGTATCTCCCCACCCGCGCCTTCGGCGCGACCTCCCCACGTGGTGGGGAGGTGAAGCTAGGTCTGGGTCGGGATCAGCTCCTTCACCATCTCCTGCTCCTGCAGCAGCTCCTGGGTCGTGATCCGGATCCGCTTCCAGCCGTCGTCGTCGTGCTGGAGGTCGGGGACGACCTCCCAGCGATCGCCGTCGGACCGCACCGGGTACCCGAACTGCAGCCCCTCAGGCACGCTGTATTCGCCGTGGCTGACCACGGCGAGCGAGTGCCAGTCGCCCCACGGCGTCGGCGTGAGGATGCTGATGACCGAGTCGATCACGGCGTTCGCAGCCGAGGCCGCCGACGAAGCGCCGCGGGCCTCGATCACCGCCGCGCCCCGCTTCTGGATCGTCTCGACGAACTTGCCCTTGAGCCACCCGTGGTCCGTGATGACCTCGAACACGGGCAAGCCTGCGATGCGGGCGTTGCGTGCGTCCGGGTATTGCGTCGTCGAGTGGTTTCCCCACACGGCGAGGTTGGAGATCGCACCCACCGGAACCTTCGCCTTCTTCGCCAGCTGGGTCCGTCCCCGGTTTTCGTCCAGCCGGGTCATGGCAAACCAGCGCTCGGCCGGGATCTCGGGAGCGTTCATGCGGGCGATGTAGCAGTTGGTGTTGCAGGGGTTGCCCACGACCAGGATCCGCACGTCGTTGGATGCGGTCTTCGCGATCGCCTTGCCCTGTGGGCCGAAGATGCTGCCGTTCACCGAGAGCAGGTCCGCACGCTCCATGCCCTGCTTGCGCGGGGCGGCTCCCACCAGCAGCGCCCAGTTCGCGCCTTCGAAAGCCTCCTCAGCCTTGTGGGTGAGGACCATGTCAAGCAGCAGTGGGAACGCGCAATCGTCCAGCTCCATGGCGACGCCTTCGAGGGCTTTCATCGCCGGCTCGATCTCGAGCATGCGCAGGACGATCGGCTGGTCGGGGCCGAACATCTGGCCGGACGCGATGCGGAAGAGCAGCGCGTAGCCGATCTGCCCAGCGGCGCCGGTGACCGTGACCTGGATCGGCACCCGCCCCCCGCTCATCAGGGGAAATGCTAGCTATGCGGCGCCGATTCCGCCCCGCTGGCGCCGCCGGTGCGTTTGCCGGAGCGGAATTCCGCCCCGTTGGCCCCGCCGGAGCCCCTGCGGCTTGTTACGTCAGCCTCCGCCGCAGGAGGGCTGGTCGCTTGCTGCCAGGGCGTGGATCAGGCCGGCAAGTGTGTGATGGGGGCGACGGCGAAGATCGCGACTGTGACGATTCCTGAGACGACAAGTAGTACCCCTCGTAGGACGCGCCGCCCCATGCAGTTGAAACGCTGCGGCCAGTCGAATCGTTACCGGAAGCCTTCCCCTTCCGGTTCGAACAGCTCGTCCTCGGCCAGCCGGCGTGCGAAGCACAGGAAACCGGTGTGGGCGACCATCCGGTGCGACGGCCGCATGCTGCGGCCCCTCACCGTCCATCCGCGCTGCAAAAGCTCGAAGGCCTCGAGCATTCCGAATCCGCGAACATCGCGCAGGCAGTCGAAGAAGCGCTGGACCTGGCTGACGTTCGGGCAGTGGGCGAAGACGATCCCACCCGGCCGGAGCGCCGCCTTGGCCGCGGGCACGGCCTGCCAGGGTTCGGCTAGATCGAGAAGGACGCGGTCCATGCCGGTCTCCTCGACACCGAGATAGACGTCCCCCAGCTTCAGCGTCAGGTTGGGCGGAAGCGATCCGAGCGTCTCCACGATCCCGCGCTTGGCAGCTTCGAGAAACTCCTCCCGGGCCTCGTAGCTGACAACCAGCCCCTGCTCCCCCACCGCCCGGAGCGCGGCCAGCGTGAGGGCCCCGGTCCCGGTTCCGGCCTCGAGCACCCGCGCCCCGGGGTGAAGGTCTGCCCCCACCAGGATGGCACCCAGGTCCTTGGGGTAGATCGGCTGTGCCTGCCGCCGCCGCCCAGTGACCTGCTCGGCGAACGTCGGCCGCACGGCAAGCAATTTCGCACCGAGCTGGGTGACGACCACGATGCCCTCCGGCCGCCCGATCACGTCGTCGTGCTCGATGAGCCCCGAGTGGATCGAGTGGCGCTCACCAGATCGCAGGCGCACGCGGTGCCGCCTACCCACCTTGTCGATGAGGACTATGAGCTCGCCATCCTTGAATGGCTCTTGAGTCCCCCCACCCCCTCCGTGCCCCGCAGGGGCGCGGCCCCCCGCGAGCGGGGAGGTGTCTTCATCCACCGGGCTTGCGGGCGCGGATCAGGGCGTGCCAGTACGCGTGCCACAGCTTCCCTTCGCGCCACTCCGGATGCAGCTGCGTCCGCGCCTCGCCGGATGACGCGTCGATGACCTGGGCGAGCTCCGCCGCCAGTTCAGCGGCGACCGCCATGTTGTTCATCCACTCCTCGTAGTTCCAGTCGAGCTCGCGCACCTCGGCCATCTCGACCTCGAAGCCTGCTGCCTCCAGCCTGGCCACCCACTCGTCGACCGTGAGCGACAGGACGTGCGATGGGTCGCGGCGCATCTCGACCTCATGCAGCACGTCACGCGCGGGCAGCGGCGGCGCGCAGTCCACGAAAGCCGCGTCGCGGTCGGGCTTCAGGACGCGGTAGGCCTCGGCCAGGAAGCGATCGATGTCAGGAAAGTGATGAGGCGCCGCGCGGACGACGTAAAGGTCGAACGTGTCGTCCTGGAACGGAAGGTGCGAGGCGTCCCCGATCACCCAATCCGTGTTGACGACGTCGCGTTCGGCGGCGACGCGGCGGGCCTCGTCCAGCATCTCCCGAGTCACGTCGAGACCGATCACCCGGCGGACGTACGGCGCGAGAGCGAACGCGGTGTTGCCCGTGCCAGTGGCCACGTCGAGCGCGAGGTCGCCGCGCTTCGGACGCGCCAGGTCGAGCACCTCCTGCAGCCGCACCGAGGAGGTGTGGAACGTCGACTTCGAATAGTTGGCGGCGACCCGCGAGAAGCTGTCCCTGACGTCCGGCATCGCCGTGGAGTCTAGGGGCGGAAGTAGTCGTACACCAGTTTGCCGCCGATCACGAACAGCGCCAGGCCGGCCACCGGCTTCAACCAGGCGAATCGGTCGATCACCTGCGAGCCGAGCAGCGTGAATCCGAAGAGACATAGCGCCGCCAGGAGCACTCCACCCGCCAGGATCGGCAGGCGGTTCTGCGGTGGCACCGTGCTCGCGACCGATGAGATTGCGAGCGCGTTGTCGAGCTGCAGCGCGATGTCAGTGAACGCGATCGCAGCAATCGAAAAAAGAATGGTCCTGGTCATGAAAGCCTCCACTCGAAACCAGTCCGAGTAGAAGTCTCGCCGCGGACCGTGTCCGCCGCCGTCCCGGGCTCTGGCGCCGTCTTGACGGGACCGGCGGGAGTGGCTACTCCCCCCTACGAATCACCACCGAGTATATGTTTTGGCCGATGACCAAAGCGACCGCGAGGTGGTCCGGCACCAAAGTCCTGTTTGAGGTCGAGTCAGGATCTGGCCACAAGGTCCAGGTCGACGAGGCGCCGACCTTCGGCGATGACGCGGCGATGCGGCCGACCGAGATGCTGCTCGGCGCACTGGGTGGGTGCACCGGCCTCAACGCGGTCCTTCTGCTCAAGAAGTTCAAGCAACCGCTGCGTTCGCTCGAAGTCGAGGTCGAAGGCGAGCGGGACGAGGAGTGGCCGAAGGCGTTCAAGAGCATCGAGCTCACCTTCCACTGCGGTTGGGAGGGCGCAATCGACAAGAAGCTGGTCGAGCAGGCGATCGACTGGGCGTGCAACCGGTACTGCCCGATCCACGCCACCCTTTCCCGAGGCGTCAAGATCGAGCACCGCCGCCAAGACAAACACCAGGCGTAGCTAGGCAACCTCCCCACTCGCTGGGGAGGTCGGCGGCGAGCCGCCGGGTGGGGGCGACCGCCGGCCGACTGACTTTCTCAAGACCAACATAGAATTAAGCGCGTCCCCGCAAGCCCCCTGTTCGTTGGGAGCAAGCCTTGCTCGAGAGCTACGTCCCGATTCTGATCTTCGTCCTCATCATCCTCGGGCTGATCGGAGCCCTGGTCACACTCAGCTTCCTGCTCGGGCCGTCCAAGCCGTTCAAGCGGAAGCTCGCCCCCTACGAGTCGGGCATCATCCCCGACACCCCCGCCGTCCGCCGGCTGTCGGTCCGCTTCTACCTGACGGCGATGCTGTTCATCATCTTCGACGTCGAAGCCGTCTTCTTCTACCCATGGGCGGTCCTGCTCCGGCAGCTGAAGTGGTTCGGTCTTATCGAGATGCTGGTCTTCATCGGCATCCTGCTGATCGCCCTCGCCCACATCTGGAAGAAGGGAGGCCTGGATTGGGAATAGAAGCCCTCGCGGAATCGCTGGGCCAGAACATCCTGACCACCACGCTGGGCAAGCTGGTCGGATGGGGCCGTGGCAACTCGGTGTGGCCGGCCCAGTTCGGCCTCGCGTGCTGCGCAATCGAGATGATCGCGACGGCGACCGCCGGGGTCGACATCGCTCGCTTCGGGTCCGAGGCGTTTCGGGCCTCGCCGCGCCAGTCCGACCTGATGATCGTTTCCGGTCGCGTCTCGCAAAAGATGGCACCGATCCTCCGCACCGTGTACGACCAGATGCCCGAGCCTAAGTGGGTCATCTCGATGGGCGCCTGCGCCTCTACCGGCGGTGTGTTCAACAACTACGCGCTCCTCCAAGGCGTGGACAAGATCGTGCCCGTCGACGTGTACATCCCAGGCTGCCCGCCACGGCCCGAGGATTTGCTCAACGCGCTGATGATCCTGCAAGAGCGGATCAAGGCCCAGGGGATCACTCCCCGACAGTGATCTCCGAAAACCTGATCCTCGACCGAGGCGTCAGCGCCGGCGACGCCTGGATGACGGTCGATCCGGCCGATATCCGCCAAGCCCTCTCCACGTTGAAGGACGGGGGGTACCGGCTGCTTGTTTTCCTCACGTGCGTCGATCACCTCGTCGATGCGTCGCGGAGCTTCCCGGCCAGGTATGAGCTCGTTTACGAGCTGCGCGACATGGACAGGCCCGAGCATCTGCGTGTGCGCGCTTTCGTCGACGGCGACCCGCCGCGCATCGACTCCGTGCATGACCTGTTCCCGCCCGCGAACTGGGAGGAACGCGAGACGTACGACATGTTCGGCGTCGTGTTCAACGACCACCCAGACCTCACACGGATCCTGATGCCGGACGACTGGGTCGGCCATCCGCTCCGCCGCGACTATCCCGTCGGCGGCGAAGTCGTGGAGTTCTCCGAGGAGCACGAGATCTGGCAGACGGCTCCGGACAAAGCGTGAGCACCCCAGAGGGAGTGACGATCTCACGCACCGGCGAGGCAGGCGCCTTTGGCGGCGAGCTGCTCACGGTCAACTTCGGTCCGCACCACCCCTCGACCCACGGCGTGCTCCGGCTCATCGTCGACCTCGACGGGGAGCAGGTGCGCAGCGTCAAGCCGGTGATCGGCTACCTGCACACGGGCATCGAGAAGCAGATGGAGGCGCTGCGCTGGCAGCAGGGCGTGGTCGTCACCGATCGCCACGACTACCTTTCTCCACCGATCAACAATCTCGCCTACGCGCTCGCGGTCGAAAAGCTCCTGGGAGTGGACGTCCCGCCTCGCGCCAACGCGCTGCGCGTGATCATGTCGGAGCTGACCCGGCTCTCGTCGCACCTGGTCTGGATGGGCACCAGCGGGCTCGAGCTGGGCGCGATGTCGATGCTCATGTACTGCTTTCGCGAGCGCGACACGATCCTCGACATGAACGAGGAGATCTCGGGATTCAGGATGCACACCTCATATATCCGCCCGGGAGGAGTGATGGCCGATGCGACGCCGCGCTTCCTGGAGATGCTCGAAGCGTTCATCCGCGCCATGCCGGGTCATGTCGACGAGTACGAGGAACTGCTCACGATGAACCCGATCTGGCGCTCGCGCACCATCGGCATCGGGCGGCTGTCCGCGGAGGACGCAAAGGTTCTCGGCGCGACCGGACCGATGCTCCGAGGTTCGGGAGTGGCCTGGGACTTGCGCAGGGCGATCCCCTACTCCGGTTACGAGGACTACGACTTCGAGGTCGCCACCTCAGATCTTTGCGACTGCTATGGACGCTACCTGGTCCGAATCAAGGAGATGCGGGAATCCGTCAAGATCCTCCGCCAGGCCCTCGACCGGCTGCCCGACGGCCCTGTAAATGTCGACGACCGCAAGATCCTGCCGCCGCCGCGCGAGGAGCTGGAAACCTCGATGGAGGCGGTGATCCACCATTTCAAGCTTTTCACCGAGGGCTACTCCGTCCCGCCGGGCGATGTTTACGTGGCCGTCGAATCGGGCCGCGGCGAGAACGGGTGTTACGTCGTCAGCGACGGCACCCACAAGCCTCGGCGCGTGAAGTTCCGGTCGGCGTCGTTTGTAAACCTGCAGGCGCTCGAGCGCATGGCGTTGAACCACATGATCGCGGACATGATCGCGATCATCGGCACCGCGGACGCGGTGCTCGGAGACGTCGACCGGTGAGCGCCCTGTCACCGCACCTGCTGGCGGAGATCAAGGAGCTCCCGGCCAGGTACCCTCAGCCGCGCTCCGCGGTCATGCCCGCGCTTGACCTCGCGCAGGAGGAGCTCGGATATCTCAATCCGGAGGCGATGAGCGAGGTCGCGGCGGCCCTGGAGCTTGACCCGGGTTACGTCGAGGGCGTCGCGACCTTCTACACGCTCTTTCACCTGGCACCGACCGGCAAGCACCATTTCTACGTCTGCACCAACCTCAGCTGCACCCTGCGCGGGGCGGACGAGATCGTCGAGCACCTGAAAAAGGCGATCGCCGTCACGGGCCCGGACGCGGTTTCGGCGGAAGGGCTCTTCAGCTACGAGGAGGTCGAGTGCCTCGGCGCGTGCGAGTTCGCACCGATGATGCGCCTGGACCGCCGCTACTACTACGACCTGACAGCGGAAAAAATCGACGACCTCATCGCGGACCGGAAGGGTCACCTCCCCGCTCGCCGGGGAGGTCGGCGCGCAGCGCCGGGTGGGGAGACTCAAGTGCCCTCAGTGCCAGTTGAGGCCCCCCACCCGAGCCCTCCTGTCCGGAAGAGCGCCCTGCGCGCGCCCGGCGAGCGAGTGGCGAGGGAAGGGCGTGACGTTCCGAGGAAGAAGAAAGGTGCCTGAGCTCCGCGGTTCGTTCGGGGATGCTCCCAATCACCTGCTGACGCGCTGGTTCGGGACTCCGGACCTGCACAGGCTCGGCGTCTATGAGTCGAAAGCCGGCGGCTACAGCGCCCTGCGCAAGGCGCTGCTCGAGATGGCGCCGGCCGATATCACGAGCGAGGTCAAGACCTCCGGCCTCCGCGGCCGCGGCGGCGCGGGCTTCGCGACCGGCACCAAATGGAGCTTCATCAATCGCGACGCGCCGGGTCCCAAGTACGTCGTGATCAATGCCGACGAGTCGGAGCCGGGAACCTCGAAGGACCGCTACATCCTGGAGAACTCGCCCCACCTGCTCGTCGAAGGCATCCTGATCGCTGCCTACGCGGTCGGGGCCAACCAGGCCTGGGTCTACATCCGGGGCGAGTACGACGAGCCGTACCGAATGCTCAGCGAGGCGATCGAAGAGGCCCGCGCCAAGGGCTACCTCGGACCCAAGCCGATGGGCAAGGACTATCCGCTCGACATCCGCCTGTACCGCGGCCACGGCGCGTACATCTGCGGCGAGGAGACAGCACTCCTCGAATCCCTCGAGGGCAAGCGCGCCCAGCCCCGCTCGCGTCCCCCCTTCCCCGCCGTCAAGGGCGCCTGGGGCCGGCCGACCCTGCTCAACAACGTCGAGACGCTCGCCACCGTCCCCTGGATCATCAACAACGGCGGCGCCGCCTACGCCAAATTCGGGACCGACAAGTCGCCCGGCACGCGACTGTTGTCGGTCAGCGGCAACGTCCGCAAGCCGGGCGTCTACGAGGTCGAGCTCGGGCAGAGCTTCCGCCACGTGATCATGGAGCTTGCCGGTGGCGTGACCGAGGGCCGCAGCCTGAAGGTCTTCTGGCCGGGCGGATCGTCGGCGCCGGTGCTCCCGGCGAGCATGCTCGATACCAAGACCGACATGGAGGCCCTGGCGGCCGCGCGCTCGATGGGCGGCTCCGGCGGAGTGATCGTGATGGACGACAGCCACTGCATCGTGCGCGCCGCCCACCGCCTGCTCAAGTTCTACGCCCATGAGTCGTGCGGCAAATGCACACCCTGCCGGGTCGGCGGCGACTGGGCGGTCCGGACGTACGACCGGATCCTGGCCAATGAGGGATCGCAGACCGAGCTCGACACCCTGCAGCGCGTTTCGGACGGGCTGCAGAACGGCCGGTGCCTGTGCGGGCTCGGCGACTCGGCCGGCTGGGTCATCGACTCCACGCTGCGCCATTTCCGCGAGGAGTACGAGGACCACGCGCTCAGGCATGAATGCAACGTCGGAGGCCCTCCGGCGGCCTCCGGCCGGCACCTCCCCAGGGACAGGGACGAGGCCGCAAGTGCCTGATATCAACCTCACCATCGACGGTCACAAGCTCACCGTCCCGGCCGGCACCCTCATCGTCGAGGCGGCGAAGACCGTCGGCATCGAGATCCCGGTGTTCTGCTACCACCACAAGCTCGACCCGGTGGGCGCGTGCCGGCTGTGCCTGGTCGACTTCTCGCCCGGACCGCCGCGGCCGCAAACCGCCTGCACCACGCCGGTGTCGGAAGGAATGGTCGTGCGCACGCAGAGCGCGATGGCGGTGCAGGCGCGCGCCGACATCCTCGAGTTCGAGCTCGCGAACCACCCGCTCGACTGTCCGGTTTGCGATAAGGGAGGCGAGTGTCCGCTGCAGGACTTCACGTTCCGTCACGGCTATCCGACGAGCCGAATCGACGGCCCGCGCCTTCATTTCAAGAAGCCCATCCCGCTGTCGGACAAGATCGCTCTCGACCGCGAGAGGTGTGTGCTCTGCTATCGCTGCACCCGCTACTACGACGAGGTCGCCTGGGAGCAGGAGCTGACCACCGATGAGCGCGGGGTGCAATCCTTCATCACGAGCCAGTTCGATCAGCCTTTGAAGTCGATCTTCAGCGGCAACATCATCGACCTCTGCCCGGTCGGCGCCCTCACCTCCCGCGTCTGGCGCTTCGAGTCGCGTCCGTGGGACATGACCCACAGCGAGACGATCTGCTCCAGATGCTCGGTCGGCTGCAGCGTGACGCAGTGGCAGCGCCGGGGGCAGCTGGTGCGCGTCACATCGCACGAGAACGACGACATCGACGAAGGCTGGATCTGCGACCGGGGCCGTTTCGACTACACCGACGTCAACGATCCGTCTCGCCTGCGCACGCCGTTGGTCGCCGGGCGAAAGTCGACGTGGGCCGACGCCATCAACGCGGTCGCCGCCGGGATCAAAGGCAAAGGCGCCAAGCTTGGCGTTTCGCTTCCGCAGGACATCACCAACGAGGAGGCCTTCCTGTTCCGGCGTCTGCTTGACGGTCCGCTCAAGGGCGCCAAGGTGAAGATGCACGGCCGCACCGCCATCCCCGCGCCGGCGGGCGCAACCATGAGGATCAGAGAGCTGGATGACGCGCGCGTGATCGTCGTGGTCGCCTCTGATCTCGAGAACGACGTCCCGATCATCGACCTGCGCGTCAAGAAGGCGGTCAGCAAGCGGGGCGCCCAGCTGATCGTGGTCAATCCCGAGAGCGTCGACCTGGACCGTCATCCCCGAACGGTGCACATCAGGAACCAGAAAGGGGCGGCCGCCGCCGAGGTCCGCAAGCTGGCCTCCCACGATCTCCTCAAGAACCCCGGCGGACCCGTGGCGATCCTGTTCGGGGACGGCCACGGCAGCGAGGACATGAACGAGCTGGCCACCGCCTGCGGTGCCCTGGCCGAGCAGGTCGGCGGCAAGGAGATGCCCCTGTATCGCGGAACCAACGAGCGCGGCGCGCTGGCGGTCGGGGTCGGCCGGTGGGACAAGCTCGACGCGGTGGATGCCATCCTCAATTGGGGACCCCCGCCAACCGCCGGCCTTCCCCGCTCGGTGAAGTTCATCGCCGCGTGGGACCACCTGCCGCGAGATGGTTACGAGAACGCGGTTGTGCTGCCGGCGGCGACCTTCGCCGAGCGTCAGGGCACCTACACCAACGTCGAAGGCACAGTGCAGTTCCTGCGGCCGCCCATCGCCGTGCAGGCTCCGCTGAAAGAGGGATGGGAGGTGCTGTGCGAGCTGGGCGCCGCGCTCGGCGTGACGCTCGACTACCCCGGCATCTTCCCCATCCAGCGCGAGATCGCATCCAGGATCCCGGCGCTCGCTTCGATGGCGCAGGCGCCCTCGCCGGACCCCGAGCCGACACCCGTGCTGATCGGACCGGCCCACCCGTGAGCCAGATCTACGACAACCCGATCGGGCACTGGGTCGTCGTCGTGGTGGCGATGACGCTGCTGCTCTTTGTCGTCCTCACCGCGACCGCCTACACGGTCTGGTTCGAGCGGGTTGCGCTCGGCCGCATCCAGCGCCGCCCAGGTCCTAACCGGGTGGGCCCCTTCGGGCTGCTTCAGCTCGCGGCCGACGGCATCAAGCTCGCGTTCAAGGAAAGCTTCGTCCCCGAGAAGACGGACAAGGTCCTCTATGTGCTCGCGCCGACGATCGCGGTCGGGGCGGCGTTCCTGGCTTGGGCAGTGATCCCGATCGGCCTGTGGGGCAACGCCCAGTACTGGATCGCGGACGTCAACGTCGGCATCCTGCTCGTCTTCGCCGTCAGCTCCCTCAACGTGTATGCGATTGTCATCGGCGGCTACTCGTCGAACAACAAGTACTCGCTGCTGGGCGGATTGCGATCGGCCGCGCAGCTGATCAGCTACGAGATGGCGCTCGGCCTCTCCCTGGTGCCGACCTTCATGATTGTCGGCTCGCTCCGACTTCGCGACATCGCCGAGTACACCGTGCACTGGGGTCCTTACACAGGACCCATCCCGCTGATCCTCCTCACGCCGATCGGGTTTGTGATCTACATCATCGCCGCGGTGGCGGAGACCAACCGGGCGCCCTTCGATCTCCCGGAGGCCGAGCAGGAGCTGATCGGCGGATTCCTGACTGAGTACTCGGGCCTGAAGTTCGTCATGTACTACCTGGCCGAGTACGTGAACATGATCACCGTCTCTGCGCTGGCCGCCCTGCTTTTCTTCGGCGGCTGGTATCTCTGGGTCATCCCGCCGGTGTTCGCCTTCTTGATCAAGGTCATCCTCTTCCTGTTCCTCTACATCTGGCTCCGCGGCACATTTCCACGACTTCGCTACGACATGCTCATGCGGCTGGGCTGGAAGGGGCTGCTCCCCCTCGCCGTCGCGAACGTCGTGGTGACTGCGATCATCCTTGTCGCGGTGCAGGGATAGCATGTCCAACGACGAGAAGAACCCCGAGGCCAGGCCGGAACATCCGACGCCGTTGCGCGGGCGTGACGAGGGCGTCCCGCCAAAACCTGAAGGTCAGGGCACAGGCCTCGCCGCCGACGTCACCGCGCTTGCGAAAGGGCTGAAGACGACGCTAGGCGAGTTCTTCTCGCCGCCGGTGACGCTTGAGTATCCGGAGTCCAAGTCGCCCCGGTCGGAGCGGTATCGCGGACGGCACTACCTGCGCCGCTACGACAACGGCCTCGAGCGGTGCATTGGGTGCGAGCTTTGCGCCGCCGCCTGTCCGGTCGGCTGCATCCTCGTGATCGCAGCGGAGAACACCGACGAGAATCGGGTATCCCCGGGCGAGCGGTACGCCAAGACCTACGAGATCAACATGCTCCGCTGCATCTTCTGCGGCTACTGCGAAGAGGCGTGTCCGGTGCAGGCGATCGTGCTCGGGCCCGAATACGAGCTGTCGGACACGAGCCGGGAGAAGTTCATTTACACCAAGGAGAAGCTGCTGGAGCCACTGCCGCCGGACGTGCAGGCGAGGATGGACAAGAAGGACGAGCCCCACTCCCCGGATGCGCCGGGTACCTCCCCGTAAACGGGGAGGACAAATGGCAATAGCGGTCTTTTCCGTCGCCGCCGCGATGGCTGTCCTCGGGGGCATCGGCGTCGTCGCTTTTCACCAGCCGATCCGGTCTGTCTTGAGCCTCGTCCTGGTGATGATCGCGCTCTCGATCCTGTTTCTCCTGCTCAGCGCGCAGTTCGTCTTTGCCGTCCAGGTCATCGTGTACGCGGGCGCCGTCATGGTCCTGTTCCTGTTCGTGATCGCACTGCTGGGCCCGGCGCGCGAGCTCGGGCGGGGCCGGCTCCGCTTCCAGGGCTGGTTGTCAGCGCTTTTCGTGCTGGTCTTGCTGGGTCTGATCTGGGCGATGCTCCAGGGCGTCCAGTACCGCCAGCCCGACACCGGCACGAACCTGTCGTTCTTCGGCACCGTGCAGTCGATCGCCGTTGGCCTCTTCACGACCTACCTCTACCCCTTTGAGCTGACTTCCATCCTGCTGCTGGTCGCAGCGATCGGCGCGATCTACCTCAGCCGCAAGCGGATCGACGATCCGGAGGGGGGGCCGGCGGAAGGGCTTGGCCCGCCCGCCGGCACGGGGGGACACTTCCCCCCAGTCCAATGAGCACGCTCAACATCGGCGGCTCCCAGCTCGATGCATCGTGGTTCTTGCTGCTCAGCGCCGTCCTGTTCGTCCTCGGCGCGGTGGGCGTGCTCGTCAGGCGCAACCCGCTGGTGATCCTGATCTCGATCGAGCTCATGCTCAACGCGGCCAACCTGACGCTGGTCACGTTCGCGCGACAGCTCCAGAACATCGAAGGCCAGCTGTTCGCCCTGATGTCGATGACGGTGGCCGCGGCTGAGGCCGTGGTTGGCCTGGCGATCCTCGTTGACATCTTCCGCGTGCGCGACGTCGAGGACGTGGACGACCTCAGCGAGCTGAGGGGATGACCAACCAGATCCTGGCCCTCCTGATCCTCCTCTTCCCCGCTTCGGGTGCGCTGCTGCTGGCGGGACGTGGTTGGCGGCTGCCACGCATCTTCACCGTGATCGTCGGCCCGGGCGTCGTGTGGGCCTCGTTCGTCTGCGTGCTGGCCCTGTTCTCGGGCAAGGCGTCGGGCGACTTCACCTACTGGACCTGGATCAAGAGCGGCGCCTTCGAGGTGCCGTTCAACCTCCTGATCGACAACCTCTCTATCTTCATGTGCCTCGTCATCACCGGCGTCGGCGGGCTGATCGTCACCTACTCCGTCGGCTACATGGAGCGCGAGGACGACCCGAGCTACGCCCGCTTCTTCTGCTACATGGACGTCTTCATCCTCTCGATGCTGCTGCTCGTCCTGGCCGGAAACTTCCTTTTCCTGATCGTCGGCTGGGCGCTCGTCGGGCTCAGCTCGTACCTGCTGATCGGCTTCTGGTACCAGCGCCACTCGGCGGTGGTCGCCGCGCGGAAGGCGTTCGTGATGAACGTCATCGGCGATGTGGGCATGATCCTCGGCACCTTCGTCCTTTTCACCCAGTACCACGCCGTTACGTACGCGAAGGTCTTCGATGCGCTTCCATGCGCTGGTGGCCGGTCATGCAATGGCGGGGGCGATCCGACACTCGAGCTAGCTGGCTTCCTACTCCTGGTTGGCGCCGTGGCCAAGTCAGCACAACTTCCCCTTCATACCTGGCTGCCAGACGCGATGGAAGGCCCTACCCCCGTAAGCGCCCTCATCCATGCGGCGACGATGGTCACCGCCGGCGTCTACCTCGTCGGGCGCATGCATCCGATCTACGACCTCGCGCCCTATGCCCACGGCGCGGTTGCGATCATCGGCGCCGTCACCGCGCTGTTCGCCGCCACGATCGCCATCGTCCAGGTCGACATCAAGCGCGTGCTCGCCTACTCGACGATGAGCCAGATCGGCTACATGTTCCTCGCGGTCGGGATCGGCGCCTACAGCGCAGGCTTCTTCCACCTCCTCTCGCACGCGTTCTTCAAGGCCCTTCTCTTCATGGCCGCCGGCAACGTCATCCACGCGATGCACGACGAGCAGGACATGCGCAAGTACGGCGCCCTCTGGCGTCAGATGCGGCCGACCTCCATCACCTTCCTCATCGGCTCGCTCTCGCTGGTGGGTGTGATTCCGTTCGTCGGCTTTTTTTCCAAGGAGGAGATCCTCGGCCTGGCGTTCTCCAAACCGGGCGACAACGTCGTTCACGTGCTGTGGCTCGTCGGCTTTGTCACCGCCCTCATCACCGGCTTCTACACCGGCCGTATGTGGTGGCTCTCCTTCTGGGGCAAGCCGTCGCCGCAGCGCCCTGTCGAGCACCCACACGCACCCGCGCTCGTGATGATGGTTCCCGTCGCGATCCTCGCGGTTCTCGCCACGATCGGAGGTTTTATCGAGACCCGGGCCCTGGGCACCGGCCCTGCCGCGGTCAGCGACTTCCTGGCCTCCACGGTCGGACCGGTCCGATGGGAGGGCGGCGGGGCAGAAATCGCGGTGGCGTTCCTCACGATGATCCTTGCCACCGCCCTGTTCGTCGGCGCGCTCCGGATCAAGCCCTGGACCGCCTACGCGCCGTGGGCGCAGCGATTGCTCGAGCGCAAGTACTACTTCGACGATATCTACGACGCCGCCTTCGTGCGTCCGCTGGACCGGGTCGCCGGCATCGCCCTTCGCGACCTCGAACAGCCGGTGATTGATGCCGCCGTGGTCGACGCCGGCCTGCTGGCGAGATGGAGCGCCGGCGAGCTGAGCCTCACCCAGAGCGGTTACTTCCGCAACTACGTACTCGTCTTCGTGGTCGGCGTCGTGTCGATCGCAGCCGTCCTTCTGTTCGTGAGGGCGCTCACGTGACGCTGACAGCGATCTGGCTGCTGCCGCTCGTCGGCGGCGCCCTGGTGGCCTTCCTCCCGCCACGCCTTGCCAAGTGGTTCGGCGCCCTGGTCGCGCTGGTGGCGATGGCGATAGCCGCCTTCGTCGCGTTCAGCTTCGCGGCCGGCTACCACGGCTATCAATTCACCGAGAGGCTCGCCTGGATCCCACAGCTCAGCATCTTCTATCGGCTCGGCGTGGACGGCATCAGCCTGTGGCTGGTCGTTCTCAACGCCTTCCTCACCGTCATCGCCATCGTGGCCACGCCGGTCACCGCGCGGACAGGTGGCTTCGTCGGCCTGATGCTCGCCATGTCCGCGGGACTCGCAGGCGTCTTCATGGCGACCGATCTCGTCCTCTTCTACGTCTTCTGGGAGGCGATGCTCATTCCCGCCTACTTCCTGCTCTGGATCTACGGCGAAGGGCCGCGGCCAGGATGGGCGGCGCTGAAGTTCGTCCTCTACACGCTCGCCGGATCGCTGCTGATGCTCGTCGGCGTGATCGGCGAGTACATCGTGACCGGCAGGCAGACCTTTGATCTCTCGAAGCTCCCCGGCCTGGCGCCCTCTCCCTCCGTCCAGTTCGGGCTTTTCTTCCTCTTCGCGATCGCCTTCGCGATCAAGACGCCGCTGTTCCCCTTCCACAGCTGGCTCCCCGACGCATACAACGCCGCCCCCATACCCATGCTGATCACGTTTGCGGGAGTGATGGGAAAGGCAGGCGCTTACGGCTTCCTGCGTGTCGCGGTGCCGCTGTTCCCGCAGCCGGTCGATTGGTGGGACTGGCGCTGGGTCATCCCCGTGCTGGCGGTGGCGGCCATCATCTGGGGCGCCCTGATGGCGCTGGTCCAGAACGACATGAAGCTGCTGGTGTCCTACTCGAGCATCAGCCACATGGGTTTCATCGTGCTGGGCATCTTCGCCTTCAACATCCAGGGCCAGCAGGGCGCCGTCCTCCAGATGGTCAACCACGGCATCATCATCGGCGCGCTGTTCTTGATCGTCGGCTGGATCGCCGCCGTCACCGGCGTCCGCGACCGTTCGGCCATGGCCGGGCTGGCGCTGCGCATGCCGGTGATGGCGGGCGTGTTTGCCGTGGTCACGTTTGCCGCCCTTGGGCTGCCGGGGCTGAACAGCTTCGTCGGCGAGTTCATGACCCTGCTCGGCGCGTGGGAGCGTGCCCCCGCCCTCGCCATCTTCGGCGCGATCGGAATGGTGCTCACGCCGGTCTACATGCTGCGGTTCTTCCAGGGCGCGATGCAGGGTGCTCCAGCTGGGCCGGTGCCGCGATCGGACCTCCACGCGGGCCAGCTCAGCGTCCTGGCGCCCCTGATCGTGCTCATGTTCGTGCTCGGACTCGATCCGGGCCTGCTGACCAACCTGATGACGTCCCTCGGCCAGTCCGGGCTCTATCGCTGATGAGGGGATCCCGGCCGGTAGCCGTCGGCGGATCTTCGGCGCCCAGGCAGCCGATCTCCGTTGTTGCCGCCTGCGCTCCTCGCTCACGCATCGACGATGCGCTCGGCTGCGGTGCTCGGCGGGGCCTAGGATCTCAGCCGCCTGGTCACCGAATCTCTCGCCGAGGGTACCGTCCGTGATCCCGCCGGGAACAGACCTCAGCTACTCGTGGTCGCAGGCGTTCAGCGACCTCGGCCAGATCGCGCCGATCGTGACCCTGACCGGGTTCATGCTTTTCGCGCTGATTCTCGACCTGGTGCTGCCGCGCAGCCGGCGGGACGGCGCGGTCGCGATCGCGGCCGTGGTCGGATTCGCATACGCCCTCGGCATCGCGGTGTTTCGCTGGCTTTTCGCGTCAGGCGGCTACGCGTATCACCGGTTCGCGACCGGCGACAACTTCGCGCTCTTTTTCGAGATGCTCTTCGCGAGCCTGGGCATCCTCACCGTGGCGCTTTCGCACTCCTATCTGAAACGGCGCGGACTGCGCGAGTGCGAGTTCCACATCCTGATCATGGCCGCGGTCATCGGGATGATGGTCCTGGCCTCGGCCACCTCGCTGGTCACGGTCTTTCTCGGTCTCGAGCTGCTGTCGATCGCCCTCTACATCGTGTGCGGTTTCGTCCGCACCGACTTTCGCTCCCAGGAAGCGGGCGCGAAGTACCTGCTGGTCGGCGGGTTCGCGAGCGCGTTCGTCCTCTATGGGATGGCGCTCATCTACGGAGGCGCGGGGACAACGGTGATCCCGGACATCGCCCAGCGCCTTTCTTCCTCGGCCGCCTCGAACCCGGTGATCCTCCTCGGCATCCTGCTCATGGGCGTCGGTTTTGCGTTCAAAGTCTCGGCCGCACCTTTCCACATGTGGACGCCAGACGTGTACCAGGGAGCGCCGATACCGGTCACGGCCTTCATGTCGGTTGGAACCAAGGCGGCGGCTTTCGCCATGATCGTGCGGGTCTTCGAGGGCGGCCTGCCTCACCTGGCGCCGGAGTGGCAGACCCTGCTCGTGTTCGTGGCCGCGACGAGCATGATTGTGGGCAACCTCGTCGCGATCGTCCAGACCAGCCTCAAGCGCCTGCTTGCGTATTCAGGCATCGCCCAGGCTGGATACATCCTGGTGGGCGTGATCGCCGGTGGGCAGACCGGCCTCGAGGCGGTCCTCTATTACCTCTTCGTGTACATGTTCATGAACTTCGGAGCGTTCGCGGTGATCACCCTGCTGGCGGGTCCCGATGGCGATCGCGACGGCTTCGCCGACCTCGAGGGGCTGGCGCGGCGCAACTGGCTGCTCGCCCTCGGCATGACGGTCTTCATGCTCTCGCTGGCCGGATTTCCGCCATCGGTCGGATTCTTCGGCAAGCTGTTCCTGTTCACGGCCGGGGTCGGGGCCGGCTATACGTGGCTGGTGGTGCTGGCGCTCTTGATGAGCGTGGTCTCGGTCTTCTATTACGTCCGGGTGCTGATCCCCATCTGGTCGCCGTCGCCGCGCCTGGACGGCGTGCCGGCCTCGTTCAGCAGCCGTTTCGCGATCGGGATCAGCGTGGCGGCTTCGGTCGGGTTGGGGGTCTACCCCACGACGTTGCTGATTGCGGGCCAGCTCGGCGCGATCCCGATCATCCCCTCCCCCTGAAGGGTTTCCCTCTCCCCTCGGGAGAGGGTCGTGGAGAGGGGCTTAAGCCCGCAATCTCTGGAGCGCCGCCGCCAGCCGGCGCTGTCGTGTCTCCGGCTTCTTCGCCTCCTCGAGGCTGCGCGCCATCTCCTTCTTGTTGGTGAAAGAGAGCCTGTCCCAAGCCGCGGCCGCCTTCTTCTCGCGCGCCAGCACGCCGGCCAGTTCCGGCGGCGGATCGACCGTCCGCGGCGCCGTATCGAGCTCGAGCTCGACGGTCACCGTGTCGCCTTGCTCCACCCCCGCCGCCTCCTGGATCGACTTCAGCACGCCGAGACAGTAGGTGCCGTCGCCCATGGGCATGAGCGAGCCGCGATAGCGCTGCCCGGCGATCATTGCCTGGACCTTAGGCATCCCCTTCAATCCAAGTTGTGCCGCAATTGCTTTCGGCACCGGCACCAGCGTCCCGCCGCCACCGTGCGGGGTGGGTGTGAGGACTCCCTTGAACCTGGCCACGGCTCCAGATTCTAGGTCGGGATCGGGGAACCTTTCGCGAACGGACGCGGATACGGCGGTGGTTTGAAGGTCACGAACGACGGGTTGAGCGCGAATCCGAAGAACTGGTTTGCCGTCGCGCCCTGGGCGAGCGCGGTCGCATTCAACATGGCGGGCTCGAGAGCGGCATCATCCCAGCGGCCCGTGTCGAGACGCTGCAGGAGGACCTGGACGGCTGCGATCGTCTCCGCTGTCGTGAACGTGCAGTGCCCGGCGCGATGCACGAACACCTGCCGGAGCAACTCTTGTCTGCCGGCCACGCCGACGACCTGAGCGTAGGCGGTTTCGTTGGGCGGGATGACCAGGCCGTCGCCGGTCGTGTGCATCGACAGCACCGGCACTCCCAGGCCGCCGTCGAAGCTGATGAAACGATCGAGATACGCGGCCGCTGTCGGTTCGGCCTTGATTGTGGCTCCGGCGTTCAACGCCCGCACGTCCGTCTGGAGGTTCAGGCCCGCCTGCGAGTACAGGGCCTGCACCTCCGGACGGTCAGGGGATCCCGCCAGCAGGCCGCCGTAATCGACGCCCTGGTTCCATGATGGATTGCCGCCCGCGCGCTGCTCCACTTCCTTTCGGTAGCTGAACGCGAAGTTGAAATCGACTCGAGATTCCCAATCGATCTGGGCGAGGACACGGGCCGCATACTCGGTGTCGGCGGGCTCTGGCAGGCGAGGATCGAACCAACCTGGGAGGTCGATGATGGCCGCCACCAGCGCCAGCCGCGCCCTGCCCTGGGGAGTTGCGGCCGCGGCGTTGAGCAGCTGGCCGGCGAGCTGGCGATTGGCGTCAGGGTCGGAGATGTGGACGAGCTGCAGCGCGGAGCCTGGCGCGAGCAGCGTCTTGAACGCATAAGCCGCGTCGAGCTCCGCATTCCACGTCGCGATCCCGCCGGCCAGCACACCGCACAGCGGCATCGCCGCGGCGAAGCGCCCCGGATGGAGCTGGACCAGGCCGGCCGTGACGATGCCGCCCAACGACGCACCCCAGGCGATGACGCGCCTGGGCTTTCCGAGGTGGGACCCGAAGAAATCGAGGAGAGCGATCTGGTCCTTGAAGGCATCTTCCAGCGCCCAGCCGGTCGAGGAGTATGAGGATCCGGCGATGGCGAAGTGGTGGCCAAGCAGCCACGTTCGGGCGTCGCCGGAAGGCGCCGCCTGAGCACCATTGGCGCTTCCCGGCGCGACGTAGCCGTGGCTGTAGAGGAAAAGGGTTCCGTTCCAGCCAGATGGCACCTCGATGGCGTAGGTGGCGGCGCCGATCTTGCCCGTCAAGCTCGACGGTGTCGGCCGCGTAGGCGCCGGCGCCGACCGCGAGCAGGCAACGCTGAAGGCCAGGAGCGTGACCAGGGCCAGTGTCCGGAGAAGTTTCAGATGTTCGACCTCGACTGCCCGCCGTCGACGTTGATGCACGCGCCGGTCAGGAGGCTGGCCTGGCGCGAGCACACAAACGCAACCACGCTCGCCACCTCGTCCACGGTTCCAAAGCGGCCCATCGGCATCTCGTGCCGCACGAAATCAGCGATGCCCTCGGGATCGGCCTCCCGGCGTCGCTGCCAACCCCCACCCTCCCACAGGATCGATCCGGGCGCGATCCCGTTCACGGTCACGCCCGTTGAGGCGAGCTCGCGAGCCAGCGACTTGACCATGCTGATCTCGGCCGCTTTGGCGGCGTTGTAGGCGGGAGCTCCGCCAGTTTCGCGTCCCCACACCGACGTGATCACGACGACGCGGCCCCACCCGCGCTCGAGCATCTCAGGCAGCACGAGCTTGGTCATACGCGCGCTGACGATGACGTTGCCGTCGAACGCCGCCTTGAATTCTTCGAGCCCCGTGTCGGTCCACGAGGTGCCCGCCCGCGCTCCGAAGTTGTTGACCAGGATCTCAATCGGCCCGAGGTTTCGCAGTGTCTGTTCGACCGAGGTGGCGCAGCCCTCTTGGGTCGTGACGTCGGCCGCGACCCCGAATCCACCTATCGAATCGGCGACCCGTTTCGCGTCGGCCTCGGTACGCGCAACAACCGATACGCGTACACCTTCGCGCGCGAGCGCCTGCGCGATGCCGAGACCGATGCCCCTCGTCCCGCCCGTGACCAAGGCGACCTTGCCGCCGATGCCGAAGTCCATGCTTCGCGCATCCTAATCAGGTGCTGCCGCCCGCTGCGATCAACGAAGGACCACCCGTCACTCCTCGTCCGTCGGCCACGGTGCTGCTGATTCGAGGTGATGATCCGTGGGAGCTCCTGATGGTGCATCGGCCCGGCGGAGCCGACTTTGCGCCGGGGGCTTATGTCTTCCCTGGCGGGACGGTGCATGAGGACGACCAGGTGTTTGACGATGAGTTGCGCGCGGCCGCGGTGCGCGAGCTGTTCGAAGAGGCGGGCATCCTACTCGCGGACAACGCACGCGACGCGGATTGCGCGAAAGTCCGCAACCTGGTCGAGAAAGGAAGTTCATTCGCCGAAGCGTTGGTCAAGCTGGGCCTCGCGCCGGCCTTCGACGAGCTGATCATGTTCGCGCGCTGGATCACGCCCGCCCAGCTGCGCCGGCGCTTCGACGCTCGGTTCTACCTCGCCCGCCTGCCCGCCGGTCAGACGGTCAGGCCGCAGGAAGGCGAGGTGACCGATTGGCTCTGGATCTCGCCCAAGGGGGCGCTGGCGAACCCTGAGATGACTCTTGTCTACGCCACGCGCGCCGTTCTCGAATCAGTCGCCGACGCGCCCGACTTGTCGACGCTTTTCACGCGGGCCCGCGGCTTGAAAGAGATTCCGATCGTGGAGCCGCGCATCGTGCGTGGCAAAACCGGCTGGGAGGTCGTCCGCGACTAGCTCCTCCACTGATGGGAATGGCTCCTCCCATTCATGGGGAGGTGGCGGGGCAGCGCCGGACGGGCCGGACCGACGGGCTTAACGCCAGAGGTCACGCCAGCGGTTGTAGTGAATGACCTCCACCCTACCTTGGCGCAAGACATCGAGGCCGGCCGGGTCACGATACGCCTCCCTGTAATAGACGCGCGCGACGTTGGCGTTGATGGCCATCTTGGCGCACATCACACATGGAGAGGCGCTGACGAACATGACCTTGCCGGGCAGCTGGGCGCCGGCTTTGATCAGGGCGTTTTGCTCACTGTGGAGGCAGCCACAGGATCCGGGGGTCGTCGAATCGCAGCGGTTGGGCAGGCCGCGGGCGTTGCCGTTGTAGCCGATGCCCAGGACCTGGGTGAGATCTGAGGTGGTGATGACCGTGCCGACCTGGAGACGGGCGCAGGTCGAGCGCTTCGCCAGCTCCTCGGCCATGCGCATGTAGACCTCCTCCAGCGGGATTCGGTCGGGCGCCTGGTCGGCTTCTGGCAGGGGCTTGATCTCGGCCATCGAAGTCACTTTAAGAGTTAGTCAAATCCTTATGGAGGGTGAGCAGCGGCGCTTGCCCGGCCGCCAGGCCGGGTCGGCTTTGCCGACGCCGTTAACACGCTTGTTTATACCCTCCTACGCGGCTACAATGCGCAATATGTCGGTGCTCGAACTGTTGTTCGCGCTCCTCCTGGTATGCCTCTTGGCGGGAGTCGGGGTCGTGGCGGTGCTGGTATGGAGCATCGTGCGCCGGACCGAAGGCAACGCTCGAGACGTCGCCGAGCTGAAGGCGCGGGTCCAGGCAGGCGGCCAGGCGCACGAGACCTCGGCCGCCGAGGTGCGCGAGCGGCTGGCGAACACGCAGTCCGCCATGGAGGGCCTGCGTGCCGCCCTTTCGGCGCGCCAGCCGATCGAGGAGGAGGCCCGGGCCAGCCTGAAAAGGCTCGAGCACGTCATCGCCGGCAGCTCGAGCCGCGGCGCAGCGGGCGAGAACATCCTCGAGGAAGCCCTCCGTCACCTGCCGCCCGAGATGCTGCAGCGCAACGTCTGGGTCGGCGGCAAGGTCGTCGAGCTGGCGCTGCGCCTGCCAGGGGGCAGGCTGCTCCCCATGGACTCGAAGTGGGTTTCCACCGTCGCCCTCGAGCAGCTCGCTGATCCCGGGCTGGACGCCACCCGGAGAGCCCAGCTCACCGCCCAGGTGGAGAGAGAGGTCGAGCGGCGCGTCCGCGAGGTCAGCCAGTACATCGACCCCGGGACCACCTCACCATTCGCGCTCGCTGTCATCCCCGATGCCGCTTACGACGTTTGCCGCAGCGCTATCGTCAGCGCCCACAAACGCCACGTGATGGTCGTCGGCTACGCGATGGCCCTTCCGTACTTGCTCACCCTCTACCAGCTGCACCTCCAGTTCGCCCGCACCGTGGACATGGAGAAGCTCCAGTCGGCGCTGATCGACATCGAGCGTCAGGTCGACGTCCTCGAAGGCATCCTGGAGAACAAGGTCCAGCGGTCGCTGACGGTGCTCCAGAACGCCTACACCGAGGGCAAGCAGGCTTCGGCCAAAATCCGGGCCTCGACGCAGAGCGCCCAGATTTCCTCCCCATCAAATGGGGAGATGGCGCCCGGCGACGGAGCGGCGGCTGGGGACAAGGTTTTCTCCTCCCCATCGCATGGGGAGGTGGCGCGCAGCGCCGGAGGGGCGGCTGGGGACAACGTTTTCTCCTCCCCATCGCATGGGGAGGTGGCGCGCAGCGCCGGAGGGGCGGCTGGGGACAACGTTTCCACAGGCTCCCCCGATGCCGCCCCCGAGCTTTCCACAGATACCCTCCGCCTGGCCCTGATCGACTCGGTTCAGTAGGTCCGGTTTTGCCCGTTTTCCCCCAGGCAATACCCACCCTGTGCCCAACTCGTCCCAAAGGATATCCACAGGTATTCCACCCACATGTTGGGGGTAAATGGTTGTTCAGGCCAAATATCTTGTGTTTTGGTCTTGACAAGCCCGAAAGCCGGTCGTATATTCGACACCGTTACATCGAGGCCCTGGGGCATAAGTGGCGGGCATGCTCTGGGGCCTCTTGCATCCCCAAACGAATAAGCCGAACGACCCAGCAAACGTCCCAGCAATCCGGTTCAAATAAACCCTGTCCGGGGATGATTTAAGGAGGCGTTTCCTAAAAATGGCCAAGAATCTCGCCGACCTCACCGGGGCCCGCAACGCCAAGAACGGCAACGGGCACGCCAAAGCCAAAGCTCAAGGCTTGCGCTTTGGCCGTTTCTTCACGCCGCCGGGCAGCCACGCCTACGACCTGGTGGAGTGGGACCGGCGGACGGCGGCCATTACAGGTGAGAAAGGCCAGGTCATCTTCGAGCAGAAGGACGTGGAGGTCCCTCGGTCCTGGTCGCAGCTGGCCATCAACGTCGTCGCCCAGAAGTACTTCCGCGGCAGCCCTGGCAGCCCCGAGCGCGAGACCAGCGTCCGCCAGATCATCGATCGGGTCGTTGACACCATTGCGAAGTGGGGCCGCGAGGGCGGCTACTTCGCGACCGAGGAAGACGCCGAGAACTGGGCCGAGGAGCTGCGCTACCTGCTGGTCACCCAGCACGCCTCGTTCAACAGCCCGGTGTGGTTCAACATCGGGATTCCCGGGCGCTCGCAGCAGGCTTCCGCGTGCTTCATCAACTCGGTCCACGACTCGATGGAGTCGATCCTCGACCTGGCCAAGACCGAGGGCATGCTCTTCAAGTTCGGCAGCGGCACCGGCACCAACCTGTCGGTCCTGCGCTCGTCCAAGGAGCAGCTGTCGGGCGGCGGCACGGCGTCGGGCCCGGTCTCTTTTATGAAGGGCTACGACTCCTTCGCCGGCTCGATCAAGTCCGGCGGCACGACGCGTCGCGCGGCCAAGATGGTCATCCTCAACGCCGACCACCCCGACGTCGTCGACTTCATCCGGTCCAAGGCCGAGGAAGAGAAGAAGGCCTGGGCGCTGATCGAGGCGGGCTACAACGCCGGCTTCAACGTGCCCGGCGGCGCCTATGACTCGGTTCAGTTCCAGAACGCCAACCACTCCGTCCGGGTCAGCGACGACTTCATGCAGGCCTTGATCGACGACAAGGAATGGAAGACGAAAGCGGTCGTCGACGGCCGCACGGTCGAGACCTATAAGGCTCGAGACCTGTGGCGAGAGATCGCAGATGCGGCATGGATCTGCGGCGACCCTGGACTCCAGTTCGACAGCACGATCCAGGACTGGAACGTCGTCCCCAACACAGGCCGGATCAACGCCACCAACCCGTGTTCGGAGTTCGTGTTCCTCGACGACACGGCGTGCAACCTGCTGTCGCTCAACCTGATGAAGTTCCAGACCGACCAGGGGACGTTCGACGTGGAGCGCTTCCAGCACGCCGTTGACATCTGCTTCACCGGTCAGGAGATCCTCGTCTCCAACGCCTCCTACCCCACTCCGGCCATCGGCAAGAACTCGGATGCGCTTCGGCCGCTGGGCCTCGGCTACGCGAACATCGGCGCGCTGCTGATGTCGATGGGCCTGGCCTATGACTCGGACGAGGGCCGGCGCTTCGCCGGCGCCATCACCGCGATCATGACCGGCCGTGCTTTCGCGCAATCGGCCCGGATGGCCCAGGTCAAAGGACCATTCGGCGAGTACGCGAAGAACCGCGAACCAATGCTCCGCGTGATGGAAAAGCATCGCGCCGCAGCACACCAGTTGACCACGTCACCGGAATCGGCCGACGTCATCCAGGGTGCGCGTGACACGTGGGATGACGCGGTCAAGCTCGGGCGCGCCCACGGTTACCGCAACGCGCAGGCCACGGTGCTGGCGCCTACCGGAACCATCGGGCTGATGATGGACTGCGACACCACAGGCATCGAACCGGACCTGGCGCTGGTCAAGTACAAGAAGCTGGTCGGCGGCGGCCTCTTGAAGATCGTCAACACGACTGTGCCCGCCGCTCTGCGCAAGCTCGGCTACGACGAGATCAAGGTCAAAGAGATCGTCGAGTTCATCGATGAGAACGACACCATCGAGGGCGCGCCGCACCTGCTCGATGAGCACCTCAAGGTCTTCGACTGCGCCTTCAAGCCGGTCAAGGGCGCCCGCTCGATCGCGCCCATGGGACACGTCCGGATGATGGCCGCGGTGCAGCCGTTCATCTCCGGCTCGATGTCGAAAACCGTCAACCTGCCCACCGACGCCACGGTCGAGGACATCCAGCAGACCTACTTGGAGTCATGGAAGCTCGGACTCAAGTGCATCGCCATCTACCGCGATGGCTGCAAACGCTCTCAGCCGCTCTCGACTTCGCTGGAGAAGGAAAAGAAAGCGTCGCCTCCAGCCCAGGACGTCGAATACAGGGCGGTGCGCCACAAGCTGCCCGACGAGCGCAAGGCCGTCACGCACAAGTTCGACATCGCGGGCCACGAGGGCTACCTCACAGTGGGCCTCTACGAGGACGGGATGCCCGGCGAGCTGTTCGTCACGATGGCCAAAGAGGGATCGACCATCTCGGGCCTGATGGACGCCTTCGCGACCCAGACCTCCTACGCCCTGCAGTTCGGGGTCCCGCTCAAGTTCATGGTCGACAAGTTCAGCCACATGCGCTTCGAGCCGTCCGGCTTCACGAAGAACAAGGAGATCCCGATCGCCAAGTCGATCGTGGACTACATCTTCCGCTGGATGGCGAGCCACTTCCTGCCGGTCGAAGACCAGGACGAAGTCGGCATCGTGCGCCGAGAAGTCTCACCCCATACGAGCGATCCCAAGCCAATTGAACCCGAGTTCAAGGTCGTCGCCACGCCCTCTACGGTCCAGAAGCTCGCTTTCGTCAACACAGGCGACGCTCCCGCGTGCGCCGACTGCGGCGCGATCACCGTTCGCTCCGGCTCCTGCTACAAGTGCCTGAACTGCGGAGCCACGACCGGCTGCAGCTAATCCCCCTCCCCAGTTAAGGCGCCGTCCCTCACCGGGCGGCGCCTTTTTTTCACCTCCCCACTTGCTGGGGAGGTCGGCGGCGAAGCCGCCGGGTGGGGGCGTGGAGCCGCCCTATTCGAAAGTAACCTCGATCAACGGGCTGTAGCGCACCATCCGATCCAAGTCGTTGCGGTTCCATGCGCGAGCGATGTGCGGCAGGATGGCCCGCCGCTCCGCCTCGTCGTCGATCACCCGGGCCGTGGCAGGCAGGTCGGCACTCGTCCTGCCCTTCAGGTGGAAGTTGAAGTGTGGATCTGCCTCGAGGTTGAGCAGCCATCGCCTCTTTCTCGGGTACGGAGTGCCGCTGATGTAGATTCGCCCGTCGATGTTGTGGAACACGATCTCGAGCCGCCGCGGCTGCCCGCTCCGGCGTCCCCTGGTAGTGATGTCGATCGTGTGCCCGCGCTGGAGCGCCGCCTCGATCGCCTCTTTTGTGACAGCCATTCTGTCAATGGCCTATCGGTCGAGTGAGACTTCTATTCCCCCGCGGATCTCGGCCAGCGACCGGCGCTGAACGCCCGACGGATCGAAGTTCGCAGGGGCAAGCCAGGCCTCGAACGCCGCCCGGCGGGCCGGCCACTCCGAGTCCGTGATCGAGTACCACGCCGTGTCGCGGTTGCGCCCCTTGACCACCATGTGGTGACGGAAGACTCCCTCGAAGGTGAAGCCGAATCGCTCGGCGGCGCGACGAGAGGCCGCGTTGGCGGCGTTGCACTTCCACTCCAGGCGTCGATTGCCCAGGTCGTCGAACGCGTGGCGCGACATGAGGTAGATCGCCTCGGTGGCCTGGCGCGTCCGCTGCAGTTGCGGTGAAAGCCAGATATGGCCGATCTCGATCACCCCATGTTCCGGCACGATCCGCATGAAGCTGGCAAGGCCGCGGGCGGCATGCGATTGGCGGTCGATGAGGGTGAACGTCAGGGGATCGTCCACGGGGGCGCGTTGCTCGAGCCAGGCCATGAAGTCTCCCTTGCCCGCGAACGGTCCGTAGGGCAGGTAATCCCACGTCGAGTCGGCCCCCGCCGTCGATGCGTACAGCTCCTCGCCATGGCGCGCTACCTCGAGCGGCTCGAGCAGCACGGTGTCTCCCGTGAGCGGTGTGCGGTCTGGTCGTTTGGCCGGCCGCCATCCCAGGTCATCCATCGCGGTTCCCTATTCTCCCGGCAGTGGACCACACCGCACCCGCCATCCTCGAGCTGGGACTGCTGCTTCTGCTCGCCGCGCTCGCGGGTAAAGCTTCACGCGCCATAGGCTTACCCGCGGTAATCGGCTATCTCCTCGTAGGCGTCCTGGTGTCTCCCTTCACGCCGGGCTACGTTGCCAACCGCGAGCAGCTCTCGATCCTTGCGGACGTTGGCGTCGTGCTTCTGCTGTTCGAGGTCGGGATCGAGATCAATCCCCTCCGGCTGGCCCGCGAAGGGCGCAGGCTCCTCCTACTGGCGCCGCTCCAGGTCGCGGTCACATGGATCCTGAGCGCCGCGGCCTGCATCGCGCTCGGCATGCCTTCCGCGGGCGCCGCACTGATCGGCCTCTCGATCGCCATGTCGTCGAGCGTCGTCGTCGTCAACATCACCCGGAGCCGGCGCCGCACGACCAACCGCATTACTGACGAGGAGCTGCTCGGGTGGAGCGTGATCCAGGACCTGGTCGGGGTCAGCGCGGCCCTGGTGCTTGTCGTCGTGCTCGGGATCGGTGGTCGATCTGGTCTCGTCGCGGTCGGAGGTGTCATCGCCTTCGTCGTGCTGGCTGCGGTGGCGGCTTCCTTGCTGCCCTGGCTCCTGCGGCGGCTGCAGGCGGAGCACGATCTGTTCCTGCTCGTGTCCGTCGCCAGCGGCCTGCTGCTGGCAGGCGTCGGGTCGCGTTACTTCGGCATCCCGCTCGCGCTGGCCGCCTTCGTCGCTGGCCTCGCTATCACCGAAAGTCCCGTAGCTGCCGAGGCGCGTCAGCGTCTCCTGCCATTCCGCGACCTTTTCGCTGTGATGTTCTTCGTCGCGCTCGGAACCGTCATCGACCCGAACACTCTGCCCCAGGCTCTGCCTTGGCTCGTGGCCTTCCTGGCGATGGTCGTCGTGGGCAAGGTGCTCGTGGTGTGGATCATGGCCAGGTTCGGCCGGTTGGGCGCCCGAACGCTTCAACTGGCGGTCGGACTCGGGCAGGTCGGCGAGTTCAGCTACGTCCTGGGCGCGATTGCCCTCAACGCGCGACTCATCACGCCGCAGGTGAGCTCGGGGCTCGTGGGCGCGGTGGTGGTGAGCATCGCGGCCTCATCGATTCTCGTCCGCATCGCGCATCGACCGAATAGCCGCGAGCCGGCGACCGTTCAATAGCTCGGCGGATACAGGTCAGTGGAGGGCTGCAGATGAAGATTGGGATCATCGGTTCGGGGAACGTAGGCAAGGCTCTGGCGGCGGCAGGCACACGCGCGGGACACACAGTCACGCTTTCCGCCCGCTCGCCCGAGAAGGCGCAGGAGGCGGCGAAGGCAACCAACTCCCACGCTGCGGGGTCGAATCAAGAAGCGGTCAAGGATGCGGACCTGGTGGTGCTGGCGGTTCCGGCTGACAAGGTCGATGAGGTGCTTGGTTCGCTGGCCTCAGAGCTCGACGGCAAGGTGATCGTCGACGTCACCAACCGCGTCGACGTAAAGGATCCCGGCCAGGTGCTGGACGGTTCGTCTATGGCCGAGCACATCCAAAAGCGGGCGCCAAAGGCGCATGTGGTGAAGGCGTTCAATTACGCGTTCGCCTCCAAGATGTCGGATCCGAAAGTCGGCGGCACCAGGCTGGATGGATTCGTTGCGGGCGACGACGAAGCGGCCAAGCAAAAGGCGCTCGAGTTCATCGAATCGATCGGATTCCGCCCGCTCGACGCGGGACCGCTCACGATGGCTCGCGCACTGGAAGCGATGGGTCTGTTGAACATCGTGCTTCAGATTCGGAACAACTGGCCGTGGCAGAGTGGGTGGAAGCTCGCCGGGCCGACGGGCGACGAAGAGTAAGGGCCTACGCGACCTTGTCGACCGCGGCGGCCCAGCGTTCGTCGATGCGCCGTACCTTGTAGATCGCGAACGCGCCCGCCCACGCGACCAGGAAGGCCGCCACGATGACGTAACCGGCGCTGCTGACGAAATCGAAGCCCGCAATCGCGTCGAACACTCCCCCCCCAAGTCCCAGCAGCCGGATCAGAATCTGGGCGAGCTCGACGAACCCGACGAACAGAGCAACGAACACCGACAGCGACGTGACCGTCAGGTTGTAAAAAACCTTCCGAATCGGGCTTGCAAAAGCCCATGAGTAAGCCTTGGACATGAATGCTCCGTCTGTCGTGTCCATGAGCGACATGCCCGCGGCGAAGATCAACGGCAGCGAGATCACCGCGGTGAAGGGCAGGCCTTGCGCCGCCGCGCCCGCCGAAATGGCGAGAAGCGCGATCTCGGAGGCGGTGTCGAAACCGAGACCGAAGAGAAAGCCAATCGGGTACATCTGCCAGCTGTGCTCGATCACGCGAAACAGCCTGCCGAACAGTCTTGTCATGACGCCACCGGTCATGAGCTCGTTGTCCAGCGATTCCCGGTCGTACTGGCCGCGCCGCATCCTCCGGTACACGCGGACGATGTCGATCAGGATCACAAGGTTCACGACCCCGATCAAGACGAGGAATGCGCCCGAGACGAGGGTCCCCACCGCACCACCTATGTTCCGCAGCTCGCCGTTGTCCCCCACCACACCCTGAACCAGCGACTTGACCGCGAGCCCAAGCGCGAGCGCGATTAACAGCACAACAGTGGAGTGACCCAGCGAGAAGAAGAACCCGACCCCGACCGGCTTCTTGCCACTCTGCAGAAGCTTGCGTGTCGTGTTGTCGATAGCCGAGATGTGGTCGGCGTCGAACGCGTGGCGGAGCCCGAACGTGTACGCCAGGCCGCCCAGCGCAAGGAACCCAGGATGCGACGCCGAATACACGAGCAGGAGTCCCCAACCAGCGACGTGGAGCAGGCCTACCGATCCGAAGAACCCGGCCAGGCGACGCCGCTCACCCCGGTCGAAGGACTGCGAGAGCAACATCCGCATCGAGGCCATCGAGAGAGACTAAGGCTTATCGCGACAGAGTCGCAACTGCGTATTCGAATATGGCCCAGCTTGCTGCGACTCCGTCCTATGAGCGCGAGTACGGTAGGCTCCGCGCATGGACCTCGAACAGCTTCCGCCCCAGCTACGCATCGTCCTCAAATCCCTCGACCACGCGATGAAGAGGCGCGAACCCGCGATCCGGGCCAAGGTGGAGCGCCTTCGCGCGGCTCATCCGGCTTATACCAACGATCAACTTGCGAAGGCGCTGATCCGTTCCACGCGACGCCGGGTTGCGGCCACCGGTGCGCTGAGCGGCGCGGCCTCGATTGCGCCCGGCCTGGGCACGGTGCTCGCGATCGGCACCGTCACGAGCCAGACCCTCTACGCGCTCGAGCAAGAGATCGAGCTCGTGCTCGGCATCGCGATGATCTTCGGCCACGAGCTCAGCGGTTCGGAGGGCCGGGTGCTCGAGGCGCTCGTCGTGGTCGGCGTCACCAGCGGCTCGCTGAAGCTGCGCGAGGACGTGCTGGTCGCGGGCGGCGAGCGCCTCGCCGTGGCCGCCTTCCGCCGGGTGCCGAACCTGTTGCTGGTCCATGGCTCGGGGCGCTTCATCACACGCATCCTCGCCCGCCTTGCCACCACCGGTACGGCCAAGGTGGCGGCGCGAATCATCCCCCTCGGCGTCGGCATCGGGGTCGGCGCAGGCTTCGACTGGCTCGCGGTGACGGGACTCGGCAGAGGGGCGATGCGGTATTACGGTCCGGGTGGTCCCGGCGCGCGTCCGCTCCTACTTGCTCCGGAAGATCCCTCGCACGTCGAACTCGGCCGCTGAAGCGATCTGGTCGAAGCCGCACTGGCGCGGTTTCTTGTCCGTCCGCCAGCGCAGGAACCCGGTCGCGTGGCGAAATCGTTCGCCCGCCTCGAGCTTGTCGTAGGTCACCTCGCACACCAGCTCCGGGCGCACCGCCACCCACTCGGTGTCTTTGCCCCGGGACCACCGGCTCAGCCCGCCAGGCATGCGACCGGGGTTGGCGCGCCATTCCTCTTCCGGGATCTCGGTCTGCAGTGGCTTGAGCTTGGCGATCAGCTCCTTTCGCTCCGCGGCGTTGAAGGATGAGGTGTGACCGACATAGTGCATGGTGCCCTTCTTGTCATACAGGCCGAGCAGCAACGCGCCCAGGGTTGAGCCGTCGCTTGATTTGCGCCAGCCGATGACGACACAGTCCGCCGTCCGCTGGTGCTTGATCTTCACCCAGAACCGCTTGCCCGGCACATAAGCTCCATCCCAACTTTTGGCGATCACACCGTCGAGTCCCGCGCCTTCGAACTTTTCGAACCAGGCCTCAGCAGTCTTCGGATCGCGCGTGTAAGGCGTCAAAAAGATCGGCTTCTTGATGCCTTTGAGCAGCTTCTCGAGCCGCTTGCGCCGCTCGCCGAGGGGCAGCTTGCGGAGGTCGGTTGCGCCCTCGGCGAGAACATCGAAGGCGACAAACCACGCCGGCGTCGCCTCGCTCAGCATGCGAACCCGTGACTCGGCGGGATGGACCCTCTGCTGCAGGGCGCCGAAGTCGAGGCCGTTGGCCCCGACCACGATCACCTCTCCATCCAGCACCAGCTTCGAGGCGGGTAAGGCGCGGAATGCCGGTAGAAGCTCGGGAAAATAGCGGGTCATCGGCCGGCCGCCACGGCTCATCAGCGCCACCTCCTCGCCGTCGCGATAGACGAGGGTGCGAAAGCCGTCCCATTTGGGTTCGTACTCCCATCCGTCCCCCTTGGGGATTCCGGTCTCGGAGATGGCCGAGAGCATCGGCTCCATTTCCAGGGGCAGCGGCAGCTTCAAGGTAGTTTTCCCCAGGTGTCTATATCTTGTGGACCACTCGCGTATCTGCTACCATATGAGAGGCCGATAAAGCGGCCGGTGAATTCGACATCACGCCCCCACCCCAGCCTTGGGAAGCTCGCGCAAGCGGGCTTCCCCGTTTTTTGGAACCGGTTCGGCTCTATTTCTGGAGCGCCTGAAATTCGCCAAGCAGGTCGTCGATGGTGACGTTGCCGTAGTCCTGGCTCAGGGCGTCTTTGGCGGTCGCCCAGATCCCGCGGGCCGACGCCGGGCCACGCTGGGCCAGGTCACGCAAGCGCAAACGGCCGTAGACCCCGATGTCAGGCAGCTGCCGCAGCTGATCGGCCATCCATTTCGCCCACTGCTTGACATTGCCGTCACCGGGGGCGACCTTGGCCTCCGTCGCCGCAACCTTCGACTCTGTGGCCGCCATCACCTTCTCGGCGGCCTGCTTCGCTTTCTCGACCTCGTCGGCCGCCTTGGCCGACACCTCCTCGGCGGCAGACTTCGCGGCGACCGCGTCGTGTGCCGTCTGGGCTTTCAGCGCCGTCAGGCCCTGGCCGGCGATCTCGCTGATCCGGTCCGTAGCCGAGGCGCCAGTCGCGTCGCCGTTGCCCTCACCGGTGCGCAGCCTTTCGCCAAACCCACGGCCCAGGGCGCCTCCGACCAGGTTTGGAACGTCGAGCCCGGTCAGACCCTTGATGGCGGTGGTCGACTCGATCATGGCCCGAGTCGCATTGCGGACGATGTCGGAGGCGCCGTCGGCGCTCATCACGGTCAGGGAGTCGATGTGGCTCATCGGCTCGGCAGCTGCACGCACGATGTCGGGCAGCGCGGCCAGCACGGTCTGGATGATGGCCGCCTCGTTGAACTGCTTGTAGGCATCGGCGCGCATGGCCAGCGCCTTCGCCTCAGCCTCACCTTTGGTCAGCACGATCTGCGCCTCCGCCCCACCTTCCAGCCGCGTCGTTTCCGCATCCGCCTCCGCGGACGCGATCCGGGCGCGTTTGGCGCCTTCAGCTCGCGCGATGACGGCCTGCGCGTCAGCGGCCGCCGGCTTGACGGTCGTCGAGAGCAGCTCCTTCTCTTTGCGGTCGGCTTCCAGCTGCGCCAGCTCGGTCTGCTTGCGCACGACCTCCTGCGTCGCCTCGGCCTGGGCAAGTGGTCCGGCCTGGTCGGCCCGGGCCTGCGCCGCCGCGACCTGGGTCCTGGTTTCAGCCTCGCGCAGCGAGACGTCTCGAGCCGCGTTGATCTTGATCTGCTGGGCCTGGGCCTCCCGAACCGCCGCCTCCTGGTCAGTTGATGCCTTCGCCATGCGCGCGTCCCGAGAGACGGTGGAGACGCTCTGCTGGCCGAGGAGCTCGATGTAATTCGACTCGTCTGAAAAGCTCTGGATGGTGAACGCGTCGATCTGCAGACCGCTCGTCGCCAGGTCGCCCTTGGCCGCGTCCTGCACCTGCTGGAGAAGCTTCTGCCGGTCGCGGATCAGCTCCTCGATGGTCAGCGTGCCGACGATCGAGCGAAGCGACCCCTCGAGCACATTCTTGACGATCGAATCGACCTGCTCGGGCTTGGCGTCGAGGAATCGCTCGGCCGCGTTGCGAAGCGATTCGACGTCACGCCCGATCTTGAACGTGGCGACGCCCTGCACCTGGACCTTGATGCCCTGGCTGGTCACGGCGTCTGTCAACTGCACGCTGATCTGGCGCGCCGTTAGCTTGAGCTTGCCGACGCGGTCGAGCAGAGGCCGGACGAAGGTGCCGCCTCCGACGACGACCTTCACACCCTTGTCACCTGGCGAGGCGACCACCTGCCCCCGCTCGTCGCGGACCTTGGCTCCTCGCGACCCGGCGACGATCAGCGCCTCGTTGGCCCCGGCGACGTGGTAGCGGCTGGCCACGAAGGCGATCAGGAGGAGGAGGATCACCACCCCCGTCACCACTAGAAACGGAGTTGACGTCAAGAATTCAGGCATCGGACCGTGCTCCTTCGGTGCTAACTGTGGATGTTGGCGCTACGACGAGGTTGTTGCCGGCGACCGCAATCACCTTCACCACCCGACCCGCCGGGATCTCAATGTCCGCGGTGGCGGTCATGTTGTGCGATGCGCCTGCGAAGCTGATGAGGACCGTTCCGAAGTGATTGGCTGGTATGCCGACCGAGACCCGAGCGGTCGAGCCGACCATGTCCTCCAGGCTGAACGTATCGGTCGACTCGGCCCGGCGCAGCGCTGTGAAAGCCCCCAACACCACGCCGGCGCCGATCACGCCCGCCACGACCCCAATCAAGGTCGCGATGCCGACCCCAACCCCAAAGCCGTGGATGCCCAGCAGGCCGCCGACCCCGAACATGGCCACAAAGCCCAGCAGGACGGGGGTTGGTGAGACGCCGCCGAGATCCAGGCCGAAGTGGATCGCGTTCAGGAAGCCGCCGAATAGGTCGTCGAAAATCAGCGTCAGCAGAAGGAGGCCGCCCCCGACAAGGAGGCAGGCGCCGAATACGAGGTCAGCCGTACTCAATCCCTCTGCACCAGCGACTGCATCTTAGGACGAGGATCGAGGAAACGGCCTAGAGGCCGCCCAGCAGCGCCTCCGCCAGGCCCACCGAACCCTGGACGCGGGTCTCGATCACACGCCTGAACGTACTACTCGCCCACCGCCTTGCGTCGCCGCGCGGGCGGCGCCGGCTTGTCGGTCGCTCGGCGGCGCGGGGCGTGCTCTCCGGGGCGGTAAACCGTGACCTCGATTGGCAGCACGCCCATGTTGACAAGCGCCGCCCACAATCCGCCCGCGAGCAAACCGATCAGAGCACCGAGCACGCCGACGAGAAGCCCCACGCCCGGGATGACCAGGAACCACCTGTCGGCGACGGTTTCGAGCGAGTTGACCTGGTCGCCGAGGGGCAGCAGCTGCTGGGTGACGCCGAGGCTGAAGCCGAGCTGCGCCTGCCAGTCCACGATCGCGCCCGCGAACCAGCTGATCAAAGCGCCAAGCGTCGCCCCGGCAAAAAGACCGAAGACGAAGCCGGTGATCGCTCCGGCGAACATCGCGCTGCGAATCGAGAGGCGGACCAGGAAGTCGCTCACCATGCCGGCCGTCTCACCCGGGCAAGCACGACGATGACGAGGATCAACACCAGCGCGGGAACGGCGAAACCGTAGGCGATGAACGGGAGCAGCAGGTTGTGGCGATGACCCGGCTCAATCGCGACCGCGACTCCCTTCGTCCTCACGCTCGCCGGCGGCGTGGACGGTGCGGTGCGGGCGAACTTCGTCGCGGCCGCGGCGCCCGCGGGCCTGAGCGAACCATCCGCGCGGTAAAGACCGAAGGTCTCGACCGTGATGCCCGGCCGCTGCGTCCAGTAGTCGTCGAGCGTCCACCACACGGCCGCGCCGACAAAGCCGTCCTGCTCGGTATCGAAATCAGGCGAAAGCTGACCGTAGTAGGTGTTGAAGACTCGAAGCTGCTGCGGCTCCTCCCCCGCGTTGTCGGACCAGTGCCCGTATTCGAGGATCATGATCGGCTTTTTAGGGTAGGTCTGATGCGCCTCCGTCAGGGCGGATTGGATCACCGCGCCCGAAAGCCGGGCGCCGTAGAGCACGCCGTAGTAGAGCGTGTAGCCCGCCACATCGAGATTTGAGCTTGTGGGATCGGCCGGATCGGTTCCGTACGCCGCCTGGCCCGTCAATCGGGTGCCGTCGATCCGGCGATCCAGCGCGTGAAGCGCGTTGAGCGCGCTCGCACGCTCAGACGAGCCCGCCGACTCGTTGGCCAACCCATGGAAGAGCACGCTTGGGCGGTTGAAATCCCGCAGGTCCATCTCGGCGAGCATCTGCTGCGGGATGCCCCGCTCCATGGCGATCGTAAAAGTTTGCGGGGTGAAGTGATACAGAGGGATCTCCTCCCACACGGCGAGCCCAAACCGATCGGCCAGCACCGGGAGCACCTGGTTGGGTGGATGGTGGTCGATCCTGATCATGTCAGCGTGCACGGCGACCGCGCGCTTGAGGATCGATGCGATGTCGGTGACCGAGGTCAGCGGCCCTCCTCCTGGTGCGCCTGAACGCACGGGCGATTGCCGTTCCTCATGCAGCGCGACTCCGTTGAACACGATGGGCTGGCCGTTGAGAAGGACGCGAGGCGCGGTCGAGTCGACCCTGATCTGTCTCAGTCCAAAGCTCGTGTAGAGGTCGTCGACGCGCTCGTCGTTCGCGTAGACGGAAACCTGCAGCACATAGAGCGCGGGCAGGCTCGGGCTCCAGAGGTCGGCGGAGCGGATGGAGAACGGCGCGGGGACCCGAAAGACCGAGTCGCCGCTGATGTCGCCGAGGCTGATGTGATGGTCGAGCAGCGGCTTGGCGTCAGCCGGGATGAGGCTTGCCGCGTCCGGATCGAGGCGATTGCTCGGATTGACCTGCGCCGGCCAGAGCTGGACCTCGACCCTCGCGTTGACGTTGGCCTTGCCCCGGTGCTGGAGGACGATCGAGATGTCCGCGCCATCGAGGTGTGGACTCACGTCCGCACGCACAGCACTCATGCCCGGCACGGCTTCGAGCCAGACATCGCCCACGATCCCGCCGTAGTTCCACCAATCGGCCAGGCCCCACGGAACGATGTCGTCGCGAGTTCCCCATTCGGGGTTGTCCACCCGCACGACGAGATTGTTGTACGCGTCTGGGAGCAGCGCGCCGGTAGCGTCGAGAGCGAAAGGCGTGTCGCCGCCTTCGTGGTAACCGAGGTAGTGGCCGTTGAGCCAGACGTCGGCGATGTAACGCACGGCTCCGAACTTGAGCAGCGCGAACTGGTCGGTCCACGCCGCGGGCAGGCGAAAGTCGATGCGATAGAAACCTCCGGTCGTCGTCCGGTCGGGCGGTTGATTGAAGGTTCCCGGGACCTGGATGGCGGGCCAGCCTGAGGAGTCAAACAGCATCCCCGCGCGCGAACCCAGCTCCGCGTCTAGCGCCTTCCGGACCGAGCTGCGGTTGGTCAGGCTGAGGCCGGTGTCAACGGGTACCCGGTCGAACCGCCAGACGCCATCGAGATCGGCCCGAAGCCGCGGCTCGCGGTCAAAGGTCGGTACCGGCTGGCCGGACTGGAATGCGACCGGTCCCCCGGGCTTGTCCTGGAAAGAAAGGGTTGGGGCCAGATCGGCGTGACCGCCCGCGGGCACCAGGCTGCACGCCGCCGAGGCCAGCGGCAGCACCAGGCAGGCAGCCAGGATGAGGGCGCCCGGGCGAGTAGGCATTGATCCGCCTCCAAGGTACGCGGGCACATTTGTTCGGGCGCCCGAGCACCTCAATAGAAAGCGCCCCGCGGGGCCGATGTACCGAGGTCCCGAGTAGGCAGCGCGGCGCGGCCGTTCCCGCCCATGGAGGTGGAATTTGGCCGATTCGAAACGGTGGTCACGCGACGTGACCCAGAAGAGCGACGCCCTCGACCTGGAGCCGAATGTCTTCACCAAGCACACACCGCGCAGCATCGCCCAGTCGTTGAAGCGATCAGCCGAGCACAGCACGCGTCGCAAAAGCGATCCCTACCGGTCGGCGATGTCGATGCTTACCTTCTACATCAATCGGGCGGGAAAGAACCTGCCGAAGCAGCGGCGCGAGCGGTTGGAGGCGGCCAAGAACGAGCTGCGCGCGCTCTACGGCAGGAAGCGCGGCCAGCCTTAATTTCAGGCGCGATACCATCGCGGAAACTAGCGCAGGAGGTGTCAATCAGATGTTTGGGACGGTCGCACGGTACGTTGTCAAGCCCGGGCATGAGAAGCAGCTGATGGATGAGATGGGATCCTTCGAGGACAACCCGCCGCCTGGCTGGCTGTACCACACGATTTTCCGAAGCTCAAAGGATCCGAACGAGATCTGGCTCACCGTGGTGTTCGAGAGCGAAGAGGCCTACCGCAAGAACGCCGACAGCCCGGACATGGATAAGGAGTACAGGCGGATGCTCGAGCACCTGCAGGGCGAGCCGGAATGGCATGACGGAAACGTGATCCACGAGGCGATGCGGCAGTCCGCTAAGAGCTAGACGCTCGTTCGGCGTTCCGTCAGCAGTTTGGCTTGGGCGAGAAAATGGAGGCTGAAGGTCCGCTGCCGGAAGCGAGATCGGTGGCAAGCCACCTGTCGTTTTCCATCGCCATGACGGCAGTCAGGGTAGGGATTATTGTTGCGCGCTGAATGACGACCGTGACGTTGCCGTTGCTTTCGGCGACTGCCGACAAGACCGCCGGAGCTTTGAAGATGCCGTTCGTCGAGTTGCTGATGAAATCCCCAGCGCAGTGGCCGCCAGGGCCTGAGTAGAAGTAATTCGTGCTGCTGAGGTCGTTTAGACGCGCTTTGACTGAGGCGGACAGCGGACAAGCGGCGTAATTGTCAGTGGTCAAGCAGGGGACCCACCAGCCCGGGGTGGGCTCTCGAAACAACGTGAGGGCGGCTAGCTGCGCGCCGGCCACGTCCACGGGGACAGGCGTGGGACTGGAGGCGCCGGATGTCGCCGTGGCAGCGCCACACCCGACCACAGCCACGACAGCCCCTACCGACAACAGGGAACGGATCAACTTCATGGTCGGCAGCATCCTTATCACCCTCAGTTTGGCTGTCGGACGGGAACCGTTGGTCTCCATGCGGGTGGAACACCGCAAATACGAGTTAGTTACGAAGTTCCTTGCCGCAGGTTCTGCACGGTTGGGTCAAAGCGCGCCGAATCCGAGCCCGGCAAGCGCTCGGCTGGCGCAAAACAGGCGAATCGGGGGCGCCGCCTGCTGGGGCGAAGCGCATTGGTCGGGCGGGCGAGATTCGAACTCGCGGTCTCCCCGTCCCAAACCAAACTCGAGGGCCTACCAAACTTGACCCGAACTCATCTCGCAAACGGGTATCGCGTGCCAGTCCCTTAACTCCCGAGCTGAGCAATGACATGGGGTGCTCGCCCGCTCAGTCTGGTCGCGCGGGCGAGTTGTTTCGCGGACTGCGCAACGCTTCGAGAAGCTCGTAGCGGACGGCACGGCGGATGACGAACTGGTCGTTCGAATGGCGCTTGCGCGTCGCGGCGTCGACGACCCACTCCGCGCGATGCACGAAGCGAAGATGCTCCCTCAGGTACTTGCGGAGCTCAGCGAGGTCGCTGAATGGTACGCGATGCCAGAAACGGCCAGAACGCCTGCGCTCGAACAATCCATCGCGCACTACGCGCGTGATTGCGTGGTCGGACGCTCGGTCGTTCGCGAGCTCCAACCTGGAGGTCTTTACGACTCCGAAGCGCTGGAATCCCCGCGGCTTCCGGCGCTCCGCGTACGCCTGAACGCGCGAATCAGGCCGGGCGTCGACCAGAGTCCCACCGGGTGCGAGAACCCTGTGCACCTCGACCAGGGCATCGACCATGCCCTTTGGAGCGATTCATCAAAGTGTCCACGAGAGGATCACCAGGTCGAAGGCTGCATCTGGATACGGCAGATGCTGCGCCGCGCCCGCGGCGAAGCGCACGTTTCGAACACCCGCCTTGCGCGCGTTCCTTTTCGCGGCA
>VBDR01000061.1 GCA_005882135.1 Chloroflexota bacterium
AACCTATCGGGTCCATATCTTTTGGAGAAGGAGGTAATGCATGATGGCAAAGAAGAAGGCCGCTAAGAAGCCGGCTAAGAAGGCCGCCAAGAAGACCTCGAAGAAGAAGTAAGGCACTTCTCTTCAATCGTTTCGTAAGTCCGTTACGCGCCGGGGCTCTGTGGAGTCCCGGCCCTTTTTATATGAGAGGGAACCCAGATGGTTCCCTCTCATCGCCCGTGCGGCTTCGCCGCAGGGGCTGCTCTCTTTCCGGTATACGGTTTGGATTTTTTTGAGAGCCACTCGAGGCAACGCTGGGTGGCTTGAGAGACATAGTCGCGGCCGGGATGAACCCGGCCGCCAAAGTAATGCTGGGTCGATTTTTCTAAAGCCACTCGGGGCAACGCGGGGTGGCTTTAGAGACATAGTCGCGGCCGGGATGAACCCGGCCGCCAAAGTAACGCTGGGTTTCGATGTTTCTAAAGCCACTCGGGGCAACGCGGGGTGGCTTTAGAGACATAGTCGCGGCCGGGATGAACCCGGCCGCCAAAGCAACGCCAGTTAGACATATAAGGAAGGCAGGACTACCTCTTGACTCCCGAACAAGTGTTCGATAAAGTCTAGGTTGCCTCCACTTCTCCCCTGCGTCTTTCTCCGAGGCCCCATGAAAGATGCAGGCACAGAAGCTTGAAGTCGCGATCGATTCGATTCGAGTCCGCTTCGGCAGCCAGGCGCTGACGAGGGCGGCCGAGCTGCCGCCGCCGCAACCGTGGTTGAGTGGAACAGCAGTCGATCACCTCACCGGGATCGGTGGCTTGCCCCGCGGCCGCCTGGCGCTGTTCACCGGCAGCGGCACGAGCGGCAAGCTCACGCTCGCCTTGGCGCTTCTGGCCGGCGCGACTCGCGAGTTCGCGCACGCGCTGGTGATCGACGGCGGCGGATTCGACCCCTTGGCGTTGACTTCCTTCTCCCCTGAGCTCGGCGCGCTGACAGTCGTCCGCGCGCCGACTCCTGAAATCGCCGGCGAAACGGCGGCCACGCTCGCGAGGGCAGGCGCCGGCTTTCTCTTGTTGACATGCGAGATTCCCGAGCACTGGCTCGGACCCCTCGAGTCCGGCGCCAACCGCTCGGGCACGGTGATCGTGGGAGTGATCGATACACCGAGCCGAGCTCTGGCCCATGCCTCCAGCTTCAGCCTGGGGTTCTCACGCAGGGATTGGATCTGGGAACGCGGCTTGCTCGTCGGTCTCAGAACGTCGGCGCGCTGCGTGAAAAACCGCGTCGCTCCGCCTCTGGGCGAGACAGAGCTCGAGATTCGCTACCCGTTGGGTACCCGACCGCTCACTGATTACCCGCAGCTGGTCACAGAGAAACCGATCCATGCCGCCGAGTTGGAATCATGCGTGTCTGCTGTGGTCTGACCGCACACCTCGAGCTTGCGCGGCGGCCGGACCTGTACGGGATCCCGGTGATCGTCGGGCGATGGGACGAGCACGTCGTCGCGGCGTCCGAAGAGGCGCAGGCCTCAGGGGTTCTTCCGGGCATGGCTCTTCGCCAGGCGGAGCACCTGTGTCCTCAAGCGACCTTCGTCCTGCCCGACGAAGAAGCGGTGGTTCGCATCCGCGAGCTGGTCTCTGCCGCGCTCTACGACCTCGCGCCGATAGTCGAGGTGCGGGATGAGGGCATCGCCTGGCTCGACCTGAGCGGTGTCATGAAACCTGGCGAATCGATCCGCGCCGCGCGGCATCGGTTGTTGAAGGCAATCGGCCGCGAACCCCGCCTCGGCCTTGCGCCGGGTCCTTTCTCCGCCCGTATCGCGGCGTCGCGGGCGAGACCAGGCCGGTTGCTGCGGATCGCTGATGCGCGTGAATTCCTGGCCCCTCTTCCCTCTCGCGAGCTGCCACTAGACGCAGAGCAGCAAGAGCGACTGGACCTGCTCGGCTTGCGCACTCTCGGCGCGGTGGCGGCGATGGGGCCACGTGAGCTCGAGAGCCAGCTCGGTCACGAGGGGCGTCATGCTGTGCTGCTCGCGCGCGGCCTCGAGCCCGATCCGCTCGAGGCCTGGCGCCCGCCACTCTTCACGAGCGCGCACCGGCAGTTCGGAGAGCCGGTCGGGGATCGTGAGGCACTGCTCTTCGTCGCCCGCGCGTTGTGCGGTGACCTCGCCGATGAGCTAGGGCTGCGCGGCGCTGGGGCGAAGCACGTGAGGGTGCGGCTCGTCTTCGAGTCCACCGAATCCGATCAGCGAGAGACCATCGTCCGGCATCCACTCAGCAGCACCGCCGAGCTGTTCGGGCTCGTCGGGTCATGGATCAAGGAATGGAAGCCTCGTGCGCCGATCGCGGAGCTGTGGATCGAGCTGCCTGTCCTCGAAGGGGCGGGACGGCGTCAGCTGAGGCTGTGGGCGGGCGGCGACGGTTCGAGCGATGAAGTCATCGCCGCGATGGAGCGTCTGCAGGAACGCTTCGGCGACGACGTGGTCTGGAAACTTCCCCTCTCCATTCATGGGGAGGTGGCTCCTCCCCATTCATGGGGAGGTGGCGCGCAGCGCCAGAGGGGCCGGGCCGGAGCGGAGCTGGCATGACTCGGCTCCTCACGCCGCCCGCCGCGATCGATGTCACCCTCGGCCCGGGCGGCGCGCCCGAGTCCATCTCCGGTGCGCTCACCGGGTCGATCGACCCCATCGCCCGCTGGAAGGTCGAGACGTCATGGTGGAACAAACCGGTCGTCCGCGAGTACTGGAAGGCCGTCCTCAACAACTCCTTGCTGTGCGAGCTCTATCACGACCTTTCGCGCAACGAATGGTTCGTCGAGCGGGTGTATGACTGAAGCGCCGTACGTCGAGCTCCACAGCCACTCCAACTTCTCCTTTCTCGACGGCGGCTCCCATCCCTACGAGCTGGCGATGCGCGCGGCTGAGCTCGAGATGCCGGCGCTTGCCATTACCGACCACGGCGGCGTCTACGGCGCCGTGCGCCACCTCCAGGCGTGCCGCAAGCTAGGCGTCAAACCGATCATCGGCAGCGCGCTCGAGGTGGACGGCGAGGAGCTGATCCTCATCGCCCGCAATCTCAGCGGATACTCGAACCTCTGCCGGCTCCTCAGCCACGCGCACGCCGACCAGCCGAAGGGCGAGGCGCGGACAACACTTGCCAAAGCCGCCGAGCATCGCGGCGACCTCTTCTACCTGAGCGCAACCGACGGCGAGTCACGCTTGCGCGGGCTCCAGGAGGCGCTGGGCAAGCAGAACGTCTTCAGCGAGCTCCACCACCACCTGCAGCCCGAGGATCCTTGGGTGCTCGAAGGGCGGGCGGCGATGGCGAAGCGCTGCGGCGCCCGCTTGGTCGCCACCAATCAGGTCCACTACCACCTCCCCGGACGCCGCCGGCTGCACGACGTGCTGGTCGCCATCCGCCATCGGGCGACTCTCGAAGAGGCGCGCCCTCACCTCTTCCCCAACTCCGAGCACCACCTCAAGGGCGGCGCCGAGATGCGGCGTCTCTTCAAGGAATTCGCCGAGGCGCTGGCCACGCCCTGGGAGATCGCGCAGGAGTGCGACGTCGACCTCGACTTTCGCAAGGTCAGGTTTCCCGGCTATCCGGTGCCGAACGGCGAGACGCCCTTCTCATATCTCTACAAGCTCTGCTTCGAGGGCGTCCGGGAGCGTTACAGGCCAATCACTCCAGAAGTCGCCAAGCGCCTGCAGCGCGAGCTGGAGGTGATCGAGAAGACCGGCCTCGCCGAGTTCTTCCTGATCAACTGGGACCTCATGCAATTTGCGCGCGACCACGGCGTGCCGGGGCAAGGCCGGGGCTCCGCCGCTGATTCAATCGTCGCCTACGTGCTCGGCATCACACGCGTTGACCCGATCGCGCACAACCTGCTCTTCGAACGCTTCCTGCACGAGGAGATGACGAGCACGCCTGACATCGACATCGATTTCTCCACCGCGCATCGCGAGCAGGTGATCCAGTACATCTATGACAAATACGGCTGGGAGCGGACCGGGATGGTGTGCAACGTGGTCACCTTCCAGCCGCGGATGGCGATCCGGCAGGTCGGCAAGGCTCTCGGATTTTCAGCGGAGCTGCTCGACCGCCTGGCCAAGGGCGTCGATCGCTGGTTCACCGAAGACGTCGAGGACTCGATGATGGACGCCGTTCCGCCACCGGATATGCGGCCGCAGAGCTGGCAGCAGTTCCTCGAGCTATGCCGCGAGGTCATCGAGTTTCCCCGCCACCTGTCGATCCACAACGGCGGCATGCTCGTCACCGGCGAGCCGCTGGTCGATATCGCGCCGGTGGAGCCGGCGGCAATGGAGGGACGACGTGTCGTCCAGTTCAACAAGGACGACGTCGAAGATCTCGGTCTGATCAAGATGGACATGCTCGGCTTGCGCACGCTGTCGGTCGTGGCCGAAGCCCTGGAGCTGATCAAGGACACGACCGGCACCCGTCCCGACCTGGACCAGCTCATGCTCGACGACCCACAGGTTTTCGAGATGTGCGGCGAGGCGGACACCATCGGCGTTTTCCAGATCGAGTCGCGGGCGCAGATGCAAACTCTGCCGCGAACCCGTCCCCGGACCTTCAACGACCTGGTGGTCGAGGTGGCGATCATCCGGCCGGGCCCGATCCAGGGCAACGCCGTCCATCCGTACATCCGCCGCAAACAGGGACGCGAGCAGGTCACGTATCCGCATCCGCTGCTCGAACCCATCCTCAAGGACACGCTGGGCGTGATCCTCTACCAGGAGCAGATCATCGAGATCGCGATGTACGTCGCCGGGATGAAACCCGGACGCGCCGATGGTTTCCGCCGCGCCATGACCCGTCACCTCAACCGGGTTGAGATGTCATCGCTCGAGGATGAGTTCATCGGCGGCTGCCTGGCCAACGACGTGCCACGCGAGGTGGCCGACCAGCTGTTCGCGGCGGTGCAAGGCTTCGCTGTTTACGGGTTCTGCCGGTCGCACGCGGCTGCTTTTGCCCGCACTTCTTACGAGACAGCGTGGATGAAGCTGCACCACCAGGTCGAGTTCGGCTGCGGGCTGCTGAACAACCAGCCGATGGGCTTCTACCACCCGAGCGTGCTGGTCGAAGACATGAAGCGCCACGGCATGACGGCGCTGCCGGTCGACATCAATCGCTCCGACATCCGCTGTCTTCCGGAACGACTCGAGTCGGGCCTCGCCATGCGCATCGGCTTTAACTACGTCCGCGACCTCGGGGAGGAAGGTCGCAAGGCGATCGTGGCCGAGCGTGACCACGGCGGGCCCTACAGGTCTTTCGATGATTTTCTCGGCCGCCTCCGCGGCGGCGCAATTGGTCCCCGCGCGGTCCGCAACCTCGTCATGGTCGGCGCCTTCGACACGCTCGGCCAACCCAGGCGCGAGCTGCTCTGGGGCTGGCAGGAGAGGTGGCACGGCAAGGGCCTACGACGAGGCATCGAAAAACAATCGGAGCTGCGGCTCAACGCCACAGCCCCCGTGCTGCCCAACATCGATGCCTTCGATGCCAACCAGCTCGAGTACCGGATCTCCGACCTCTCGACTGGCCATCACCTCATCCACTTCTGTCGCGACCGCCTGAACGCAATGGGCGCGATCGAAAGCAACAAGCTCACGGCGATCGGCAACAACAGGCTGGTCCGCGTCGCTGGGCTCGTCATCACCCGCCAGGCGCCGAGCACGGCCAAGAAGATCCGCTTCTTCACCCTCGAGGACGAGTACGGCCAGGTCAACGTGACAATCAAGCCAGACGTCTACGACCGCTACCGCCAGGTCGCCAACCGCCAGCCCATCTTGATCATCGACGGGGTGATGCAGCGCCAGGACGGCGTCCATTCGATACTGGCCAGCCATATCGAGGCCTTGAATGGAGTCCCAAGACCCGCCCAGCGCTCGCACGACTATCGCTGACGCCGCATGATGTGCGGTCATGTCCCGCGAGCATTGGGAGGAACAGGCGGCGAACTGGGCCGCCTGGGCGCGAACACCTGACTTCGACGCTTACTGGAAATACTCGCCAGGCTTCTTCGAGCTCGTGCCGCCGCCCCACGGCCGCACCCTCGAAGTCGGCTGCGGCGAAGGCCGCGTCACGCGAGACCTCGCCAGACTAGGCCACCGGGTGGTCGCCGTCGACCCTGTCACCACGCTCATCCGGCTGGCCCGCGATGCGGACGCAGGCAATGACTACCTGCGAGGCGATTCCGCTGCCCTCCCGTTCGCCGACGGGTCATTCGACCTGGCCGTCTTCTATAACTCCTTGATGGACGTCGACGACATGGACGCCGCCTTGCACGAGGCCGCTCGGGTGCTCCGCCCCGGTGGCGTGCTGTGCGCGTGCGTCACGCATCCGATCGCTGACGCCGGTCGCTTTGAGTCGCCCGACGCCAACGCCCCGTTCCTGATCGAGGGCACTTACCTCGGGCCGCGACGCTGGCTTCAGCTCGAGCCCAATCATCGCGACGGCCTGAGCATGGACTTCTCAGGTTGGGCGTACCCGATGGAAGCCTATTTCCGAGCACTGGAGGGAGCCGGCTTGATGGTCCAGGCGTTGCGGGAGCCTGCGGTCGCCGACGACGACGAGCGGTGGCGCCGTCTGCCCCTCTTTCTCATGTGGCGCGCCGTCAAAACCACGTAGGAGAGATTTCCTTACTTTCTGTAGCCAGCCGTGGGGCTTTTGCGCCAAGCTATGGTGCTACGAGCTGAATTCATCGCAGCAACCCTCGAGGAAAAACCCCAAATGTCCATCGCCCGAGAAATCGAAGACATCGCCCGCGACCTGATCAAGCATCAGCACGACCACCCTCCGGTTCGTGACATCAACCGCGAAGTCGAGCGCCGCCTGACCTTCGCCGACCGTGTCGCCGACGACTTCGCCCGCCTGGTCGGGAGCTGGATCTTCGTTCTGGTCCAGGTCGGGATCATGGTGGTCTGGATCGGGCTCAACGCCCTCAACCTGATCCATCCCTGGGACGTCTATCCGTTCGCGTTCCTGAACTTCATCCTCAGCCTGGAGGCAGCGGTCTGGGTCTCCGTCGTGCTCATGGCACTCAACCGCCTCGCCGACCGCGACCGCCTACGCTCGCAGCAGGACTTCGAGCTGAACGTCAAGGCCGAAGAGGAGCTCAAGGCTTTGATGAATCACCTGATGCACCAGGACGAGATCCTGCTGCAGATCGTCAACAGGCTCGACCGCGGCGACCGCGAGATGAAGCGTCTGGCCCGCCGCGTCGAGGACGCGCTCGGATCCAACAATGAAACGCCGGCGGCCAAGCCGCCTGGCGCCGACCGTCCGCCGATCGGCATCCCCGCGCCCTAGGCAGCCGCGCTTGGCGGATTGACCCGGTAGACAGCGTAGCCGCCGTCGTCGTAGACGAGCGTGCCGTGCTCGTCCCAGTAGGCGCGGCTCCCCCCGCGCGGGATCTCCTGCGGGCCGATCATCACGTAGTCGACGCCGTACTTCAGTGCCAGGTCGAGCGCTGAAGGGTCGCCTTTCAGGATCTTGTTGTCGTCGTCGATTTTCTGTACGTAGTCCGCAAGTCCATAGGTCCAGAGCCAGCCCGGATAGCCGACCAGCTCGCGGCGTCCAGCAAGGCTGGGAATTGGCGAGTTGTGCTCGTCGGCGACAGCGAAGATCGCGGTTGGGCTCGTGTTGTGCCGGACCCAGTCCGCGACCTTGAGCCCGCCTGCGTCGGTGAACTGCACATTGCTCTTGCTGAAATCCGATGCCCTCGCGAGATCGAGAGCGCCGGATAGGCCGAGGAGAACCATCACCGTAACGGCGACGATCGCTGTGGCCGGCCCACGTGTCAGCATTCCCGCCAGCACGCCGGCCGCGACGACGCTGCCCAGCAGCGCCCAGAAGACAAAGAACTTCGTGTTGTCCCAAACCCACGGCTGCAGCACGATGACGTTGGGGACCACGAACCAAAGCCACATAGGCGCGAACCAGGTCGGGAATGCGGTTGGAAACCAGCGCACCAGCGCGTGGCCCGCGATCACCAGTGGAAGCAGGAGTGACGTGTTCCAGATCCAGAACGCCAGAAAATCCAGGGGAAACATCCACACGCCGTTGCGCTGCCAGTCTGTGAATGACAGCCACCCCGGCTGGATACAGTAGCCGTCGATCGACGCCAGATCGCCGCACATGCTCGTGTTGGCCGGGGGCCACATCCACACGAGGATGGGGATGCCAATCACGAGCGCCGGGACGAAAAATCCGAGCCACTGGACCCGCCGGTTGAACACCGCCCACAGCGCCGGCAGCGCGATGACGGTGCCGTAAGCATGGACGTGGAACACCGGCGTCAGGCCGGCGACCAGACCGGCGAACAAAAAGGGACGCCAGCCCAGCCCCTGGCGGAGCGCGATCCACAGCACGAGCAGCAGGATCAGGGCGAGGCTGAATCCGAAGAGCGTCGAACGCTGCGGCACGAGATAGGCGAGGACCGGGTTCAGCCACTGCAGGTTGAGGTCGCGATTGAGCGTGTACTCGCGCGGTAGATGCGCGATCACGCCCAGCCCGCCACGCAGGACGTCGGCGAAGAAGTGGACAAAGCCAAGGCCGCCGCCGAGCAGGAATACGAATACCGCGATCGCGGAGGCGGCGCGACCGGCGGTGAACCGCAAAGCGGCCAGGTAGAGCACCGCTGGAAACGCGAGGCCCAGCATGCCGCTGGTCGCGGTGACGGCCTCGGTCAACGACAGCCCGACGGGAACCAGCTGCGCGGCGAGGAAGTCGATCATGAACGGGTAGCCAAGGCGGTGGCCCGCGTCGACCGGGTACTCGGGCGGAAAGTTGTGACCGTAGGCGAACGAGCCGCTGAAGCTCAGATGAGCCGCCCAGTCGCCCCAGACATTGACATAGCCCGCGTACAGGCCGGCTGGTGTGTAGACGTACGCCTGGTGCAGGAAGTGGATCGTCCACACACCACATACAAGAACGACCGCGAGCAAAGGCCATGGGTGGCCGGCAGAGCGAAGGGGCGCCACCCAGCGCCGGCGCGCGTCGCTCCAGTTGGCCGCGAGCTCGACGCGGCGGGCGAAAAGTCCGAAGGCGCCCGCGGCCAGGCCGATTGCAAGGCCCAAAAGCACCGTGACCACCGTGACGTCGCGCACGAGCAACGACGGCACGAAGCTCGCTGCCGCAAGGGCCATCGCGCCGAGCACGACGCCGAACACGATCCGCTCCTCGAGGTTGAGCTCGACGCCAGAGAGGTAAGTGATGCCAAAACCCGCGACGGCGCACGCGGCCAGAAAGACTGCGGCGGCTAGTTCCAACAGAAGATCTGGGGCTCCGAGGGCGGAAGGTTCCGGCAGTTCACCAGCCAGATCTTCGGCCCCCAGATCGGTGTGCCGGGGCTGACAAAGTACGCAGGCTGCGAGATCGGCAACCCCGTCCACACCGGGTAGAAGTAGGCGAAGAACACCACCGCCATGGCGAGGTGGGCGGCGACGAGCAGCTCACGGTTTGGGGGACGGAGTTTTTCAGCGACGCGCGTGAGTACGAACGCGAGCGCGAGGACCATGAAAATCAGCCCGCCGAACATGTGGTACATGAACAGGACCCGGGTGATCGGAAACCACGGCAGGTATTGGGTGATGAAACCCAGCAGGATGACTGTCGCCGTGAAGCTGCGATGGCGAATGATGAAGTACGGCAGAACGGCCACGCAGGGCAGGCTCGTCCACCAGATCCAGGGATTGCCGAGGTTTGACATCCGCGCGATCAGCGGCTGCCCGGTGAAGACATCAGTGCCGAGCTTGCTGTATTCGGCGTAGTAGAGGACCGGCCTCGCCAGGAACGGCCACGACCAGGCCGGCGACCCGAATGGATGCGTCGCCTTCAGGTTGCGGTGATAGTCGAACGACTGGACCTGATAGTTGATGAGATCGGCCAGGCTCTGGAACTGGCCGCGCAGGAAGAACGGATACCAGGCGAGGACGTAGATCCCAAGCGGGATGATCACGAGCGCGATGATCGCCACCGCCAGATAGGTGGGCCAAAACACGTTCGAGATCACCGGCCCTTCACCGCGGCGCCAGGACAGGAATGGCCAGCCTAACGGCCCGAACTCGAAGTTGAGGCTGCGCAGGATGATGCGCAAAAGCATCACGAAGACGATGCTCGCCCAGGCGGCGAGCACGATCCACTTCGCCGCGATGCCGATCCCGAGCACAATCCCCAGCGCGACCAGCGACAGCATCGACGCGTTGAACGAACGGCTCTGGATGTGTACCAGGAAGAGGAAGTACGACGCCAGGATGAAAAAGATCGGAAAGATGTCGATCATCCCGATGCGCGACTGGATGAAGAACATACCGTCGAAGCACACCAGTGTCGCGGCGGCGATCGCAAAAAGCCGGTTCGGCCACAGACGCCTCGCGAGGAGATACATCATCGGGATGCACAGGACCCCGAAAATGCAGGCGGCGATGCGCCACCCGAAGGTGTTGAAGCCGAGGTCGATGTAGTCGCCGCGCGCGCTCTGGAAGGTGGCGCGGTACCAGCCGTAGCCCCACTCCCCCGCGGCGATGATCTCTTTCGCCAGTGGGGGCTCGGGATCGAAGTAGTTGTAGCGGCAGTTCGCCGTGGTCCTCTGGCACTGCTCGATTCCCTTGACGTCGTCATAGGCGTCGACTGGGAAATAGACCTCATCGAAGACCTGACCGTTTGGCGGGGAAAACTGGCCATTCGCATCGGGGGCGCCCCTGTTGAAGGGATAGGCGAGGCCGCAGAGCGTGCCCAGGTCGCCTTGAGGGTCGATCGGCGTGCTCTTCACGCAATCCGTGATCCACGGCCCCTGGAACGGATGGACGAAGAAGTCGGGCAGGGTCGGACTGAAGAAACGAAGAACGAATGCAACGATGGTCAGCGCGAGGACGGCGGCCAGGTCCCAGCGGTCGAAGTACTTTCTTTCCCTGATCTGCCGCGCTTGCGCCTCCTGCGGCTCCTCGCCGCGGGATGGCATCACCGGCGTCGTTTGCGCCGCTTGGCTCCCCCCTGGTTCTGTCCCAGGCGCTCAGGCAGGTGAGAGTTGATCTCCCAAACCGCCGCGTCGGCGTCGGGCACGGGGATGGCGATGGTGTCCTCATCCATCAGGCGCGATCTGAACAGGCCGAGGCGCTTTTTGATGGCGGCGAGCTGGGATTCGTCGCCGCGGACCTTGATGAAGACCGCGGGTTTGTCGATGTGCTGCTTCATGATCGGGGCGATCATCCGGCTCCGGCGGTCCTGGAAATGCTGCCGCAGGGGAAGCGCCCTGACCGACTTGATCGAGTCGTAGTCGATCACGACGCCCGAGAACATGTTCGAAATCTTCACGCCCTCGTCCAGGACCTGCAGATTGCTGCGCCGCCGGTAGAGGAGGATCGCTCCGCCCAGCAGCAAGCCGGTAGGGATGTAGACGAGCCACACCGCAAACGCGGGCGAGAACAGCTGGCCTTGATAGATCGCCACGCCGGTGGCCACCACGCCGGCCAGCAGCAGCAAGCCGGCGAAAAAGCGCTGCTGCAACCACAGGTGATGGGCGTAGAGGTTTTGGTGCCGGGCGGGACGAGAAGGCGATGCGGTGCTCACGGGACTACTGATTATCCGGTGTCTCCCACGCCAGACTCCGTTCTACCGCGCGGCGCCAGCGCGACTGCAAGGCGTCCGCTTCGTCGCGGGACATCCTGGGCTCGAACTCCCGATCGAGCTTCCAGAGCTGTGTCAGGTCGGCATCCGACCACAGACCCGCGCCGAGCCCGGCCAGGAAGGCCGCGCCCAGCGCGGTCGTCTCGGTGTGGCGGGGCCGCCGCACCGGGATGCCGAGCAGGTCGGCCTGCAGCTGGCAAAGCACATCCATCACCGCCGCACCCCCATCGACCCGCAGCTCGGTCAGGCGCTGTCCGGTGTCTTGCTGCATGGCCTCGACGACGTCCCGTGTCTGATACGCCATCGCCTCGACCGCAGCACGCACGATGTGGGCGCGGCCGGTGCCGCGCGTCAGGCCCACGATCGTGCCGCGCGCGTAGGGGTCCCAACGTGGCGCGCCGAGGCCGACAAACGCAGGCACAAGGAACACGCCGCCGGTGTCGGGAATCGAGGCAGCCAGCGGCCCTGCTTCACTCGCGCTGCCGATGATGCCGAGACCGTCACGCAGCCATTGGAGCGCCGCGCCGGTGACGAAGATGGCGCCTTCGAGCGCGTAGCTCAGCTTGCCTTCGCGCCGCCACGCAACCGTGGTCAGCATGCCGGACGCCGAATCGACGCGACGGCCGCCCGTTTGCATGAGCACGAATGAGCCGGTGCCGTAGGTGTTCTTCGCCATCCCGTCCGCGGTGCACGCCTGGCCGAACAACGCCGCCTGCTGATCGCCGGCGATGCCGGTGATGGGGGCGGCAACACCGTCGAGAGCGTCGCCGGCGGTGGCCGAGATTCGCCCGCTCGAGTCGACGACCCGAGGCAGGTTGCCCAGGGACACGCCGAACAGCTCGGCCATCTCGTCGCTCCATGCGCCGCGGCCGATGTCGAACAGGAGCGTGCGGGAGGCGTTGGAGGCATCCGTCACGTGGTCGCGGCCGGCCGACAGGCGCGCGATGAGCCAGGAGTCGACCGTGCCCGCGGCGGCATCGGCAACGCCGGCCACGTTGTTGATCGCCCATGCGAGCTTGGTGGCGGTGAAGTACGGATCGAGGACCAGGCCGGTCGTTTCACGCACTCGCTGTTCGTGACCCGCTTCACGCAGCCGCGCGCATTGGTCGGCGGTGCGGCGGTCCTGCCAGACGATTGCCGGCGCGATCGGTTGCAACGTCTTGCGGTCCCACAGCACCAGCGTCTCGCGCTGATTGGTGATCCCGATCGCGCGCACCTCGCGAGACTGTGCGTTCGCGGCCTCCAGGGCACGGCGCGCACTGACCTGAACGGCGGACCAGATCTCCGCGGGATCGTGCTCAACCCAGCCGGGACGCGGGTAGTGCTGGGTGATCTCTTCGTACCCCTTGCCGCGAACCTCGCCGTCCAGACCGACGGCGACGGCGGTGGCCCCGGTCGTGCCCTCATCGAGGCTCAAGACGACTTCCTCCCCATTCATGGGGAGGGGACTCCTCCCCATTTATCGGAAGGTGGCGCGCAGCGCCGGAGGGGCCGCCCCGGTGGGGCTATCAGCTGCCCTTTCTCCAGGTGCGGTTCAGGCTTCCGGTCGAGTAACCCTCGAGGTCCGCCGAGACGAACTTGTAGCCGGCCTTGCGTACGGCTGCGGTCACGCGTTCGCGCTCGTCGATCAGCCGCGAGATCTCTGCGCCATCGACCTCGATCCTGGCCACGTCGCCGTGATGCCGCACACGCACCTGGCGGAAACCCAGCGACTTGAGCGCGGTCTCCGCCGCTTCGATCTGGCGCAGCGCTGCCACGGTGACCGGCGTCCCGTGCGGGATGCGCGATGACAGGCAGGCGAAGGACGGCTTGTTCCAGTTGGCGAGTCCCAGGGTCCGCGCGGCGGCGCGAATCTCCGATTTCGGCATGCCGGCTTCCAGCAATGGGAAGCGGACCCCGCGCCGGACGGCAGAGGCGTGTCCGGGCCGGTGTTCACCGGCGTCGTCCGCGGTCGCGCCGTAGGCAAGGTGCGCAAGACCAAGCCTTCCCTGCACTGGCGCGAGCGTGTCGAAAAGCTCCTCTTTGCAGTGAAAGCAGCGGTCCGGATTGTTGCGGGCGTATGCCTCGAGCTCGACCTCGTTGGTGTTGACCTCGACCAGGCGTGCGCCCATCGAGCCGGCGAGGGACCTCGCCTCCTGCTGCTCTGACTCCGGGTAAGCGGGCGAACTGGCGAGAACCGCCACGGCCCCCTCGCCCAGCTCGTCCATGGCGAGCTTCAGCAGAAGGGTGGAGTCGACTCCGCCCGAGTACGCGACCAGCACCGAACCCAGCCCGCGCACGATCTCGCGTGCTGTCTTCAACCGATTCGCGTCGAACGCATCGAGCTGGATCATCACTCCAGCGAGATTAGCTCGCGCGGGCTTCGGAAGGCTCCATCGCGGGGGTGCCGCACCAGGCCTCGTAGTCGATCAGCGAGTCGACCGTCGGGTTCTCTCCGCACAAGGGGCAAGCTTTGTTCGGGCGCAGTTTCAGCTCGCGGAAGCTCATGTCCTCGCCTTCGAAAAGAAGGTAGCGACCGACCATCGGCCGGCCGATGTCGAGCAGGTACTTGATCGTCTCGAAGGCCATCATGCTGCCGATGATGCCCGGCAGCACGCCGAACACCCCGGCTTCGGCGCAGCTCTGGACGCTGCCAGCCGGCGGGGGCTCAGGGAACAGGCACCGGTAGCAGCCAGTGCCCCGGGCCGAGTCGAACAGGGCCAGGCGGCCTTCGAACCGGAAGATGCTCCCATGCACCAGCGGCTTGGCCAGGAAGTGCGCGGCGTCGTTCGCGAGGTACCGGGTCGGAAAGTTGTCGGTGCCGTCGACGATGACGTCGTAGGGGGCGAAGATCCGCATCGCGGTCTCCGAGTTGAGGTGCTCGTTGATTGCCACGACCTCGACGTCCGGGTTGAGGTTGCGGAGCGTCTCGGCCGCCGATTCGACCTTGGGCCGGCCGATGTCGTTGTGGCCGTGCAGCAGCTGGCGCTGCAGGTTGGAGGCGTCGACGACGTCGAAGTCGACGATTCCGATCTTGCCCACGCCGGCCGCCGCCAGGTACATCGCGGCCGGCGAACCCAGGCCTCCGGCGCCCAGGAGCAGCACGCTGGAGTTCAGGAGCTTGCGCTGGCCGGCGCCGCCGACCTCGGGCAGGATCAGGTGGCGGGCGTAGCGCGCGACCTGGTCCGGGGTGAAGTTTCGGGGCTGAGTCATCCCTAAGGACTATACCCAGGGTGCTTTGGCGGTTATTCCTATAGTGGGAGGGCCCATGGAAACTGAATACCTCGACGAAGAGCAGGTCATCTCCCTTTACAACAAGGTCCGCACCGGTAAGAAAACCTGGCCGACAGGCATCTGGAGCTCCCCCGCCGCGCTGCAGTACGCGGTCACCGTCTTCGACTACTGGATCCACAACGTCATGGGCTGGAAGGGCTGGCCGGACGCGCGCGGCAAGGTGACTCCGGCGCTGCTCGAGGAACACCGACTTGCAGACCTGGTCGAGTCGGTGTTCGTGCCCGAGTTCGGCGACGACTGGCTGGACTTCGAGGTCGTGCTCAACGAGAGCATGCGGCTCTCTGAAGACGAGGGCTGGGCGCCGGAGGTTTCGGACCGACAAGAGCGGGTCGAGGCGGCGTTCGAGCACGCCTTCGAGAAGCTCATCGGCTCTCCCAAGCAGCAGCCCAAGCTGCTGCCGACCTATCACCGCTTTCGCAATCACCTGCTGCGCATGTGGAGCGCGTTTCAGGAGGCGCAGGCAGAGCACGACAAGGCCGAGCGCGAGTCGGCCGAGCGCTTCTGGGCGCCGCTGCGCCTGGTGCGCAGCAGCCGCGGCCAGGCGGCGGAGGCGTGGTCGATCGTCAACACCGACGATGAGCGTCGCGGCGAGGTCGTGATGGTCTGGGGCGAGCCGCATCCCTACTGCGTGGTCGTGCTCGACGACGAGATCGAGACCGGCGGGTGGGAGCAGGTGATCTACCGGCTCGAGCAGGAGATCCTGGTCGAGGAGCCGGGGATCGTCAGCTACGCCGTGTGGCACAAAGGATTCGTTGGCGAGTATTACCGCTGCGCCGACTGCGGCGAGCTGCACAGCCAGTTCGACGAGGACACCACCAACGGCCTGAGGCTCGACGACCTGGAACCACCTGAAGAAAGGTAGAGGTCACCTCCCACCCTGTGGGGAGGTCGGCGGCAAAGCCGCCGGGTGGGGAGACACAAACTTCATACAACCGTAAGCGAGAAGTTCTTTCCCTCCCAGCCCGTCATGTAGTGCGCGGTAAAGGAAAACTCCGTCCCTGACGGCAGCTTGTGGCATGGGACTTCCGCCACCCACAGCCCCAGCGTCGTGTCGACGGCGTCGATCTCCTCGTGCGATTTCCAATTGTCGAACGTGTAGTGCACCGCGCCCGGCCGGGGCAGCTGCACGCGAAGGTGGCGACCGGCCGCGATGCGCGCGATCTGGTGCCTGTGCGACCACATGAACGCGGGCTCCAGCGCCGTCCCCTCCGTGTAGCGGCGGCGCGCCGGCATGATGATGTCCGGGAAGCCTGCCAGGGCGATCGTCACCAGCAGCTCCAGATATTCCGCGTGCGCCCACCCGAGCGGGCAAGCCGAACCGTTCGGCCGTCCGAACTGCAGGCCGCGGCTCGGAATGTCAGGCCCATCCCACAACTGCTCGGCCAGCGCCAACCCCGGGCCGGCAAATCCTTCAAGTGTTCGCACCAGCTCGGCCGCAGGAAGTCCCATCGAAAAGAAGTGCCGGGCCCGCTCGCCGGTCAGTACCGGCCAGGCGCGACCTCGCCCGCTGCCGTCCCATGGCGCACCGTCCTCATGCTCTCCGTACTGGTCGCTCACGTAGCGCCGCCAGCTCGGCCCCGCCGGAAGGCTCACCTTGAGCGAGGTGTCGACGCCCTGCAGGCTGCGTAGGACTCGGTCGTCTTTCGGCCGGCGCAGGCCATAGCGCACCAGCTCGAGAAATTCCGGAGCGGTGGAGCCTTCCGTTGGCCGCCGGTCAGGGTCCGATCCAAGGCGGATGTACTGGCCCGAGGGTAACGAGCACCAGGCCTCGACGCGGTCGTTCCAGTAGTCGGCGACCGCGCGGAGATGATTCGCGGCGACATGCTCGCCGGCGTCGTGCGCGAACTCCGCGGCCACTATCAAGGCCGCAATACACGCCGCAAGCGTCGACGGCGACAGGCCTCCGGCATCTTCCCAGCGATCGAGGGTGGTCAGTGGTCCTTCCCGGATGATGAACTGCGCCGCAGGCCGAACCATGATCGGGTAGGGATCGTGGTCGAGGCAGCCCGCGACGCCGAGCCGCCAGGCAAGCAGGATGGGCAGCGCGATCTGGTCCAGCTCGGTCGACTGCCAGTGCGGCGTGCCGTCCAGGGTCCAGTTCTGATGCCAACCACCATCGGTCCGCTGCTGCGACTGCAGGTGTCGAAATGCACGCAGCGCGGCATCGCTGTCGCCGGCGTCGAGCAGGGCAGTCGCGATCCGGCACAGGTCTCGAGGCCACACCAGGTGATAGACGTGATTGCCGTCGTGGTTGGTCTCCCCCCAAGGCGCCGCCGGAGCGGCAATGAAAGCGCCCGCATGCGACTTGTCCTCCAGGCAATGCAGGAAGGCGAACGACGCGCGAGCCAGCATCCCGTCATCGCCGCTGACCTTGCCCAGGGCCGGCGGAATCTCGGGCTGCGCCCGCCACGCGCGCTCGAACGCCTGGCGCACGGCCCCTGCGCCCTTTTGCAGGGCAGTGCGGGCGACCTCCTCGGCGTCGGCGCGCGAGTGAGCGAAACCGATCGCGAGCTGAAAGGCGCCGGCGCGAATTCCGATCTCGGCGCCGGCTGACACGTTTCCCGGCCCGGCGCGGTCGTATGTGTAGGTGAGGTGGCCATCGGCGTCGGTGAGGTCGATGTGCACGTCAGAACTTCGGAAGTAGCCGACGTTGGCGCGGCTGAAGGGACCGACCACGCAGATCCAGATGTCTTGCTGTTGGAGCAGGAGTGCGGGCGGGTGCGTATCGATGACGCTGCCGAAATTGCCGTCGGTGCCAGGTTCCCAGTGCGCCGAGGCTTGCATGTAGAGGCGCAGGTCGGGAAGCTCCGGGGTGAACGTCGCCGCGATCAGCACCGCGTTCTCCTCGGGGTCGGAGAAAAAATCTTTGGTCAGCCGGTACTCGTGATGGGTGGTCTCCACGCGGAATGCAGGCACGCCAGGGCTGATCCAGCTGATGCTGTGCTGCCCGTCGGCTGAGTCGTCGACCGGCGGCGCGCCAGCGGCGGAAACAAAGAAACGCAGCTCATGCAGCGCCACGTGGTCGAGGAAGGGGAAGAAGACCTCGCTGAGGTTGCCGTCTGCAACCGTGTACCAGACTTTGCTCCTGGAACCGGGGGCCGCGCCGAACCCCATCTTGCGTCCAGGCCCCCACATCGGCGGCGCGCCTGGTCCGCCCGGAGCTTCCATCGGATGCTAAGTATGGAGAGAGCCTGGGGTCGAATAGAATCGAGCGACGGCCCCGTTTGCCGGGGAGGTGGCTGAGTGGCCGAAAGCACCCGCCTGCTAAGCGGGTAGGGGGTGTAAAGCTCCCTCGAGGGTTCGAATCCCTCCCTTCCCGCCTCACATTTAGTGATAGCTCCTATAACTTCAAGCGAAGAACTTCAGGGTGCCGGTCACCATCCGATCGAAGTCCGCCGTCAGGTCGGGATCGGCTGGATAGTGCCAATAGGCGGCGAAATAGGTGCGACCGCCCGTCACGACTATGTAGAGCACCTCGGTCGCGCCAGCAAGCGAATCGCCGCTCATCGATTGGCTGTCTTTTCCGTAGAGGTATGTCCGCCGAGTCCCGCTTGCACCTGAGACGACGACCGGCTGCGACGACTGGCGCAGCCCAACCGCGATGGTGCTGCCATTTTCCGGATCGGCTGAATGGTCCCCTGCCTCCGACTCGATGAGCATCGTTG
>VBDR01000062.1 GCA_005882135.1 Chloroflexota bacterium
ATTCGATCGCCTGACGCTCAACAGCGTCGATGCGGTTTCCGACCGCGACTTCGCGCTCGACCTCGCCTACGCGTCGTCAACCACGGCCATCCACCTGAGCCGGCTGGGTGAGGACATCGTTCTATGGGCGACCGCCGAGTTCGGCTTCGTTGTCCTGGCCGACGAGATCGCGACCGGCTCGAGCCTGATGCCCCAGAAGAAAAACCCCGATATCGCCGAGCTGTTGCGAGGCAGGACGGGCCGGGCCCTGGGAGGCTTCGTCGCCCTGGCTACCGTGCTCAAGGGCCTGCCGCTTGCCTATGACCGCGACTTGCAGGAGGACAAGATCGCCCTCTTCGCCGCCGCGGACAACCTTTTCGATTGCCTGGAGGCAGCAGCGATCCTGGTCGAGCATCTCGAATTCGACCGCGGCCGATTGGCCGCTGCAGCTGCCGATCCCTCTCTCCTGGCCACCGATGCCGCGGAGGAGCTGGTACGCGCCCGGGTTTCCTTCCGCAAGGCGCACGAGGAGGTCGGCCGGCAGGTTCGGGACGGCGAATTCAAAGCACCCTGGAGCGCGCGGGCGTCGCTCGCGAAGCGCGATCTCCCCGGCGGGCCCAACCCGCGCCGAGTGGCGGCGAGAGCCCGGGCGCTTCGCCGCGAGGCCGCGGCCTTGCGCCGCTGGAGCCAAGCTCACCCGCCTCCCCTGCCGACTTGAGGACCGGCCCGCCGTCGCGGCCGCATTTCGGGCCTCTGGACGCCGATACGTGCGTCAGGGGGCCCGGCCCGTCGTCGTCGCGCATTATCAATGCGCTCCTCCTAGTGCCACCCCTTCCTTCGTCTCGGCGCCCAGACCGGCGCCCTTGCGGGCGCCTGGCCCGAACTGTCGGCCGCGCCGCCGGTCCGGTCCTCTACAGTTCGGGCCGCCATGCTGCTTGCGATCGACGTCGGCAACACCAACGTGACCCTGGCCCTCTTCGACGGCGAGCGCCTTGCCGCCGACTGGCGCGTCACCTCGCATCGGGAGCGGACGGCGGACGAATTGGCGATCGAGATCCGCCAGCTCTTCGATCTCCAGGGGTTTCAGCTGAACGTGGTCACGGGCGTCGTCATTTCCAGCGTCGTACCCACGATCAATCCCGCGCTGGTCGAGGCGTCGCGCCGCTACTTGAAGTGCGAGCCGGTGATGGTCGGCCCGGGCGTCAAGACCAGCGTCCGCATCCGCTACGACAATCCCAAGGACGTCGGCGCCGACCGGATCGCCAACGCCCTGGCCGCCTACACGAAGTACGGTGGCCCAGTGGTCGTGATCGATTTTGGGACGGCCGTCACCTACGACGCGATCAACGCCGAGGGCGACTACCTGGGCGGCGCGATCGCGCCCGGCGTCGAGATCTCCCTGGATGCGCTCGTCTCGCAGACGGCCATGCTTCGCCGGGTCGAGCCCGTCGCTCCCGATTCGGTGATCGGCCGCAACACCGTCGCCTCGATCCAATCGGGCCTGGTCTGGGGCTTCGTCGCTCAGGTCGAAGGCATGGTCAAACGGATGGTCGATGAGCTTGGCGGCACCGCGAGGGTGGTCGCCACCGGCGGTCAGGCCTCCTTGGTGGCCGGTTTGACCCGGGTCATCGAAACCACCGACCCGCTGCTGACCCTCGACGGTTTACGCCTTATCTACGCTCAAAACTCTGACGGGGGTGCTAGAACGTAGCCGCCCATGAAGACGGCGCCGAAATTCCATCTCTATGTCCTGGACGAAGGTCAATCGGCGGGGCTGCCCGCGACCGGTCTTGAAACCGAGCCTCTGACGGATCCGGCCAAGGTCGAGGAGCCCGCCTTGATCCTGCTCAGGCCGGGCCAGAAGGTCCCCGACCGGCTGGCCCCGATCGCGGTCGAGCTGCCGGCCGACGCCTCGCCGGCGGCTGCGCGAGAGCTCGTCCGCGTGGCGATGGAAAACGTCGTCCTCAAGCGACAGGTCATGCAGCTGGAAGACGAGGCGGACCGCCGCCACCGGCAGTTTCGGGAGCTCAACCGCATCGGCATCGCGCTGTCGGCGGAGAAGGACATCGCACGGCTGCAGGCGTTCATCCTCACCACGATGCGCCAGCTGACGCACGCCGACGGCGCCAGCCTTTGGCTGAAGATGGAGGAGGACGGCGTGCCAAAGCTGTTCCTCGCCTCCAGCCAGAACCACTCGCTCGACAAGAACACCTACCAGGCCTTCAAGGTGCCGGTGGACGACAGGACGGTGGTCGGTTACACGGTCTCGATGGGCACCAGCCAGATCTATGAAGACGCCTACAACCCACCGCCCGGCAAACCAGTCGGGGGCAAGAGTTTCGATTCGCAGTTTGGCTACCGGACCAAGTCAATGCTCACCGTGCCGATGCGCAACTACAACAACGAGGTCGTCGGCGCTGTCCAGCTGATCAACGCCAAGCGGCGATTCGAGACGAGGCTCACAGTCGACAACGTCGTCACCGAGGTCGTCAGCTTCCAGCCCGACGACCTGGAGATGATCGAGTCGATCGCCAGCCAGGCCGCGGTCGCGCTGGACAACAAGAACCTGCTCGACTCGATCCAGGCTTTGTTCGACGGTTTTGTGCAGGCGAGCGTGACCGCGATCGAGCAGCGAGACCCGAGCACCGCGGGTCATTCGGGTCGCGTCGAGGGCCTGACCGCGAGCCTTGCTCGGGCGGTCAATGAGATCGACACCGGCAAATATCGCGGCGTCCATCTGACCGACGACCAGCTCAAGGAGCTGCGCTATGCGTGTCTCCTGCATGACTTCGGCAAGGTCGGAGTGCGCGAGCACATCCTGATCAAGGCCAAAAAGCTCGTTCCAGGTCAGCTCGAGGTCATCCAGGCGCGCTTTGATTTCATCGAGCGGTCGGTGCAGGTCAAGTACGCCACCGAAAAGCTGGAGGCGATGAAGGCCGGCCGCAATGGGTCCGACCTGCAAGAGATCGACCACCGCCTCGAGCAAGAGCTGGAGCAGCTGAACCGATGGGTGCGGAGCATCGCCGCCGCCAACGAGCCGACGGTGATGCCCGAGGACAAGGCCTCGGTGCTCGAGTTCCTTTCCCAGCAGACCTACCAGGACATGAGCGGCCATCCCCACCCGATGCTCGAGCCGCAGGAGTTTCGATTCCTCAGCATTCGCAAGGGCACGCTGGATCCCCAAGAGCGGCTCGAGATGGAATCACATGTCACCCACAGCTTCCACTTCCTGACCAAGATCCCGTGGACGCCTGTGATGAGGGGGATCCCGGAGATTGCCTACGGTCATCACGAGAAGCTGGACGGCTCCGGCTATCCACGCCGCTTGACCGGGGACCAGATCCCGCTGCAGGCCCGCATGATGACGATCTCCGACATTTACGACGCATTGACCGCACAGGACCGCCCCTACAAGCGGGCGGTGCCCTCGAGCACCGCGCTGGACATCCTTCATGAGGAGGCCGGACAGGGAAAGCTCGACAAGGACCTGCTCGACGTTTTTGTCATCAAAAAGATCTATCAGCCCGCCGGCGGGCGATGAGGATCAAGTTCTGGGGCACGCGGGGCACGCGACCCACGCCGGGACGCAGGACCCTGCGCTACGGCGGCAACACCACGTGCATCGAGGTCCGGGACAAGGAGGACAACCTGCTGGTGATCGACTCGGGGTCGGGGATCGCCGAGCTCGGCAGCACCTTCAGCCCGACCGAGCCGCTGCAGGCCCACCTGTTGATCACGCACACTCACCTCGACCACATCCAGGGGTTTCCGTTTTTTCTGCCGGCGTTCGTTCCCGGCACCCATCTGACGATCGTTGGGCCTGCTGGCTCGGCGAAATCGCTGCAGGCCGCGTTCGCCGACCAGACCGACCCCGCGTACTTTCCCGTCCGCTTGAGCCACATGCCGGCGGAGATAGAGTTCATCGAGCGCAATGAGGGCGAGACTTTCGAGGTTGGCGCATTGCGCATCACTCCGCACCTGTTGATGCATCCGATCCCAACCTTCGGCTACCGCATCGACGAGGGATCTTCGCGTTTCACGTTTGCCACCGACAATGAGATCGCGCTCTTCGCCAACGGCTCCAATGGGACGTTGAAAGAGTTCGCCAACTGGTGCCGGGACTCCGACCTGCTGGTGCATGACGCGCAGTACAGCGCGGAGGAGTACAAGACACATGCCGGCTTCGGTCACTCGACGTACGAGGAGGCGCTCTCTCTCGCGGAGCAGGCCGGGGTCAAAGAGCTTGCATTCTTCCACCACGACCCGCTGCACTCAGATGCTGATGTCGATGCGCTCATCGAGCAGGCGCTGGGCAATCACCGAGCCTCAGGCGGCGCGGATTTGAATTCATTCCCGGCCGCCGAGGAACAGGAGGTCGCGCTCTAGTCGTTAGTCTTTTCCGATCGTGACGGAAGAGACCGAACTCGACCTACCGGCGGTCATGCGCGACCGCCGCGACAAGCTCGATCGGCTCCGCGTGCAGGGCATCGACCCGTACGCGCGCGGCTTCCAGCCTACTCACACCACGGAGGCGGCCAAAACGCTGCTTGGCGACGCTGAACGGACCGATCCGGTCTCGCTGGCGGGACGTCTGATGGTGAAGAGGCTGCAGGGCGGACTGGTTTTCGCCGACCTGCAGGATGGGCACGGGCGCATCCAGCTGATGGCCAACCGCAACATCCTCGGCGAGGAAGAGTTCGCTCGATTTGCCGACCTGGACGGAGGCGATATCGTCGGGGTGACAGGCCCGATTTTTCGCACCAAACGGGGCGAGATCACGCTCGAAGTGCATTCGTTTCGGCTGCTGACGAAATCGCTGCGCCCGCTGCCCGAGAAATGGCATGGCTTGAAGGACGTGGAGATTCGCTACCGGCAGCGGTACGTGGACTTGATCGCCAATCCCCAGGTGCGCGCCGTTTTTCGAGCCCGTTCGAAGATCATCACCGCCGTTCGTGGCCTGCTCGATGAGCGTGGCTTCATCGATGTCGAGACCCCCGTGCTGCAGGAGATTCCCGGCGGCGGCCACGCGCGTCCTTTTCAGACGCACCACAATTCGCTCGACCGCGACGTGTTCCTCCGCATCGCGCTGGAGCTGCATCTGAAGCGGCTGCTGGTCGGCGGATTCGAGCGTGTGTATGAGATCGGCCGTGTCTTTCGCAACGAAGGACTCTCGCCGCGCCACAACCCGGAGTTCACCCTGCTCGAGTCCTATCAGGCCTACGCCGATTACGAGGACGTGATGCAGTTGGTCGAGGACCTGATCATGGTCTCGGCCATGGCGGCCGGCCGGCCGCTCGACACCTCGTACCAGGGCGAAGCCGTCAACCTCACGCCACCCTACCGCCGCGAGCGCATGGCCGACCTGGTGCTCGAATACACGGGCCGGCGTGCGGCGGGGGAGGAGCTCAACGATCTTTTCGAGGAGCATGTCGAGCCACGCCTGCGCCAACCCACGTTTGTGATCGATTACCCGGTCGAGATCTCGCCGCTGGCACGCCCGCGCGAGGACGATCCGCGGTTCGTGGAGCGGTTCGAGCTCATCATCCTCGGCCGCGAGTACGCCAACGCCTTCACCGAGCTGACCGATCCCATCGATCAGCGGGCCCGCTTCGAGGCGCAGGCGGCCATGAGGGCGGCCGGCAACGTCGAGGCCCATCCCATGGATGAGGACTTCCTGCGCGCGATCGAGTACGGGTTGCCGCCATGCGGCGGTCTTGGCATCGGCGTCGATCGCCTCGTCATGCTGCTCACGGATCAGCCCTCGATCCGCGACGTGATCCTGTTCCCGGTCATGAAGGCCGAGAGCTAGTGCTCTCGCTCGATTTCATCCGCAAGAACTCCGACCTGGTGCGCCGCGCGGCAGAGCTCAAGGGCGAGCCTGCGCCGGTGGACGAGATCCTTCGACTGGACAAGCTGTGGCGCGGGCACCAGCGCAACGCGGAGACGATCAAGGCCGAGCAGAACGAGCTCTCCAAGCAGTTCGCGAAGACGCGAGACGAGGCGCTCAAAGAAAGGCTGCGCCAGATGGCGGACACCGCGAAAAGCGAGCTGGCGGTCGCGGAGGCGGTGAAACGCGAGCTCGACGACCTCCTGCTGCGCGTGCCAAACGTCTTTCACGGGTCGGTGCCGATAGGCGAGACAGAGGCGGAGAACGTCGTCGTCAGGGAGTGGGGGAGCAAGCCAGACCTCGGGTTTGCGCCGCGCACCCACTTCGACCTGGGCGAGGCCCTCGGCATCATGGATTTCGAGCGAGCCGCCCGTGTGTCGGGCTCGCGGTTTGCCTTTCTGATCGGCGAGGGCGCGCGGCTGGAGCGCGCGTTGGTGCAGTTCATGCTCGACGTCCACACGCTTGAGCACGGCTATGTCGAGGTGTGGCCGCCGATGCTGGTCAACTCTGCATCGATGGTCGGCACGGCCAACCTGCCGAAGTTTGCGGACGCCGCGTTCAGGGTCGAAGGTCGAGACCTGTGGCTGATCCCCACAGCAGAAGTCCCTGTGACGAACCTTCACCGCGAGGAGATCCTGGATGCGGACCGCCTGCCGCTGAAATACGTCGCCTACGCGCCGTCGTGGCGGACGGAGGCGGGCGCCGCTGGGAAGGACACACGCGGATTCATCCGGCTGCACCAGTTCTCCAAGGTGGAGCTCGTCAAGGTGACGAGCGCGGAGACGTCATTGGACGAATTCGAGCAGCTCACGCGCGACGCCGAAGACGTCTTGCAGCGCCTGGGGTTGCATTACCAGGTGATGGCGATGTGCACGGGGGACATGGGATTCGCGCAGTACAAGAAGTACGACCTCAACGCGTGGGCGCCAGGACTGGACCGATTCCTCGAGGTGTCGTCCTGCTCGACCTTCAACGACTTTCAAGCCATGCGGGCCAACATCCGATACCGACCGGGGCGTGGCACGCCGCCCAAATTCGCACACACGATCAACGGATCGGGCCTCGCGCTGCCGCGCACCATCGACGCGATCATCGAGACGTATCAGCGGTCTGACGGGATGATCCGCGTGCCTGATGTGCTGAAGCCCTACATGGGCGGGGTGGAGCTGATCGGGGCGCGATAATCGGTCTTGCCCTCGGAGGGGTGGCCGAGTCCGGTTTATGGCGGCGGTCTTGAAAACCGTTTGGGCCGCAAGGCTCACGGGGGTTCAAATCCCTCCCCCTCCGCCAATTGCTGAAAAATTTCGCGTCTCTGGATCCAAACGCATGTATTCCCATATCCGGATACGCTTTTTGGCGCCAAAGACGCCGTATCTTCGGGACTCCGTTCTTCAAACGATGAAACTCACAATTCCCGAACTGTCACTGGTCGTGCTGATCGGGCCCTCTGGCTGCGGCAAATCGACATTTGCGGCGAAGCACTTCCGCGCGACCGAGGTGATCTCATCGGATCATTGCCGGGCTCTTGTCGCGGATGACGAGAACGACATGGGGGCCACCCCGGCTGCCTTCCGGATCCTCCACTCGATCGCACGCGAAAGACTCCGTTCAGGGCGGATCGCTGTGGTCGATGCCACGAGCGTCCAGCCGGAATCTCGCAAACCATTGGTTGCCCTGGCCGCCAAGCAAGATTGCCTGCCGGTCGCCATCGTCTTCGACCTGCCTGAGGAGTTGTGCGTGGCGCGAAACCGGGGTCGCGCGAATCGGAATCTGCCCGCGGGGGTTATCCGCCGGCAGCGCGATCAGATGAAGCGTTCGATGAATGGACTTCAGGGCGAGGGATTCCGCTTCGTCTACGTCCTCGATTCGGCGGAGGCAATCGACAGCGCGGTCATCGAACGTCAGCCCTTCTCGCTCAACCGCGACCTTGGAGTGCTCGGTCTGGAAAGCGAACCGGTCGAGCCGGCGCCGTAACCATTTGCCTCCCCCGCCCAGTTCAACCAACTGGTGGCGGACGTCACCCCAACTCCGGTCGGCCAGTTGTCTGCGGACGGCCGTTGGCGTTGGTACGACTCACCTACCTCGCTGACCTGTCGAGCGATGCGACCCGCTAGGCCATAGAATCGCCGTCTTGGAATATCTGCAGTCCCCATCGACCAAGTTCCCGACCCGCGAGGATGCGGCATGGCTCGTGCTCGGCTTCGTTGTTTTTTGGGGAGCCACCGGGATGTTCGCGGTCTCGATGCTGCTCGACGGAGGGCGGGTCGCGTCGCCGCGCATTCTTCCGCTCGCGAGCCTTGTGATCGCCAGCGCGGTCATCCTCGAGTTCGGGCTTCGCCGTTTGCAGGCAAATCTCACCGGCAAAACGCTATCGCCGTGGCCGCGGGGCATCGTCAGCCTGCACACCATCAGCCAGGCGTTCTTGCCGTCGACGATGTCAGAGGCCGCGGATCGAATCGGTCTGAACGGAAAGGTCCTGGCCGCATTCGTCTACGTGCTCGTGGTCGCGGACCTGGTCTTGCTGGCTGTAGTCACAGGCTGATCGCATCCGGCTGCCGGGCACGCCGCCTTCAAGTTCGAGTGCTAGTAACTTCCTAGTTAGCGCCCATGTCACAAGTCGAAGGCGACGACGGCCGAGTGCTGGAAAACTTCATCGACGTCGCGGGACGGCTGCTCAGCATCCCGGTCCAACGCAAGAAGCGGCTCGCCGTCCTGCGATGGATGGCCGAGGACTTTCAGCCCGGCCGCCTCTACCCGGAGGAGGAGGTGAATCGAATCATCTCCAGGCGGCATCCCGATTTCGCCGCGCTGCGCCGCTACCTGGTGGACGAGGAGCTGATGCAGCGCCGCCGCGGCGTGTATTGGCGAACGGGCAGCGTGGCGAATGTCGGCTACGATCCGCCCTCCTGGCCGGGGTAGCAGCTGATCAACCGCCAGGTCATCCGGGTCAGCGATCTCTCCTCCGGCAGCCGCACACCAATGCCGATCAACTACGCAGGTGCGGCCTTGTCCGCCCCGACCCAGGTCCCGGTCGGCGAGCTGGACGTGCAGCTGAGCGTCGAGGTCGACTTTGCGATCGTCTAGATGGCTGTGAACAAGGTGATCATTCCGCTGGCGATGAGGACCAAGCTCCAGCCGAGATCGAGGTTGAACCAGCCGCGGCGCAGGATGCGGACACCGATCTTCTCGTAAACGATCACCGAGACGATCCCCATCACAAGCAGCATCGCCGCGACATGGAGCGACGCCGCCGCGACGGCCTGGAGTGAGATCTCGCGCAGGCTGTGATATGCGGCGTAGACGGGCAGCCCCAGCAGCACCGGCGCCAGCATCAAGCCGGCGCCGTGCGCCGATGACATCAGAAACGACCAAGCGGCCAGGCCCCCCGGACCGACTCGCATTCCGAAGCCGCCCGGATGCGAGCGAGGTCGCGCCAGCTTGTAAACACCGAAGCTGACCAGCACGAGCGCCGCGATCAACCGCACGACGAACGGCGGCAGGAACTGCTGGGTGAGCGACACGGCGACGACGACGATGACGATCGAGGCCTCATGGCCGATGGCGATCGGCAGCAGCGAACCCAGCACCGCGCGTCGATTTTTCTCCTGCAGTCCACGCGCGACGGCGAACAGCCATCCCATGCCCGGGTTTACGCCGTGGTAGGCCCCGAGCAGCACGAGCGCTGCCCAGGGCCACAAGGCGCCGGTCACGAGTAGCAGTAGGAGTCGGACGAGGCGTCGCCGCCTTCGAGGTGAACCTGATGAGTGCGCTGCTCAAACGTCGTGAAGAAACCCTTGTCAAGACCCAAGCCACCTTCCGGCTTGGCGTCGATCAGCGTCGCCCAGCTCGTGATCCCCTCTGGGTAGAACTGCTCATCCCAGCTCGCGTACAAGGAGTTGGTGAGGTATGCGCGCTTGCCGTCCCGGCTGAGCTCGACCATTTGCGGGCCGCCGTTTAGCGGACCGCTCGTTGGATGCGCAGCCTTACGAACAATGCCCCCGAGGTGCACGCTGCCCGTCTTTTTGGGCTTGAACGGATCGCTGACGTCGAACTGCAAGAACTCGCCCGTGCCCCAGGCGGAGACGTACAGCCAGCGGTCGTCGAGCGAAAGGTTGATATCGCTGACCAGCGGCGGCACGGCCTTGAAGCCTTTGAGCAGCGGCGGCAAGACGTCCGGGTCCGCCGGTTCGGCCGGGATGTCGATCACCTTCTCCACCTTGTAGGTAGAGCCGTCGAGATACCAGGTCCAGATGGATGAGCTGAGGTCTTTCAGGCTGACCACCACGCCGACGAAGCCAAAGGCCTTGCTCGGGTCGTGCGCTGGACGTAGCTCGAGCACCATCTGGTGCTCCTTGCCTAGGTCGATCTCTTGACGGTGGCGTCGCTTGGGGAGGTCCCAGATGTGGATCCGGTGGCCGTACTCCCCGGCCAGCAACAGCTCGGGATTGACTCCACCTTCAACCATCTTGGGAGTTCCCCATTCGCTGGTGATGGCGGTGTCGTAGCCGAGATGCCACCAGAAGTCGTACGCAAATTTCTGCGGGCCGCGGTCGAGCTCCCATCGGCCCTTCACCGCGAAAGTGTCGTGGTCGATGACAAAGACACCGCCCGGGACATCCCCGTCCGGGTTGCCCAGGGCGCTCACGTAGATGCCATCCGGGCCGCAATGGATGGTGTGCGGACGGCTGTAGCCGGCCCGGTCGGCGATCTCCTTGGGCTCGATCGTGTGTACGAGCTTGGGGTGCTTCGGGTCGGGCTTGACGTCGAAGATGTAGATGCGCGAGGAGCGGAGGCCGGGCACGAGCAAGTAGCGCCGCTCGAGGTGTGGATGCGCGGCGTAGGGACACAGGGCCGAGCTGCACACGTTCCAGCCGAAGTGGTGGAACTCGTCGCCGACGTTGGGCGCCTCGACCCGCCCGATCTGCTTGCCGAAGCCCTTGGACTTCGGGTCGACGTCGAGGGTGACGAGGCCATCGGGTTCTTTTCGCGTCGGGTCGAAAGTGACCATGTAGGCCAGGGTTTCGACCGGCGCCTCGGCCGCCAAGCGCGGCGAAGGGTAAAAGCTCTGGTCCGGTCTGAGTAGGGTGGTAGCCAATCTGCTGCTCCTTTCAGGCGCCCACAGGCGCGGGCTTGCGAGGGAAAGGACAGGTCGCCTATCGGCCGGGATCCTCGGCCCGGGATCTAGCGACCTAGCAGGTACAGAAGCAGGTTGGCGCTTCGATCAGGCGATGGGCGGGAAAGCACAGGTCGCTGGGCATAGCTTTCGCCGAGTCTAACTCTGTTTCGCGGCCAGTGACTTATCGTGCAGCCGGACATGATGCTGAAGATTTATCCCGACCGGCGTTGGCCGGCGTTTCTGCGCGTGCTGGCCGACACCGTCGTCTCCGTATGGACCGTGCTCTGGGCATACCTGGGCTTCCTCATCTACCAGACCGTGATGGGCCTGGAGGTGATCGCCGACGGCATCAGGAATACTGGCAGCACCTTCAACCAGTGGATCGCGGCCTTCCGGCAGGCGGTTCCAGGTGGGATTCCGATTCTGACCAAGTTCTTGCAGGACACCGCGGACACATTGCGCCATTACTCGGGGGACCAGCTGGTCGCCGCCGGTCAGAACATCCATGACGCGATCCTCCGGGTCGCGATCGTGCTGGCGCTGCTGGTGGCGGTGCCGCCGATCCTCCTCGTGCTCGTTCCGTACGGCGGCTGGCGGTGGCGTGACATGAGGGAGACCGGCGCGGCCCTGGCTTTCGTGCGGATCGCTTCGATCACGGGACGGGCGGATGCAGCGCGGGCGGTGCTCGCTTACCGCGCGATTTCGAGCCTGAGCTTCCGCCAGCTCATGTCGGCGAGCGCGGACCCGGTCGGCGACCTGGTCGAGCACCGCTACGAGCGGCTGGCCAGCGAGATGCTGAAACGGGCAGGCCTGGACCCGACCCGGCTGGCGCCGCCGGAGCTTCCCGAGCTCCCGCCGCATCGCGACGGCTGACGCTGGCTATCGTTGTTGACCATGTGCCGAAGCATCAAGACCCTCCGCCATGCTGACGTCGTCGCCACCGACGACGAGATCCGCGCCGCCGCTCGCCAGTTCGTCCGCAAGGTAAGCGGGTTCCGAGAGCCGTCGGGTCGGCACGCCGCCGCGTTCGAGGGTGCGGTGGACGAGATCGCGCTCGTGTCGCAGCGGCTGCTCGACAGCATCGCGGGCAACCTGGCAGGGGCTGGCCACCGGGTCTCCTCTTAACAGCCTGGCTTGACGGCGTCAGTACGCTGAAGTGAGGTTTGGCCGGTGGGGGAGGACCGGAACCGGAAGGGAGGGACCCCGCAGGGGTCTGCCCTTTTTTAGAGCTGACAGCCCCGGCAGAAGTTGAGCGGCTCGCGGTTGGAGCCGAGCTGGCTGATCCGGTGCCCGCACCGCGGACAGGTCTTGCCGCCCTTCATATGCACCGCCATGAAGGTCCGATCCTGCTTCGACTCCTCGTAGTTCGGGTTGGCGAGGATCGCTTCCACCGCGCGTGACAGCACGAGCGGAATCGCAACGTACAGCGCCTCCTCCTCATCCGGCTTGAGGGAAGCGCGCCGGCGCAGGGGCAGCAACCTGGCCTCGAACAGGATCTCGTCCGAATAGGCGTTGCCGATGCCGGCCAGGAACTCCTGGTTGCGCAGCAGGTCCTTCAGCTCGTCGCGGAAGCGCCGCAGTCGCTTGCGAAAGACGTCCAGGCCCATCTCGCCGACTGAGTCCGCTTCCGGCCCCTGTAGGTCCCACGCTGGAACCTCGCGCGAGCAGTCGGCCACCCAGTAGATGCGGCCCATGTCCCGAAAATCGAGGTAGCGGAGCTCTTGCTTGCCCTCAACACGCAGGGTGAAGACCTCCGTCGCCGGCACCGCGGTGTCTCCACCGGCGATCTGGAATCGGCCTCCCAGCATCGGGTTGATCACCAGCCACCGCGGGGCGCCGCCGCCTCCAAGCTCGGTGGCGAAGACCATGTGTTTGCCACGCCGGGTCAGCGAGGTGATCCGTCTGGCGGGCAGCTCCAGGGCGAAGTTGTCCACCGGATAGCGGAGGAGATGTGCCTTCTTGGGATTGACCGTGGCGGCCGTGATGAGCTTGCCCTCGACCCGAGGGCCGATGCGGATCCGCAGTGCCTCCAACTCGGGCAGCTCTGGCATGGAGCCAAGATACGGACAATCTGTTTGGTGCCCGAAAAGCCTTGGGATAACTGTCTACGTGAGACAGGAAAGGTTCACCGAAAAGGCGCTCGAGGCTCTGCAGGAGGCTGCCGAGCTCGCGCGCGAAACCGGCAACCAGGCGGTCGAGCCACAGCATCTGCTGCTTGCGCTCGTGCACCAGGACGAAGGCGTCGCTCGCACCCTGCTGGAGCGGGCTGGCGCGTCCGTGCAGGCGCTGCAGCCCGCGCTCGTGTCTGCCATCGAACGATTCCCCAAGGTCAGTGGTGGTGCTCAGCCCTATCTGAGCGAGGCGCTGAGCAAGCACCTCGAGCAGGCCGAACGCGAAGCCGAGCGGCTCAAGGACGAGTACATCTCGACCGAGCATCTCCTGCTCGCGCTCACCGACCAGGCGATCCTCAAGGAGGCCGGCGCGACCCACGAAACGCTGCTCCGCGCCCTGCGCCAGGTGAGGGGAACCCAGCGCGTCACCGACCCCAACCCCGAATCCAAGTACCAGGCCCTCGACAAGTACGGCCGCGACCTCACCAAGCTCGCCAAGGAAGGCAAGCTCGACCCTGTGATCGGCCGCGACGAGGAGATTCGGCGTGTGATCCAGGTCCTGTCTCGCCGGACCAAGAACAATCCCGTCTTGATCGGCGAGCCCGGCGTGGGCAAGACTGCGATTGCTGAAGGCCTGGCCCAGCGCATCGCCCAGGGCGACGTGCCCGAGGGTCTGAAGGGCAAGCGTGCGATCGCTCTCGACCTCGGCGCGCTCGTCGCCGGCACCAAGTTTCGCGGCGAGTTCGAGGACCGGCTCAAGGCCGTTCTGAAGGAGATCGAAGGCTCCGACGGGCAGGTGATCCTGTTCATCGACGAGCTGCACACCCTGGTCGGCGCGGGCGCCGCCGAAGGCGCCATCGACGCCGCCAACCTGCTCAAGCCCGCGCTCGCGCGCGGCGAGCTGCGCGCCATCGGCGCGACGACACTCGACGAATACCGCAAGCACATCGAAAAGGACGCGGCGCTCGAGCGGCGTTTCCAGCCGGTGTTCGTCGACCAGCCTTCGGTCGAAGACACGATCAGCATCCTCCGCGGTCTACGCGAGCGATATGAGGTCCACCATGGGGTGCGGATCAAGGACGCGGCGATCGTTGCCGCGGCCGTGCTCTCCAACCGGTACATAACCGACCGGTTCCTCCCCGACAAGGCGATCGACCTCATTGACGAGGCAGCGGCCCGCCTTCGCACCGAGATCGACTCGATGCCGGCCGAGCTGGACGAGCTCGAGCGGCAAATTCGCCAGCTCGAGATCGAGCGCCAGGCGCTGAAAAAGGAAACGGACCGGGCTTCAAAGGAACGCCTGGCGGGGCTCGAGAAGCAGCTCGCCGGGCTGAACGAGAGGCGCACCGGTCTGCGCTCGCGCTGGAACCAGGAGAAGGACGTCATCGCCAAGATTCGCGCCCTCAAGGCCAAGCTCGAGGAGGTTCGCGCCGACGCCGAGCGCGCCGAGCGTGCAGCCGACTTCGCCAAGGCGGCCGAGCTTCGCTACGGCAAGGCAGTTGAGATCGAAAAGCAGCTGAACGAGACGAACGCGCGGCTTGCGCAGCTGCAGGGAGGCCATCCACTGCTGAAGGAAGAGGTCAGTGAGGAGGACATCGCCCAGATCGTGGCCAAGTGGACTGGCATCCCGGTCTCCAAGCTGATGGAGGGCGAGGTCGCCAAGCTCATACAGATGGAAGAGCGCCTGCACGACCGGGTCATCGGCCAGGACGAGGCGGTAACCGCCGTGGCGAACGCTGTCCGCCGGTCGCGCTCGGGCCTTGCCGATCCGAACCGGCCCGTCGGCTCATTCATCTTTCTCGGCCCGACCGGGGTCGGAAAGACCGAGCTCGCGCGCGCGCTGGCCGAGTTCTTGTTCGACGACGAGCAGGCCCTGATCCGGCTCGACATGTCCGAGTACCAGGAGAAGCACACCGTCGCTCGAATGCTTGGCGCTCCGCCTGGCTACATCGGCTATGACGAAGGCGGGCAGCTGACGGAAGCGGTGCGGCGGCGGCCCTATTCGGTCGTGCTGTTCGACGAGATCGAGAAGGCGCACCCGGACGTGTTCAACGTCCTGCTCCAGATCCTCGACGACGGGCGGCTCACCGATGGCCAGGGGCGCACGGTCGACTTCCGAAACACCGTGCTGATCATGACCTCCAACCTCGGCGGTCAGCTGATCCAGGAGATGTCGAACCGTTCCTTCGAGGAGGTGCGCGAGGCGGTCTTGGCCGTGCTGCGCGACCACTTCCGGCCCGAGTTCCTGAACCGCGTCGACGACATCATCGTGTTCAAGGCGCTGACGCAGGAGCAGCTGGGCGCGATCGTCGACATCCAGCTTCAGCGCCTGCAGAAGAGGCTCGACGAGCGCAAGATCACTCTCGTTGTCACCGACCGGGCGCGCCGGCTGCTGATCGAGCGCGGCTGGGATCCGGTGTACGGCGCGCGCCCTCTCAAGCGGGCGATTCAGCGACTGGTTCAGGACCCGCTGGCGATGATGCTGCTCGGGGGCACGTTCACCGACGGTGACGTGGTCGAGGTCGACGCGCGAGGCGGCGAGCTGACCTTCGAGAAGGCCAAGGCGCGGGCCGCGGAAACAGTCGCCTAACTAGGGCAGATCGTTCCGCCGGCAGGAACCGTCAGGTCGATGAGGTAAGCGTCCTCGGCAGCATGCGCGCACGGGCTCGCGTCATACGACGTGTGCCCGTTGCCCCTTCGCGTGAGCAACACGGAGCCCGCGATCTGTTGGTTTACCGACTGCGCGTCGGCGTAAGGCGTGGCCGGGTCATTGGTGCCGCCGACCAGAAGAATGGGCGGCGCTCCCTCGACCGTAAGAGGTCCTTGTGCGCTTTTGGGTTTGACCGGCCAGAGGCCGCACTGCAGATTGCCGTACTGGCTCCAGGGCCCGAAAAACGGGGAGGCTTTCGTAAACGCGGGACCGAGCTTGTCGTAAGTCGCGATATCGGACGGCGCCGGAAAATCGAGGCAGTACGTCGAGTGGTAAGCACCGTTGAAGAGGTTCTTGTAGGAGCCATCTGAGTTTCTTTGGTTGTAGAGGTCAGCGATCAGCAAGAGGATCCGGCCATCACCTCGATCCGCCGCGGTGAGTCCCTGATCGAGGGGCCGCCACAGGCTCTGGCTGTACAGAGCCTGGAGCACACCGGTCATCGCCAGAGCACGTGTCAGCTGTCGAGTACCGACCTTCAACGGGGTCGTGTCGAGCCGGCTCATCAAAGCCGTCAGCTTGGTTCCAGGATCCCCGCTCTGGCCATAGAGACAGCTTGACCTTGCTTTGCAATCGGCCAGGAATGCTTGCAGGTTTTGCTCAAAACCAACCACCTGCGCAAGAAGGCTGTCGTTGGCCGACACCTTCGGATTCACGACTCCATCCAGTGACAGCGCGCGCACATGAGTGGGGAAGAGGTGCGCGTACCACTGGCCGATGTAGGTCCCGTAGGAGAACCCCAGGTATGTGAGCTTGGCGTCGCCCACCACGGCGCGGATCTGGTCCATGTCCTTTGCCGTGCTCGCTGAATCCATGAAGGGCAAGAGGTCTCCGCTGCGGCTCTGGCAGCCGGCTGCGAAATCCTTGTCGGCCTGGATCGCGTCCGCTTTCTCCTGCGGGTCGTCGAGCACGGAGTCGATCGAGAGATACGCGTCCTCCTGCGGCCCGTCAACGCACGTCACGGGTGTGCTGCCGGCCACTCCACGCGGGTCCCAGGCGACGAGGTCGAAACGTTGGTTGAGATTGCCAAGCGACGAGAGATCCGCGCGCAGGTATTCGATGCCGGATTCGCCGGGGCCGCCTGGGTTCACGAGCAATGAACCGATGCGAGTGGCGTGGTTCCTGGCCTGAATGCGGATGAGCGCGAGCGCGATCTTGCGGGCTTCGGGGCGCGAGTAATCGAGGGGCACCTGCACCGTTCCGCACTGGAATCCGCCCCCGCAGTCGGTCCAGGCGATGTTGCCCGGGATTGGAGTGGGGGTCGGGCTGTGTGTCGCATTCGGGGTGGTGCGGGTGCACGCGACAAGAAACAGCGTGACGAGCACCATGACCTTTGCGACGCGACCCGTCACCTCTCGCAGTCTAACGACCCGTCTCGGACGCAAGGCTTTAGAGACGTTGCCTCAGATTGACGTCCTGTGCCTTCAGGCTGCCCCAGTGAGGACCGCGTTGCGGAAGTAGCCGTTGACCCCGTTCACCGACGGCGGAGCTCCCCTCATTCTCCTTGCCAAACCGCGATCGCAGTAACAGTTCGCCCACATTCCCGTTCGAGTAGGCGAATAGATGACTACGGCACCGGTGGGTCGGGAACTCCAAGTCCTGCGGCTGGCCGTCGGGGTCATTCTGGCCGGCTTGATGTTGGTCAGCTGCGGTACGTCACCCCAGAAACAGGGTGGGACGGTGGCCAGCGCGCCGGCCTCGCCATCCGGGACTGCTGGCCCCAGTCCATCCGGAGCCAGCCTCTCAGCCTGCAGCAGCGGTGGGTCAAGTCCGGCACCCCGCCCAACATTCCCTTCTCCAGCGCTGACCGCCTCGCCGTCAAGCACTTCAGGAACCATTACCGGAAGCGCCGGCTGGCCGCCCAGTGGGGTCGCTCCTCAGCTGATTTATGCAATCAGCACAGCCGGCGCTTCTCGCGGCGCCTACTCCACAGAGACCGTCGCGGGCCAATTTTCATACACGATCAAGGGGGTCGCTGCCGGCGAGTACTACGTGTACTCGGCAGTCCGTCCACTGGTCTGCAAGGGTCAGGGAAGCGTGGTTGGCGCCACCTACTCTGAATTTGCGACTTGCGGAAGCCCGTCGTGCTCTCATGCGCCGTTGCCGGTGATCGTCAAAGCCGGTGCAACGACAGACCGAATCGATCCAGCCGATTGGTACACACCCGACAAGACAGTGCCTGCGCCCCCGATTGAGATTGTTATGTCCGATCCGCCGCTCCCATCCGCTGGTCAGAACTACGCGTCGGCTCGCGAGGCAGCGCTGTCGACCGCCGGGGCGCATGCGGCGGCGGTAATTGTGGACAGCATGGCCACGTGCCCCGTCAATCGAGCCTGCATATCCCTAGGCACCGAGCACAATGGAACGCAGTCCGCGTATTTCGATGGTGAGGGCGGCTCGAACGCGGATGTGCTCGCCTGCATGACCTACGTCGTCCACGACGCCGCGGGTTGGCGCGGGGCACGTTCGCAGTGCCCGGCGGTCTTTCCGGCTGTCGGGAAGAGCGGCATGGTCTGGCTCGGCGGCGCTACCGCCAGCTGCGGCGCCAACGTGCGTTCGGCGCCGGGCCCACAGGGCAAAGTGGTCGCCTGCCTGCAGCACCACACGGGTGTCAGCATTGACGGCGGTCCGGCCTATGCACCCATGTCATCAACTGACGGCATTTGGTGGCACCTCGCAGGCCAAGGCTGGATGGCCGACGACTTCCTGATCTTCCCAGAGATTTGTGGCTGTGACTAAGCGTCTGGCCTATAACGGCCAACCTCGTTTTGTCGAAGACGCATAGCGGAGGACGTCGACGATCCCGTGGAGCACGAGGAGCTCATACCAGGGTCGGCTCCGTTCCTCCCAAAAGGACGCGGGAAGGGAGGGAGCCCAACCCTCCAGGAACTTAGCGTCGCGTTCAAGGCCGAGGTAGCGTAGGCCCGCAGTGCCCATCAAGGGAATTTCAGATGCTCCTGACCCGGTTGAGGAGCTTACAGACTCCTCCCAGGGCGACCACTTACGTGATGGACGACCGTGGCCCCCGAGGCCCGGCCCGCAACCCATGAGCGCGTTATGGCGACGGCTGGTTGATACGGTTGCCCGGATCATGGACGACCGGAAACCCGAATAGGGAGAGAGGGCATGGAAACCGCAGCCGAAGTCGGTACCCCAAGACAAGTGGTGTTCGATCGTGAGGACCAGTTGCAGCAGATCCAGAGCGGGCTTATGGCCGGTGAGCAGTTGTTTGCGGTCTACGACGCCAAGGGCGCGGCCACGGGGTTCCTTGCCCTGACCGACCGGCGCGTCATCATCCAGGACAAGTCCTACATCGGCAAGAAGATTGCGATGCTGTCGCTGCCGTATACGCGGATCGCTACGGTAGGTATCCTGAGCGACAAGAGTTGGATGGGGAACTTCTACAGCACCAGCGAGATCCTGATCACGACTTCTAGCGGAACGCACCACGAGGTCATGTTCAGAGGCAACGATAAGGCCAAGTACGTACACGACACGATCCTGTTCTACATCACGAAATAGAACCCATCCCCACCGGGCCTAGCTGGGCTTCAGCAACTTTCACGATCTCCGGCGCTCCGTGGATTTCGTGGGCCTTCTATTCGCTGGGGCAGGCGCTTGGT
>VBDR01000030.1:0-116051 GCA_005882135.1 Chloroflexota bacterium
ATCGAGCTCTGGCAGCGCGCCTATGAAGAGGTGGGCAACGCGACCGAGCACGCCTTCGACAAGTTCAGCCCGATCTGGATGATGATGGGCTCGGGCGCCCGCGGCAACATCCAGCAGATCCGGCAGCTCGCCGGCATGCGTGGGCTGATGGCCGACCCGACGGGCCGGATCATCGACCTGCCCATCCAGGCCAACTTCACCGAGGGCCTGACAGTGCTCGAGTACTTCATCTCGACGCACGGCACGCGCAAGGGTCTGGCTGACACCGCACTCCGGACCGCCGACTCCGGGTACCTGACCCGGCGTCTGGTCGATGTCGCGCAGGACGTGATCGTGCGCGTCGAAGACTGCGGAACCACCAATGGAATCTGGATCCGGGACATCACCCCCGACCGCGCCAGGAACGAGCCGATCTTCGAGAAGATCGCGGGCCGCGTGGCGGCCGAGGACGTGTCGGCGAAGGGCAAGGTGCTCGTGCCGGCCGGCCAGTCGATCAGCGATGAGGTGGCTCGGAAGATCATCGAGGCCGGCGTGCCGGTCAAGATGCGCTCTGTCCTGGTCTGCGAGGCGCGCGAGGGCGTCTGCCGCACGTGCTATGGCCGCAACCTGGCGACCGGCAAGCTGGTCGAGATCGGCGAGGCGGTGGGTGTCATCGCCGCGCAGTCGATCGGCGAGCCCGGAACCCAGCTGACCATGCGCACCTTCCACACCGGAGGTGTTGCAGGCGTCGACATCACCCAGGGTCTGCCCCGCGTGGAGGAGCTGTTCGAGGCTCGCATCCCCAAGGGCAAGGCCATCATCTCCGAGATCGACGGCGAGCTCGAGATCATCCGCCAGGAGGGCTCGCGCAAGGTGCGTGTGACGTCCAAAGAGGAGTTCGAGGTCTCCTACCCGCTGGCGGCGAAGATGGAGACTCTCGTCAAGACGGGCGACGAGGCCATGGAGGGCCAGGAGCTGGCCCGCGACCCCAAGGGCAACGGCATCCGGACCCGCCACGCCGGCAAGGTCGCCGTGTCGGCCAAGGAGATCACGGTCCGCACGGTGGACGAAGAGGTGCGCGAGTACGCGATTCCGCACCAGGTCCGTATCCGGCCGGAGCTCGACCGCCGCGACGGGCACAAGGTCCTGATCAAGGCCGGCCAGCAGATCACCGAAGGCTCGATCTCGCCTCAGGAGCTGCTCCACATCCTCGGCAAGGAGGCGGTGCAGACCTTCCTTGTGGACGAGGTCCAGAAGGTGTACCGGTCACAGGGTGTCGACATCAACGACAAGCACATCGAGGTGATCGTCCGGCAGATGATGCGGAAGGTCCGCATCGACTCGGCCGGCGACACGGGCCTGCTCCCCGGCGAGATCGTCTCGCAGTGGGAGTATGAGGAGGCCAACGCGCGGGCGCTGGCGGAGGGCGGCGAGCCCGCCACTGCGCAGACCGTTCTGCTCGGTCTCATCAAGGCGGCGTTGAACACCACCTCGTGGCTGTCGGCCGCGTCCTTCCAGGAGACGACCCGGGTCCTCACCGAAGCCGCCATCTCGGGCAAGGTCGACAGGCTCCGGGGCCTGAAGGAGAACGTGATCATCGGCAAGTTGATCCCCGCCGGGACCGGGCTCGACTACTACAAGAAGCAGCGCGAGCAGGCCGCCCGGATCCTCGAGGAGGAGCCGATCGACCTGGAGACGCTTTCGGTGTAGACAAGGATGAGAGGAAACCTGCCGGTTTCCTCTCATCGCGCCGCTGCCCCCACTGCGTGGGGACCCCATAAGGACTGACGGCCGGGCAAGCGGCGCTGCTCTCCTTCCCGCTGTTTTCGTCTGATGTGGAAAGTCGGCCTGGTTTCGGTTAATCTCACGGTTACGTGCACAAGGGGGCGCCCGCCAGGGTTGCCCCTTTTTTACTAGGCACGAAAGGGAACCCAGGTTCCCTTTCGTGGGCTATCCCTCCTATTGCGACGTGGTTGCCGGTCGCGGAGGAAGGTCGGTGGCGTTTGAGGACGCTGGGGGACGGCCGGAGTGATCCGGCCTACAGTCCCCATCTCCAAAGGGACGGCCGGAGTGAATCCGGCCTGCAACTACCATCTGCTGAGGGGATCCCCGGAGTGAATCCGGCCTGCGCTCCACCCGTGTTTAAGATTGGTGCGTGTCCTTAAGCCGACGGCTGGCTCGCGCCATCGGATTGCTTCTGTTGGGCGTGGTCGCCGTCTCGGCGTGCGATACCGGGGTCACGGTCGGGCCCAAGCTGGCCAAGGACCAGGTCCTGCGCCTGATGCTGGAGGACCAGCCGGCGTCGCTGGACCCAGGCCAGACGCAGTACCCGGACGAGACGGCGGTGCTGCGGGCCATCACCGAACCGCTGGTCAAGCCGGCCCTTGACCTGAGCGGGGTCATGCCGGCGGCCGCCCAGACCTACGAGGCCAACGGCTCGGGTACGGCCTACGTCTTCCACCTGCGCACCAACGCTCGGTACTGGGACGGCACCCCGGTCAAGGCGCAGGACTTTGTCTATGCATGGCAGCGGCTGATCGATCCGCGCCTGGCCGCACCGGACGAGACCCTGTTTGCGGGCGCCGTCTTGAATGGAGAGCGGGTGTCCCTGATGGACCCGCAGCGCGACAAGGCTGCGATCGACGGCGCGCTGGGCACGCTGGGGTTGAAAGCAGTCGACGACTACACATTCCAGGTGCAGCTGGCGCGGCCCGACCCGGCCTTCATCTGGCTGGCCGCCCTTCCGGCCGCGGCGCCGATTCGCAAAGACATGGTCGCGAAGGGGGGCGACAAATGGGCGTCCGATCCGGCGACCCTGGTGACGAACGGTCCGTTCAAGGTCACCGAGCTGGTCAAGAACGACCACATCCGGCTCGAGCGCAACTCCAACTACTGGGGGGCCAGACCAAGCCTGACCCGGATCGACTTTGTGATCGTCAACGACGGAGCGGTGGCGCTGGCCAAATACAAGAACGGAGAGCTGGACGAGATCGCGGTGCAGCCGGCGCAAGCGGCCTCGGTCGCCGGCGACGCGATGTTGAGCCGCCGGCTCGTCAAGACGCCGAACCTCACCGTCTTCTGGATCGTCTTCCGGGTCAACTCGCCGCCACTCGACAACGTGAAGCTCCGGCAGGCGCTGGCGCAGGCGATCGATCGCGATGCCTTTGTGACCCAGATCTTCCAGGGCGAAGGCGCGCCCGCCGCGACCTTGATCCCCAAGGGCATGCACGGTTATACGCCGACCCTGACCGCGCAGAAATTCGACGTCGCCCAGGCGCGGTCGGACCTCGCGGCGTCGGGCCTCTCCGCCAAGCAGGTGTCCCTGACCTATGCCTACGACCAGTCGTCCGACTTCGCCAAGGCGACCGCGACCTTCGTGCACGATCAGCTGAAGGCCAACCTCGGCATCGAGCTCAACCTTCAAACGCTCGATGCAAACACGCTGGCCGCGCGCGTCGACAACGGAGAGTTTCAAGTCACCGGGCCACGCGGATGGACCGCCGACTATCCGGACCCCGCGGACTGGTACGACACCTTTCTGACGACGAGCTCGAACAACCTCTCGTTCTGGCAGAACCAGCAGTACGACAACTTCGTCAGGGTCGCACGCACCGACACACAAGCGGCGAGGCGCGACCAGGAGTATCTGCAGGCGCAATCGATGGTGGTTGGCGACGTCCCGGTCGTGTTTCTCGCCCAAACGGTGAGCTGGTATCTGACCCAGTCTTACGTCCGCGGTGTCGCGACGTCAGCTGTCGATGAATGGCCCGGCGCGCTGGCGCCCGGGCAGCTTTCGATCGCTCCCCACTAGGGCGGCAAACAATCGTTCGGAGGGGTGATCTTGCTAAACCGTTGACTCTTGCGAGTCAACTTCAACAGAATTCCGCTTGGCCGAAGCGGCTTTGAGTAAGACCTGTCGCCGGCGCACTCTCGCCCCGCGACCGCCGGGAAGAAGGCTGCAGGAAATCTGAGAGGTAAGACCGCGCATGTATTCAGGAGTCAGCGTCCGAGCGTTAGCGCTCGCGACTGCGGGAATCTTTGCGGCCGCCGGTTGCGGTGGGTCGAACGGTCCTGTTGGTCAGAACCCGGCGCCGCCCGACAAACAGGTGCTTCGGGTCAACGTCGACACCGAGCCCGCGACGCTCGACCCCACGCAACAGTCATGGGCCTATGAGGGAGCCGTCGGTCGCAATGTATTCGAGGCTCTGACTCGACCCAAGGCCGATCTCTCGGATGTCGAAGGCGCGGCGGCATCGAGCTGGACCGTCTCCGGGGATGGCCTGACCTGGACGTTCAAGATTCGATCCGGCGAGAAGTTCAGCGATGGCACGCCGGTCACGGCGAGTGACTTTGTCTACGGGTACAAGCGCCTGCTCGACCCCACGGTCGCGGCGGCCTACGAGTACAACTTCGAAATGATTGCGGGCGCGAGCGGCTACGCGCGAGTGGACGCGAAGAGTGCGAGCGCGGTCAGGTCATTTCTCAATGGCCTCGGCCTTTCGGCGCCGGATCCGCAAACCTTCGTCATCAAGCTCGATCACCCCGCGCCCTACTTCAAGTGGGTGACCAGCCTCTGGGTTGCGGTTCCGCTCAAGAAAGCGGACGTCGACGCCGCGGGCGCCGACTTCGGCGCTGTCACAGCCGACTCAGCGGCCAAAATCCATGGCAACGGCCCGTTCGTCATCTCCGAGCTCGTGCCCAAAGACCACATCACCCTGTCGCCGAGCAAGCAGTACCGGACGCAGGCGATCCTGCAGAAGGTGATCCTCTACTACATCTCGGACGCGAACGTGGAGTTCGCCAAGTTCCAGAACGGTGAGCTGGACATGACGCGCGGCGTCCCCAACCCCGACGTGCCCACCGTGCTCAACGATCCGAAGCTGAGCAAGCAGCTGCTGCGGGGTCCGACGCTCCTCAACTACTGGATCAACTTCAACACCACCAGGGCGCCTTTGAACAACGGCGACCTAAGGCTCGCGCTAGCGAAGTCGCTCGACCGCGAGTCGTACATCAAGAATGTGCGCAAGGGCGTCGGCACTTCGGCCACGTACTTCATCCCCAACGGCGAGAGAGGCTACGAGCAGTCGGACACGCAGAAGTACGACTGCAACCAGGCCAAGCAGCTGCTCGCCAAGGCCAAGACCGCCGGTGTCACCGACACCCAGCTGGCCGGCCTGCACTACATGTACCCCGCCAGCTCGGCCCGCAAGGCGAGCTCCGAGTTCTTCCAGCAGCAGTGGAAGCAGTGTCTCGGCCTCAACATCATCGTCGACGCGGTGGAGGGCCAGACCTACGCCAACAAGCTCAAAACCTCCGTGCATGACTTCTGGATCGCCGGAGTTTCGGGCTGGCAGGCCGACTACCCAGACGGCCAAAACTGGATGGACCTCTTCGTGACCGGAAGCGGCAACAACTACGCCGTTTGGTCCAACAAGCAGTACGACCAGCTCGTGCAGAAGGCGGACAACGCCGCGAAGCAGACCGATCGCGACACCGCGTACAGCCAGGCGCAGAAGCTCCTGGAGCAGGAAGCTCCCGTGATGTTTCTCTTCCAGGACGAGAAGTTTCTGTTGATAGCCTCGAAGGTCAGGGGTTACCACAGGAGCGCTATTGACGACGACTGGATTGGTGACGTTGCCACGGCGACAACCATGTACATTGCCGCGTAAGCAAGAAAATTGTCGGTAGTCGGGGGCGCCCCTTTGCGGAGGGGCGCCCTTCCCTTCTTGGCGTGGATTCCCCGGGGGCGCGGGACGACGCTTGCGGTATTCATCATCAGGCGCCTGCTCTGGATGATCCCGGTTTTGTTTTTCGTCATCGTCATCACCTTTGTCCTCATGCACCTGGCGCCCGGCGGTCCATGGGATCGTGAGGGGAAGCAGCTGACGCCTCAGGTGATCAACAACCTGAACATCAAGTACGGGCTCGACAAGCCTCTGCCGCAGCAGTTCCTCACCTATATCTGGGGCGTGGTTCACTTCGACTTCGGCGACTCGCTCCGCTCGCCCGGGCAGCACGTTTCGCAGCGGGTGCTCGAGAGCTGGCCCTACACGTTCACGTTGGGCGCGGTCACCTTCCTTCTCCTCGTGCCACTTGGAATCGGCCTCGGAGTGGTGGCCGCACTGCGCCAGAACTCCGTGGCCGACTACGCCGCCCTGGGCCTCGCCACCGCGGCGGCGTCCACCCCTAACTTCGTGATCGGCATCTTTCTGATCATCTTTTTGGCCCTCGGTATGAACCGGTTGACCGGCGGCACGTTTTACCTTCCGACCGGCGGGATGCCGCAGCCGTTCAATCCCTTCCAGGTGGAGCTGATCATGCCCGTCATCACCCTGGGAGCCTTGCCCACCGCTTACATCGCCCGCCTGACTCGGTCCAGCACCCTTGACACCCTGCGTCAGGATTTCGTGCGGACGGCATGGGCCAAGGGCCTCAAGGCGCGGCTCGTGGTCATGAGGCACGTGCTCAAGAACTCCTTGATCCCGGTCGTCACCGCGCTGGGTCCGACATTCGCCTTCCTGGTCACGGGCTCGTTCATTGTCGAGACCCTGTTTTCGATCCCGGGCATCGGCCGCAGCTTCGTGACCTCGATCTCCGGACGCGACTACACGATGATCCTGGGCACCACGATTCTCTTCGCGGTTTTGATCGCAGTCGTCAACCTCATCGTCGACGTCTTGTACGTGTTCATCGATCCGCGGGTCAGGCTCTCGGACTGATGGCCACCGCGATCGGCATCGTCCAGCAGGTCGACTGGGACGTACCCGAGCAGACCGGGCTCTGGAGCGACGCCTGGGTCCGCTTCCGGCGCAACCCGCTGGCCGTCGCCGGGCTTGCGGTCATCGTCGTGATGATCGTGCTGGCGATCGGCGCGAGACTTCCCACCAACCCCGGCGGCCTGTGGCATGTCCTCCATCTCACCGGCGATCCGGTCCAGCAGGAGGTCACCAACACCTACGCGCTCCCTTCGCTTCAGCACCCTCTGGGCACCGACGTCCTCGGGCGCGACCAGCTGTCGAGGATCCTCTACGGCGCCTCGATCTCCCTGACGATCGGGATCGTGGTCCAGTTCCTGATCCTGATCATCGGCGGCGTCATCGGCATGGTCGCCGGCTATTTCGGCGGGTGGATCGACAACCTTCTGATGCGCTTCACAGACATCATGTATGCGTTTCCCGACCTTCTCCTCGTCCTGGTCTTCGTGGCCGCCTTCGGCCCCAGCTTCTGGAGCATCTTCATAGCCCTCGGACTCGTGTACTGGGTCGGGCTGGCCCGACTGGTACGAGGCCAGGTGCTTTCGATCAAGGAGAAGGAGTACGTGGAGGCGGCGATCATGACCGGCACATCGCCGTTCAAGCTCATCGTCAAGCACCTGGTTCCCAACTCGCTGGGCCCGGTCATCGTGACCCTGACGTTCGGCATCCCGGCGGCAATCTTCACGGAGGCGGCCCTGAGCTTCCTTGGCATCGGCATCAGGCCGCCCGAGCCGAGCTGGGGAGTGATGATCGAGGACGGTTACGCAGGCATCTTTGCCGACCCACGGCAGGTGATCTTCCCAGGCATTGCGGTGGCGCTCACCATGCTCTCGTTCACGTTCGTCGGCGATGGCCTTCGGGATGCGCTCGATCCGCGCATGCGCCGTTAGCTTCGGCAGAGTCAGGTAGCCAAATTGGGCCAGATCCTTTTGCAGGTCGAAGATCTGCACACCCAGTTCTTCACTTCCCGTGGGGTCGTGCGTGCGGTGGACGGCGTCTCGCTCCATATCGATGCGGGGGAGACGCTGGGGGTCGTCGGCGAGTCGGGCTGTGGCAAGACGATCACCGCCCTGTCCGTGCTGAGGCTCGTGCCCGAGCCCGGGAGGATCACGTCGGGCAAGATCCTGTTCCGAGGTCGCGACGTCACCAAGATGGACGACGACGAGATCCGCGACTTCCGAGGCAACGACGTCGCGATGATCTTCCAGGACCCGATGACCTCGCTGAACCCGGTCACCAAGATCGGGTTCCAGATCGAAGAGGCGATGACCGCCCACAAACGGTTCTCGGCCGGCCTGGCCAAGGGCCGTGTCGTCGAGCTGCTCAAACGGGTCCGCGTTCCGGCCGCCGAAACCCGAGTCAAGGACTACCCGCACCAGTTCTCCGGCGGCATGCGGCAGCGGGCGATGATCGCCATGGGCCTTGCCAACGAGCCCGCGCTGCTGATCGCGGACGAGCCGACGACCGCGCTCGACGTGACCGTGCAGGCTCAGATCATCCAGCTCATGAAGCAGCTGAACCGGGAGCTGGGCACCGCGATGATGCTCATCACCCACAACATGGCGCTGGTCGCCAGCCTGTGCCAGCGGGTGGTCGTGATGTACGCGGGTCGCGTCGTCGAGGAAGGTCCGGTCGAGCAGATCTTCGACAGCCCGCAGCATCCATACACGTGGTCGCTGCTCCGCTCGGTGCCGCGCGTCGACGAGGCGCGGAAGGACCGCCTGGTCTCGATTCGTGGCCTGCCGCCAGACCTGGTCAACTCGCCGGCAGGTTGCAAATTTCATCCCCGCTGCCCGTTCGTCGTCGACCGCTGCAAGGTCGAAGAGCCGCCGCTGGCCGAGGTCGCGCCGGACCAGGTGGCGCGCTGCTGGGTGCTCATGCGCAACGCAAGGCAGGAGGACGTCGATGCGGCCAAGACCAGCGCCCTGTCGGTGGAGGCGGCCCAGACGCTGAAGGCGCAGGCGAAGGTTGGCGGCGTTGCAGGCAGCTGAGAAGGCGCCGGCCATCGCGGTCAAACCGGAAGCCGTCTTGCTGCGAGTCGAGAACGCTTTCAAGTACTTCCCGGTCTCGGGTCTGGGCGGGCTTGCGGTGCGCGCGGTGGACGGAGTCGATCTCGAGATCCGGCGTGGCGAGACGCTAGGCCTGGTCGGCGAGTCGGGCTGCGGAAAATCGACCCTGGCCCGCTTGATCACGGCGCTGCTTCCGGTCACGGCGGGCAAGATCACCTTCGACGGCCAGGACATCACCAAATTGCGCGGCCGGCGGCTCCGCCGGATCCGGCAGAAGATGCAGATGATCTTCCAGGATCCTTATGCGTCGCTCGATCCACGTATGACGGTGGGCGACATCCTCCAGGAGCCGCTGGACAACTTTGGGATCGGGTCCGTGGGGCACCGGCGGCGGCGGGTGCAAGAGCTGCTGCGCCTTGTGGGCCTGAACCCGAACTTCACGAACCGGTATCCGCACGAGTTCTCGGGCGGGCAGCGGCAGCGCATCGGCATCGCCCGGGCGTTGGCCCTGAACCCCTCCTTCATCGTCTGCGACGAGGCGGTGTCCGCGCTGGACGTTTCGATCCAGGCCCAGATCATCAACCTGCTTCAGGACCTGCAGAAGGAGTTCCAGCTGACCTACCTGTTCATCGCCCACGACCTGGCGGTTGTGCGTCACCTTTCCGACCGGATCGCGGTGATGTACCTGGGCAAGGTGGTCGAGACAGCGGACCGCAACGATATCTACGAGCGGCCGCAGCACCCGTATACGAAGGCGCTGCTGTCGTCGATTCCGGTGCCGGATCCGAAGGTTGAGCGGGAGCGGGCGCCGATCACCCTGAAGGGCGAGATCCCCTCACCGGTGAATCCGCCGTCGGGCTGCCGGTTCCACACCCGCTGCCCGATCGCGCGGGCGCCGGGTGTGTGCTCGGAGCAGGAGCCGGCGCTGGAGGCGCACGGGGCGGCGGACCAGGTGGCGGCGTGCCACTTTGCGGGCCAGGCCTAAAGAGACATGAGTCTTTGCGGGCCCTCCCTTCTTCTTGCCGGGCCCTCCCCCGCCGGCCGAACCTGGATTGAGCTTGGCGGTTTCGAAAAAGCGGTTCAACCCTGCCTGTTAATTTCGCCTGCCCTGTCGGGCGCGTACAGCTATGAAAATTCGGATTGGTGGCAGCGGCCCGACGTTCGTTGGTGCCCGGGAGCCCGTTGTCAAGGGGCGGCCTTCGCCTCCAGGACCCGGAAGCCTTTCTTCGACTTCAAGCGGGTCACGGCGAAGCCCTGCTCGCCCAACCAAGCCGCCAGCGAGTCGGCGCCAAGGTTGCGCTGCACGACCAGGTAGGCCGGGGCGCCGGGTTTCAGCCGGGGCAACCACTCGAGCAGCAGCCGGTGCAGCGGTCCCTTGCCGACCCGAACCGGGGGGTTGGAGTAGATGGCGTCGAAGCGAACCTCGGCCGGGACCTCGCCGGGCAGGCACACCGAGACGTTCGAAGCTTCCGCGACGGCCGCGTTCGCCCGCGTCAGCTCGAGGGCACGCTCGTTGACGTCGATCGCCCACACCCTGGCCTTCGGTGCGTGCCGGGCCAGGACGATGGCGATCGGCCCGTAGCCGCAGCCCAGGTCGAGCAGCTCATCGCCGGGCGGCGGGGCAGGCGCCTCCCGCAGCAGGACCATGGTCCCCAGATCGACGCCCTTGGAGCCAAAAACCCCCCTGTCGGACTGCAGCTCGAGGTCCAAACCGGCCAGGCGCAGACGCACCGTCCGGGGCCGGGAGGCGACGGCTGGCCGAGCTTCGAAGTAGTGGGATTTGGGTATACTCATCGCTTGTCGCCCAACCGGCTATTGCCGCCTGGGAATCACACCGCCATTCGGAGAAACGATTGCCAACCATCCAGCAGTTGGTCCGCCTTGGGCGCAGGGCGGCCAGAGCGAAGTCTAAGGCGCCCGCGCTGCGGGGCTCACCGCAGAGGCGGGGCGTATGCGTGCGCGTCTACACCCAGACCCCCAAGAAGCCGAACTCGGCCCTTCGCAAGGTCGCTCGCGTCCGCCTGACCACCGGGATCGAGGTCACCGCCTACATCCCCGGCATCGGGCACAACCTGCAGGAGCACTCGGTCGTCCTGATCCGCGGCGGCCGCGTCAAAGACCTCCCGGGCGTCCGCTACCACATCATCCGCGGCACCCTCGACACGGCCGGGACCAAGAACCGCAAGAAGGCTCGGAGCAAGTACGGGGCCAAGCGGGAAAAGGGCAAGGCGGCAGCCTGATGCCTCGCCGCAATCGCCCCGTCAAGCGTGTCGTCGCGCCCGATCCGGTTTACCAATCGGAAGCGATCGCCAAGTTCGTGAACGTCGTCATGAGCCGCGGCAAGCGCTCGACCGCCGAAAAGGTGGTCTACGACGCGCTGGCCCGCGCCTCCAAGCAGGCGAAGAAGGAGCCGCTGGAGGTTTTCGACTCGGCCCTGCGCAACGCGACGCCCCTGCTCGAGGTCAAGCCTCGCCGGGTTGGCGGCGCCACCTACCAGGTCCCAGTCGAGATCCGTCCCGAGCGCCGGCTCGCCCTCGCCCGGCGCTGGCTCGTGCGTTTCGCACGGCAGCGGGGCGGGAAGAGTATGTCCGAGAAGCTCGCCTTCGAGATTCTTGATGCTGCGCAGAACACCGGCGGGGCGGTGAAGCGCAAAGAGGAGACGCACCGGATGGCCGAAAGCAACAAAGCTTTCTCGCACTTCCGGTACTAAGAGATGAACGTGGCACTGAAGATGCAGGAACGTCCCGTCGCCATCGACAAAGTCCGAAACATCGGGATCATGGCGCACATCGACGCGGGCAAAACGACGACCACCGAGCGGATCCTTTTTTACGCGGGCCGCATCCACAAGATGGGCGAGGTCCACGAGGGGGCCGCGACCATGGACTGGATGGTCCAGGAGAAGGAGCGCGGGATCACGATCACGTCGGCCGCAACGACGGCCAACTGGCGCGACCACGCGGTCAACATCATAGACACACCCGGACACGTGGACTTCACGGTCGAGGTCGAGCGGAGCCTCCGGGTGCTGGATGGCGCGGTCGCGGTCTTCGACGCGGTCGCCGGCGTCGAGCCCCAGTCCGAGACGGTCTGGCGCCAGGCCGACCGCTACGGCGTGCCTCGCATCGCCTTCATCAACAAGATGGATCGCATCGGAGCCGACTTCTACGGCTCGTTGAACTCGATCCGCACGCGCCTGGGGGCGCGCGCCGTGCCCATCCAGCTGCCCATCGGCTCGGAGGCCAACTTCCAGGGCTACGTCGACCTGCTCAGCAAGGAAGCCGTCGTCTACACGGACGACCTCGGCACCAAGAGCACCGAGTCGCTCGATATCCCTGCCGGGATGCAGGACCTGGTCAGCCAGTACAGGCACGACCTGATCGAGGCGGTGGCCGATTTCGACGACGGGATCATGCACAAGTACCTCGAGGAGCAGGACATCGGCGAGGACGAGATCAAGGCGGGATTGCGCCGCGGCACTGTCGCGGGCGTGCTCGTCCCCGTGCTCTGCGGCGCCGCGCTGCGCAACCGCGGCGTGCAGCCGATCCTCGACGCGGTCGTCGACTACCTGCCATCGCCTGCGGACGTGCCCGCCGTGGAAGGTAAGGACCCGAAGACCGGCGCCCTCGAGGTCCGCGAGCATGATGACAACGAGCCGTTCTCGGCCCTCGCCTTCAAGATCCAGATGGACCCGCAGGGCGTCGGCAAGCTGACGTTCTTCCGCGTCTACTCCGGGCGCCTGAAGGCGGGCTCGTCGGTCATGAACGCGTCGACCGGCAAGCGCGAGCGCATCGGTCGGATCCTGCGCATGCACGCGATCCGGCGCGAGGACGTCGACGAGATCTTCACGGGCGACATCGCCGCCGCGGTCGGCCTCAAGTCGACCACGACCGGCGACACACTCTGTGACGAGGCGCACCCGATCCTGCTCGAGTCGATCACGTTCCCCGAGCCGGTGATCTCGGTCGCCATCGAACCGAAGACCAAGGCCGACCAGGAAAAGCTCGGCATGGCTTTGCAGCGGCTGTCAGAGGAGGATCCGACCTTCAAGGTGCACACCGACGACGAGACTGGCCAGACGATCATCGAGGGTATGGGCGAGCTCCACCTCGAGATCATCATCGACCGCCTGCTGCGCGAGTTCCGCGTCGACGCCAACCAGGGCAAGCCGCAGGTCGCCTACAAGGAGGCGATCAAGCGCGAGGCCAAGGGTGTCGGACGCTTTGTCCGCCAGACGGGCGGCAAGGGCCAGTACGGCCACGCCGAGGTCGTGGTCCGGCCGGGCGAGCGCGGGAGCGGCTTCATCTTCGAGGACAAGGTCACCCAGGGCCGCATCCCGCGGGAGTACATCCCGGCGGTCGAGAAGGGCATCCGCGAAGCGATCCAGACGGGGGTCGCCGCCGGCTACCCGGTGGTCGACATCACCGTCAGGCTGGTCGATGGTTCGTACCACCCCGTCGACTCGAGCGAGATGGCGTTCCAGGTCGCGGGCTCGATGGCGGTCAAGGACGGCATGCACAAGGCGCAGCCCTACCTGCTCGAGCCGATCATGAAGGTCGACGTCGTCATGCCCGAGGAGTACCTCGGCGACGTCATGGGCGACCTCGCGTCCCGGCGCGGTCATATCCTCGGCATGGAAGGCCGCGGCACGTCGCAGAACGTGAAGGCCAACGTGCCCCTCGCCGAGATGTTCGGCTACGCTACCGAGCTTCGCTCGATGACATCGGGGCGTGCGACCTATTCGATGGAGTTCAGTCATTACGCGGAGATGCCCGGAAACCTGGCGGAGGCAGTCGGTCGGAAAACAGCAAGCCGATGAAAAGCACACTGACGGGGTCCCCAAAAAATCACAGATTTTTTGGGGTGTCATGACGCGGAGTTAACAGGAGGAGACAGTGGCGAAGAAGAAGTTCGAGCGGACCAAGCCCCACCTGAACGTCGGGACCATCGGTCACATCGACCATGGCAAGACGACGCTGACGGCTGCCATCACGAAGGTGCTGTCAGAGAAGGGCCTGGCCCAGTTCACACCGTTTGATCGGATCGACAAGGCGCCCGAGGAGAAGGCTCGTGGCATCACGATCTCGATCACGCACGTGGAGTACGAGACCGAGAAGCGCCATTACGCGCACGTCGACTGCCCGGGGCACCAGGACTACATCAAAAACATGATCACCGGCGCCGCTCAGATGGACGGCGCGATCCTCGTTGTCGCCGCCAACGACGGCGCGATGCCGCAGACCCGCGAGCACATCATCCTGGCGCGCCAGGTCAATGTGCCATTCCTCGTCGTCGCGCTCAACAAGTGCGACATGGTGGACGACAAGGAGTTCATCGAGCTGGTCGAGCTGGACCTCCGCGAGCTGCTCAACCGCTACGAGTATCCCGGCGACGACATCCCGATCGTCCGCGTCTCGGCCCTCAAGGCACTGGAAGGCGACCCCGAGTGGTCCCCCAAGATCCTCGAGCTGATGAATGCCGTCGACACCTACATCCCCGAGCCCGAGCGGCCAGTCGACAAGCCTTTCCTGATGCCGATCGAGGACGTGTTCACGATCGAAGGTCGCGGCACCGTGACGACCGGCCGCGTCGAGCGCGGCAAGCTCAAGAGGAACGAGGAGATCGAGATCGTCGGCATCCACCCCCAGAGCACGAAGACCGTCGTGACCGGCATCGAGATGTTCCACAAGGACATGGACGAGTGCCAGGCCGGCGACAACGTCGGCACGCTGCTTCGCGGTGTGAAGCGCGAGGACGTGGTACGCGGCCAGGTGCTCGCCAAGCCGGGAAGCATCACGCCGCACACCCAGTTCAATGCCCAGGTCTACGTCCTGACCAAGGAGGAGGGCGGTCGGCACACGCCGTTCCTCAGCGGCTACCGCCCGCAGTTCTACATGCGAACCACCGACGTGACAGGCGAGGTGAAGCTGCCCGAGGGCGTCGAGATGACAATGCCGGGCGACAACGTCGTGATGGAGATCACGCTCGGGGAGCCGATCGGTATCGAGCCGGGACTCCGGTTTGCCATCCGCGAAGGCGGCAAGACCGTCGGCGCCGGCGTGGTGACCGAGGTCATCAAGTAAGGCACACATAAGAGGAATAGGGAAAAGACAGGCAGTGGCGCAGAAGATTCGGATCCGGCTCAAGGCCTATGACCATCGGGTCCTCGATCAGGCGGCGGACAAGATCGTGGATACCGCCCGCCGTACGAACGCGCGCACCGCCGGCCCGATCCCGCTTCCGACCGAGATCTCAAAGCTCACCGTGATTCGAAGCCCGTTCATCGACAAGGACTCGCGGGAGCAGTTCGAGATGCGGACCCACAAGCGAATCGTCGACATCCTGGATCCGAACCCGCGCGTGGTCGACGCGCTCATGCGCCTCAGCCTCCCGGCCGGCGTCAGCATCGAGATCAAATCGTGAAGGGCCTGCTCGCCAAGAAGCTGGGCATGACCCAGCTGTTCAACCCCGACGGCACGACCTCCGCGGTCACCGTGCTCGAGGCCGGGCCCTGCAGGGTGCTCGGGCTGCGAACCACCGAGAAGGACGGCTACCAGGCCGTGCGCATCGCCTTCGGGAGCGTGAAAGAAGGCAGGCTGAACGCACCGCGGCTCGGCGAGTTCAAGAAGGCAAACCTCGACCCGCACCGCCACATCGTCGAGATCCGCAACTACGACGGTGTCGAGGCGGGACAGGAGCTCAAGGCCGAGATCTTCGCCGCCGGTGAGCTCGTCGATGTGACGGCGTCCAGCAAAGGCAAGGGTTTCCAGGGTCTCATCAAGCGTCACAAGTTCAGCCGCGGCCCTGAGTCCCACGGCTCGATGAACGTCCGCCAGCCCGGCGCCATCGGCGCCACCGACGCCGCCCGCGTCTTCAAGGGCGTGCGCATGGCCGGCCAGATGGGCAACGTTCGCACCACCTCGCGCGCCTATACGGTGGTCAGGGTCGACGCCGAGAGAAACCTCCTGATGCTCAAGGGCGGTGTGCCGGGGGCAAAAGGCGCGCTGGTCCTGGTCCGCCAATCGACCAAGAAGGTCAAGCCCAAGGGTCCCGCGGGCAAGCCCAACCCGAGGAAGGTATGAACACCCCAAAAAATCTTCGATTATTCCCACCCCACGAAATCTTCGATTTCGCGGGGGCCCCGGGTGGGGGCCCCGACTGATGGCGGCCACCAAAACACAATCAAAAGAGACCCGAACCAAGAAAGCACAGGAAGCGACGGAGCCGAACCCGTTGCAGGTCCCGTTCTTCGACGCTCTAGGCGAGCGCAACGGCGAGGTCGATCTGCCGGAGGCGATCTTCGCCGAGACGCCGAACGTGCCGGTCATGCACCAGGCCTACGTGCGCCAGCTCGCCAACGCACGCCAGGGCACCGCCAGCACCAAGACCCGCGCCGCGGTTTCGGGCGGCGGCGCCAAGCCCTACCGCCAGAAAGGCACCGGCCGGGCCAGGCATGGCTCGACCAGAGAGCCGAGCATGAAAGGCGGTGGCGTTGTCTTCGGTCCGAGGCCGCGCGACTTCTCGCAGCGCATGCCGAAGCGGATGCGCCGTCTCGCCTTGCGCAGCGCGCTCAGCCAGAAGGCGATCGACGGCCAGGTCAGGGTCATCGAAAGCTTTGTCTTCGATGAGCCGAAGACGAGCCAGGCCGCCGAGCTGATGGAGGCGATCGGCTTCGACAGCACCGCGCTGGTCGTGCTGCCGGCGCCGAACTACACGGTCAGCCGCTCCTTCGAGAACCTCGCCGGGGCCAAGATCGTGCTCGCCCGCAACCTGAACATCCGCGACCTCTTCTCGCACACGTATCTGCTGCTGGCAAAGGAATCGATCGAGCTGATCGAGGAGAACTTCAGCCAGCGCGAGAAGGGAGAAGGCAGATGACGACCAGGGCGGCCAGCGAGATCGTGATCGGGCCGGTCATCACCGAACGCACGTACCTCCTCTACACGCAGGGCCGCTACACGTTCAAGGTCGCGGCCACGGCCAGCAAGACCGAGATCAAAAAGGCGCTGGAGGAGCAGTACGAGACCCAGAACATCAAGGTGCGGGACATCAACACCGTGACCATGCGCGGGAAAAAGCGGCGCAGCTTCCGGCGCGTAGGCTCGGGCACGGTCGGGCGCACCGCTGACTGGAAAAAGGCCATCGTCACCCTTGGCGAAGGTCAAAAGATCGAAGGGCTGTTCGGGAGCGTCTGATGCCGATTCGAAAGTTCAAGCCCACCAGCCCCGGACGCCGCTTCATGTCGGTCTCGGGTTTCGAAGAGATCACGACGGCCAAGCCCGAGAAGACGCTTCTCGAGTCGTTGCCCACCCATGCGGGGCGCAACAACCAGGGCCGGATCACCACTCGCCACCAGGGCGGCGGCTACCGAAAGCTGTACCGCAAGATCGACTTCAAGCGCGACAAGGTGGGCGTGGCCGGCAAGGTCGCCACCATCGAGTACGACCCCAACCGCAGCGCACGGATCGCGCTCATCCACTACCGCGACGGCGAGAAACGCTACATCCTCGCGCCGCTGGGGCTGAAGGTCGGCGACCCTATCGAGAGCGGCCCCGACGCGCCGGTGCGGATCGGCAACGCGATTCCGCTCGAGGGGATCCCCGTCGGCTCGACGATTCACAACATCGAGCTCACGCTCGGCCGCGGTGGCCAGCTGGTGCGATCCGCGGGCACGAGCGCACAGCTGCTCGCGAAGGAAGGCGACTACGCCGTGATCCGGATGCCGAGCGGCGAGCTGCGCCGCATCCACATTCGCTGCCAGGCCACCATCGGCCAGGTCGGTAATATCGAGCACGAGAACGAGTCCGGCGGCAAAGCCGGCCGCAGCCGCTGGCTCGGCCAGCGTCCTGAAGTGCGCGGCTCGACCATGAATCCCCGCGACCATCCGCACGGTGGCGGAGAGGGCAAGACGGGTCCAGGTGGCAACCCCAAGACCCCGTGGGGCAAGCCTGCGCTTGGCTATCGCACTCGCAAGACGAACAAGGCGTCGAGCAAGCTCATCATCCGGCGCCGGGAAAAGAAAGGACGCAAGAAGTAGATGTCACGTTCGACAAAGAAAGGGCCGTTCATCAGCCCTTCCCTTCGCGACAAGATCGAAAAGATGAATCAGACGCGCGACAAGAAGGTGATTCGCACCTGGGCCCGTGCGTCTGTCATCTATCCCGATATGGTCGGGCACACGATCGCGGTCCACGACGGCCGCAAGCATGTGCCTGTCTTCATCAGCGAGAACATGGTCGGGCACCGGCTGGGCGAGTTCGCGCCGACGCGCCACTTCCGCGGCCATGGCACCCACACCGAAAAGACGACGACGGTCAAGTAGAGAAGTAGTGGCCACGATGGAAGTTTCCGCAGTGCAGAAGTTTGTCCGCAGAACGCCTCGCAAGGCGCGGCTCGTGGCTGACTCCGTGAAAGGCATGAAGGTGTCCGAAGCCCTTGCATACCTCGAGTTCTCGCCCAAGCACGCGGCCCGCGATGTGGCCAAGGCGATCAAGTCCGCCGCGGCGAACGCGGAGCACAACTTCAACCTCAACCGCGACGACCTGGTGCTCAAGCAGCTGCTGATCGACGAGGGGCCGACTTTCAAGCGCCGCCGCCCGGTGAGCCGCAGCATGGCGCACGAGTACTTCCACCGCACCTGCCACATCACCGCGGTCGTTGAAGACCGCGCAGAGGAAAAAAGATAGTTGGGTCATAAAGTCCATCCGAACGCGTTCCGCCTGGGTGTCTTCCGTCCCTGGGAGGCGAACTGGTTCGCCAACCCCAAGGACTACACGAAGATGCTGCACGAAGACCTCGAGATGCGCCGCATCATCCTCGCCCGCCTGCGCAACGCTGGCATCGCGAAGATCGAAACCGAGCGCTCGTCCAACGCGCAGCTGACCGTGACGATCCACACCGCCAAGCCCGGCATCGTGATCGGCAAGGGCGGATCGTCCGTCGACCAGCTGCGGGAAGACCTCGAGAAGCGATTCGGCAACCGCGTGCGCATCTCCATCCAGGAGATCAAGCAACCCGAGCTCGATGCGCAGCTGGTTGCGGAGAACATCGCCTCGCAGATCGAGCGCCGCATCAGCTACAAGCGCGCGATGAAGCAGGCGATCCTGCGCACGATGCGCTCGGGAGCCAAAGGCGTGCGCATCTACTGCGGGGGCCGCTTGCGCGGCGCCGAGATGGCGCGCCGCGAGTGGGACCGCGAAGGCCGGGTTCCGCTGCACACACTGCGCGCCGACATCGATTTCGGCCGCGCCACCGCCAAGACCACCTTCGGCGCCATCGGCGTGAAGTGCTGGATCTACAAAGACCAGATCTCACCCGCGCAGCGCCGGCTCGCCGCCATCACCGAGGAGACGGTGCCCATCGCGGAGGTGGTGGCACCGCAGCCAGAGCTCATTGAGGCCGTCACCGAGCCGCAGGCCGCGCAGGTCGAGGTCGCCACGCCCGAGGCCGCAGCGAAAGTCGCACCCCGACGCACGCGCACCGGGACCGCCAAGGTCGAAGAGAAGGCGGCTGCGCCCGCCCGACCCAAAGCCGCTCCCAAGCCCAAGGCTGAAGCCAAGACCGAGGTCAAGAAGACGGCGGTGCGGACGAAGTCGACTCCGGCCGCGGTCAAGAAGACCGGCAACGCTCGCAACACCAAGAAGGCGGACACCTGATGGGTGGCAAGCCACAATGCTGATCCCCAAGCGCGTCAAGTACCGCAAGATGCACCGCGGTCGCCGTACCGGCATCGCCACGCGTGGCGCCACGGTTGCGTTCGGCGACTTCGGGCTCCAGGCGATGGAAGCGTGCTGGATGTCCAACCGGCAGATTGAGGCCGCGCGCCGCGCGATGACGCGCCACGTCAAGCGCGGTGGTCAGATCTGGATCCGCATCTTCCCCGACAAATCGATCACCAAAAAGCCGGCCGAGACACGCATGGGCTCCGGCAAGGGCAACCCTGAAGGCTGGGTCGCGGTGATCAAGCCAGGTCGCGTGCTCTTCGAGATGGGCGGGGTGACACCCCAGGTGGCCAAGGAAGCGATGAAGCTCGCGGCGGCGAAGCTGCCGATCAAGACCAGGTTCGTCAGCGCGGCCGGGCGCGCGCAGGGCGCGCCCTCGACTGACGGCGGAGGTCCGAGATGAAAGTCGACGAGCTTCGCGTCCTGGAAGCCGATGAGCTCGGGATGCGCCTGCGCAGCGCGCGCCGCGAGCTCTACGAGCTTCGCTTCAAGCACGCCGTCGGCCAGCTCGAGAACTCGAGCCAGATCTCGAAGGCCCGCCACGACATCGCGCGGATCATGACCGTGCTCCGAGAAAGAGACTTCGGCATCGCCCCCGCCCAGGAAGAGTTCACCTCCCCGCTTGCCGGGGAGGTCGCCGCGTCAGCGGCGGGTGGGGAGGAAGAACTGCCGGAAGCCGTGGAAGCAGAAGTCGCTAAGCCCAAGCGCGGCCGTAAGAAGAAGGAGGAGGCTGAATGACGGACACCGCCACGCAGCAGCCCACCACGAGCACCTCCCGCGGCCGGCGCAAGATCCGCCTGGGAACCGTCATCTCCGACAAGATGGACAAGACGGTCATCGTCCAGGTCGGCTCGTCCAAGGCCCACCGCCTATACCGCAAGACGGTCCAGCAGCGCACCCGCTTCAAGGTCCACGACGAGAAGAACGAGTGCGGTATCGGCGACCTCGTGCGCATCACCGAGACGCGCCCCATCTCCAAGGAGAAGCGCTGGCGCGTGCTCGAGATCGTGGAGAAAGCCAGGTAACGGCATGGTTCAGCAGGAAACCCGTCGCACCACCCCACGAAATCTTCGATTTCGCGGGGACCCCGGTAAGCCTCTTCGAGAGGTGGCGCGATAGTGGTTCAGCAAGAGACCCGTTTGAAGGTCGCGGACAACTCAGGGGCAAAGGAGCTCCTGGTCATCCGCGTGGCCGGCGGCCACTACCGCAAGTACGCCTACGTCGGCGACATCATCACCGCGACGGTCAAGTCCGCCCAGCCGGGCGGCCAGGTCAAGAAGGGTGAGGTGGTTAAGGCGGTCGTGGTGCGGGTAAACAAGGAATACAAGCGCCCGGACGGGTCCTTGATCCGCTTCGACGAGAACGCGGCCGTGCTTCTCGCCACAGCCAACAACCCGCGCGGCACCCGCATCTTCGGGCCCGTCGCGCGCGAGCTGCGCGAGCGCAACTTCATGAAGATCATCTCGCTCGCCCCGGAGGTCCTCTAAAACCATGCTGAGAAACAAACCCGAGACCACGCGCCGCTGGCTCGACCTTGCGCCCGGCGATCCCGTGATCGTCATCGCCGGCAAGGACAAGGGCAAGCAGGGCGAAGTCCTGCGCACGATCCCGGAACAGCACAAGATCGTGGTCAAGGGCGTCAACATCCTCAAGCGCCACAGCAAGGCGGGGCAGAGGCGCGGCGGCGTCCAGGTCGCGCAGGGTGGGATAGTCGACTTCGAAGCCCCACTCGCTTACTCGAACGTGATGCTCGTCTGCCCGTCATGCGGCCGGCCGACACGGACCAAGCACACCGTTCTCGAGTCCGGCGCGCGCGTTTTGATCTGCCGCCACTGCGGCGAGCCTTACGAGCGCGTGCGCAAAACGGAGGCGCAGTAGTGGCGAAGGCCAAGCAGGCCCCGAAGAAAGAGCAGGGCCCGAAGGCGCCCGGCACCAGGTCAGAAGCGCCGCCGCGCATGCTCCTGACTTACCGGGAGACGATCGTGCCGCAGCTGACGAAGGAGTTCGACTACGGCAATGTCATGCAGGTGCCGCGGCTCGACAAGGTCGTCGTCAACGTCGGCATCGGCGAGGCGAAGGACAACGACAAGGCCCTCGACGCCGCGCTGGGCGACGTGACGACGATCACCGGCCAGAAGCCGCAGCTCGTCAAGGCGAAGAAATCCGTGGCCGCGTTCAAGCTGCGCGCGGGTCAGACAGTCGGCATCAAGACGACGTTGCGTGGGCGCCGGATGTGGTACTTCCTGGACAAGCTGCTGAACGTCGCGCTGCCCAGGATCCGTGACTTCCGCGGTGTCACCCCCGACGGTTTCGACGGTCGCGGCAACTACACGCTCGGCCTGCGCGAGCAGGTCGTGTTCCCTGAGGTCGATTACGACAAGATCGACAAGCTGCGCGGGCTCGAGGTTTCCCTCGTCACGACCGCACGGACGGACGACGAGGCGCGAAGCCTTCTCACAAGACTCGGAATGCCTTTTAGGAAGAGGTAGGGATAGAAGTTTGGCCAAGAAATCATCGATTGAGCGCTGGAAGCGGGACCTTGCAAGACCGAAGTTCAAGGTGCGTTTTCACAATCGCTGCCGCATCTGCGGGCGGCCGCGCGCTTATCTGCGCAAGTTCGGCATGTGCCGTATCTGCTTTCGGAACCTTGCCGCCGAGGGTCGCATCCCCGGCGTGACGAAGTCGAGCTGGTGATGGCGACAGCTGTTCCCAGGGCAACAGGCACCAAGCCGGTCGGCAAGATCGTCAAGCGCATGTCGGCCGCGGTCGTCAGCGACCCCATCGCCGACATGCTGACGCGGATCCGCAACGCCAACGCCGCGCGGCATGCTGAGGTCAAGGTTCCGGCCTCGCGCCTGAAGCTCGAGATCGCACGAGTCCTGAAGGACGAGGGCTACATCGCCGGCTACGACGTCGAGGCGGACGGCACCACGCAGACGATGCGTATCATCTTCAAGTCCCGCCCGGACCGGACCCGCGTCATCTCCGGTGTGAAGCGGATCAGCCGCCCCGGACTGCGCGTTTACGCGCGCAAGACCGAGATTCCGAGGGTGCTCGGCGGTCTCGGCATCGCCGTCCTCAGCACCGCTGAGGGAGTCATGAGCGGAAGGCAGGCCAACCGCCAGGGGCTGGGCGGCGAAGTGCTTGCGTATGTCTGGTAGGAGATAGAGAAGAGAGTTGTCGCGAATCGGAAAGCTGCCCGTCCCCGTGCCGAGCTCGGTGAAGGTCACCCTGTCGCCCGGGCACGTCAAGGTCGAAGGCCCCAAGGGCCAGCTCGAGCGGACCCTGCCGGCTGACATCACGGTCAAGCAGGCGGACGGCGAGCTTGTCTTCGAGCGGCCGTCGGACGACTTCCGGCATCGCGCGCTCCACGGACTCGTGCGCAGCCTGGTGGCGAACATGGTCGAGGGGGTGGAGAAAGGATTCACCAAGAACCTCGAGCTGGTCGGCGTCGGCTACCGTGTCGCCAAGCAGGGCGAGGAGCTGGTCTTGAACCTCGGCTACTCGCATCCGATCAGGTTCAAGCCGCCCCAGGGCATCTCGATCGAGGTCCAGGACCCGACCAAGTTCTCGGTCAACGGGACCTCGATCGAAGACGTCGGCCAGGTCGCCGCGAACATCCGCGGATTCCGGCCGCCCGAGCCCTACAAGGGCAAAGGCGTGCGGTACCGGGACGAGAAGGTCCGCCGCAAGGCCGGAAAGGCCGGCAAGGGCGCCAAGGCCACCGCATGATCAAACGACAGGACCGCAAGGTGAACCGTCTCAAGCGCCACAAGCGCGTACGCGTGCACGTCGCCGGCACCCCGCAGCGGCCGAGGCTGGCGGTCTTCCGCAGCCTGAACCACCTCTACGCGCAGGTGATCGACGACGGCTCGAGCCACACCGTCGCCTCCGCGTCGACGGTGGGGCTGAAGGCGAAGGGCAACGGCGTCGCGCAGGCCCAGGAGGTCGGCAAGGCGATCGCCGCCAAGGCGAAGGCCGCAGGCATCACCAGCGTCGTCTTCGACCGCGGTGGTTTCCTGTACCACGGCAGAATCAAGGCTTTGGCGGACGCCGCCCGCGAGGCCGGACTGGAGTTTTGAGCCTAGATGTCTAGAAGCATGGGAGGAGGTCGCTATCCGCACTCGAGCGGCGAGCGCTCCGAGCTGGCCGATCGCGTCGTCCGCGTCAACCGCGTCGCCAAGGTCGTCAAGGGCGGCCGCAAGTTCTCGTTCAGCGCGCTGATCGTGGTCGGCGACATGAACGGCCGCGTCGGCGCGGGCATCGGCAAGGCCCGCGAGGTCACCGAAGCCATCCGCAAAGGCATGGAGGTCGCCAAGCGAAACATGATCACCGTGCCGATGGTCGGCACCACCATCCCGCACGAGGTGCGCCTCAAGTGGGGTGCGGCCCGGATCATGCTCAAGCCCGCCGCGCCCGGCACGGGCGTCATCTCCGGCGGCGCGATGCGCGCGGTGATCGAGACCGCGGGCATCAAGGACATCCTCACGAAGTCGCACGGCACCAACAACCCGATCAACACGGTGCGCGCCACGCTGGCGGCACTGCAGCAGCTGAAGACCGCCCCACAGGTGGCGGAGCTGCGCGGGCGGGAGGTCGAGCAGATGGTCGGCAAGCGCCTGGCTGCGGCTTACAGGGGCGCCGAGCCGGTGAGCTCCTCCCCACCGAGTGGGGAGGTGGCGCCGCCAGGCGCCGGTGGGGCTGCGCGTGCGCCGGAGCGCGCGCAGGGCGCATAGATGGCTGACAAGACCCTCAAAGCCACCCTCATGAAGAGCGCGATCGGGGCCAAACCCGCGATCCGCGCGACCATTGAGTCGCTCGGCTTCCGCCGCATGAATCAGACCCGCGAGCTGCCCGACAACCCGGCGGTGCGCGGCATGCTGAAGCAGGTGTACTTCCTGGTCGCCGTCGAAGGCGAGCCCTACGAGCGCCCGAAGCGCAGCCGCTACAAGATCTGGCGCTCGCGCTCAACCAAAAAGCACCAGCGAGGAAATTAGAAGATGCAGCTTCACGACCTGAAGCCGGCGCGCGGTGCCCATCGCCCGGCGCGCCGCGTCGGTCGCGGCACCGGTTCCGGCCGGGGCAAGACCTCCGGCCGCGGTCAGAAAGGCCAGAACGCGCGCAGCGAGGGATTCCGGCTCGGATTCGAGGGCGGCCAGATGCCCTTCTCCCAGCGCATCCCCAAGCTGCCCGGCTTCAAGAACCCGTTCAAGAAGATCTACTCGGTGGTCAACGTGTCGAAGCTGAGCCGCTTCAAGGATGGAACCAAGGTCGACGCAGCGACGCTGCTCGAGGCGGGGCTGGTCCACGCCGGCGTGGACATCAAGGTCCTCGGCGCCGGCGGCCTGAAGCGGAAGCTGGCCGTCGAGGCGCACGCATTCAGCAACAGCGCCCGCGAGGCGATCGAGAAAGCGGGTGGAAGCGTCACGGTGCTCGGCGAGCCACGCAAGATCGGACCCCGGCGAACCGCCGCCAAAGCACCCAGGCCCGTGCCGGCCGCGACCCCGGCCCCGGCGGCAAAGCCAGGGCGTGAGAAAAAGGGCGTCCCACCGGCGGCAGTCGAGGAGGCCACCCCTCCCGACGAGGCATAGGCGATGAACCTCCTCGAGGCGCTCATCAACGCGATCCGGTTGCCGGAGCTCCGCAACAAGATTCTGTTCACCGGCGGCATCCTGATCGCCTTCCGGCTGTTCGCCAACATCGCGATCCCCGGCGCCAAGCAGTCGGCGCTCAGCCTCCTCTTCAACCAGCAGGCCCTGCTCGGGCTGCTGGACCTGTTTTCCGGCGGCGGCCTTTCCCGCTTCAGCGTCGTCGCGATGGGCATGAACCCCTACATCAACGCCACGATCATCATGCAGCTGATGACGGTGATCTCCGAGCGCATCAAGGAGATCCAGAAAGAAGGCGAGATGGGTCGCCGGCGAATCCAGCGATGGAGCCGCTACCTCACGGTCGCCCTCGGCGCAGGCCAGGCCTACGGATTCACGGTTCTGTTCCAGAACACGAACCCCGCGATCCTCGGGCCCCTCGACTGGTTCCAGCGCCTGCAGATCATCCTGGTCCTGACCGCGGGCACGGTGATGCTGATGTGGTTCGGCGAGCTGATCACCGAGTACGGCATCGGCAACGGAGTCTCGCTGATCATCTTCGCCGGCATCATCGGCCGCGGACCGCAGGGCATCGTGTCGGTCTTCAGCGCTCACTCCACCGGTGGCGGGCTGGCGGATTACGTGCCCTTCATCATCTTCGGCGTGATCGCGCTGGTGATGACAGCGGTGATCATCGAGGTTCAACAGGCCGTGCGGAAGATTCCCATCCAGTCCGCGCAGCGCGTCGCCGGCGGCCGCGAGGTGGGGCGTCGGGCGAGCTTCCTACCCCTCCGCGTCAACCACGCCGGCGTGATCCCGATCATCTTCGCGATCTCCGTCATGTTCCTGCCGACGATCATCGCCAACTACTTCAACGCCGCCCCGCCCGCCACCTGGTACTACCGGGCGGCGCATTGGGTTCAAGGCAACTTCGCGCCTGATACCGCGAACGTCCCGATGGCGGTCACGTACAACGGGCTCTACTTCCTGTTCACGTTTGGGTTCACGTACTTCTACACGGCGATCACGTTTGACGTCAACGATGTGGCGGACAACCTTAAACGCTACTCAAGCTTCATCCCGGGAATCCGCCCGGGACGTCCGACCGCGGACTATCTCCAGGCGGTGATGAATCGGGTCACGTTCGTGGGCGCGTGCTTCCTCGGCTTCATAACCGTGATCCTGCCCATCGCGACGGCGAAGATCTCGGGCATCCCGCACCAGCAGATGTACCTGGGCGGCACAGCCATCCTCATCGTGGTCGGCGTTGCCCTGGACACGATGAAGCAGCTGCAGACCCAGCTCGTGATGCGCCAGTACCGCGGATTCATCAAATGAGAAAAATCACCTCTTCCCCATTTATGGGGAAGTACCCGTCCTCCCCATTCATGGGGAGGTGGCGCGAAGCGCCGGTGGGGCAGCCGGGGGATGGGGCCGCATGAATCTACTTCTCTACGGTGCCCCCGGCTCCGGCAAAGGGACCCAGGCCAACATGCTGCGCTCCCATTTCGGCATCCCGCACATCGCGACGGGTGACATGCTCCGGGCCGAGATCCAGGCCGGGACCGACCTCGGGCGCCAGGCGCAGCCCATCCTGGCGGCAGGAAAGTACGTCTCCGACGACATCATGATCGGCATCGTCCGCCACCGCCTCGGCGAGCCCGACTGCGCGCCGGGTTTCATCATGGACGGCTTCCCGCGGACGGTCCCGCAGGCCGAGGCCCTGGATGGTCTGATGACTGAGCTGGGCAAGCGGTTCGACCGCGTCATCTACCTTCAGGTGCCCGTCGAGGAGCTCCTGCACCGCCTCTCGGGCCGGCTCGTGTGCCCGGCTTGCCAGCGGACATACCCGCCCGTCACGACCGCCTGCGAGGCTGACGGAAGTCCGCTCGTCCAGCGCGAGGACGACAAGCCCGAGGCAGTCCGGCCGCGGATCGAGATCTACCTCGAGAAGACGGTCCCGGTGCTGGATCACTACCGGGGTGGGGGGTTGGTTTCCGAGATCGACGGCAGGGGGACAATCGAAGACATAAGCCGCCAGGTGTTGGCCGCGGCCAACGTTCGGGTGGTGAAAAGACAAACGGCATGATCAACCTGAAGACCGCCCACGAGATCGACCTCATGGCCCGCGCGGGCAGCTTGCTCGCGTCCGTGCTGCCGCCCCTGCAAGAGGCCTGCGTGCCCGGGATCAAGACCATCGAGCTCGACCGGATCGCCGACCGCCTGATCCGCGAGGGCGGCGCCACCCCGGGTTTCCTGGGCTACAACGGATTTCCGCGCTCGATCTGCGTCTCGGTCAACGACGAGGCGGTCCATGGCATCCCCGGCAACCGCAAGATCACCGACGGCGACCTGGTCAGCCTGGATCTGGGCCTGGTCCTGGAGGGATTTTGGGCGGACGTCGGTGTCACGGTCGGCGCGGGCAAGATCACCCCGGAGGCGGCCCGGCTGCTGAAGGTGACCGAGCAGGCGCTCTACGTCGGCATCGCCAAGGCCCGGCCAGGCGGCTACCTGGGCGACATCTCGTCCGCGATCCAGAAGCATGTCGAGGCGGCCGGGTTCTCGGTCATCCGGCAGTTCGTCGGCCACGGGATCGGCCGTCAGATGCACGAGGACCCCCAGGTGCCGAACTTCGGCACTGCCGGCACCCCGCCCCGGCTGAAGCCGGGTATGACCCTGGCCATCGAGCCGATGGTCAACGCGGGCACCCACGAGGTCTACATGAAGCCGGACGGCTGGACGATCTGCACCGCGGACGGCTCCCTGTCCGCCTACTTTGAGCACACCGTCGCTATCACAGAAAAGGGCCCCCTCGTACTCACATCTTCCCCATTCATGGGGAAGTACCCGGCGTAGCCGGGGGATGGGGCCGGGAGACTTTCAGTAGTTTGGTACAATCGCGGTTCGTGCCCCAACGCCCCTCACTCGTGAAGGGGGTCGTGGTGGAGCCTCTTCCCAACGGTGTCTACAGGGTTGAGCTCGAGAACGGGGCGAAGGTCCTCGCTCACGTCGCCGATCGCGCCGGCACCCACTTCACCCGGCTTCTCGCCGGAGACAAGGTGGGGGTCGAGCTCGCGACCAGCGACCGGTCGCGGGGGCGGATTCGAGAGATCTGGAGATGAAGGTAAGGCCGTCCGTCAAGAAGATGTGTCCCAGCTGCAAGGTGATCAAGCGAAACGGAGTGGTTCGGGTGATCTGCTCCAAGACGCCCAAACATAAGCAGAGGCAGGGTTAGGAGACTGAATGGCGAGAATCGCAGGCGTTGACATACCCCCGCAGAAGCGGGTAGGCGTCTCGTTGACGTACATCCACGGGATCGGCGACACGACCGCCCAGAAGATCCTCAAGATGGCCAACATCGACCCTGAGAAGCGGACCAAAGACCTCCCCGAAGAGGAGGTCGGCCGGCTTCGGCAGGTGATCGACCGGCTCGCGACCGCGAAGGACATCATCATCGAAGGCGACCTCCGCCGCGAGGTGGCGACCAACATCAAGCGGCTCACCGAGATCGGCTCCTACCGCGGCCAGCGACACCGCCGCGGCCTGCCGGTGCGCGGCCAGCGCACGCGCACCAATGCCCGCAGCCGGCGCGGACCCAAGCGCGCGGTGGCCGGCAAGAAGAAGGTGAAGGCCGGGAAGTGACCAAGAAGAAGGTCGTCCGGACGCGGCGCCGCGAGCGCAAGAACGTGGTCGCCGGCCAGGCTCACATCCAGAGCACGTTCAACAACACGATCATCTCGATCAGCGACATCGACGGCAACGTCATCGCCTGGGGCTCCGCCGGAGCTCAGGGCTTCAAGGGCAGCCGCAAGTCGACGCCGTTTGCAGCCCAGCAGACCGCCGAGGCGACCGCCAAGCGGGCCCTCGAGCACGGCATGCGCTCGATCGAGGTGTTCGTCCGCGGGCCGGGAGCGGGCCGCGAGGCGGCGATCCGCTCCCTGCAGGCGACGGGCCTGGAGGTGAGCGCGATCACCGACGTGACGCCGATCCCCCATAACGGCTGCCGCCCGCCAAAGCGGAGGCGAGTCTGACGCATGGCTAACTACAGCGGTCCCGTCTGCCGCTTCTGCCGCCGCGAGGGCGCCAAGCTCTACCTCAAGGGCGAGCGCTGCTACACGCCGAAGTGCGCCATCGAGCGCCGCGCCTTCGCGCCCGGCATGCACGGGCAGGCGCGCAAGCGCAAGACATCGGACTACGGCTTGCAGCTGCGCGCGAAGCAAAAGGCGCGCCGCATCTACGGCCTGCTCGAGAAGCAGTTCCGCAACTACTTCAACCGGGCTTCGACCGAGCCGGGCGTGACCGGTCTCAACCTGCTGCGGCACCTCGAGCTGCGGCTTGACAACGTCGTGTACCGGCTCGGGCTCGGCTCGTCCCGCAAGCAGGCGCGCCAGCTCGTCACGCACCGGCACTTCGAGATCAACGGCAAGACGGTGAACGTGCCGTCGTACCAGCTAAAGCCTGGTGACGAGGTCAAGGTCAAGCCCGCCAATGGCGTGTTTGACCTGGCGCTGGAAGCGTCGAAAGTGCGCCCGGTGCCTTCGTGGCTTTCCTTCAACGCGGACGAAAAGTCCGCCAAGATCCTCGCCCGGCCCGACCGGCACGAGATGGAGTCCGGGGTCGAGGAACAGCTGATCGTCGAGTTCTATTCAAGGTAGTCGGAGGTAATTAACCCAGTTGGCTATTGATACGCAGATGACTGTGACCCCACAGGTCCGCAAGCTCGAGACAAGCGCGAACTACGGCAAGTTCGACATCGAGCCCCTGGACCCTGGGTTTGGCACCACGCTCGGCAACACGCTTCGCCGCGTGCTGCTTTCTTCACTGTGGGGCGCCGCGGTGACGTCGATCCAGATCGACGGCGTCGCCCACGAGTTCACGGCGATCCCACACGTCAAAGAGGACGTGACCGAGGTCATCCTCAACCTCAAGCAGCTTCGCCTGAAGAGCTTTACCGAAGACCCAATCACGCTCTTGCTCGACGTCAAGGGGCCGGCCGAGGTGCGCGCGTCGCACATCCAGGGCACCTCCGACGTGGAGATCGTCAACCCCGACCTCTACATCTGCACGCTGGCCGCCAAGGGCCACCTGCGGATGGAGCTGAACGTCGAGCGGGGCAAGGGTTACGTTCCGGCGGAGCGCAACAAGCGCGAGGGCCAGCCCATCGGCGTGATCCCGATCGACTCCATCTTCTCGCCGGTGGAGAAGGCGAACTTCGTGGTCGAGAAGACCCGTGTCGGCCAGTCGACCGACTTCGACCGCCTGATCATCGAGGTCTGGACCGACGGCACGATGTCACCCGAAGAGGCGGTCAGCCACTCCGCGGAGCTGTTCACGCAGCACCTCAACCTTTTCGTGAAGTTCCGGGACAACATCGAGAGGCACGAGCAGGACCTGCGCGGCGAGAAGACCGGTCAAAACCGGCTGATGGACACGCCGATCGAGGAGCTCGATCTCTCGGTGCGGGCGTTCAACTGCCTCAAGGCCAACGAGATCCAGACCGTGGGCCAGCTGCTCCAGAAGCGCGAAGAGGAGCTCCTTGCCCTGCGGAACTTCGGGCGCAAGTCGCTGGACGAGATCAAGGAAAAGCTCGTCGAGAAGGGCTTCATCAAGCCCGAAGAGATGGGCACGGTCCTGCGCGGCTAACCGAGCTCAATGCGTCATCAAAAGAGCGGCCGCCGCTTCAACCGAGACACCGACGCGCGAAAGGCGCTGATGCGCAACCTCTGCACGTCGCTGCTCGAGAGCGGCCGCATCACGACCACCGAAGCGCGCGCGAAGGAGCTGCGGCGCTGGGTCGAGCGGCTCATCACCACGGCCAAAGACCAGGACGTGAACGCGCGACGGCGCGTGAGCGAAGAGGTCTCCAAGCCCGAGGTGGTGGAGAGGCTGTTCTCGAACCTCATCCCTCGACTAGCCGAGAGACCTGGCGGCTACACCCGAATCATCCACAAAGGCCCACGTCTCGGCGACGCGGCGCCAATGGTGATCATCGAACTAGTTGATTAGGGGACGGGCCCCATCCCGGCCTTCGGCCGGACTTCCCCATGAATGGGGAACAGGTTAAAAAGTGAATATCAAAGTCGTGCTGGAGTACGACGGCTCCGATTTCGCCGGCTGGCAGCAGCAAGCAAATGGCCGGACAGTGGAAGCCGAGCTGAAGCGGGCGTTGCGGGAGATCACCGGCAAGGATCTCACGGTCTACGCCGCCGGGCGAACCGACGCCGGCGCCCACGCGGAAGGTCAGGTCGCGAACTTCCACACCGATGGGCGGATCACCCCGCGGCGGTTGGTGGCGGCACTCAACGCGAGGCTGCCGGAAGACGTGGCCGTGCTGTCGGCAGGGGCGGTGGCCGACGATTTCCACGCTCGCTACTCCGCGCGCTGGCGGAGGTATCGGTATCGATATCTGGACCGGCCGGCGCGACCGGCGCTGGAGCGGGGGCGCTGCTGGCATGTGCGCGGACCGCTTGACGCCGATGCGATGTCCCGCGCGGCGCGCGCGCTGATTGGCAAGCACGACTGGACCACCTTCTGCTCGGCCTCGGAGCCCGCTGATGGGCGGGTGCGAGCGATGCGCTCGGCAAACATCGCGCGGCGAGGAGATGGCGTCGAGCTGGAGCTGGTCGCGGAGGGCTTCCTACGAGGCATGGTGCGCAGCATTGCCGGCGCGCTGGCCGAGGTGGGCCGCGGAGAGCGGCCGCCGGAGTGGGTGGGAGAGGTCCTCCGAGAGCGCGACCGCCGCCAGGCGCCGCGCACGGCTCCCGCCGGGGGCCTGACATTGATGGAAGTGATTTACTGAGGAACCCAACTTGAGCAAACAGAAGACGTGGACGGCGAAAGCTGCGGATCTGAAGAGTGAATGGTTTGTCGTCGATGCGACAGACCAGGTACTCGGCCGCCTGGCTTCAGGCGTGGCCGCGATCCTGCGTGGCAAGCACAAGCCGACCTACACGCCGCACCTGAACAGCGGCGACCACGTCGTCGTGATCAACGCCGCCAAGGTGAAGGTCACCGGCAGCAAGCTCCAGAACAAGGAATACACGCGGTACACGGGTTACCCCGGCGGCCTCCGCAAGCGGACCATGCAGCAGGCCCAGGACGTGGACCCGACCTTCCCGGTGACGACCGCGGTCCGCGGCATGCTGCAACGAAACACGCTCGGGGCGGATATGCTGAAGCGCCTTCGGGTCTACGCGGGCGCGGAGCACGGTCATCAGGCGCAGAAACCGAAGACGCTCACCTTCGACGCGAAAGGAAACATGAAGATTGGCTGACACGATGAATCGAGGCACCGGCCGCCGGAAGAACGCGATCGCGCGCGTGCGTTTGCAGCCAGGCGAGGGCCGGGTCACGGTCAACGAGAAAGACCCGCTCGCCTACCTCGGCCGCCGGGTGCTGGAGATGGCCGCGCTGGCGCCCCTTCGCGTCACCGGCACCCAGCGCAAGTTCGACATCACCATCAAGGTGATCGGGGGCGGCACGAGCGGTCAGGCGGGTGCGATCGCCCACGGCATCGCCCGCGCCCTGTGCCGCTACGACCCCGACCTGCGGGCGGCGCTGAAGAAGGCCGGCCTGCTGACCCGCGACGCGCGGATGAAGGAGCGCAAGAAGTACGGACTGAAGCGGGCCCGGAAAGCTCCCCAATACACGAAGCGCTAGAGCCAGGCCCGACTGTGGGGGATGCGTCCTCCCTATTGATGGGGAAGTACCCGGCGGAGCCGGGGGATGGGGCCTCCCGTGCACTCGATTGGCCCGACTGCCAGAACACCCGGGACCTGGGTGGTTTGCCGCGCCCCGGCGGCGTCACCCGGTCCGGCGTGCTGATCCGGTCCGACCACCTGGGCCATCTCACGGAGCCGGGTCGAGAGGCCATGAAGGCCTACGGCGTGACGACCGTCATCGACCTGCGCAGCCCATCGGAGGTCCTGAGCTCACCGAACCCGTTCGCCGACGGCGCGGTGGCGGAATACATCCACAGCCCGCTTATCGACGACGCGAACATGAACAAGCTCGGCGACGCGGGAGACATGCTGCAGCGATACCTTCGGATCGTCGACATCGGGCCTCGAGCGTTCCGCAAAGTCTTCGACGCCATGGCCGAGTCTGAAGGCGGAGTGCTCTTCCACTGCTTTGCGGGCAAGGACCGCACCGGCCTGGTGGCCGCGATGCTGCTTGCGCTGGCCGGCGTGGCCCCGGAACACATCGCGGCCGACTATGCCGAAACCGATGAACAGCTCGCCAATCAGTATCAGGTGTGGATCAGCGAGGCCGAGCCGGACAAACGCGATGCGTTCCGCGATGAGCTCCAATGCCCGCCGAACCGAATCCTGGGTGTGCTCGACCACCTACAGAACAGGTGGGGCGGAATCGAGGGCTACCTCGAAGCCGCAGGGATGACGCCCGAGAACATCGACCGCATCGGCGCGAAGCTTGCCTGACGTTCGACAATCAAAACGTCGTGGGGGAGCAACAGCCGAACCAAGCTGAATCAACCGCGCCCGGAAGGCTGATCCCTCACAGGGTCGTCGTGGATGGGGTCCCGGTCTTCTGGCTCGAGGTGCCGGCTCCGCTGCGCGCGATGCTGGTCTTCCGGGTGGGGCAGGTCGACGAGACCCTACCCACCCACGGGATCACCCACCTGGTGGAGCACCTGGCCATGTATCCGCTGATGCAGAATCTCGAGGCGGCCAACCGCATCAACGCGCGAGTCGAACCTTTCCGCACCCGATTCATGGCCAGCGGGACCCCAGAGGAGATCGCGACGTTCCTCGCCGACGTGACCACGAGCCTGACGAACCTGCCCCTCGACCGTCTCGAAAACGAGAAGAAAGTCCTGCGCACGGAGGCCGCCAACCGGACCGGCGGCTCGCTAAAGGCGGCCTGGAGCTGGCGTTTCGGCGCGGCGGGTCCTGGTCTCCTCGACTTCGACGAGTTGGGGCTGCGCTGGCTCGGTCCCGAACCCATCAATCAGTGGGCGCAGGACCGATTCACCGCCGGTAACGCGGTCCTGTGGCTGTCCGGTCCAGTGCCCGAGAACCTCAAGCTGAACCTGCGGCCCGGGACGCGCAAACCTCTGCCTGAGCTCAGTCAGCTCCCGTCCAAGACGCCCGCGGTCTATCAGCAGGGTGACCGCTGGGTTCTGCTCTCGATGCTGGGCGCGCGCGGCAGCGCCCTCGCCGTCGGTACGCGGATACTGGACGGCAGGCTTCGCGAGCGTCTCCGACACCAGCAGTCGCTGGCCTACGAGGTCAACGCCAGCTACCAGCGCCTCAACAGCGAGTTGGCTGAGATCACCTCCTTCGCCGACTCGCTCGCACCCAGCGCGCGCGAGGCCGCTGGGGCGTTGGTTGAACTTGCGCGAAGTCTCGCCGAAAGCGGGCCGACAGCCCAAGAGCTTTCCGCGGTGCTCGCGGAGAGGCGGCGTATGAACGAGCATCCAGAGGCGCCGTTGGCGCGGCTCGAGCAGGTTGCCATGGAGGAGCTGGAGGGTCTTGAACCCAAAACCGTGGCAGAGCTGGACGCAGAGGCCGATGCGCTGACCCCCGGGGAGATCGCTGCCGCGTTCAAAGCCTCATTTCCAACCTCCTATCTCTCGCTGCCAAGAGAGATTCCGATGACGGTCGAAGGCTTCACCCCGGTTCCCGCCAGCTCCGGGGCACGAATCAAGGGCGTGCGGGTCGATCCGATGCCCGGATCGGGGCATTCGGATGTCATCGACTTCTCCACCGAAGGCATCTCGCTGATGCAGCCCAACCGGACCGTGATAGGGATGAGGTGGCCCGAGGTGGCGGTCGCTCTGTGGTGGAGTGACGGCCGGCGCACTCTCATCGGGCCGGACGGTTCGGGCATCAACATCATTCCCGCCAAGTGGCGTTCCGTCGAATCGCTGCTCGCGGCGATCCGCCAGTGGGTGCCGGCGGACAGGTGGATCCCAATGGACGAGCCCGGCACGCTTCCGCGCCAGGAAGGTCCGATCTGCGCGATCTGCGAATCCACGCCGGCCATCGAGGTGACGTTCCAGGACACCCGGTCGCTGCTGATGATCTGGTTCAAGAGGGTCCACGGCGTGCTGTGCCGCGATTGTGGAATTGCGAAGTTTCGCGAAGTTCAACGAAGGGTGCTGGTGCGTGGATGGTGGAGCATCCCGGGCTTGCTGGCGACGCCCATCGCCCTGCTCTACAACACGGCGGTCTACTTCAGGTTCAAAAGGATCGCCGTCCCCATCCACTCTTCTGGCATCACTCCATTGCCGAAGGGCCGAACGGTGTGGCTTGACCCGGGGATGCTGATTCCAGCCGGCCTGGCGCTGGCGCTGATCTGGATCTTCTGGCCGCGCTGACCTATTTCAGCCCAACCGACTCACGGACGCTCTGATAGGCGGCTAGCGGCGCGCCCAGGTATCCCCATGGAAGGGTCTGGATGCCAGGTCCGATCTGCTCGAGCTCCTTGCGCAGCAGGTCGCGCGCTCCCATCAGGTAGAAGGCGCAAGCGAACATCTCTCTGTTCTGCGGCTCCAGCGGCGAGGGCCGGCGCGCCGGCGAGCCGAGATATTTCTGATAGGCGTCGTTGATGTCCTTCTGCACGTCGGGCTGCTGAAAATACCTGCTGGCGTGGACATCGGCGTCACCTGCCATGCGGTCCGCGACCCATTGCTCGAAGTGGCCGTCCGGTACAAGCACCCACTGGGGACTCCCGTCGGGCTCGTTGGCGAGCCGTTTGCGTATGAAATCCCACATCAGGTCATGTGAACCATTCCAGCGTGCGCTCACAAACGTGGTGTAGCCAAGGGCGCCCAGCTCGGTCTGGGGGTTGAGGCGTGACACGTTTTCCCAACGTGACGTCGCCTCTTCCAGAGGAAGGCCCAACCCGACCGCGCTCCACAGCAGGGCGATCCATGGGGCGCTGTCGTTGGGATCGAGGACAATCGCGTGTTGGAGTTGGTCCTCCGCGTGACTGAGCCACTCGTGGAAACCCTTCATCTGATCCGACGACACATATTTCGGTTCTGCCCCGCTGCGTACGTGCCATGCGTAATGAACCCCGCACGCTCCCCACAACAGCCTCGCGAGGGGCTCGTCCGGGCGCTCCTGCACCCATCGATCGACCCATTTGAGGTCGGTCGAACCCAGCGCGACGGCGTCGACGAGGAACTCGCGGCGTGTCCGGTCACCTGTCGACCTCAGCGCCGACTCAACCGCGGCCCAGTCGAGCGCCGCGGCTGACTTCCTCAGCTCAGCTGCCTGCGCATCTCCGCGCGCGTGGTCGATGAACGGCTTCGTCTGCTTCCCAAACAACGGCATGCGCTACACCCCCACGGATCCCTTTAGGTAATCATGGCCGGGACCTTGACGTCCTTTACAGGCTGGGTTGGCGTGGCCACGCGGGTCGGAGAGAATCCGAGCTGCCGAAACATCAAACAGGAGACTCCCCATGAAAGAAAGAACGCCAGTCGTCACGCAGCTCTACCGGCTCAGCATCGAGCCGCGCGTCGTCGAACAGCTGAGCAAGCTCGCGGCACGCACCCGAGAGCCTAAGACCCGGCTCGCGAGGCGGCTTTTCACTGAGGCTGTGATGACCTTCAAACCGGCGACGAGGTCGAAGAACGGCGCCAAGCCTTAGCCCTGTTCCCGTTCCGGGTCGACGGCGTGGCCGCCGGGAGGATTCGCGTACATCGCCTCTATCTGCGGCTGGTACTTGCTGCTGATCACGCGGCGCTTGAGCTTCATCGTGGGCGTCAGCTCTTCGGATTCCGGCGACCACTCGGTCGGCAGGATCGTGAAACGCTTGAACTGCTCGACGCGCGAGAGGTGAGTGTTGGCCGCGGTCAGCGCGCGCCTGATCTCATCGATGACGGCCTCTTGCTCGGCGAGCTCGGCCATGGAGGATGCAGCGATCCCGCGTGCCTTCGCCCAGGCTGGAGCGACCTGCGGATCGAGCACGACGAGGACCGAGATGAAGTTCCGCCCGTCGCCGACCGCGACGGCCTGGCCGATGATCGGGCTGGCCTTAGCCTGCGCTTCCAGGTTGGCGGGGGAGATGTTCTTGCCGGCCGAGGTGATGATCAGCTCTTTCTTGCGGTCGATGATCCGGAACTGCCCGTTCGGCCCGGGCTCGGCGATGTCCCCGCTGTGAACCCATCCGTCGGAGTCGATCATGTCCGCGGTCTTGGCCGGTTCCTTGTAGTACCCAACCATCACGTTCCCGCCGCGCACCAGCAGCTCGCCGTCCTCGCCCAACCGGACTTCGACCCCAGGCATCGGCCTACCGATCGACGGCGCCTGGTGATCGTCCATCGGCACGACGGTGGCGGGACCGGTGAGCTCGCTCATGCCCCAGACTTCGTAAAGGGGCATCCCCAGCGCGCCCCAGAACTCATGCACCTCCTGGCGGCAAGGAGCGGTTGAGGTGATTGCCGTCTCGCAGCGATCCAGGCCCACCTTGGAGCGCAAGAGGACAAAGAGCGGCTGCGCCCGCTCGACCCCGGCTGCGAGCTCGGGTGGCACCGGTTGACCCTGGTGGCGCAGTCGATAGGCGGACGTGGCCGCCGACAGGGCGCCCTGCACCATCTTCCGTTTGTCTTCATCCGGCTCGGCCGCGATGCCCGCCTGCAGGCCGGCCATCAGCTTTTCCCAGACCCTGGGCACGCCGACGAAAAATGTCGGCCGGGCTTCGACGAGGTAGGGAAGGAGCTGGTTCGGGTCCGGGCACAGCCACACTTCGTGGCCGAGGTGGATGCCTCGCCACTGTGAGGTGAAGCGCTCGGCCACGTGCGCAAGCGGCAGGTAGCTGACCAGTGTCTGCGGCTCGATCGCCCAGAAACGCTGGACGGACTCGAGCGTCCAGATGATGTTGTTGTGCGAGTACACGACACCCTTTGGCGGTCCGGTCGTGCCTGACGTGTAGATCAATGACACCGTGTCCTCGGGACCGACCGCGCGCCACGATTCGTCAAACGTCTTGGGCTCGGCTGCGTACATCTGGCGGCCCTTTGCGACCAGTGACTCCCACGACGTCACGCCCTCCGGGGCCGGCCCGCGCACCAGCACCAGGTGCCGCAGATTGGGGGTCGACGACCGGATGGCCAGGAACTTCTCGAGGAAGCCCTCGTCCTCGATGAACGCAACCGTGGCTTCCGAGTGGTTGGCGACATACTCGAGCTGCTCGGGGGCCAGCGTGTTGTAGACGCTGATCGCCGCGCCACCGGCGTGTACGATCCCCAGGTCTGCGATCACATGCTCGGGCGCGTTGCGCGCCATGATCAAGCCGAACTGCCCGGGCCCGAATCCAAGCGAGCGCAGGGCGAGGGTGACCGCCGCCACCTCGTCACGGTAGTCACCCCAGGTCAGAGTTCGCCAGCCGCCGTTTTCCTTCCATCTCAGCGCCGGCCGGTCACCCCACTTCACGACCGCGTCGCTGAAAATGGTGCAGACGGTCTTTCCCGATACAGCCGCATCGATGGTGGCGCGCTCCGCGATCACGTCCTGCATCAGGGCTCGGGAATACACTACTCGTTGGTGCTGGGGCGAGCTTGATCTACGTTCGATCACGTCGTTTGATCGTGACCCTCGGCGTGGCGGGGGTGGCGTGGATAGCGGCCTTTGGCGCGCTCACGGTCGGCGCTTTCGCACTATCCGGAGCTGCCGTCGCGGGATTCGCGTTCGCCGCGGGTGCAGCAGGCGGGGCCGGAGTCGTGATCTGGTGCCTGGTCCAGCTCCTCAACTGGCCCCCGGCTCGGCTCGCCCTGTTCCGAGACCGGCTGCTGGTCATCCAGGGCCGGCACGAGATGCGGGCCGTTTGGGGCCACATGGAATCGGTCACGCTGACCGAGCCCCACTCCTGGCCAAACGTCAGGGTGACGGATCGCCTTACCATCCAGCTGAAGGACGAGCCGGCCCTGACCTTCAAGCCGGCCGTCGTCGGGCTGGAGCCCTCCGCCTGCCGCGACCTGATCCTGAGGCTGCGCGACGACCCCAAGCTCCGCTCCAGGCTGCCCGAGTTCGATTCGTTGCGCGACCTGGCGATCTCGCCGGTCGTCGCCGGTGAGCTTATAGAGCCTCGTTTGTAGCCCGCGAGGCGATCATGATCGCTGCTGTGATCTCGCTTACGGGACACGACTTCATCGACGTGGCCGACCTCGACCGCAAGCAGCTGCGCCAGATCCTCGACCGGGCCCATGCGATCAAAGCCGGCCGGTGGTCTGAGCGGCCCCTCGGCGGCCGCCACATCGCGATGCTTTTCCAGAAGCCGTCGCACCGGACCCGGGTTTCGTTCGAGGTCGGGATCGCCAGGCTCGGCGGCTCGACGACCACCCTGACGGAGAACGACGTCCAGCTTGGCGTCCGCGAGTCGGTGTCAGACGCAGCGCGGGTGCTCGACCGTTACGTCGACGGCGTGGTGGCGCGTTTGCGCTCACATGAGGACCTGGTCCGGCTCGCCGACGCCTCGGAGAAGCCGGTGATCAACGGTCTCACCGATCGCTCACATCCGTGCCAGGTGCTCGCCGACTTGATGACCATCGAAGAGGTCCGCGGCGATCTGAGGGCTCAGCATGTCGTCTATATCGGGGACGGCAACAACATCGCCACGTCGCTCATCGAGGCATCGGCGCTGAGCGGGTTCGCCCTGACCGTGATCAGCCCGCCCGGCCACCAGCCGCCGGCATCCGTGCTCGAGCGCGCGCGTAGCATCGACTCCGGGACCCATACGGTCGCTCTCACGGACGACATCACAAATCTTGACGGAGCAACAGCGATCTACACCGACGTATGGACGTCGATGGGGCAGGAACGGGAGCAGCAGGCCCGCCGCAAAGCCTTCATGCGCTATCAGGTCAACCAGGCCGTGATGGACATGGCGCCCAACGCCGTCTTCATGCACTGCCTCCCTGCGCATCGCGGTGAGGAGGTGACCGACGAGGTCATCGACGGTCCGCGGTCAGTCGTATTTCAGCAGGCCGGCAACCGGCTCTACGCCCAGATGGCGTTGATGAGTGAAATTTTTGGCGAGGGCGTCGCGCGCGCGCAAGGCGCCGGCCAATGAGCTTCATCTCCCAGTTCTGGCTGCAGCTGCTGGAGGTCGTCCGCCACCTCGGCCCGGTCGAGATCATCGACGTCATCGTGGTCACATTCGTTCTCTATCAGCTGCTCCGGCTGCTCCGCGGCACCCAGGGCACACAGATCCTGGTCGGTCTGGTCTTGCTCGCGGTGGTCGGCTTCGTTTCGACGACGTTCAACCTCATCCTGCTGTCCTGGCTGTTCCGCAACGCGACCTTCTTCATCATCATCGCCGTCATCGTCATGTTCCAGCCCGAGCTGCGCCGGGCGTTTGATCAGCTGGGCCGCATGGGTAACATCGGGCGTCCGCTCTCCCGCTACAACACGCGTCAGTACAACCAGGCGATCTCGGAAGCGATCCGCGCCGCGGAGCGGCTGAGCACGAAGCGGACCGGCGCCTTGATCGCCTTTGAGCGCGAGGTCGGGCTCGAGGACTACGCCGCCACGGGGGTCCGCATCAACGGCGAGATCTCGGCCGAGATGCTGCAGTCGATCTTCTACCCGCACTCGCCGCTGCACGACGGAGCGGTGATCGTGCGCGGCAACCGGATCGTGGCCGCGGGTTGCTTGCTGCCGCTGCCCGAAGAGGGCACGGTGCGGGAGCGGCTCGGCACGCGCCATCGCGCGGCGCTCGGCCTCTCGCTGGCGTCCGACGCGCTCGTGCTCGTAATTTCCGAAGAGACGGGAAACATCTCAGTGATCGAAGAGGGGAAGATCAGCCGCAATCTCGATGCCGACAGCCTCCGCCGCCGGATTGCGCTCAAAGTCGCCTCGCCGAACGGCAACGGCATCTTCCGGTTCAGGCGATGAGCTGGAACCTGGTCACCGACGAGTGGCGCCTCAAAGTGCTGGCGCTGGCGCTCGCGGTGCTCATGCTGGGCGCGGTGGCTTTCTCGCAGAACCCGCCGACGAGCAAGACCATGACGTTTCCGATCAGCTACACGGTCCCGCCGAACATCATGCTTATCAACCCACCCACCAAGACGGACGTGACCTTCTCGGGGCTGGCAGATGTCATCAAGAACGTGAATCCCAACAACCTGATCGTTTCGGTCGACGCGACGCGGGCGCAACCCGGTCCGGCGGTGAGCTTGAATGTGAACGCGAAGTCTCTGCTCCCGCCCGGCAGCGTGCAGGTTCAGAACCCGCCGCCGATAGCCGTGCAGGTCGATGCGCGCCAGGTCCGGGAGCTGCCGGTGCAGGTCAGCGCGCGGGCCGCGGCCGGCTTCACCATCACCAAGACCAACGCGATCTGTCCAGGATCCCCCAACCCCAACCCATGCAAGGTTCACTTCGACGGACCCCTCAGCTGGGAGACCAACCTGAGCGCGACGGCCTCGCTTCCGGGCCTGGTCAACGTCAACACGATCGACTCGCCAAACCAGCCGGTCCTGCTCTCGAACAGCAACGGAACCATCGACCTCTCGTCCTGCCGGACGCAGCCATGCGTCAACCTGGACGTGACCTCGGTGAACCTCCACGTGGAGGCGGCGCCGGGCGCCTCGAGCAGCACCGTGCCGCTCCTCGACGCGCCACCGTCGCACCCGCCGCCGGCCGGCTATCGGGTGACAGGCATCACCGTCACCCCAGCCACGGTGGTCATCAACGGCGACCCCGCCGTGCTGGGCCGGATTCGGAGCATCTCTCTGCCACCGGTCGATCTCAGCAACAGCACGTCGGACGCGTCGTTCACGGTCGCCATCCCATACGCGGCCGGCGTTACGGGCTCGCCCGCCAACGCGACCGTCCGGTACTCGATCGCGCAGAATCCGAACGTGAGCCCCAGTCCGCCGTAGTAACCTGACGGCTTCCGCAGCCGTTCCAATGTCCCAGCAGCAAGTCGAAATAGACGCCCCAGGAGTTCTAGTAGAGGTAAAAGAGAATGTGCGGGATCATCGGGTATCTCGGCGGCCGTGAAGCGACGCCGATCCTCATGGAGAGCCTCAAACGCCTCGAGTACCGGGGCTACGACTCCGCGGGGGTAGCCGTCCTGGAGCTGCCGAAGGCCGGCGAGGCGACCCGGACGAGCGTGACCAAGTCAGAGGCCAAGGTCGACACCCTGATCGAGAAGCTCGAGGCGAACATGCCGTCGGGCAGGCTCGGCATCGGCCACACCCGTTGGGCGACGCACGGCAAGCCGACCTACATCAACGCCCACCCGCACACGGACTGCCACGGCAAGATCTTCGTGGTCCACAACGGGATCATCGAGAACTTCGCCGAGCTCAAGGCCGAGCTGCAGGCAGCCGGGCACGAGTTTCCATCCGATACCGACACCGAGGTGGTTCCGCACCTCATCGAAGCCAACTACAAGGGCGACTTCCTGGCCGCGGTCCGGGCCGCCCTCAAGCGCATCCGCGGCGCCTACGCGCTGGCGATGTTCTCGAGCGACGACCCCGAGCTCCTGGTCGGCGCGCGGCTCAACGCCCCGCTGGTCGTCGGCCTGGGCGACGAGGAGTACTACATCGCCTCCGACATCACCGCGATCATCCCCTACACCAAGCGTGTGTTGGTGCTGGGCGAGGGTGAGGTCGCCGCCATCACCCCGTTGGGCGCGGAGGTTTCAACGCTCGACGGTGTCACCGTGAAGCCGAAGATCGTGCACGTCGACTGGGACGTGGCGCAGGCGCAGAAGGGCGGCTTCCCGCACTTCATGCTCAAGGAGATCCACGAGACCCCGGAGGCGGTCGCCAACGCCAGCCGCGGCCGGCTGTCCGACGACGGCGTCGTTTCGTTCCGCGAGTTCGACATCCCCGACGAGCAGCTGCGCGGCATCAAGGACGTCCTGCTCCTCGGCATGGGCACCTCGCTGCACGCGGCGATGATCGGCGAGTACGTGATCGAGGACTGGGCCGGGATTCCGGCTCGTGCGGAGGACGCCTCCGAGTTCCGGTACCGGCGTCCGACGGTCGGCGACAAGACGCTGGACGTCGTGATCACCCAATCGGGAGAGACGGCTGACACCCTGGTGGCGCTCCAGCAGGCGAAGGCCCGCGGCGCCCTCACCGTCGCCGTGACCAACGTCATCGCCAGCTCCGCGGCGCGGGACGCCGACGGGGCCATCTACCTGCACGCGGGGCCAGAGATCGGGGTCGCGTCGACCAAGACCTTGCTTGCGCACATGGTCAGCCTCTACCTGTTGGCCCTGCGCATCGCCAGCGTCAACGGCAGGGTGTCGCTCGAGCGGCGGCAGGAGCTGGTCGAAGCCCTGAGGGTTCTGCCGGACCAGGTGCGCGGCATCCTGGCACGGGACAAGGAGATCGCGAAGCTCGCCGACAAGTACAGCCGGTACCGCAATTTCATGTACGCCGGCCGCGGCCTGGGTTATCCGGTCGCGCTCGAAGGCGCTCTCAAGCTCAAGGAGATCTCGTACGCGCATGCGGAAGGGACCTCCGGGGGCGAGCTGAAGCACGGGCCCATCGCCCTTCTCGACGACCAGTTCCCGGTCGTCGCGATCTGCACCGCCAGCTCGACCAAGGACAAGATGGTCAGCAACGTCCACGAGATCGTCGCCCGCAACGCACCGGTCTTCGCGTTGGTGACGGAAGGGGATCGCTCGCTGGACGGCGTCGCGACCGACCTGTTCGTGATGCCGCAGGTCGAGGACGCGATGTCCGCGATTCTCAATACCGTGATGCTGCAGCTCTTTGCCTACCACGTGGCGGTCAAGCTGGGCCAGAACGTAGACCAACCCCGCAACCTGGCCAAATCCGTAACGGTCGAATAAGCAAGAAGAAATTCACCTCCCCACAATGTGGGGAGGTCGGCCGAAGGCCGGGTGGGGAGACTCAAGCACCGCTAACGCCAAAATGGTGTGCAGTGCAGCGCATCGGAGTAGACGCCGTCTCGGTTGACCGGATCGCGCTCGCGGTCAAGCGCTCCGGCCCCGGGTTCCTGGACAAGGTCTACACCCCCGCGGAGCAGGCCTACTGCGCCGGCAACGACGAACGCCTCGCCGGCCGCTGGGCCGCCAAAGAGGCCGTGATCAAATGCTTCGACGGGACCGGAATCTGCTTCCCCCGCCGCCGGATCGAGGTCCTTCCCGGGCCCAACGGCGCCCCTCGCGCGAGGCTGCTCGGGGACGATCGCGGCGCGCAGGTCGAGGTGAGCATCACGCACCACAGCCGGCTCGCCGTGGCCACGGCCCACCTCGAGATCTCCGCCGCCGGAGCGATGTCGCACGCGCCCGACGCGGTCCTCATCCCGGCCCGCCCGAAGGACGCGCACAAGGGCACCTTCGGCACCGCGATCGTGCTGGCGGGAAGCCTCGGCCTGACCGGCGCCGCCTACCTGTCGTCAACCGCCGCGGCCCGGACCGGCGCCGGCCTCGTCCGCCTGCTGGTCGCCGACACCATCTACCCGATCCTCGCCGCCAAGTGCACGGAGGTCATGGCGACGCCCGTGCCGGAGGTCGCGCCGGGGGCGGTCGGGCACGCGGCCTACGACTCGATCCTCCGCCAGCTCGCGGCCGCGGAGGTGGGGATCATCGGTCCTGGACTGGGTCGCGACAGCTCTACCTGGCGGCTGGTGGTCGACCTCGCCCTTCGCGCCAAGTGTCCGCTCGTGATCGACGCCGACGGCCTGAACGCGCTCGCCGACTCGCAGCACTCCAAAGGCAAGCTGGGCAAAAACCGCGTCCTGACGCCGCATCCGGGCGAGCTGGCCCGCCTGACCGGCAAGACCGCGGAGGCGATCAACGCCGATCGCACGTCCGCGGCGCGCAAGGCCGCCAAGGAGTGGGGGGCGATCGTGGTCCTGAAGGGCGCGCACACCCTGGTCGCGCATCCGGACGGCCGGACGAGCGAGGATCCGCACGAGGTGCCGGCGCTGGCGAGCGGCGGCACCGGCGATGTCCTCTCCGGCATCATCGGCGGTCTCATCGCGCAAGGCTCGGAGCCGTACTCGGCCGCGGTGACCGGCGTCTACATCCACGCCGCGGCGGGACGCCGCATCTCCGAGCGCCTGGGCGACTCAGGGCTGCTCGCCGGCGACCTGCTGCCTGAGATCCCGCTGGTCATGAACGCGCTCCGGCAGGGCGGACTCTGACGCTGCGCTGGGCGGAGGTCGACCTCGGCGCCATCAGCGCCAACTGCGACCGCATCCTGCATCACCTGCCCAAGGGCACGAGGTTGTTCGCGGTCGTCAAGGCCGGCGGTTACGGCCACGGCGCGGTGCCGGTGGCGCATGCGGCACTCGAAGGTGGCGCGACGGGGCTTGCCGTGGCGACGCTGGAAGAGGCGGCGCAGATCCGCGGGTTGGTTGACGCAGAGCAGATCCTGGTCATGGGTGGCCTGCTGCCTGCACAGGCCAGGACCGCCGCCGCCACGGGATGCAGCGTCGCGGTCTCGAACCGGGAGCTCGCGGAAGCGCTCGCTGACTCCGAGCGTCCGGTGCCGGTGCATCTGAAGATCGACACCGGCATGGGCCGCTTCGGCTGCGCGCCCGAGGACGCGCCGGCGCTGGCGCAGCTGATCGACGAGTCGCGAGGCACGCGCTTGGCGGGCGTGTGGACCCATTTCGCCAAGTCCGAGTCAGACGCGGACACGACGCGGCGCCAGTTCGAGCTTTTCATCGACACCGTGTCGCGCCTCGGCGTGAGCCCCGGCATGCGGCACGCCTGCAACTCGGCGGGCGCGCTCAATCATCCGGACTTCGCGCTCGATGCCGTTCGCTGCGGCATCTCGATCTACGGTTGCGAGTGGCCCGGCGCCAAACCGGGGCTCGCGCTGCGGTCGGTCGTGACCCACCTCAAGACCGTCGAGAAGGGCGCCACCATCGGCTACGGCTCGCTGTGGCGCGCGCCGGGGCAGGCTCGGGTCGCGACGGTCGCGATCGGCTATGCAGACGGGGTGCACCGCGCCCGCGCCAACCGCGGGCATGTGCTCGTGCGCGGCCGCCGGGCGCCGCTGATCGGCATGATCAGCATGGACGCGATCACCCTCGACGTGAGCGAGGTGCCGGGCGTTCAGCTAGGCGATACCGCCACCTTAATCGGCCGCGATGGCGACCAGCTGATCACCGCGGAAGAGGTCGCGCAATGGTCGGACACGATCTCGTACGAGGTGCTGACCTCGATCGGCCCGCGCGTCGAGCGCCGCCACGTCGAATAACGGTGCACATTCCGGATGCGCTTGCGCGGCTGCGCGCGACCGACGCCGGGCAGCAGTGGCTCAGCAGCCTTGCCCGGCGCGTCGATGACTGCGTCGCGCGGTGGGACCTGCGCATCGGCGCGCCATTCCCGTCGGCTTTCACCTCGCTGACGATCCCGGCCCGGCTGCGGGATGGCACGGATGCCGTCCTCAAGATTCCGTTTCCGGACCGAGAGAGCGAGCATGAAGCGCTCGCGCTCTCCCACTGGAACGGCGACGGGGCGGTCAGGCTCCTCGACGACGAGCCGGCACTCGGCGCGTTCCTGATCGAACGCTGCGTTCCAGGCACTCCTCTGTCCGGGGTTGGCCAGGACCTGGCCCTGGACGTCCTGTCATCCCTTTTGCCACGCCTCTGGAAGCCCGCCCAGGCTCCTCCCTTCCGCACCCTGACCGACGAGGCGTCGTGGTGGGCTTCCCAGCTGCGCGAGACGTGGGTGCGGGCGGGCAAGCCGTTCGGCGAGCGGCTCGTCGACGCCGCCCTGGACGCCCTGAAGAGCTTGCCCGGATCGCAAGGCGAGCCTGTCTTGCTGCATCAGGACCTGCACGGAGACAACGTCCTGCAGGCGCAGCGTGAACCGTGGCTGGCGATCGACCCCAAACCGCTCGTCGGGGAGCGAGAGTTCGGGCTCGCGCCCATCGTGCGGTCTTTTGAGTTCGGGATCGGTCGCAGCGAAGTCCGGCGCCGTCTGGACCGGCTTACGTCTGAGCTCGCCCTCGACCGACAACGTGCCCGCCTTTGGTGCCTGGCGCAGACCGTGGCCTGGTCGATTGGGAGCGACTACCTGCCGCGTCATATCGAAACTGCAACCTGGCTGTTGGAGATGTGACTTGGCGCAAGATACCCGAGCCAGGGTCATGAGCCAGAACGAGACGATTCGCGTGGGCATCATCGGCGCCGGCAACATTGCGGGCCATCACATCACGGGCTATCTGCAGGCGGCCGAGCACGCTCAGGTCACCGCGATTGCCGACGTCGATGCGGAACGAGCCCGTCACCACACCGAGCGGCTCGACGATCCCGACATTTTTCTTGACTACCGCGACATGGTGGCGTCACCAGATGTTGATGCGGTCGACATCTGCCTGCCGCATCACCTGCACAAGGATGCGATCGTCGCGGCGGCGGCGGCGGGCAAGCACATCCTTTGCGAGAAGCCGCTTTGCCTGACGCTGGAAGAGGCCGCCGCCGTGACCGGCGCCGTGGCGACCGCCGGGGTCACGCTGATGTGCGCCCACAATCAGCTGTACCTTCCCGCGGTCGGCGCGGCGCGTCAGATGATTCGAGAGGGCAGGCTGGGCAAGGTGTACGCCGCACGCACCACCGATGTCTTCTCGCTCCAGCTCAACGAAGAGACACTCGGCTGGCGAGCGCGACGCGCGACCAGCGGTGGTGGCGAGCTCATCGACACTGGTTACCACCCGAACTACCTTCTGCTCCATCTCGTCGACGACACGCCGGTCAGGGTCACCGCATTGCTCAGCCGGCATCGGCCGACGTTCATGGAAGGTGAGGACACGGCCCACGTGCTGATCGAGTTCGCCGGCGGCGCGATCGGGTCGATCGTCACCGGCTGGGCGTATGAGCCCGCGAGCTGCACCGAGCGTTTTTCAGTCGTCGGAGAGCAGGGAAGCCTTTGGAGCGACGGCCGCCGCTTGTATTACAAGCCGCGCGGCGGTGAGGAGGTCACCGTTCAAGACGCGGTTGCCCAAGCTCCAGACACCTACGCGCTGGAGGTGGTCGACTTCATCGACTGCCTGCGACAAGGACGGCGGCCGCTCAACACCGAGGTCGAGGGAGTGAATGTGCTCAAGGTGATTCTCGGTGCGTACGCATCGGCCGAGCGCGGAACGGTCGTGGAGTTGAAGAATCTCTAGGCGTCTGTGGGCGCCGCTGGCGCTGCTCGTCGTGCTGATCGCTCTGGTGCTCGATGCGGTCAATCGCTACGAGCCGATCGGAATCGACTTTCACACCTACCTCGCCGCCGCCGTTGTTGGCGTGCAGCACGGGTGGTCGCACATCTACGACCAGGACCTGGTCGCCGCCGCGCAGAAGCAGCTTGTGCCAGCTCAGATCGCGCAGCCTTTCCTGAGCCCTCCCACGGACGCCTGGCTGACGGCGCCGCTGACGGCGCTTCCCTACTGGGTGGCTTACTGGGTCTGGGTGGCTGTCAACCTGTCGGCGTTCGTCGCCGCGCTGGTGTGGGCGTCGCGGAGTCGGGGCCTCGAGCGCTGGGTGATCGCGGCCGCGGCGATCGCGCCCTGGTGGGTGCTCCACGCCACCAACCTCGGCCAGGTCGCCCCGCTGGTGGCGACCGGAGCCGTGCTGGCGACGCGCTTCGCCCGCGATGGCAACGACATCGCGGCGGGGCTGGCTTTGTCGCTGCTTTACCTGAAGCCGAATACAGCGTTCTTGGTGCCGCTGGCGCTCCTGGCTGCGGGGCGCTATCGGATCTTCGCGGTCTGGGCCGCCGCCGGCCTGCTGATCGCGGCGCTGGCGCTGGTCTCCATGGGCGCCGACGGCGCGGCCGCCTACGTGCGTCAGCTGAGCGGGTCGCTACCCGAAGGCGCAAACAACCTCACCCTGGAGGGGGCGTTCGGCGTGGGGGGGATCGTGGCGACCGCCCTTCGCGGGGTCATCGCGGCGATCACACTCGCGACGGCGTTCCGTTTGCGGGACTCACCAGGCCTGGCCATCGCGGCCGGGGCGCTCGGCTCGCTGCTGACGGTTCCGTATCTACATGGCTCGGACCTCTGTCTGTTCAGCGCCGCCGCGTGGATCGTTTGGGACGAGAGGATTGCGTGGAGTTGGCGCCTACCGCTGGCCGCGAGCTGGGTCGTCGCCACCCCTTACGTCAACAGCACCAGCCTTGCGTTGCGGTTGAACAGATGGACGCTGTTCGAGGCCGCTTTGCTGATCGCGCTCGCCGTCTCGGCGTTGTGGCCGCGGCACGAGCGTGCTACGGCGTTAGTTTCAGCGTCAGAATCTTGAACGGCGCGAGCTCGACCTCGAGCTCGCCGGCATGAATCGGGATCTCGTCGCGGTTTCGCTCCATCAGATCGCAGAGGTAGGCTCGCGATGCGGGCAATGAGGTTCGCACGCGGGCTCGGCAGCGGCCGCCCCAGGCTTCGTAGAGGCGAACAATCACCTCCGCCGAATCTTCGGCGCGCTTGATCGCCTCGACCACGACCTGCGGCGAGTCCACCTCGATCAGCGATCTTCGCTCACCCGTCGTCAGCTGTCCGCGGACCATTCGGAGCGGGGTATTGAGATCCTCGGCGGCAGCGATGACACCAGCCTCGCGGAAGTCGCCCGGGTGGGGCATGAGCGCATAGGTGAAGCGATGCTTGCCGCGGTCCGCCGCCGGGTCGGGGTGCGTCGGCGCGCGCAGCAGCGAGAGTCGCATGACCGAGCCAAGAATGTCGTAGCCGTACTTGCAGTCGTTGAGCAGCGCGACCCCGTAGCCGGCCTCGCCGAGGTCCGCCCAGCGGTGGGCGCACACCTCAAACCGCGCCTGGTCCCAGCTTGTGTTCGAATGCGTGCTGCGCTCAACGTGGCCGAACTGGATCTCATACGTCGCGCGGGGTGAGTGCACCGCCACCGGGAAGGCGACCTTGAGAAACTTGTGCTCCTCCTGCCAGTCAACCTCGGTCTCGAACCTCAACACGCGCGACCCCGCGTCGAGGACCATGCGCTGGTCAAGCTTGCTGGAATCGAACTCGCGGGCGAATCGCACGACGGCGCGCAGCGGCCCATCCATCTCGACGGTCGCGCTTTTCAGCGCCGTGATGTCGGCTGAGTGCGCGCGGTAATCCGCATCGACATCCCAGGCGTCCCAGTTCTTGGGGTTGTCTTCATGCAGCTGCAGGAGGTTGCCGCGTGTGCCCGACGTCAGGACCTCGCGCTTCGCCTCTTTGTCCCAGATCGATGTGAGCAGTCCGCCTGCGTCCCACGTCACGCGGAGCAGGCCGTTTTCCATGGCCCGCCCCGAAATCGAGACGGGCTCGACCTGCGCAGCGGCCGATTCGTCGATCGACGCCCAGCCGCACGCTGGAGCATCGACCCAGATGGGCCGCTCACCAACCTCGATCACCTCACGGCGCGGATGTGAGTTGACGTTGAAGACCGTGAGCTTTTCACCTTCGCCGGCGAGGGCGGACTGGGCTGATGTGATCACACTTCCGGCGATCTCAACCACCGCCTCCAGCTCGCGCTCGGCGTCCTCATAAACCCAGTCGATGCTCGAGCCGGGCAGGATGTCGTGGAACTGGTTGATCAAGAGGCGCTTCCAGGCCGAATCGAGGACGTCGGCGGGGTAGCCGTCGCCTAGGGCCACCGACCATACCTCGGCCTCGCGTAGCGCCTGTTCAGCGCGCCGGTTGAGCTTCTTGGTGCGCGCCTGCGACGTGTAGGTGCCGCGGTGCAGCTCGAAGTAGAGCTCACCGACCCACGTCGTCAGGTTGCGGGCCTCTTTCTTGGCGCGAGCAAAGAATTCCGCCGCTCGCCCCAGCTCGACATGCGGCGCCGCATCGAGGTTTTGCAGCCTGTGTGCCGACTCGATCATGTCCGGCTCGGGTCCGCCCCCGCCGTCACCCCATCCGTAGAGATAGAGGGATCGCGACGACCGATCCTGGTCCTTGAAGTCAGCCGCGCTGTGCACAATCTCGCCTGCGCTGAAGTCTCCGTTGTAGGTGTCCGCCGGAGGAAAGTGGGTGAAGATGGACGTCCCGTCGATGCCCTCCCACATGAACGTGTGATGGGCGGGTTTGTTGGTGTCGTTCCAGGACAGCTTCTGGGTCAGGAAGTACTCGCCGCCAGACTCGGCGATCAGCTGGGGGAGTGACGCCGGGTAGCCAAACACGTCCGGGAGCCACAGCTCGCGCGTGTCGACGCCGAACTCCTGCATGAAGAAGCGTTTGCCGTGCAAGAACTGCCGGACCAGCGCCTCTCCGGAAGGCAGGTTGCAGTCCGCCTCGACCCACATCGAGCCCACCGGTTCCCACTGGCCGGCAGCGACTCTGCGCCGGATGCCCTCGAAGATGTCGGGATAGGACTCCTTCATCCACGCGTACTGCGCCGGCTGCGAACAGGCGAACCGGTAGTCGGGAAATTCGTCCATGAGCGCAAGCGCGGTCGAGAAGGTGCGCGCGCATTTGCGGCGCGTCTCGCGCAGCGGCCACAGCCACGCGGTGTCGATGTGCGCGTGCCCCACCGCGGTGATCACGTGGCTGGATGTGCTCGGCTGGGCCAGAGCTTTTGCCAGCGACGCAGGGTCGTTGCTCCGTGCAAATCGGTTCAAGGCGTCGAGGACCTGCGCACGCCTCTCCTCATCCGTGAGGGCCATCGCCAGCTCGTACAGAACCCTGTAATCGAGCGCCAGCTTCCGCGCCGCCGCGTCCTGGATCCGCAGCTCGGCGGCGCGGAATTCGAACGTAGGATCCCCGGACTCGCGGAGGGCGATCATCGATGGGGCTTCGGCCGGACCCGAGACGACCGCGGTCGGAATCGCTGACGCCTCGAGGTAGAAATCGATTTCAGCTGAGGCGATCGGCAGCCAGCGGTGCCGGGGGTCGACTCCTCGCCAGGGCCTGCCGTCGCGCCAGGCGAGCGCCTCGCACGTGAATCCGGGATGGCCCTTGAAGCCGAGATCGAAGTAGGCCACTACGTTCTTTCCAGCCCAATCACGGGGGACGTCTCCCCGGACGCGAAACCAGGTCGTGCTCCAGGGTGGACCCCACTTGTCGCCAACGTGAAAAGCGCGGTAGTCACCGCGGGCCGCATCGCCAAACGTGATCGGTTCGCCGCGGACAACGTATGCGGTCAGCTCGAGCGGCGCGCGCTCGCGGTCCACCGCTTCCAGCAGCTGCTGCAGCTTGGTCTCCAGATCCGCCGCGGCGACCGTCTCCACGTCTTCGAGAACGTTAGCCTGTCATACGAGCGAGACGCGAGTGAACGATCCAGTACGCGTGGGAATCGTCGGTTGCGGAACGGTCAGCGAGGCCTACCTGACCAACCTCAACGCCTCGCCTCAAGTCGAGGTGGTCGCATGCGCCGATCAGGTTTTGGCGACGGCTGAGAAGAGGGCCGCGCAGTTCGGCGTGCCCCGCGTCTGCACCACCGACGAGCTCCTCGCCGATCCCCGGGTGGAGCTGGTGGTCAACCTGACCATCCCCAGCGCTCATGCCGAGATCAACCTGGCGGCCCTCGCGGCCGGCAAGCACGTGTACTCGGAAAAGCCGCTGGCCATCACCCGCGAGCTTGGGCGCGCCATTCTCGATGCGGCGACAGCAGGCGGCCTGTGTGTGGGCGGCGCACCGGACACGTTCCTGGGAGCAGGCATTCAGACCTGTTTGCGGCTGATGGAGCAGGGTGAGGTCGGAACCGCGCTGGCGGCGTCCGGATTCATGCTCAATCGCGGTCCTGAGAGCTGGCATCTCAACCCCGCCTTCTTCTACCAGCCAGGCGGCGGTCCGCTGCTCGATGTCGGTCCGTACTACGTGACCACCATGGTCTGCTTGCTGGGCCCGGTGCGCCGAGTCACCGGCATGTCCCGCATCCTGTTTCCAGAGCGAACAGCTGTGAGCGGCCCGAGGGCCGGCGAGACGTTCAAGGTCAGCACCGATACATTTGTCGCGGCGCTGATCGAGTTCGAGAGCGGGGCCCAGGCAACCCTTGTCACCAGCTTTGGAATCGCGGGTCACGACCTTCCCAACCTTCAGGTGTACTGCACGAAGGGCATCCTGGGCGTCCCCGATCCCAATACTTTCGGCGGTCCTGTCAGGTTCCGCGCCAGTGATGGTGAGTCGGCATGGCGAGAGGTTCCGCTCCAGCACGGTCATGGTGCAAGCGCGAAGAATTTAAGGGGCCTTGGCGTCATCGAGATGGCGGGCGCGCTGCGCCAGGGAGAGCAACCACGCGCATCGGGCGAGCTCGCCTATCACGTCCTGGATGTGCTGCTGTCGATCCTCGAATCCAGCGCCACCGGGCGGCACATTCAGGTCACGAGCACATGCGCCCGGCCTTCCTTTCTTCCCCGAAGCGCGGGCCTCGTCGCGGCGCCATGATCGCGGTCCAGCTCTACACGATCCGGACCCAGCTCCAGGACCCATCTCGCCTCAGCGGCGTCCTCGGTCGCGTGCGCGAGATCGGATATCGCGCGGTCGAAGTCGCGGGCCTTGGAGCCAAGACCGTGAGCCGGTTCGGCGAGGAGCTGAGGCGAGCAGACCTTGTCGCCTGCGCGGCCCACGTCCCGCTCAACCGCCTCATGGATGACCTCGACGGCGCCGTGGCCGAGGGCAGGGACTGGGGCTGCGAGTATGTCGTCGTGCCGAGCCTTCCTGAGGCATACAGGTCGGGCGACGGCTACCGGCGATTCGCGGCGGAGGCGGCTCAGCTGGCCGCCAGGCTGCGGCCGTCCGGGCTTCAGCTCGTCTACCACAACCACGCCCATGAGCTGCAGCGGTTCGGTCAGCAAACCGGGCTGGAGACGTTGTTTGCGGCCGCGCCGGCCGATTCGCTCCAGGCGGAGCTGGACACGTACTGGCTGCAGTACGGCGGCGCCAACCCGGCCGCCTGGATACGGCGCTTCAAGGGCAGGGCTCCGCTGGTGCATCTCAAAGACATGGCCATCGATCGAGGCGATCCGGTCGATGCCGAGATTGGAGAGGGCAACCTGGATTGGGTTGACGTCCTGAGCGCGTGCCGCGACGCCGGGACCAGATGGCTCGTCGTGGAGCAGGACCAACCGCGGCGCGACCCGATGGAGAGCGTGGCGATCAGCTTTGCCAACCTGGCGAAACTCACCGCCGGTGTCGGATTGGAGGCATGACGATGCGCAAGCGCCTGCTTGGCCAAACCGGCGTCCTCGTGTCCGAGTTCGCGCTGGGGACGATGACCTTCGGGCAGGAAGCCGATGAGTCGGCTGCGGGCGCGGTGCTGGATCACTATGTGGAAAGCGGCGGCAACCTGATCGACACCGCCGATGTGTACCCACCGGTTGGCCCGCGCGGCGCGTCCGAGGAGATCATCGGGCGGTGGCTCGACCGCCAACCCGGCCGGCGCGACTCCATCATCCTGGCGACCAAGTGCCGCGGCAGGATGGATGACTCCGGCAACTCCGAGGGCCTTTCCCGACGCTGGATCATTCGCGCTTGCGAGGGGAGTCTCCGGCGCCTGAAAACCGACTACATCGATCTGTACCAGGCGCATCAATGGGACCCCGCGACGCCGATCGAGGAGACGCTTGCCGCCTTCGATTCGCTGGTCCGGGCCGGCAAAGTTCGGTACATCGGCGTGTCGAACTTCACCGGATGGCAGCTCGAGCGCACGGTGCTGACGGCGCAAAACCTCGGCCTGTCCGTGCCTGTCTCGCTGCAGCCGCAGTACAACATGCTGGCTCGGGAGATCGAATGGGAGCTCGTCCCGGTGTGCCTGGAACACAGGCTCAGCATCGTGCCCTGGGGTCCCTTGGGCCAGGGCTGGCTTTCCGGCAAGTACCGTCGCGACGCCGCCCCGACCGGACCAACCCGGCTGGGAGAGGATCCCAACCGAGGTTTGGAGGCGTACTCGCGCCGCAACATCGAGCGCACCTGGCGGATCGTGGACGCGGTGCAGGCGGTGGCGTCCGAACTTGGCGTGCCTCCGGCGCGGGTCGCCCTGCGCTGGCTGGCCGACCGGCCCGGGGTCGCCGCCCCGCTGCTTGGCGCCCGGAACGCCGAACAGCTCCGGGACAACCTCCTGGCGGCCGACCTCACCCTTGACGAACGCCAACGGTCCGAGCTGGACGACGTCAGCGCACCGATGACTCCCGACTACCCGTACAGGCTGCTCGCGGAAGGCACGGCCGAACGGCGCCGGCTGCTCTAGCGGCCTCGCCCCAGGCCCTCCGCGAGTTCAGATCGATCGGCTCAGTTGACATCGAGCCGCCGCGGTTCGATATTGCTTGGTGGAGTAAACGCGATCCCGCGCCGGCGCGCTCTCGCCCCGGGTCCGCTCTCGAGGGCCCGGGAAGAAGGCGGGGGGTCCAAGGTCGTAGTGACGGAGGAAGCGCCATGGCACTAGTACCTGGACGAGGGGTTCAGGCGTTGATTCTCTCGTTCCTCTTGGTCGCCGCGTGCAGCACCGGCGGCGGGACGTCGTCCGCACCACCGCTTGCCGGGTGCAATTCGGGCACGAAAATAGCCCTCTTCTGGACTTCGCACACGCCGCCCGATACCGACAGTGAGAAGAACATCGTCGATGCCTTCAACAAGCAAAGCAACACCACCTGCGTGAAGATGGTCGCGGTACCCGGCTCGGAAACCGACATCGCCAAGCTCACGACGGCGGTGCGCGGCGGCACGGGTCCGGACGTCTACGAGCTCGACCGGTTCACCGTCGCCGAGCGGGCGGCCGCCGGCGTGCTCGAGGACCTCACTCCGTACGGCGCCGCCAACATGAGCGGCAATTACCTCGACTTTGCCTGGAAGGAGGCGCTGTTCAAGGGCAAGCCCTATGCGCTTCCTGACGACACCGACGCACGCGTGCTCTATTACAACAAGGACCTGCTTCAGGCGGCCGGTGTGACCGACCTGAGCGCGCTCGACATGTCGAAAGGCGCGCCGACCATCGACACGATTCGGGGCATGGCCAACAAGGTCAACAAGAAGGTAAACGGCAAGTACACCGTGGTCGGCTTCGCACCGAGGCTCAACCAGGGGTGGCACTACACATGGGGATTCGCGTACGGAGGCAGCTTCTTCGACGCGGCTTCTTGCAAGGTCACGCCTGACGACCCCAAGATCGTGCAGGCCTTCAAGGACATGTTCTATGACTGGTCCGCGGCCCTTGGAGTCAGCGACCTCCAGACATTCGAGAGCACATACGCCCCGGACACGCCCCCGCTACCGACCGAGCAAGACGCCTTCTTGACCGGGCATCTCGGTTTCGTCATCAGCGGCGACTGGGTTCTGGCCTGGCTCCAGAAGTACGCCCCGAACCTGCACTATGGAATCACTTACATTCCGGTGCCGCACCAGGGCGACCAGCCCGCGACCTGGGCGGGCGGCTGGTCAGTCGTCATCCCCAAAGGCGCCAAGAACGGGTCGGGAGGCTTCGAGTTCATGAAGTACTTCGCCGGCGAGCCGGGCCAGAGGACTTACGCGAAGGAAACGACGCACATGCCGACCCTCAAGAGCCTGCTCACCGACAGCACCCTTTTCCCGGGCGACCACAAGCTTTTCGTAGCTATGCTGCCCGTCGCCCACAGCCGGCCGGCGCTCCCGGTCGGAGCTCTCTACTGGGACCAGCTCACGATTGCGCAGAGCGCGGCCGAGCATCACAGCAAAGACCCTGCGACTGCGCTGAAAGAGGCCGCGACAGCGGTCAACGCCAAGCTGCAGCAGTACTGTCCGCTTGCCACGTGAAATAACGTTCGGGCCTAGATCCAACGAGGAGCGGCGGTGATCGCCGCTCCTCGTCTCCGCCGCCTGACTGTCGATGAGAGGCGGAGCCTGCGGACGGCGCTGCCTTTCATCGCGCCCTGGATCGTCGGTTTCATCGCGTTCACCCTCTACCCGATCTTCTACAGCCTCTATCTGAGCTTCACCCGCTACTCCGGGTTCGGAGATGCAACACCGGTGGGGTTTGAGAACTACACGCACATGGCGTCCGACCCTTTGTTCTGGCAGGCACTTGGCAACACGTTCTACTACACAGCCCTGGCCGTCCCCGTGGGGGTGGTCGTGGCGATCGCCCTGGCGATGATGATGAACCAGAACGTTCGCGAGGTCGCCTTCTATCGGGCGGCGTTCTATCTGCCGTCGATCCTCCCCCTGTTCGCCTTGACGTTCATCTTCATCGTCCTCCTCAACCCAGGCTTCGGGCTGGTGGACTACGTGCTCGAGCTGGTGGGATTGCCGGCGGTCAACTGGTTGGGCGACGCCCATTGGACGAAGATCTCGATCGTGCTCCTGGCACAGCTGGGCGCCGGCGGTCCCGCCCTTATCTTTCTTGCGTCGCTGCGCGCGGTCCCCAGCGAGCTCTACGAGGCAGCAAAGCTGGAGGGAGCGGGCCCGATTCGCAGCTTCTACAAGATCACCCTGCCCCTGATCACGCCGGTCATCCTCTTTGACATCATCTACGGGACCATCCTCGGCATTCAGATCTTCACGCCGGCCTTCGTGCTGACCGGCGGTACAAGTGGTGGCGGCGCCTATACCACCGGCCCGGAGAACTCGCTTCTCTTCTACGTCTTTTATCTCTACAAGACCGCCTTCCAGTACAGCGACATGGGCTTCGCGTCGGCGATGGCGTGGGTGCTCTTTGTGATCAGCGTCGTGCTCGCGGCGGGCATCATGCGCTGGTCCAAGGGCTGGGTTCACTACGAGAGTGGCTGATGACAGTCGCCCGTGAGGTAGCCGAACCCCCGGCGCTGACCGTGGCCCGCCGGCCTGCCCCGGCGCCGCGACCCGAGTTCCGAATTCCGCGCACGCTGATGGTCCGCCTCGGCCTGATCATCGCCAGCCTGCTCTTCATGCTGCCCTTCTACTGGATGGCCAACTCAGCCCTCAAGGACATCCACGAGCTGTCCAGCATTCCACCCACCCTGTACCCGCACGTTCCCGCTTTCGACAATTTTGTGCGGGCCGTCACCTACATTCCCTTCGGCACGTTTCTCCGCAACTCGGTTGTGCTAACGGCCGGCGTCACGATCGGGTCGGCGATCTCCAACCCTTTGATCGCATACGGTTTTTCGCGCATCAAATGGCCCGGGCGTGACTTTGTCTTCGGGATTGTCATGGCATCGATATTCCTTCCGTTCCCGGTGCTGATCGTCGCGCTGTTCGACATCTTTGCGAAGTTGCAGTGGGTAGACACATTCCTGCCGATCATCGTGCCCGCCTTCTTCGGGAATCCCTTCTTCATTTTCTTGATGAGGCAGTTCTTCCTCGGACTGCCGATGGAAATCTCGGAGCAGGCTCGGATCGACGGCGCCAACGAGTTCCAGGTCTTTCTCTTCATCATCCTGCCGTTGGCCAAGCCGGCCGTGGCCGTCGTGATCATCTTTGCGGCGGTCCAGGCTTGGGGCGAGTTCCTGACGCCGCTGCTGTTCCTGCAGGACGAGACGAAATACCCGCTGTCAATCGGTCTGCAGTTCTATCGCCAGTCGCACGACGTCGCCTACAACCTGCTGATGGCGGCCTCGACCTTGATCGTCCTCCCGATCGTCGCGCTGTTCATCGCCTTCCAGCGCTTTTTTATCGAGGGAGTCACCGCCGGCAGCGTCAAGGGATAGCGCTACACCACCGCCTGGCCGCTCCGGCCGTCGAACAGGTGAATGCGCTCCGGGTCGAGGCCCAGGCGCAGCCGCTCGCCGCGCCCTACCTTCACGTGCGAATCGATACGGGCGACTACCGGGTTGTCGCCGACGGCGCCAACGACGAACTGGTCCCGGCCGAGAATCTCGACCGTGTCCACGTCGAGCTCGAGCGTGGGCTCGCCGGGCGCCGCGTTTTCATGCAGCGCTTCAGCTCGGATCCCCAGCACCCCCTCGTCCACGCCGGGTGCCCACGGCAGCTCGATCTCCAGCGCCGACCCCGTCGCGATTCTGCCTGCCACTGCCACCGGTATGAAGCTCATCGCCGGAGTACCGATGAAACCGGCGACGAAGAGGTTCGCGGGATGGTCGTAAACATGCCGAGGAGGCCCGACCTGCTGCAGCACCCCATCCTTCATGACGGCAATTCGATCCCCCATCGTCATCGCCTCGAGCTGGTCGTGCGTGACATAAAGGAAGGTCGCGCGAAGCAGCCGATGGATCTTCCGGAGCTCGGCGCGCATGTGCTCACGGAGCTTGGCGTCCAGGCTGGAGAGCGGCTCGTCGAAAAGGAACAGCTGCGGATCCCTGACGATTGCCCGGGCCAGCGCTACTCGCTGCTGCTGGCCGCCGGACAGCTGGCGAGGCAGGCGGTTCAGCAGGGACCCGAGGCCGACCAGGTCTGCCGCCCGGCTCACGCGCGGCGCGATGTCGGCCAGGTCGAGTCCCTGCATGCGCATGCCGAACGCGATGTTGTCGAACACCGACATGTGCGGATAGAGCGCGTAGGTCTGAAACACCATCGCCACGTCGCGATTGCGCGGGGGCACGTGGTTGACCACCGTCTCCCCGATTCTGATGACCCCCTCGGTCACATCCTCGAGCCCGGCGAGCAGCCGGAGGACGGTCGACTTTCCGCAGCCTGACGGGCCCAGGACGACCATGAACTCGCCGTCCTTGACGTCCAGGCACAGGTCGTTGACGGCGGTTTCGCCGCCCGGAAATCGCTTGGTGACGTGTTCATAGCCGGCAGAAGCCATCCAGGAGCTACTTGATCGGAATAGTGTCCGCCACTTCGGATTTCAAATGGTTGCAAGGCAGGTGATCCTAAACTGGCTCTACTGATGGCGGAACCCGCCGCACAAACTGCCTTCGCGGAAGAGGCGTTGACACATCTAGACACGTTGTACAGGGGGGCTCTCCGGCTCACCCACGACCCCGATCAGGCCCAGGACCTCGTCCAGGAGGCTTACCTGCGCGCGCTCCGCTACCAGCACAGCTACCAGGCGGGGACGAACATGAAGGCCTGGCTGTTCGCCATCATGCGCAACCTCTTCTGGGACCGCTTCAAGGGTGTGCGGAAAGAGGACGTCAGCCTGGACGACGTGGGCGAGTTCGTCCTGTACGACAAGCTGCGCGACGAGGGTGCGCGGCCCGAGTCAGACGTGCTGGACAAGATCGCCGCCTCCGAGGTGGTCGCGGCGGTCGACACGCTGCCCCCGCTCCATCGCGAGGTGGTGCTCCTGGTGGACGTGGAAGGCTTTTCCTACAAGGACGCCGCCGAGACGCTTGGCGTTCCCATAGGCACCGTGATGTCGCGGCTTCACAGGGCCCGCCAGCAGTTACAAAAATCCCTCTATGACTACGCCGTCGAATCGGGTATCGTGCGGCCCAGCGGCATGAGGCAGGTGCCACAGCAATGAGATGCGAAGAGTGTTCTGACAAGCTCGACCGGTTCGTTGACCGGGAGCTGAGCGATACGGAGGCCCTGCAGGTCCAGCTCCACCTCGAGGGCTGCCCAGAGTGCATGGATCACTACGACTTCGAGTCGCACTTGAAGCGCCTGGTCAAGCACTCGTGCGAGTGCGACAAAGCGCCCGAGGCCTTCCGAGAGAAGCTGCGCCAGATCCTCAGCTGAATCCACCTCCCCGCTTGCCGGGGAGGTCGCCCGGCGACGCCGGGCGGGTGGGGGCGAGCGCCCTGCAGTCAGCGCGCCTCTACATCATCACCCCGGACGCGTCACCTGAGCGCGTCGTCGCGGTCGCCACGGCGGCGGCTCGCGGTGGGGCGGACCTGATCCAGCTTCGCCACAAGTCGCTGCCGCGCGGGGAGCTCCTGGAGCTGGCCCGCGAGCTGCGCCGGGTGGTTGGCGGCGCGCTGTTCATCGTCAACGACCATGTCGACATCGCGCTCCTGAGCGGCGCCGACGGCGTGCATCTCGGACCGGACGACCTGAGCATCGCGTCGGCGCGCCGGGTCGCCGGCGACCGCCTCCTCATCGGCGCTTCGGCGTCCACCGTGGACGCGGCGCGCAGCGCGACCGATGCCGGCGCCGACTACATCGGGTGCGGCCCGGCGTTCGCAACGTCGATCAAGAGCCAAAAGCAGGTCATCGGCCCAGAGGGCGTGGCCGCGGTCGTCAACGCGCTCCCATCGGTGCCGGTGTTTGCGATCGGCGGCATCGACGAGTCCAACCTCGGCGATCTGACCGCGATTGGCGTCCGGCGCGCATGCGTCATCCGCGCCGTCGCCGACGCCGCCGACCCCGAGGCGGCCACGCGCCGCCTGCGTGCCATGCTCACCGCATGAGCGTGCGGGGCGTGGGCGAGCTGGGCCTGCTCGAGCGGATCAAGCCGTACCTGGCCGCGGGCGCAGGCGGCGACGACGCCGCGGTCATCGCCGACGCGACCGGATTTGTCGTCGCCAGCACCGACATGTTCGTCGAGGGCGTTCATTTCGACCTGGGCTGGATGAGTGCCGAGGACGCCGGTTGGCGGTCGCTGGCACTGGCCCTTGGCGACCTGGCTGCGAAGGGCGCCGAGCCGTTGTGGGCGCTCGCCGCGGTCGCCATCCCCGAGCAGTGGCCCGTCGATCACCTGACCGGCCTATATGCGGGGATGGCCGTCCTGGCTCGGCGTTTCCAGCTCGCGATCGCGGGCGGCGACATGAGCTCGATCGAAGGCCCCGCGGTCGTGTCGCTGACTGTGGTCGGGCACACGAACACGATGCCGTTGGCGCGGGCGCAGGCCGAGGCAGGTTGGTCGGTGGGCGTCACCGGCGCGCTGGGTGCGGCCGCGGTGGCCTTGCGGGACCGCCGGGTCCACCGTCCTGTGCCTCTAATCGAGGAGGGCCGCCGCCTCAACGAGCTGGCCCTGTGCTCCGGCGACATCTCGGACGGGTTGGTGCGGGAGATGGAGAAGTTCGCGGCGATGGCGGGGGTCGGCTGCGTGCTGTGGGGCGAAGACGTCCCCCGCGCGACGGGAGCCTCGATGCAGGATGCGCTGACCAGCGGCGAGGAGGCTGAGCTCGTGTGCGCCGGTCCCGACGAGCTCGTCAAGAAGGCGGGACTCCAGGTCGTGGGAACACTGACCGACGACGGCGTCGTGCGGGTGGTTGACGCCCGGGACGCGCCGATCAAGCTGGCCGCCAGCGGCTACGACCACTTTGCCTGACGTCACGACGAACACCCCCGCGGAGACCGAGGAGATCGGCCGCCGTCTCGGTGAGCGGCTCCGCCCGGGTGACGTGGTCCTGCTGACCGGCGAGCTCGGCGCCGGCAAGACCACACTCGTCCGCGGCGTGGCGCAAGGCATAGGCTCGAAGGCGCCGGTCGCGAGCCCGACCTTCCAGCTCGTTCGTGTGTATCCGGGGCGCGTGCAGCTGGCTCACGTGGACCTCTATCGGATCGAGAACAGCGCGGAGCTACGCGACCTGGGCCTGGAAGAGCTGGTGCAGCAGGGCGCGGTCGTCGTCGAGTGGGGCGAGCGCCTTGCCGTCGACTCAGCCGCGCTGATCGAGATCGATCACCTCGGCGGCGACCGCCGCCTGATCCGGACGAAACGTGATCTTAGTCATTGATACCTCGGCCACCATGAGCGCGCGGGCTGCGCTGTGGGGCGAGGACGGTGGCGCCGTCCGCCTGCTCACCGCGTCCCGTAACCAGCAGGCGATCATCTCGGAGCTCAAAGGGATGATCAAAGGCAAGCGGCTGACTGCGGTCGCAGTGGCTACCGGCCCAGGGTCGTTCACCGGACTCAGGGTCGGAGTGTCGTTCGGGCTCGGCCTTGCGATCGGCCTACGGATTCCGATCATCCCCCTGCCGAGCCTCGACCTCCAGGCCGCTCGCAGCGACGTTCCCGCGATTGCGGTCATCGAGGCCGGCCGCGGCCGCGTGTACTACAAGCTTCCAGGCGGCAAACCGATGCTGGGAGATCCCAGCGATATCCCAACAAGCCACCCATTGGTTGGCAACGTGGCGCCAATGACCGAGGCGGCGCTGCTGGCGGCAGGTCACAGCTTCAGACAGCTGGATCCATTGAGCTGGGGAATGGCTGTTGGGCGGGTCCTCGAAACGGCACGCGAAGTGGCCTATGGTAGTCTCGAAATCGAATACATGCACTCGTTCTCCGCGCAGGCGTGATGGTTCAGATCAGGCAGCAGCTCGCCATCGAGCTGATGCGCGAAGCGGACGTCAACACCGTCCAGGAGATCGAACGCGAGATCTTCGCCACGCCCTGGCCGCGCAACGCCTACTACCGCGAGCTGGCCTCGCGCGCCAGCGCACACTACGTCGTGCTGCGCCAGGAGGGTCCGGCGGAAAGGCCGGCCGGATATCGCCTGGCCGATTTCGACCCCACGATCATCGGCTACGGCGGCATGTGGCGGATGTATGACGAGGCTCACGTCACCACGATCGGCGTCCGCCACGACCTCCAGCACCGGGGCTACGGCCGGATCATCTTCGCCGGGCTGGTCCAGGCGGCCTACGACATGGGCGCCAAGTGGGTCACGCTCGAGGTCCGAACCACCAACGACAACGCGATGCGGATGTACGAGGCTTTCGGGTTCAAGGTCATCGGCCGGCGCAAGGGTTACTACACGGACAACGGGGAGGACGCGATCGTGATGTGGTCCGACTCGATCCACTCGCCCCGCTTCCGCAAGGCCTACGAAGCGAACCTCGAACGAATCGACTCAGAAGTCAGAAACCTCCGTCGCGACCTGCTGACCAAAGGGGACTGATTCCCCTCTCCCCGCAGGGGAGAGGGTCAGGGTGAGGGGCGTGGAAAGCACATCGCTAACGCTGGGCATCGAAACGTCCTGCGACGAAACTTCTGTCGCGGTCGTCGAGGGCGGTCGCAAGGTCCTCTCCAACATCATCCACTCCCAGGTGGACCTGCACCAGGAGTTTGGGGGCGTGGTCCCCGAGCTGGCGGCGCGCGACCACCTCGAGCGCCTGCCGGGTCTCCTGGATATGGCGCTGCAAAAGGCGGACGTCAAACCCGCCGACCTCGACCTGGTCGCGGTCACGCGCGGGCCGGGCCTGGTCGGCTGCCTGCTGGTCGGAGTGGGAGTGGGGGAGGGCCTCGCTGCCGCGTGGTCGAAACCGCTCACCGGCGTCAACCACCTGTGGGGTCACATCTACGCCGCAATGCTCACCCGGCCCGACCTCGAACCGCCGCTGCTGGGCCTGGTCGTCAGCGGCGCCCACTCGGACCTTGTCCGTATGCCCGAGCACGGCCGCTTCGGGGTCATCGGCCGGACCAGGGACGACGCCGCCGGCGAGGCGTTCGACAAGGCCGCCCGGATGCTTGGCCTCGGCTTCCCTGGCGGACCGGCGCTGGACCATATCGCGCGCACGGGCGATCCGAATCGCCGGCCGCTGCCGAAGCCGTCGCTGCCGGGCCTCGAGTACAGCTTCAGCGGCCTCAAGACCGCGCTGCTCTACAGGCTCCGGGGTATGGGCGAATCCGTGACCGACCAGGATCGAGCCGACCTCGCGGCGGCGTTTGAGCGGTCGGTCGTGGAATCGCTGCTCGAGAAGCTCGACCTCGCTCTGGAGCAGCAGCCGGTGCGAGAGGTCGTCGTCGCCGGGGGCGTGGCGGCCAACACGCTGCTCCGACAGCGGGCGGCGGAGATCGTCGCCGGTCGTGCCCGCCTGACCATGCCGCCGCTCGAGCTCTGCACCGACAACGCAGCAATGATCGCGGCAGCAGCCCATTTCACCTCCCCTTCCCTTCCCCGCCCGCCGTGGAAGGTGGCCGGGGTTGCGCAGCGACCCCGGCCGGATGGGGGCGCCCGACCTATCGCTGTCGACCCGTCGTTAGGCTGGGAGCCGTGAGCGTCAAGGGCTGGGTCGTGGTCTTCACAGGCGAGCGGATCCAGGCCGATCTCCTGGCCGCCGTCCTGGAGGCGGACGGCTTGCGGGTCGAGGTCTTCGGCGACAACGCCTACGGGGTCGGGATCGACCTGACCGCCGCCCGCCTGCTGGTCCCCGAGGACCAGGCGGAGGCCGCCCGGCGCATGATCAAGGAGGCCGAAAGCGCGCCCGCCGAGGCCGATGAGGCCTCCGAAGACGAGCCCCATCCCCCGCCTGCGGCGGGTACTTCCCCATAAATGGGGAAGAGGGTTTGGCAGCCCGACCCGGCTTGGTACTAGTATTTAGCAGTCAACCTGCCAGAGTGCTAAGCGCTCGGGGGTGGGGAGTGCCAATTCACTTTCAGCTTAGGAGGGCTGCACATGAACTTGAAACCGTTGGGCGACCGCGTGGTGGTCAAGCCCGTCGAGAAAGAGGAAAAGACCAAGAGCGGGATCGTGCTTCCGGACACCGCCAAGGAGAAGCCCCAGGAGGGGATCGTCCAGGCCGTGGGGACCGGAAGGATCCTGGACAACGGAACCAAGATTCCGATGGAGCTCAAGGTCGGCGACAAGGTGCTCTACGCGAAGTACGCCGGCAACGAGTTCAAGGTGGACGAGATCGAGTACCTGATCGTGTCCGAGAAGGACGTCCTCGCCATCCTGGCGAACGGCAAGAAGTAATCCACAGATAAAAGAAGAGGGACGCATATGGCAAAAACAGTCACATTCGATGTAGAGGCGCGACAGCACCTCAAGAAGGGCATCGACACGGTTGCCCAGGCGGTACGCATCACGCTCGGCCCCAAGGGCCGCAACGTCGTCCTCGAGAAGAAGTTCGGCGCGCCGACCGTCACCAACGACGGCGTGACGATCGTGCGCGAGATCGAGCTCAAGGACGCCATGGAGAACACCGGCGCGCAGCTCTTGCGCGAGGTGGCGACCAAGACGAACGACGTCGCGGGTGATGGCACCACGACGGCCACGCTGCTGGCGCAGTCCATGATCAATGAAGGCTTCCGCAACGTCACCGCGGGCGCCAACCCGATGCAGCTCAAGCTCGGCATCGAGAAGGCCGTCGCGGCCGTGGTGGCCGAGATCAAGAACCTGTCCGTGCCCGTGAAGGGTCATGAGGACGTCGCCCACGTGGCGGCCATCTCGTCCCAGGACCCGCAGATCGGCGACCTGATCGCCGACGCGATGGACAAGGTTGGCAAGGACGGCGTCATCACCGTCGAGGACAACCAGGCCATGGCCACCGAGCTCGAGGTGGTCGAGGGCATGCAGTTCGACCGCGGTTATATCGCCGCCTACATGGTCACCAACCCCGACCGCATGGAAGCGGTGCTCGACGAGCCGTACGTGCTCATCACCGACCGCAAGATCTCGGCCATCCAGGACCTGCTCCCCGTGCTGGAGCGTGTCGTGCAGCAGGGCAAGCCGCTGCTGATCGTCGCCGAGGACGTAGAGGGCGAGGCGCTGGCCACCCTGATCGTCAACAAGCTCCGCGGCACGTTCACCGCGGTTGCCGTCAAAGCGCCAGGCTTCGGCGATCGTCGCAAGGCGATGCTCGAGGACATGGCGATCCTGACCGGCGGAACCGTGATCTCCGAGGACCTCGGCCTCAAGCTTGACCAGACCAAGGTCGAGCAGCTCGGCAAGGCCCGCAAGGTGACCATCAACAAGGACGACACCACGATCGTGGTCGACGCCGAGAACGACCCCAAGCGCCAGGCGGCGATCCAGGGTCGCATCAAGGCGATCAAGGCCCAGATCGAGGAGACCACCTCCGACTTCGACAAGGAGAAGCTGCAGGAGCGGCTGGCCAAGCTGGCCGGCGGCGTGGCGGTGATCAAGGTTGGCGCCGCGACCGAGGTCGAGCAGAAGGAGAAGAAGCACCGCATCGAGGACGCGCTGAGCGCGACCAAGGCCGCGGTGGAAGAGGGCATCGTTGCGGGCGGCGGCACCGTGCTGCTCAACGCGCAGAAGAAGCTCGACGGAGGACTCGGCCTGAAGGACGACCAGGCGACCGGGGTCGCGATCGTCCGCAAGTCGCTCGAGGAGCCCGTCAAGCAGATCGCCCTCAACGCGGGCAAGGAAGGCTCGCTCATAGTCGAGCAGATCCGCAAGAGCAAGTCGGGTGAGGGTTACGACGCTCTCAACGACAAGTTCGTGAACATGTTCGAAGCGGGCATCGTCGACCCCGCGAAGGTCACCCGGTCCGCGCTGCAGAATGCGGCGTCGATCGCGGCCATGGTCCTCACCACCGAGGCGATGGTCACCGAGGTGCCCGAGGAGAAGAATCGTGGCGGTGGCATGCCGGGTGGCATGTCCCCCGACATGATGTAGCCCGACTAGGTCCGAGTTCTCAAGGAGCCCCCGCTTCGGCGGGGGCTTCTTTCTTTCCCGGGCGGCTCATCGACAGGGATGATGCCCCCGATGCCGGCCACTCGCCTCGCGGCGACGGAGACCGCAAACGGAAGCAAGATCATGAACGTGGCGACGATCACCGAAAGGGCGTCCGGCAGCCGCCTCGGGTCGCCGAGTCCCAGGTAAGTGAGGTAGCCGCCACCGACCGCGGTCACCAGCACTAGAAACACCGCGGCGCCGATCGCCCACGTGCGGTACTCGCGATAGAGGGGTGGAGCGTTCCGGCTGGCCAGCCGCAGCAGCCACCAGGCGGTGAGGCCGTTCAGCACCAGCCCGCTCAAAAGCGCGCAGGCGGCGATGCCGATCCGGAAGGCGGCCAGGTGAACCATGACGAACGCCGAGGCGTTGACGGCGAGGATGCCGATGGGCGTGATTACGCCCAGGGCGAGAAGCGCGAACTCTCTAAGGCGTCTGGATCGAAGCGTCTAGTGGCCGCAGCCGCAGGCCTGCGCGCCGCCGGCGTCGTCGCCCGTGTCGAACGAGTGGCCGCACGAGCACGAGTGCACCGCGTTCGGGTTGTGCACCGTGAAGCCGGCGCCCATCAGGCCATCCACGTAATCGATCTCGGAGCCGCGGAGGTAGGAGACGCTGAAGTCGTCAACGACGATCTGCACACCCTCGTTGTCGACCACGACGTCGTCCTGGCGCCGCTGATCGTCGAAAGCCATGCCGTACTGCATTCCCGAGCAACCGCCGCCGCTGACAAAGACGCGGAGGGCCAGCTGCGGGTTGTCTTCCTTGGCGAGCAGCTCCTTGAGTCGGGTCTGGGCTTCGGTGGTGAGAGAGACGACAGCTTGTTCGATCACGCCCAAAATGCTACCACGGCTGTTGCGAGTCCCCTCTCCCCTTCAGGGGAGAGGGTCAGGGAGAGGGGCGTGGAGAACTACCGCCTCCCGAGCTTGAACCCCTTCTTTTCCTTGGCCTCGCCGGCGCCGGTGGTCCCCGCGATCATCTGCGCCAGCACCTCGACCCCGCGCGCGATCGCGCTCTTGGGGTCGGTCAGGACCAGGATCTCGCCTTTGACCGCGGCCTCGTCGGGCTTGGTCCCGTCGAAGTCGATCTCCACCGCCAGCTCCTGCTTGAGGGTCCGGACCACATCCTCTTTGCTGACGACCGACTTCGGCACCTTGTTGTTGAGGGCCAGGATGACGCGGCCGGGCACGATGTTGAGGACGTTGGTGAAGATGTTCAGCAGCTCCCCCACGTCCTTCAGGGAGGACAGCTCCGGCGTCACCAGCACCAGCACGCGCTGGGAGTGGTCGAGGACGCTGATCACGATGTCGGTGAAAGCGACGCCGAGGTCGAAGACGATGTACCGGAACGCGTTGACCAGGATGCCCATTGCCCGGTTGACCAGGTCGACGGTGATCAAATCGGCCTGCTCCGCGCGCAGCACCCCGGGCAGAAGCATCATGCCGCCGGGGTGATGGAGGATCGCCCCCAGCACCGCCTCTTCGAAGTTCTGGGGCGGAACCTGGCTCGCCGCGGCCAGACAACCGGTCGGGGTGAGGTAGGAGATAAGGGCGGCGTGGTTGTAGGGGAGGGCCAGGTCGACGAGCAGGACCTCGCCCGGGAACCGCTTGGCCAGGGAGGCGGCCAGGTTGACCGCGATGGTCGTGCGGCCGGAGCCGCCCTTGGGCGAGTAGATGGCGACCGTCGAGGCGGCCTGCTCTGGCGCGACCATGCGAGCGCGGGCGATCAGGTTGGGCAACGTGTCCTTGCGCTGCTCGACCAGCTTGGTCAGCTCGATGAGCGCGTCCGACTCGGCGGGGATGGTCTCGTAGAGCGTCTTGCGGTCGAGGGTCAGCAGCCGGCAGTCCTCGAGGGCGCGGACGCTGGCGGTGCGGGTCTCTTCAGAAATCAAGGCCATCTCGCCGAAGAAATCGTCCGGCCCCATCAGGGCGATCGTGATCGTGTGGCCTGGGGACTCCTCGACGTACACCTCGCAGCGCCCCGACTCGACGATGAACATCGTGTCGCCGGGGTCGCCCTGGTGCACGATCACCGAACCCCTGGCGGCAGAGGCTGGGGCGAGACGCCGCGCGAGGGCGTGAAGGGTGTTGTCGGGAAGCGTGAAAAAGATTGCTACCCGCTCCAGGATCTGGAACCGCCTCCGCAGTTCATCCGGCGAGCCTGAAGTGGGGCGGTCGTTGTCGCTCACGCCGAGGGAATTATAGGTATGGGGTCTCAATCCTCCTCCCCATTCATGGGGAGGTGTCGGCGAAGCCGACGGAGGGGCCTCGGAGTCGGTCATAGCCGTTGGTAGACTTAGCCGCTGCCGGTCCCGTGGTGTAGCCTGGCCAAACACGCGGCCCTGTCAAGGCCGAGAGCGCCGGTTCGAATCCGGTCGGGACCGCCATGAAACCGGAGCAGATGCGGCTCTGTGGAGAGGTGGCCGAGTCCGGTTGAAGGCGACGGTCTCGAAAACCGTTATGGGTCACTGGCCCATCGAGAGTTCAAATCTCTCCCTCTCCGCTCCCTTCCCGCTCCCAACCGTGCGATGGAAGTTTGAGACGGACATCGCACGCTCTGTTCGGCTGCTCCTGCGAGGCCCCTCAAGCTGTCTCGGATTTGCGGATGCGCGGCTCTCGGGTCTCGCCCGGCCGGGCTGTAGACTGTCGCAAAGGCGGCGATCACCTCTCCGCCTCAAGATTTGGAGAAGTCCAGATGAGCTGGAACCCCTATGACAACCTTCCCCGGGCGGCCTCCTTCTCACTGACCAGCAGTGACCTCCGGGAAGGTGAAAAGCTGGCGATGCCGCAGGTCAGCGGCGTATTCGGCGCCGGCGGCCAGGACGTCTCCCCGCAACTCTCCTGGAGCGGCTTCCCCTCAGGGACGAAGAGCTTCGTGGTCACCATGGTCGACCCCGAAGCGCCCACCGTCCTTGGCTTCTGGCACTGGGCCGTGGTGAACATACCGGGCAGCGTCACCGAGTTGCCTACGGGTGCCGGCGACGAGTCCGGCTCGAGGCTCCCGCAGGGCGCCTTCCAGCTCCCGAACGACGCCAGATCGATGCGCTACGTTGGCGCCGCGCCGCCGCCCGGCACTGGAAAGCACCGCTACATCTTCGCGGCCCTCGCCCTCGAGGCCGAGAAGATCGAGATTGACAGGGGAGCGACACCCGCCTGGCTGATGTACATGGTCTTCAACGGCACCCTTGGACGCGCCTTTCTCGAGGGCTGGTACGAGAGGTAGAGGTCGCCTTCGGCCCACGGCGCAGCCGACGGTTTCGTCAGCTCCGCCGGAATGAGCGGGATCCTCGCCACGCGCGCAGGATGCCGCGACTAGAGGGTTTCTCCAACCCAGCCGGTTAAAGGAAGGCGAACGCCTCGTAGATCGGGCCGCGGTCGAACCAGTCGCCTGAGAACGCCACGTGCATCGCGTTCTGCTCCCACGGGTCGTTGGTCCAGTAGTCGGACGCGCCGTTCAACCCGGTCAGGGTCACGAAATGCGTGCCACCCGTTGGCAGGTTCATGCCCACGATCACCGGATGGCCGGCGCCGACCTGAGCCCTGATCCACGCCGGATCCGGACTACGCATGACGACCGTCCTGTGTCCTGGAATGTTCAGGGCCGAGTTGAACATCGCGCCGCTGCCGTTGAACCAGCCCGGGTGAGCAGCGATCGTCGCCGGTGTGATCGACGTGAACCCGAAGTGGGCGAACACCATCGCGAGGTCCGAGATCAGGCAGCCGATCTTCCACACCGGAAAGGTTGCGGCGCCCACATTCGCCGACGCCCATCGCGAGTCGCGCTGGTTGTAGTAAGCGCCCCAGCCATCGCTGATGGGTTGGGCGTCGAGGATCACCCGCTCGGTGCTGCCGCCACCGCTTCCGGCCCCTGCGAGCCCTCGCGCGATGTCCCACGACGGCCAGGTTTCAGAGGCGGCCAGCCGCGGGGCGCTGCCCCAGGCATGGACCTCGCCGTGCCGGTCGAGCACCCAGCCGCCGGGCGACGCAGCCGAGGCCGCCGTCCAGGAGACCATCGAGTCGGCCATGTCCTGGCCCGGCCACCGCGCCGACGGCGTCACTGCCGGAGCGCCACCAAACGGATGGATGCCCCCCGAGTAGTCGAGCGTGTAACCCTGCATGAGCAGTCGGTGCCGCCCCGACGTGAGCACCAGCCCGCGGGCGACGTCGGTGGTCCAGCGAGCGTTGGCGGTCACGAAGGGCGCCCCGCCGAACGGGTGGATGCCGCCGAAACCATCGAGCGTGTAGCCCATGACACTGGCGGGTGTGCTGTTCGGCGTCAGCACGAGTCCTCGCGCGATGCCCTGGCCCGGCCAGAGCGAGTTGCCCGTCACCTGCGGCGCACCACCGAACGCATGGATACCGCCGTCAGCGTCGAGAAGGTAGCCCGCGGGCGCCCTATGAGACGACCAGGGCGCCAGCACGATCTCGCGCGCGCCGATCCAGTGCGGCCAGTACACGCCGCTTTCCATGGTGGGTGCGCCGCCAACCGGATGCAGGCCGCCCCATCCATCCATGACGTATCCGCCGGTGCCATCCGGGAAGAGCGCGAGGCTGTAAGCGATGTCCTTGGTCGGCCACGACGCGGTCGACGCCAGGGCCGGCGACGCGCCGACCGGGTGGATGCCGCCCCATCCATCGAGCACATAGAGATGGTTCCGATTGTCGATCGGCGGATGCACGTGCGCGGCTCCGTGGCCGATTGCGCCCAGGGTCACTTCGTCCCGTCCAGCGCTGGCCGTGCCGAGCAAGGCAGCGATGACTGAGAAGCCGAGGACGTAAGGCAGAAATCTCCGGGCACGCACCCCCACGGCGCCGGGATCGTAGTCCATTTCCGAGCCCCAACCTGGCCTTGCACCGGAATCGACCGCCCAACAGGCGGGTTGCTCCAGTTATGACGGGATTTGAGCCATGGGTCTTCGATGCGGCTGGGCGTGAGCGCGAGGTAAGGCTCACGACGATCGGGCGCAGGACCGGCAAGCCAAGACGCGTCACGATCTGGATCTCCACCGATGGCGAGCACATCTACATCCGTTCCGGCGAGGGATTGAGCCGCGATTGGCCGCAGAACTTTCTCGCCAAGGGCGAGGCCACTCTGCTTCTCGGCGGCAAGTCCATCCACGTGAAGCCGCGACACGTTGCAGATGTCGATGAAGCGCGAGCCACGTCCCATCTGGTACGCAAGAAGTACGGCGACTACGTCAAGCCATCCAGGCCCGGCGAGCCACCTACCAAAGGAGAGCAGGCGACCTTCGAATTGATCCCGGCTTCTTGATCAAAAGCCAGCGAATCGCCGTCTCCGTCGCGTTCCTTGCGTTTGGCGCCGCATGCACAACCTGGGTCCCCCGACTCCCTGCGCTGAAAGACCACCTGCATCTGACCGATGGCCAGGTCGGCCTGGCGTTGCTCGCCTACGCCGTCGGCGCGGTGGTGGGGGCGGCTGCGGCGCGACTTGTCCTGGCCCGCGGCGCGCGAGCTTTCGTTCAAGCGGGCACGGTTGCGCTGTGCGTCGCGCTGATCGGTCCCGGCCTGGCCGCAGACTTCACGCAGCTCTTCGCGTCCTTGCTTCTGATCGGCGCGACGGCCGGCTTCATCGATGTCCTGGAGAATGCGCAAGCCGCCGAGCTCGAGCGCAAGGCGGGCCGGCCGCTGATCAACGGCTTTCACGGTTTCTGGAGCCTGGGCGCCATCATCGGCTCGGTCAGCGCCGGGGCGGCGGCTTATGCCGGCGTGACGCCGCTGGTCCAGTTCATTGCCGTCGGAGGCATCGTTGTCGTGGCGACGGCCTGGATCCTGCGCGACCTACCCGACACCCGCTCCGGAGCCGCGCGCGTCATGCCCGTCGATGCCGGCCGCCTCTGGCTGACCGGATCGATCCTTGCCGTGGCGGCGATCTCTCTGGGCTCGTACCTGGTCGAGGGCGGGACAGCTGACTGGAGCGCGCTCTTCCTCAGCGAGCTGAGCCACGCCAATCCGGGCATCGCGGCCGCCGGGTTCGCCGGTTTCTCGACCGCCGCGGCGGTGGTTCGGTTCCGCGCCGACATACTGACGGCCCACACGAGCCCCACCGTCGTCGCCCGGCTTGGAGCGTCGATCGCGGTGGTGGGCCTGGCGCTCGCGATCGCGGTCCCCGCGCTGCCCGGAGCCGTCACCGGCTTTGCCCTCGTCGGAATCGGCACGGCCGTGCTGGTCCCGCTGGCGTTCAGCGCCGCGGCCAATCTCGGACACAGCGGCACCGCGCTGGCACTTGCGCTGGCGTCAGGTTACGCCGGCTCGATCGTGGGCCCCGTGCTGATCGGCAGCGTCGCCGACCACTTCGGCTTGCGGGCGGCGATGACGGTGCCCCTCGTGAGCGCGCTGGTGATAGTCGTCCTCGCCGGCAGCCTGACCGTGTCGCGGGCGGCGGTCAGCCCTCAGCCAGCCCGCAGATGAAGCGAATGACCGCCTCGATGCCGCGGTGGTAGTTGTCGATCACCAGGTGCTCGTTGGGCGAATGGATCGCGGAGTCAGCCTGCGCGATGCCGCTGATCACGAGCGGGGCTCCGACCGCTTCCTGGAAATCGACCGCGACCGGGATTGAGCCTCCGACCCGGATCAGCGCCGTCTCCTTGCCAAAAGCCTGCCTGTAAGCCTCGCGCAGGGCCCGCGCCGCATCGTTGTCGACATCGCAGGTAACCGGTGGCGCAGAGCCGAGCACCTCAACGCTGATCTCCACACCTGGGGTCGTGAGCTCGCGCACGTGTTTCTCGAATGCCGCCTGGATCGCCTGCGGGTCCTGGTCCGGCACCAGGCGCATGCTGACCTTGGCCGAGGCCGCAGCGGGGATGACGGTCTTGGCGCCCTGGCCTGTGAAGCCGCCGATGAAGCCGTTGGCGTCGAGGGTGGGGCGGCTTCCGGCGCGCTCCAGGGCCAGAAACCCGTCTTCGCCTTCTAGCGTTTTGGCCCCAATCATGCCCTTGACCGTCTCCACGTACCTCGCGTCCTTTTGCTTCCAGGCCGCCAGCTCTTCCGGGCTCGGGGCTCGAACCGCGTCGTAGAAACCCGGGATGGTGATGTGTCCGTGGCGGTCTTTCAGCTCGCCGATGACTCGGGCCAGCGTGTTGATCGGATTTGGCGCCACGCCGCCGTAGGTCCCGGAATGAAGGTCGACCGCCGCGCCCTTCGCGCGCAGCTGCGTGTAAAAAAGGCCCCGGAGCGCCGTGGCCAGGGTGGGGTGACCGTCCTCGTCCATGCCGCCGTCCCAGATCAGGACGGCATCCGTCTCCAGATCGCCGCCGTGGGTGCGAAGGAAACGAGGTAGCGCTATCCCGGTGGTCTCCTCCTCGCCCTCGATCACGAACCGAAGGTTGATCGGCGGTCCGCCCGCCGCAAATAGATGCTCGACCGCCTTGACGGTGGCCATGTGGTTCCCCTTGTTGTCAGCGGCGCCGCGGGCCCAAACCTCGCCGTCACGCACCGCGGGCTCGAACGGCGGCGATCTCCACTCTTCGAGGGGATCGACGGGCTGAACGTCGTAGTGGCCGTAGATCGTGAGGTGGGACTTGCCGGGGTGCTCGTTCCAGTCAGCTATCACAATCGGGTTGCCGCCGTCCACATCCACGATCTGCGACTTCATGCCCATCGTCTCGAAGCGGTCACCTAGCCAATGCGCGTTGCGCACGCAGTCGGCCCGCCGTTCGGCGAGAGCGCTGATCGACGGTATGCGCAGCTCCTCTATGAGGTCGTCGAGGTCGGCCTTACGCCGGGTCTGGGAGAGGGCGATCGCGGCCTCGAGCATTGACTGCGTCGTCGCCACGCTTACGCTTTGCGCCTCGCGCGCTTGATCTGGTCGGCGTGGTCGTGCGCGTGAGCGGCGTAGATCTTCAGCCAGTCCTCGGTCCCATAGGGGCCACTCTCGGTGTGCGTGCCCACGATGCGCCAGTCGTCCTCCGTCATGCGGTCGAGCAGCTGGGAGCAGGTTTCGCGGGCCCACCGCATCGCCTCGAGGGAGGGTCGGATCGGCCGGTCGCCGGTGAGGCGCTCGGCGAAGCCCTTCTCGTCGTAGCCATAGATCACCGGTTCGGGCTCGGCCAGGAGCCGGCGGATGCGGATGGCGGACATCATCTCGCTGTCGGCGAGATGATGCGCGATCTGGCGCGGGGTCCACTCGCCGGTGGCGGAATGATCCAGCTCATCATCGGTCACGCCGTCAAGCGCTTTCACCACGACCCGGTAGCCGTCCCGATACTGACGAATCAAACGCTTCCTTTCATTCGCGTCCATGTGCCCTCCTGGCGACGAGCGTAGCCCTTCTGGTGCCGGACTATGATCGAGACGATGATCGCCAGGATCGCCGACATTCCGGCCAATCAAGAGTCGACATGGGGTGCGGTCCTGTCGGTGCTCCGGTTCGATCATCGCGACGACATGAAATTCCACTGGCGGGCTGAGCGCCCGCGAGACGGCGACCCCTTCACGTTTGTGGAGGTGGAGATGCCCGGCGAAGACGTGGCGGCGCTGCGCGCGGAGATCGAAGAGATCGTCGTCCTGGTCAATCAGATCGCCGATCGCGACCCGCTGAAGGTCATGGCTCGCGCAGATCCGGGACTCGTTGAAGTCCTCGTCAGCTAGTCGAGCGTCCTGCTTTTGGATTGAATAAGGAGGACTGAGTCCTATGCGAGTCAATGGGCTTACTGCGGCCTGGCTCGTAACGATCGCATCGATGATCGCGCTGTCCGCGCCGGAAACTGCCGAGGCGGCAGCCGCGCCAGCAGGACGGATTGTCTTCTCGTCATTCGACAATGCCTCAACGAGCGACATTTACTCGATCAGTCCTGATGGCTCCGGCCTCAGGAATCTCACGTCCACGCCGGGCGATTACGAGCAGGTGCCAAGCATTTCCCGAGATGGGACGAAGATCGTGTTCCGTCGCGGCTTCGACCCGGTGTCGGCCATGGAGCTCTACACGATGAATGCCGACGGCTCAGGTGTGGCGCGGGTCACGAACAACGCGTTTGCTGAAGACTTCGAGTCGTGGACGCCGGATGGCAGGCAGATCATCTTTTCCGGAAATCAGCACAACGCGGATACGAACTGCCTGTATCCGCCTTGCAATTGGGACCTCTTCATCGTGCGGGCAGACGGCACGCATCTGCGACAACTAACTTTCAGTCCCGACCAGGAGCTCTTCGCGAAGGTCTCTCCTGATGGCCGAAAAGTACTCTTCACAAGGATCTCCGGGTTGGCGGATAGCGCTCTTTACACCATGAACCTTGATGGATCGCAGGTCGAGCTCGTCAACACGCCGGCACAGCTTCTCGCAGGCGTAGGCGATTGGTCACCGGATGGGTCGAGGATCGTCTTCTCGGACAACAGTTGCCTTGGTAATTGCGGTAGCTCCAATCTCTGGACGGCGAATCCAGACGGCTCGGCTCTCACGCGGGTTACCAACGACAACTTCAACAATCTCTTCGCCACCTGGTCGCCCGATGGTCAGTGGATCGTGTATACGCGACGAGCCTTCGGCGCCAACCCTGACGTCGTGCGAGTTCGCCCGGACGGGACCGGCGCCGTTGTTGTGACCCAGCAGGTTCACGGCGGAGGATTCGAGCCGAGCTGGGGGCCGGGTTAGCACCGAACGCGAAGTCACCGCCGCCGTAGAGCCCCCGGCCAGAGCCGCCGACAGGAATCGAAGCCGTCCGACCCTTGACCTCCTCCGGGCACCAGGCTCCCAGCCGCCGGATCTCGGCCGGCCGTTCGGCATCTCCCATGCCCTCGGTCAGGAGCCTCTCAATGGCCCTGCGGTTTGAAGCTTTGCGCTGCCCTCTTGTTCACGGCGTAGTCCTCCAACTCGGTGATTGGTCTCGCCGCGGAAAGCCATCAGTGCTGCGCTAAGGTCGGCGCATGGGTCCGACCGTTCCCGGCATCGACGCGGGAACCCGGCAGCGTCTCACCGCTCGCTTCGGCCACGAAGTGGAGATATGGTTCGACGCGCTGCCAGGCGTGCTGACCGCTCTTGCAGATCGGTGGCAGTTCAAGCTCGGCTCCCCGATCCCGCGCGGGAGCGTGTCGGCCGTCTTCCGTTGCCGGATGGCTGACGGGCGGCGCGCTGTACTGAAGGCCAGCCCCGACCGCGCGCGCTTGGCATTCGAGGGGGCCGCGCTCGACGCCTGGCACACCGTTCATACCCCCGCGGTAATCGCGCTCGACGAACAGCTCGGGGCGCTTTTGATCGAGGCAATCGAACCTGGCACGCCGCTCGTCGTCTCCTCGATCTACCCTGCCGCGGAGAGCGTCGCCGAGCTTCTGACCTCCCTGCACGAGAGCGGTGTTTCCAACCCGTCCTATCCGACGGTCGAGCAGCGCGTCGCCTACCTGTTCGACTCCTCGGCGAAGCTTTACGAACGTCACCCCGAGCTCACGGCGCTGATCCCGCTGGACCTCTACGAGCGCGGGCGCCGGCTCGCGACGCGGCTCGCGCAGCAGGGCTCCCCGATCGTCCTGCTTCACGGTGACCTAACGCCCAGCAACATCCTCGACGGCGGAGCCGAACGCGGCCTCGTCGCGATCGACCCCGCACCTTGCCTCGGCGATGCCGCTTTCGACGCGGTCGACCTGCTCCTCTGGCAGGCGGATGATCTGGAGACGATCGCGGCGCGCATCGAGCGGCTCGCCGTGGCTACCAACATGGACGCAGGGCGGCTCGTGGGCTGGTGTGTGGCATTCGCAGGCATGAGCGCCCTGGAGCTCGCGAGCCAAGGAAACGGCGCCGGCGCAGGCATGGATGCTCTCCTGGAACTCGCTTCGCAGGCGTAAACGGCCTAGCGGCAGAGATGCCGCGTCGCGTCCGGTTCCTGTTGGAAAAGTAACGGCACCCTCGCGCTAGCGAGGAGTGTCGCGTAGGTATGGAAGTAGCTGTAGCGAACCAGCCGAAGGTCTGTCGCGCAGGAGCCGAAGGTGTTTTGTCGCCTAGGAGGCGAACTTGCACACCCCGGCCAGAGCCGCCGACAGGAATCGAACCCGTAACCTGCTGTTTACAAAACAGCTGCTCTGCCAATTGAGCTACGGCGGCGCGTCAAAAGAGCGTAACGGAAGCCCTAGAGACGGGCCGGTCACAACCGCGCCGTTAAGCCAATTGACTTAACAAACTTCCATGGCTTCCTTTTTACAAATGCGGGCCCGAAGTCTTGGTTTGGACGAAATTTTTCGCTAATTCGTGGAGACGGTTCTGGGTCTCGCTACTATCGCAACAGCCCGCCACCTAGGCGGGCTTTGCCGTCAGAAGGGGTTTTGAAGAGGGTTCGTTTTCGCATGTCTCGGACGCGTCGCGTCTCAGTCGCGGCTTTCGCAGCCGCAATTTGCGCCCTGGTTTTCACGTCGCTAGGCGCCGCCGCCGACTCGCCAAATCAGGTCGCCGATTCAGACCTGCAGCCGACGTCGACAAAGTTCGGCCACCCGCAAACGCCGCACGCCGAGGCGCGCACCATCCAGCACTGGGCGGGCGAGACGACGAACCCGGTGGACGGCGCGACCTACAGCTACAGCATGGTCGGAGCCAATCCCGCCACCGTGAGCGCCGCGACCATCGATGTGGACATCGTCCCGATTAACGTGACAGTCGCCGGTACGGCCTTCAACGGCTCCGACGTCGTGCCGACCGTCCTTGCTTCACCCCTCTTTCAGAAAGGCGACTACTCGTCTACGAGCGCGGCCAGCACCGCGACGGGGGGCAGAGGTGCGGGCGGCGAGCTTTCCGCCGGCAACGTCGACGTCCAGCTCCTGGACGCCACGATGCGATCACAGTTCAACAAGATCGGCACCGGTTACCACCTCTTCCTGTCGGCCACCGTTCGCCGCCCGGTGACGATCGAGGTCCCCGCGGAATTCGGCGTCCTGATGACGAGCCGCGGCGGGACAACCTTCGCCGACATCGACCAAACGTGGTTTCAGCCGCAGGTGGAGGGCCTGACCGCGAGCCTTCATTACCTCCAGCCGCACCGCCTGGCCCTTTTCCTCACCAACGACGTGATGCTCTACGGCAACCACAACCCAATGGCCTGCTGCGTTTTCGGCGCGCACGGCACCACTGACACGACCGCCGAAGGCAACGGCAGCGAGGGCCGGCAGGGCCTCCAGACCTTCGTCTGGGCTTCCTGGATAAAGGCAGGTACATTCAGCCCGACCAAGTCGTGGGCCAAGCAGGACATCAGCGGCCTGAGCCACGAGATCGCCGAGTGGGCCGCGGATCCATTCGCGAACAACACCGTCCAGCCCTGGTACTCGCCAGTAGCGATGCAGTACGGGTGCAACAACATGCTCGAGATCGGGGATCCGCTCGTGGGGTTCGGGTTCACACAGGGCAGCAACAGCTTTGACCAGACCAACCCATACACGGACGGCGCCTTTCACCCGCAGGACGAAGTTTTCCTGCCGTGGTTCATGCGGACTTCACCCAACGACGTCTCGCAGCCCACTCAAGGGGCTGCGACGGGCCGCTACACGTTCATGGGTAACCTCAACCGCGTCTCCGCCTTCCAACAGGCCGCCGGCGGCTGCTGACCAGCGGAATCAGGGGTAGGGGCGAAAGTCCCGTGCGGAGAGGCCCGGGCGACCGGGCCTCTCTTTATTCTTGGCGGGCGTTGATCGAGCCCAAAGACGTCGTCATCGCCATCCTCGGCTCGTCCGCCGCGCTCGCGGGGTTCGAGCTCGTGTTCCTAGGCATCATCATCGCCGCCTATCAGTCGTACCCGGGCAGCGTTCCCGAGCAGGTGGTCCAGCCCTATCGTCTGACCGGCACCGCTCTGCTGGGAACCTTCGCCGTCAGCCTCGTCACGGTTGCGATCAGCCTTCTCTGGCTCAGCAGCGGGGGCCCGACTGGCCTCTATGGATGGACCATCGGACTGTTTGCGGTGCAGCTCGTGGTGGTGTTCGTGTCTGCCACCTGGGCGACGCGCATGGTGCTCTGGCGGTAGCGATGGCGCTGACCCAGAAGAAGCTGCAGGACCTGAAGGACGCGAGCCTGACGTCGCTGCTCCACGACGACGCGCCGGCCTGGAAAGCCAAGGCGAAGCACTCCTACACCGCGACGCGTGGCTTCATCAAGGAGATCCGGCCCGACGACGTGGTGCCGCTGCTTATCGCCGAGCTCGAGGTGACGCCCGAGTTCAGAAATTACCTGGCCAAAAAGAAGCTGAAACAGAAATACTGGTCGGAGTGGTTTGCTGAGTTGATCATCGACCGATTCTGGTCGGAGTTGAAGGGAGGATGACGTTGGCAAAGGACCCCTCGGAGCAGGCCAAGAGGTTCATCGATGCGTCGCTGCGGGGACGATCCCGGCCTCCGAGCAAGGCTGCCTACGACCGGGCGATCAAGCTGGCGCGCCAAGCGATCGAGGAGCTGGCCCACGTAGCTCGGCGGTCTGGAGAGCCAAGCCGCTAGAACTACCGCAATTGAGGGATGACCCCAGCCGCCAGGAGTGATATCTCCTTAGGGCAGAAAGTAGGCGGATAGCGCCGGCCTGGCACGCCGGCGCCGAAAGGGGGGTATGGCCATGACTCGTTCGCGCGTCGCCATTTGGGCGCTGGTAGCTCTCGTCGCCGGCTCCGTCGCGCTGGCACATTCACCGCGAGGGACTGTCGACGCCGCCTCCAGCGCGATCACCTTCGAGACCCCGACGATCGTCGACCCGATCCACACCAACGGCGAACCCGATATCGCGATCGATCCACAAGGCCGCGTCTTCAACAGCGGACCGACAGGTACCGGCACCCAGCGGAGCACCTGGTTCGGCTCGGTTGACGGCGGCCATTCCTTCCGGGTCATGGCGCAGAAAGCGGTGCCGACCGCGATCATGGGCATTCCCGCACCCGGACCCGGCGGCGGCGACACCGACATTGCGTTCGACCGCAGCGGCAAGCAGTATTTCGCCGACCTGTGGGCGCTCGCCTGCCAGCGGGTGGCGGTCACCGGGCCCACCAACTCGGGCGCCTCGGACCAGGAGAACTTCCTCGGCTGCTCTGGCAGCGGCCCCGGCTCTGACCGCCAGTGGTTCGCCGTCTATGATCCCGCGCCCGGGACCCCCAACCAATCGAAATATGTCGGTCCGCGTCCGCTCGTCTACCTGGAATGGAACAACATCGTCGGTCCGGGCCCCAACGGGGGAGCCCAATGGAACATGAGCACGGACGGCCTGAACTACATCAACGCCACCGCAGGCGTGACCCCTGCTAACAGCACGAGCTATTCGCCGTTTGGCCCCGACGGCTATCCGGCCATCGACCAGGTCACGGGCAAGGTGTTTCAGGCTGCCGGCTGCACCACCAACAACGGATGCAAGTCGAGCGGACTGTGGATGAACATCGGTACTCCAGACGCGAGCGGCTCGCTGCACTTCCTGGACGACAACGGAAACGGTGGCCAGGACCTCACGCAGCTTATCCCCATCGCTGCCACCAACGGGTCTCCAGACGTGCTCTTCTCGGTCCTCTCCATGGATACCGCCCGCAACCTGTTCGCCGTTTGGGCGGTGAGTAGCACCGATCCTGGCCAGCGCCAGATCTTCGTCAGCGCCTCGAGCGCGGCCAGCGGATGGACCACCTGGACGGCGCCCGTCCAGGTCAGTGACGGCTCCACCGCGACCGGCGATGCGACCAACGTCTTCCCCTGGCTCAAGGCGGGCGGGCCTGGTCGCGCCGACGCCGTCTGGTACGGCTCGGACAAGAAGGTCGACCCGAGCAGCCACAACAACCAGTCCTGGAACGTCTTCATGTCCCAGGTCGTCTTCCCGACCAACACCACCGGCGGGATCACTGGCGCGGCGCCCTCGAAACAGCTAACCAAGGTCACGCCGCATCCGATGCACTACGACGACGTCTGTCTTGCGGGCACCGGATGCATAGCCCAGACCGGCAACCGCAACCTGGCCGACTTCTTCGTCGTCACCATCGACTCGAGCGGCGCGGCCGAGATCGTGTACGACGACACGTCGAACAAGCTGGTGCAGCAGCCAAGCCCCTGCAGCGCCCAGGTGGCCGACCACTGTGGCGCCGGCGTGATCACGATCGCCCGCCAGGCATCGGGCCCAGGTCTTTTCGGGACCAAGGTCAGCGGGCCCTCGAACACGCCGATCAGCGGGCTGAGCGATCCGGCAGGCGACGGTCTCTATCCCGTCATTGGCGGCCCCACCAAACTGTCGGGCATGGACATCCGATCGAGCCGGCTCAGCTTCTCGCCCGACGGAACGACTCTCAATGTCACCATGCAGGTCACCGACCTGGCGAACCCTGCCACGGCGATCACGGCCGTCCCCGGCGCCACCAACGTCCAGTACGTCACGCGGTGGCAGATGGGCAACACCGTCTACTACGCCGCGATGGAGAACACGGTGACCAACCAGCCGATCTTCTACGCCGGGGCGATGCAGACCATCGACCTGTGCTCAGTGTCCGCGTGCTTCCCGCACGTGCTCACATATCCGGAGCCGGGCGCCGGTCCGACGTTCACCGGCAAGGCGGAGACAGGTTCGATCAGCTGCACTGAAACTCCGTGCACGCTGACCATCTCGGTCAAGGTCGGCGACGTGGGCAACCCGACGACGGCCAGCCTTCTCGAGTCGGTCGGCGCTTACTCGCTGGCCGCCGCCCTGCAGGAGGGCGCAGAAGACAACGCAACAGCGGAGAGCGACACCGTTCCGCTCGAGATCGACGGCGTCTGCTGCTTCAACTTCAGGCGCAAATAGCTTCCCGGGGCGGAGCTCTAGAGCTCCGCCCTCACTTTCTCTGCCGCTTTCGCCAGCGCGCTCAGCTTGCCGAACGCCTTCTCGCGCGGCAGGTATTTCATGCCGCAGTCGGGGGCGAGGATCAGCCGGTCGGCGTCGACGAACCGCAACGCATTTCTGATCCGCGCCACGACCGTGTCGACGTCCTCCACCGGGCTCTCGTCGGAGAGGTCGATGACTCCGACGATCAATTTCTTGCGGCCGAGCGATTTCAGCACGCCCAGGTCGACTTTCTGCTGCGCCGACTCGAGTGAGATTTGCTGCACGCTCGTGTCTGCGAGGTCCTCGAGAAACGGATAGCCCTGGGGCCGGTTGTGGACGATGTGCGCGTAACCGAAGCACGTGTGCAGGGCGGTGGTCCCGGTGATCCCGTCCAGCGCGCGGTTGATCGCTTTGACCGCAAAACGCGCCGCCTTCTCAGCGCGTGCCTGAAGGTAAGGCTCGTCGAGCTGCACCACGTCCGCGCCCGCCGCAAATAGGTCGCGCACTTCCTCGTTCACGGCCTCGGCGAGCGCCATCGCCAGCGCCTCTTCGTCGTGGTAGAAGTCGTCCTGCGCCTGCTGCGACATGGTAAAAGGTCCGGGCAGCGTGGCCTTGATGGCGCGGTCGGTGCTGGCGCGCAAAAACTCGACGTCGCGCTTTTCGACGGGCCTGGTCCGCCGGATGGCGCCCACCACCCGCGGTACGGGATTGGCATGACCCGTGCGGTCCAGCGCCGTGCCCGGATTGTCGAGGTCCATTCCCTCTAGCGCAGTGGCGAAACGGTTGGAGTAGCTCTCGCGCCGGACCTCGCCGTCGGTGATGATGTCGATCCCTGCGCGCTCCATGTCCCGAATCGCGACAAGCGTCGCGTCGTCCTGCGCATGCTCAAGAAAATCCGGCGCCACGCGCCATATCTCTCGAGCGCGAACGCGAGGCGGCAGGCGGCTGCCGAGCATCGTGCGATCGACCAGCCAATCCGGCTGCGGATAGCTGCCGACCACGGTGGTCGGCAAGAGTCCCACCACGCCAGCAAGGGTAATCTGTGCCTCGACATGGCAACGACTGCAAGCCGCCTGCGTGGCGATAACTGCGAGCGGGACTGGATCTGGGAGCGCGAGGTCGAGGCGGCGCCGTGGGAGGAAACGAGGCGGCTCTCGGTCGCGGCATGGGAACGCCAGTACCGGCGGATTCGCGAATCGTCGCCCTTCTATGCGCGCAAGTTTCGCGAGGCGGGGGTGGGCAACTCGTTCGTCAGCCTCGCCGACCTGAGCAACCTTCCGTTCACGACCAAAGAGGAGCTGAGGCAGGCGCTCGAGGAGGACCCGCCGTTCGGCAGCAACCTGTGCGTCACGCCCGACCAGGTCAAACGCGTCTATCAGACCAGCGGCACCACGGGCTCGCCGAGCGTGCTTGCGCTGACGCGAGGCGACATGGAGACGTGGACGATCATGGGCACGCGGACCTACTACGCGACCGGCATCCATGAGCACTCGAGCGTGCTCACGACTTTCGGCGCGGGTCCCTTTGTCGCCGGCCACACACACTTCGTGCTGCTGCGGATCGGCTCGCGGTCGGTGCCCGTCGCCCCGGGTGATACCGAACGCGTCATCTTCGGGCTGCGCGCCGGCCTGGCCGACACGCTGCTCTCGACGGCCTCGTTTGCCCAGTACCTCGCCAACCGTCTGGAGAAGAGCGACACGGAGCCGAGCGGGATCCCTCTGACGCACGTCGTGACCGGCGGCGAACCCGGCGGCGGCATACCCGCCATCCGCGATCACATCCAGCGCGTTCTGGGCGTCACGGTGACCGAGGTCATGGGCATCGGCGACATCGCGCCTTCATTGTTCGGCGAGTGCCCGCACCAGCAGGGCATGCACTTCTGCGGCGCTGGCCACGTATGGGTGGAGCTCATCGATCCCGACACGCGCGAGCCGATGGAGATCGAGACGGGCGCGGTGGGCGAGCTGGTCTACACCGCGCTCACCCGCGAAGCGATGCCGGTGGTGCGTTTCCTCGGCGGTGACATCGCGCGCATCGAAGGCACGACGTGCGAGTGCGGCCGGACGAGCTTCCGCCAGCGCGTGCTGGGGCGCCGCGACGACATGTTCATCGTCCGCGGCGTCAACGTGTACCCGACGGCGATCCTGGCCGTGGTGGGAGATTTCCGCCCCAAGGTGACCGGCCGCGCGCGCGTGATCCGGAAAAGCGACGAGACCTCGATCGAGCCCCCGATCCCGGTCGAGGTCGAGGTCACCGAGCGGCACGAGTCGGATGGCGCGCTGGTGACGGAGATCGAAAACGCGATCCACTCGAGGCTGATGTTTCGGAGCAAGGTCGAGCTGGTGCTGGAATCGGATTTTGGCGAATCGGGATACAAAACGAGGTTGACCGTTCGCAAGTGAGCCGCAAGCTCAAGTCCCGGCTCGGGCGCAGCACGACCGACCAGATCTTCGTCCGCGACCACGACCTGGCCGCGGACCTGATCGGAAGGGTCTCGCTCGGCGACGTCGCGTTCCTCGAGCTCAAGGGACGGCTTCCCTCGAAGCAGGAGTCGGTGATGTTCAACGCCCTGGTGGTGACGCTGGTCGAGCATGGGCTGACCCCGAGCACGATCGCCGCCCGGCTGACCTACTTCGGCGCCCCCGAGGCGCTCCAGGCGGCGGTGGCCGCGGGCCTGCTCGGCATGGGCGATCGCTTTGGCGGCTCGATCGAGCAGGCGGCGCGAACGCTCCAGGAAGCGCCGCCCGACGGCGACCCGCGTGCGGTCGCTCGCCGGATCGTGGAAGGCCACCGGGCGGGCAAGCAGGTGATCCCCGGCATCGGCCATCCCGTCCACAAGCCCGCCGACCCGCGGGCCACCAGGCTGTTCGAGCTGGCCGCCGAGAACGATTTTTCCGGCCGTCATGTGGCGCTCATGGAGCTCATCGCAAAGGAGGCCACGGCTGCCTACGGCCGCGACCTCCCGGTCAACGCGACCGGCGCGATCGCGGCCATCGCCACCGAGATGGAGTTTCCCTGGCGCATCACCCGCGGCCTCGCGGTGATGGCCCGGGCCATCGGTCTCGTCGCCCATCTGCAGGAGGAGATGGACGAGCCGATGGCGGCCGAAATCTGGTCGCGTTCGGAGGCGGAGGCGTCGAATGACACCGCTTCAGGCCGGGACTAATATGGGGGTGCACGGAATAAGTTAGTCGGAGGGAACGTGGCCGCCAGCGTCGCCAGCATTCCTGGCATTCACCACGTGACGTGCATCACCGGCGACGTTCAGAAATGCGTCGATTTCTATGTGGGCGTCCTCGGACTGCGCTTCATCAAGAAGAGCATCAACCAGGACCTTCCTGACACCTACCACATCTATTTCGGCGACAACCTTGGGACGCCTGGCACCGCGATGACTTTCTTTGGGTGGCCGACGTGGCCGAAGCAGCGGGCGGGCAGCGGCCAGATCACGAGCGTGTCGTTCCAGGTTCCGCCCGGGTCTCTTGGCTTCTGGAGCAACCGGCTCAACCAGCTCGATGTCGATCACAGGATGGTCAGCAGGTTGGACGCCGACGCCCTCGTCCTGCACGACCCCGACGGCATCGAGCTCGACCTTGTCGCGCAGGCATCAAACGATCGCTGGACGCCGTGGCGCGATTCGCCGGTTGAGGACGAGCACGCGATCCGCGGCTTTCACTCGGTGACGATGACGCTGGCCGAGATGGCCGCGACATTCAACCTGCTGACCACGGTCATGGGCTTCCGGATGGTGACGCAAGAGGGCAGCAGGACCCGGTTCGAGACCGGGGCGGGCGGACCGCACGCGATCGTCGACGTGGTCGAGGCGCCGGAAGGGCCGGTCGGTGAGGAGTCGATCGGCACCGTGCACCATGTCGCCTGGCGGACGCCGGACCCCGACACCCAGGTGGCGTGGCGCGACACGCTGCTGACCGCCGGTCGCAACGTGACGCCGGTGATCGATCGCTGGTATTTCAAGTCGATCTATTACCGGGAGCCGGGAGGCGTCCTGTTCGAGATCGCGACCGACGGTCCGGGCTTCACCATCGACGAGCCACCGGAGAAGCTCGGCACCGCCCTGAGCCTGCCGCCCTGGTTTCAGGTGCGGCGCGATCAGCTCGGCGAGATCTTGCCGCCGATTGTCGTGCCGACCACGGCGACGACCGGCGCTCATTAGCGTGGTCAACGCATGAGACCTCTGGGAGGAAGCTGAATGAGCACCGCAGTTATCGCGCCGGTCAACCCGTTCGCGGCGGAAAGCAAGGACACCGTCATGAGCGTCATGCGCCGGGACCGTGACAAGTTCACGCGCATGGTCTCGGATCCCAAGAACTGGAACGTCGACACACGCTGCACCGGATGGGAGACCCGCGACCTGGTCGGTCACATGATCGATGTCATGGAGGGTTATTTCAAGAACTGGGAGGCGGCCAAGAAAGGCGAGACGCCAACTCCATTAGGCATGGCGGCGATGGGCGGGACCCTCAACGACCACGCGCTCGACTTCCGCAAGCTGTCGCGTGAGGAGGCGCTCGACCGGTTCAAGAAGGACGCCCAGAAGCTTGATGGGATGCTCGATGCATTGAAGCCGGACGAGTGGACCGGATTCATGGTCTCGCACCCGTTTGCCGGACCGGTCCCTGCGGGCGCCTATGCCACATTCCAGATCATGGACTACGGGATCCACCCGTACGACATCGAGTACGGGCTGGGCAACAAGCTCGCCACCATCGACGAGGCAAGCGCCGGCCTGATCCTGCCCTTCACGTTCATCTTCTGGCAGAACACCGTCGACCAGAAGGCGGCAGAAGGGGTCGACATCACCTACGGCATCGAGGTGGCGGGGCCGTGGGGCGGCAAGTGGCGGTGCACAGTCAAGGATGGCAAGTTCGCCTACGAACCCGAGAAGGGCAACTTTGAAGGCTGCGCGGCGCTCTTCAGCTTTGCCTCGCCGCAGGAGGAGGTGCTGACGCACTTCGGCCGGTACCCGGGCGGTTCCGCGAGCGGCGACCCTGAGGTGATTGAAAAGGTGCGTCACCTCTTCTTCCCCTTCTGATCCAAAGCACGCTCTGGGCGGCGGACCTGACGCCTTCGGGTCCGCCGCTTTTTGCTGTTGAGGAGGTCGACCCAACCCGCGCGCAATTGATCGCGGCCACGATGGGTCCGGAAGGCGACCTGGTCGCGGCACGGCTGGCCCGCGGGTGTCGCTGCTTCGCTGTGTGGATGGACGGTCAGGTCGCCGGTTATGGCTGGCTTTCGACGGGGCCCGAATGGATCGGCGAGCTGCAGCTCGAGATCACGCCCGGGTCAGCCGAGGGTTATATCTGGAACTGCGTCACCGTCGACGCGCATCGCCGCAAGGGGATCTTTCGCTCCCTGCTGATCGGCATCTCAGAGATTGCTCGTCGGGACGGGCTCAAGCGGCTGTGGATCGGCAGCGTCGCCATCCCGGCCGAGAAGGCGGTGGGATCGTCGGGTTTCCAACCTGCGTTGCACTTCACGACGGTCACCGTCGGAGGCCTGCACGCGATGCGGATGACGGCACGCGATCCAAAGCTCAGCCAGGACGCCGGCCGGGTGCTCCGGGTTCAGCCCGGCTGGTACATGCGGCGATCGCGCCGCCGCCGTCACTAGACCGCGGCCAGGTAGATCGCCAGCAGGTCTTCCGCTGGATACTTGCCGGCCAGCTCGCCGGCCGCGCGGCGCAGCTCGGACTCGCCGATCCCATAAGTCGCGATGTGTTGGGGCAGACCCAACGAACCGATCAGCTCCCGGACCCGGTCGGGCGCGTCGCCTCCCATCGCCTCCGAGAGAATCGCCATTCGGTCCGGCATTTGCCTCGCCATATAGCGCATGACATGCGGCAGCAGCAGGCACGATGTCACGCCGTGCGGGATGCCATATCGGGCGCCGATCTGCTTGCCCATCATGTGGCTGAGCCCAGATGCCGATGCGCCAGGCAGCGTGAACGAGAACCACGCCGCCAGCTGGTTTTCGGTCCGCACCGCGACGTCATCGGGCACGGCCTTCGCACGCGGCAGCGACGAGAAGAGGCGGCGGATCGCCTCCAGCGCCATCACATCATTGAAGGGATGCTCGCCAACGGCCAGGTATCCCTCGACCGCATGGTCGAGGGCGCGGATGCCCGTCGAGAGCCACAGCTGCATCGGCGTCGCCAGGGTCAGCTCGGCGTCGTAGATCACCGTTTCCACCAGCAGGCGCGCGTCGCGCATGCCGGCTTTATCGCCGGCCTCAGTCGTGTATCCGGCCCCAGCGGCCAGCTCGGCAGCCGAGAGCGTGGTGGGAATGGCAATGTGGGGGAGGGCGCGGCCACCGCCATCCGCGAGCCTGACCGAGATGATCTTGGCCGCGTCGATGGCGCTGCCTCCGCCAAAGCTGACTATTCCGTCGGCGCGTGCGCTCGACGTCTCCTCGACACCGGCGTCGATCTGCGACATGGGGGCGTGTTGCGAGATGAGGATGGTCGCAACCGGTTTCGCCGGCAGCCGGTCCAGCGCAGACAACAATGACCGCGTCGTCACAACGGCGATCCTTGTGGTCTCGAGCCGCTGCAGCTCAGCGCCGAGCTGCGCCACGGACCCCGCTCCCCAGTGAATGACACGTGGATTCGAATACGTGAAGGCGCCGGTTGTCTTCCCCGCTTGCGGGGAAGTACCCGGCGAAGCCGGGGGATGGGGCCGTGGGGTTGACATACTTTGAAAGCATGAGCATTGCCCACGGTCAACGCGTCCTCGCGGCCGGCGAGCCAATCGCCTCCGCGCGCGCGGCGATGATCCTGCTTCACGGGCGCGGCGCCACGGCCGAGGACATCATGACCATCGCCTCCGAGGTCCAGCAGCCGGGTTGGGCCTACCTCGCCCCGCAGGCTGCCGGCAACACCTGGTATCCGAATCCGTTCACCGCACCGCTGGAGAGCAACGAGCCGTACCTGAGCGCCGCGCTGGACATGGTCTCGAAGCTCGTCGAGCGGGTCGAACCACGGGTGCCCGCGCAGCGGCTCATGCTGCTCGGCTTCTCGCAGGGTGCGTGTCTCACGCTCGAATGGGCGGCCCGGCACGCACGAAGGTACGGCGCCGTGGTCGGCCTCAGCGGCGGACTGATCGGCCCCGACGGCACGCCGCGCGATTATCCGGGCGGCTTCGATGAGACGCCCGTCTTTCTCGGCTGCAGCGACGTCGATCCGCACATCCCGAAAGAGCGCGTGGTGGAAACCGGGGACGTATTCAAGCGGATGGGGGCCGTGGTGACGGCTCGCCTCTATCCGGGCATGGCGCACATGGTCAGCGGCGAAGAGATCGCGGTCGTCCGCGAGCTGGTCGAGTTGATCTAGCTTTTCTTCTCGGCCTCTTCGCCCATCTCGCCGTGCTCGACGATGTCGCCCGGCTTGAAGAGCACCGCCTGGAGTACCGCGCGCCACTTGGGCTTGCGCCGGGACAGGAACTCGAGCGCCATCGCGAAGTGCTTGAACTCCTCCTCCTGCGCCTCCTCCATGATCGCCCGGGCTTCAGGGTCGCGCTCGAGCGACAGGCGCTGCTCGTACCAGCCGATTGCCTCCGCCTCTTCTTGGAGCGACGCCGCGACACGGGCGAAGGTCCGGACGTCGGCGCTGAGATCGCCGGGCGGCTCGTGGTACTGGTCGGTCGGCACCTCCTCATTCTCCCTGATGTGAAGAGCAGCAAGGAATCGGGTCCGGCGCGCTTAAATACCAGCAGTGACGCTCGAGAACATCGTCGTCTTCATCGTGGTGGGCCTGGTCGCCGGCTTCCTGGCGAGCCGCGTCGTCCTCGGCCACGGCCGCGGCTTGCTCTGGGACATCATCATCGGCATCCTCGGCGCGATCATTGGCGGCTGGCTCGCCGGCCTCCTCCACATCTCAGTCAACGTTGGGCCGTCGATCCTGAACCAGATCATCATCGCCTTCGCCGGCGCCGTGATCCTGCTCCTGATCTGGCGGCTCGTCTTCCGGCGCGGGAAGTAAGGTCCGAACGCTCCTCGTAGGTGGGCACGCTCGGCGTCAGTGCGCCGCCATATCGACGTCGCCCAAGTAAGCGCTCGACCGGAGAGAGGGCCCGCTGCGGGCCCTCTCTTTACGGAATACCTCGCGGAGCGGCCGCCATTCTTGCTTCTGGATGGACTACGGGCAGCCGGTCAGGTTCGGAGTCTTCGTCACCCCCGTGGCGACCGAGGACCCGATGCGACAGGCGATCGCGGCGGACGAGCTCGGGTTCGACGTCATCGGCATCCAGGACCACCCGTATCAACGCCGCTTCTTCGACACCTGGACGCTCCTGACCGCGATCGCGATGCGGACCGCGCGCATCAGTCTCTTTCCCGACGTCGCGAACGTGCCGCTGCGCCCGCCGGCCATGCTCGCCAAGGCCGCCGCAACGCTCGACATCCTGAGCGACGGGCGCCTGGAGCTGGGCTTGGGCGCGGGAGGCTTCTGGAAGGGGATCGAGGCCTACGACGGGCCGGTGCGGACGCCCGGAGAGTCCGTGTCGGCGGTCGAGGAGGCGATCCAGGTGATCCGCCTTTTGTGGAGCGGGCAGCACGGCATCCGCTTCGAGGGCAAGTTCTACCGGCTCGCCGGCGCGCATTCCGGGCCTATGCCGAAGCACCCGATCGGCATCTGGCTCGGCGCCTACAAGCCCAGGATGCTTTCGATCATCGGCCGGCTGGGTGACGGTTGGGTGCCGTCGTACGGCTACGTCAAAGAGGCCGACCTCCTGGAGGGCAACCGGCGCATCGATGAAGCTGCGATCGCGGCGGGTCGCGACCCGCGTTCGATCCGGCGCGTGTTGAACGCGGGACAGGTCGACGCCCCAACGCTTGTCTCGCTCGTGGTCGACTACGGGATGGACACGTTCCTCGTCACCGACGACCCCGACGAGATGCGGAGCTTCATGTCGGACGTCGCGCCGAGAGTTCGGGAAGAAGTTGAGACACGCCGATCTCGTAGCACTCATTAGGGATGGGGTAGGGGGGCGGGGCGGCCGCTGGGCCGACCTGGGTGCGGGAGAAGGCGCCTTCACCTCCGCGCTCGCCGATCTACTTGGGCCCGATGCCCACATCACCGCCATCGACAAGGACGCAAGCGCCGTGCGTTCGATCCAGGGCCCGATCGACGTGCGCGTCGCCGACTTCACCAGGCCGTTGGATCTTCAAGACCTGGACGGAGTTCTGATGGCGAACTCTTTGCACTTCGTCCTGGACAAGGGGCCGGTCTTGAGGGCCGTGCACGCCATGCTTCGCCCGGGCGGCAGGTTGATCATCGTCGAGTACGGAACCGACCGCGGCAACCCGTGGGTGCCGCATCCCTTCACCTACGAGCAGTGGGAGGGGATGGCGGCTCAGGCCGGCTTCAAGAACACAAAGCTCCTGCGCACCGTCCCGAGCCGCTGGCTCGGCAGCATGTATTCAGCCGCGAGCGAGGCCTAAAAGACTTGCGACTGCCTCTCGGCTCGCTGCTCGCGCCGTCCGCGGTGCCGACGCATCCAGCGCCGGATCATCACGCTCCGCCGGTCATCGCCGCCGCGACCGCCGCCTCCGGGGTTGAAGCGCTTGGTCACGCCGTCGAGCTTGGCGCCCCACGTGATGTATTTCTTGAAGCGCTCCTCGGCCTCCTGGGCGATGCCGATCCGCTGGCCGCGCGTCTCCTCACGGAAACGAGCGATGCGTCCGGCGGCGGCGCCTTCCTTCTCCTCGGGCGTCGAGCCGAGATTGGTCTCGGGCAGCGTGCCGATGACCACGATCTGGTCGTCTTCGACGGCGACCTCCACCCCCGCGAACCAGCCGTCCGGGAGCCTTCCGGCAAACCAACCCTTGATCGAACCGAGCTCTTTCTCATCCATCCATTACATGATTACACTGTAAGAGATGGTCTGTCAAGCACTTCACCTCCCCGCTAGCCGGGGAGGTCGGCGGCGCAGCCGCCGGGTGGGGGCGTGGCCTTGCCAATAGCCTCACGTAAGCTCCCTTTCACATGGGAATGATGCCGCCCGGCTCGCATGGGCCGGTGATCTGGTGGGGAGGTTGGGGCCGGGGCCGGCGCAAGCCTGAGAGCGGCCCTGCCAACAGCGGCCTGACCGGCGATCCGACGCTCGAGCCGCCGCAGCAGCCCGAAGGGCCCAAAGACCTCCGGGGACGGTGGGAAAGCCTCAAACAGTCGGTCACCGGCACGACCGCGGCGCTGCCTCAGGTGCTCCGACTGGTCTGGGAGGCGAGTCGCCCCATCACGATCGGCCTGTTTGCCACCACGGCCATCGCGGGTGTCATCCCCACCATTTCCGTCGGGATCACGCTGATGCTGACCAACGCGGTCGTGGCGGGTATCGCCATCCATCAGTTCCACCAGCCCGACCGGGTCGTCTTTTCCAGCCTCGGCGTGCCGTGGCTCCCCGGCCCGACCTTGACCGCGGTGCAGATGATCGTTTTCCTGGCCGCGCTGCAGTTCGTGGTGTTCGTTGTAAGCGCGCTGCTCAACACCCTGCGCAACATCACGCAGCAGCTGCTCCAGAACTCGGTGTCCATGCGCATCCAGCTCATGGTCATGGAGAAAGCCGCGTCGCTCGACCTTCCTTTTTACGAAGACCCCGCCTCGTACGACCTGCTGCGGCGAGCGCAAAACGATTCCATCAACCGGCCGGTGCTGATGATCGCCACGGCATTCGGCCTCCTCCAGACCATCCTCACGCTGGCGACCATGATCGTCCTGCTGTTCGGAGTCAGCTGGGTCCTGGCCGTGGTCGTTCTGATCTCACCGATTCCGGCCTTCATCGCCGACACCCGTTACGGCTGGCGCGGTTACAACATTGCGCGCTGGGGATCCCGGCTCCTTCGCCGCATGCAGTACATGGTCTCGCTCGTCACCACGGATTCGTTCGCCAAGGAGGTCAAGCTCTTCGGCCTCGGCGAGTACTTCATCGAGCGCTATCGCCTGATCGCCAACGCCTTCTACGAAAGCCAGCGATCGCAGCTGGTCCGGCGCTATATGACCGGTTTCGTGTTGGGCAACCTGAGCACCATCGTCACGTCGATCACCTACCTCTACATCGCGGTGCAAGCGATCGCGGGCCGGATGTCGCTGGGGAGCCTGACTGCTTACACGCAGGCGGCGGTGCAGGTACAGAACTCCATCCAGAGCGTTCTGAGCGGATTCTCGGGCATGTACGAGCACAACCTCTACCTCAACAATCTCGTCGAGCTGATGGCGAAGCAGCCGTCGATGCCAGTGGCCGCGGAACCAGAGCCGGTGCCGCAGCCGCTGCGCGGCGAGATCCGCTTCGAGAACGTCAGCTTCGCGTACCCGGGATCCGAGAACCAGGCGCTCACCGAGCTCTCGTTCACGGTCGAGGCAGGCGAGACGCTGGCGGTCGTCGGCCGCAACGGAGCGGGGAAGACCACCTTGTTCAAGCTCATCTGCCGCCTCTACGACCCGCTCGAGGGCAGGATCCTGATCGACGGGGTCGACATCCGCGACTTCGAGCCTGCCCAGCTCCGCCGCCAGATCGGCGCCATGTTCCAGGACTACGTCGATTACCAGGCCACCGCCTCCGAGAACATCGGCCTGGGCAACGTGCCCGAGATCGCCGACCGCGATGCGGTCGTCAGCGCCAGCAAGCAGGCCGGCTCCGACGAGCTCATCGCGAACCTTCCCGCCGGCTACGACACCGCGCTCGGCAAGTGGTTTGACGCCGGCGTGAACCTGTCGGGAGGCGAGTGGCAGAAGGTCGCGCTGGCGCGTGCGTTCATGCGCGAGGACGCTCGCATCCTCCTGCTCGACGAGCCGACGTCAGCCCTCGACGCGCAGGCCGAGTACGACCTGTTCGAGCGGCTCCGTTCGCTGACGCATGGCCGCACTGCCGTCTACATCTCGCACCGCTTCTCGACCGTGCGCCGCGCCGACCGGATCATCTTCCTCGACCACGGTCGCCTCGTCGAAGAAGGCACGCACGAAGAGCTGATGCGTCTCGGTGGCCGCTATGCGAGGCTCTTCCGCATGCAGGCCGCCGCCTACACGGGGGAAGACGTCGAAATGTTGCCGGAAGAAGCCATGTCTTCCCCGCTTGCGGGGAAGTACCCGGCGAAGCCGGGGGATGGGGCCGTCGTCTAACCGGGCCGCACTCGCCGGCACCCTTCTCGGCGTCGCCACCTTCGCCGTCTACATGATCGGATCCAACCGCTCCTTCGGTTACGACGCCGCGGCAAGCTTCGCCAACTTCATCGCCACGCCATCGCTGTGGGATGCGTTCGCCTATCGTTCCGTGATCCCAACCATCCCGGTGACGCAGGTCGCGACCAACGACCACGTCCTGGTGTCGTTCATCAGCCACGTCATCTTTTCGGCGACCGGCACGCGCAGCGAGGCGGTGTACAGGCTGGTCCCGGCCCTGGCCGCGGGCGCAACCGTCGGGGTCGCCACGGCGGCGCTGGCACGCCGCTTCGGGCTGCTGGCGGGATTCTGCGCCGGGCTCTACATCGCCACCGATCCGCTTTTCGTCGACAACAGCCGCGACCTCCGCGGCTACAGCCTGGCGGCGCTGGGCTCAGTCGTGGCGACGTTGCTCCTCCCCATTCATGGGGAGGTGGCCCGGAGGGCCGGAGGGGCCGCGCCGGAGGGGCTCCGCCTTGTTGCGTATGCCCTGGTCATGGGCCTGGCCATCGCCGCCCAGCTCTTCGCCGGGGTGGTGCTGCTCTGCCACATCGCATGGATGCTCACGCGCCGGTCGCGAGCCGAGCTCTTGCAGCTTGCTCCCGCGTGGATCGGCGCCGCCCTGGTCGGTGTCGCGGCCAACGCCACGATCCAGGTCACCGAGTTCACCCAGCACGGCCTGCCGGCACCGCTGTTCTACCCGACCTTCCCCCGCGACTTGGTCTTGTTCCTGGTCGGCGCGCCGGTGCTGCTGCCGGTGGGGCTGTGGCTGTCAAGCGCCGGGCTCGGCCTGTGGCTTCAGCGCCGTCAAGCCTGGCTGTGGGCGACCCTGGCAGTGCTTGCGGCGGTGGTGCTGGTCCTCTGGCTCGTCCTCCGGCCGGCGTTCCTGTACCCGCGCTTCTTCGTCTTCCTGGTCCCGGCCTGCGCCTACCTGATGGCGGCCGCGATCGCCCGCTGGTGGGTGCTGGGCCCGGTGGTGGCGCTGGGAGCGGCCGCGGCCGTACTCAGTCAGGCGTCTGGTTACACCCAGGACCCACTGGCTTTGCCTCAGGCCGCAGCCGCGGTGGAGCGCATCCACGCCTCGGGCCAGCGCGCGTGCGTGATCCACAGCGACGAGCAGGTGCTGTCGGGGTACACGAGCGAGTTCACCGTGGTCACCCGGCCGGAACAGCTGAAGGACTGCGACGCGGTCGTGGTCGTGAGCTGGGGGGTCGACCTCGCCCTGCGCGACCAGGCGGCGCAGGAGTTTCCGCGGCTGACGACGCTGGAGGCGTACTACCCGGCGGTGGTTCTAGAGAGGTGAGTGGGCGCTGCAGGCGTGGAGGCCCTGAGGTGTCATCTGGAGGACTCGGACCGCCCGTCCGCGCATGCGGTCGCAACGCCAGCAGAACACGACCGCGTCGATCCCCCAGGGGAGGATCCCCCTCAGCAGCACCTCGCGCTCCTTTTGGTGGAGCGCCCAGCAAATGATGAAGTGCATCAAGCCGGAAGACTGTATCCGGAAACTGCCGACAAACCGACGGAAGCCCAGTTAAGAACCTGTGAAACGCGCCCAGGATTGCTCGGTCTAGTCGATCTGGTCGATCTGGTCGATCTTGGCCGCCAGCACGAAGTCGTTTTCGGTCAGCCCTCCCGCGGCGTGGGTCCAGAGCTCGACCTTCAGCGAGCCATAGCTGAGGTGCAGGTCGGGGTGGTGGCCCTCGGCCTCGGCGATGGGCGCGATCCGGTTGATCAGGTCGACGCCGGGCATGAAGCCCTTGAACCTGAAGGTCTTGGTGAGCACGAGGTGACCGTCGGGCTCGACGACGCTCCAGCCCGACAGCTGCTGGAGGAGGCGGTCGATTTCGGCGGGCGGGAGGGTGGGGGTGCCGGGGGTGCAGACGATGCAGTGGCGCTCAGTAAGAGGCGTTTCCATCCCGGTGAGCATCGTACGAGGGTGGGTAGAATGAAGCCTCCCATGGGCGGCTAGCTCAGTGGGAGAGCGCTTGCCTCACACGCAAGAGGTCGTTGGTTCAACCCCAACGCCGCCCACCAATAGCGGCCCCGTCGTCTAGTGGCCTAGGACGCAGCCCTCTCAAGGCTGAGATCGCGGGTTCGAATCCCGCCGGGGCTACCAACTTCATGGCCCCTGAATGTGCGCCCTGCGCGCGCCCGGCGAGGCTGAGATCGCGGGTTCGAATCCCGCCGGGGCTACCAACTTCATGGCCCCTGAATGTGCGCCCTGCGCGCGCCCGGCGAGGCTGAGATCGCGGGTTCGAATCCCGCCGGGGCTATTTCGTCACCATGACTAACATCCAGCACCCAGTGCGAGCGCAGTGGCGACGGCAATGATTGTTCGGCTGCGGGTCGCCGCAATTGATCGGAGCGGCTCTCACACTGGTCGACGCGTGACGGGTCTCAGGCTGGGCTCATCTGAGACTTCGTCCCCAGCAGGATAGCCTCTGCGCCCTCGACCAGCTCGTGGACGATCTTCGCTGCCGGCTCGACCTTCTTGACGTCGCCCACTGACTGGCCCGCGTAGCACGCCATCGCGGCGATGGTTCCCACGAAGCTGCGATTGGGCGGCGCGCCCGCGAAGCGGGGAATTGGCCGCACTCCCGGCCAATCGCCTGCGGTCTCGGTCTGCAAGGCCTCAGCCCTCTCGATCGCCGATCGCAGTACGCCGTGTGTGGAAGGGCAGAGTGGGCAGTCGACGTGGAACCGGTTCGTGCGGACGCTGTCCTCTGCGCGTGCCGCGATTAGCGCCTTCACGTAATCCGGATGCGCATTGGTTTCCTCGGCAGCGAGGAACCGCGTCCCGATCCGTGCCCCCGCGGCGCCCGCGGCGATCACGCCCGCCAGCGCCCGTGCGTTGCCGATCCCGCCTGCCGCCAGCACCGGAACTTTCACAGCTTCTACAACCTCGGTCAGAAGCTGGAGCACACCCAGCTGGCCGCGGATATGGCCGCCGGCCTCGATGCCTTGGGCGATGAGGAAATCGCAGCCGGCGGCCTCGGCCGCGACCGCCTCTTCGAGCGACCCCGTCTGCCAGCTGGCCAGAGCACCCCCGGCATGTGCGATACGCACCAGCTCGGCGTCGGGCCGGCCCCAGAAGAAATCGACCACCCGGCAGGCTCGGGCGGCAGCCTTGACGGCCTCCGTATCGACGACCGGGATCAGGAAGTTAAGGGCGAAGGGCTTCTTGGTCTGGGTGCGGATGAGGTCCACGCGTGCCTCCACCTCGTTAGGAGTCAGCCCGGCGACCGTGTTCGTGCCCAGGCCGCCAGCCTGCGACACTGCTGCTGCCAGTTCGGGCCCGCCAACCGAGCCCATGCCTGACATCTGAATCGGCGCCTCGACGCCGACTAGCTCAGTGAAGGTTGTTCTCAGCATGGCTTTAGCCCTCCTTCCGCTGCCATAGGCTCGCTCCTTGATGAGAGTCTGCGCCTCCACAAAGCATTGGGAATCGCGCGATCGCGCTATTTGTAGGACTGGCGGCCGGAGATCGAAGTCAGCAGAAGACGATCCGAGGTTTCTTAGGTGTCGCCCCGAATCCCGCCGGGGCTATACCAACCTGACGCACTTCAACCCGTGAATCCGCACGCCTGGCGAGCGTCTCGTCCAACACATATAGGCTCGTTTCTCGCCAGGAAGGCCGAATTTTCGAGCGCGGCTCAATGGAGTTGCGCGCCGTCGGTGGTGACCCCAGGGCCGAGGCCCTGGGGTCGACGGTGGATCTATTAGCCGAACGAGTACTGCGCCGTGTAGACGCCGAACGGGCCCTGCGGTGTTGGGGAGACGATGGCTGTCCCCTGACCGTGCAAGTCAGCCAGCCCGCCCGACCCAGAGAGGACGAAATGCGCTTCCGACACTCCCGAGGTGTTAGTCGTTCCGGCGATGTTGTCGAAGACGAGAGTTCCCGTTCGACCGCCTACGGCACATGTGCAAGTGGCATTCCCCTGGAGGTTCTGGGAGCCGTCGGGATGGGTCACGATGTGGAGCTGTTCGGTGAAGTTGCCGGTGATATCACCTGTCACCACTCCCGCCGGGAAAGAGAGGGTGACGAACGCGTTGCCATCGGCCATGCGGAAACCAGACGGCACCGGCGCCGCCACGAAGAAGAACGTGCCGGCCACTGATATGGGGCTCGACGCCGCGACCGGCTGGACCGCTACGAGGGCGGCTCCAGCCGCCAGCACCAAGGTCAGCAATCTCGTCCTAAATCGGATCATGGGGCCCTCCTCGTTAGCTGATAGCGGGATGCGGCGTGAGCCCGAGCTGGGCCAGGATTTCGGCTTGGTCGAAGTATTCGCGCTGCGTCTTGATCCGCCCATCGCGGTCGACGATCCCGACACTAGCGCCTGCACGTCGACATGCTTGTTAGTTGCGGGCAGCAGCTCGCCGGTCGGAAGCGGGAGTGGCCCGCCGTTGGTTCCTGCCGATGCGTACTCCACCGCGACGGCATCGCCCTGCTCGACGATGCGCCTGAGCGTCACCTGCACATCCGGGAACGCGCCAAACATCTGCGCATAGAACGCGACCACCGCTTGACGTCCTTTGAACGTCGGCATCCCTGGCCACGTGAGCTCAGCATCGTCCGCGTACATGTCTCCAATCGGGTTCAGGTCGTGCGCATTGACCGCCGCATTGAGTCGCCGCACACGATCCGCTATCGCTTTCATTGCAACTCCTCCTATCCGTTGTTGGCGACATCGTCAGGGTCCGGCGGCACGGCTCGAATCAGGGAAACCCCTATGTCTTAAATCCATCGACGGCAGGCATAAGATGGGCCGGATGTTCCTGGGGAGGGACGCGGAGCAAGCCCGGATCGATGCACTCCTGGAGCACGCTCGCTCAGGTGTAAGCGGAGCCCTCATCGTCAGCGGCGAGCCGGGAATCGGTAAGAGCGCCTTGCTGAGCTACGCGGCCGACATGGCCCTCGATATGACGATGTTGTCAGCCACAGGGGTCAAGGCTGAATCCGAGCTCGCCTTTTCTGGACTTGCTCAGCTCCTGCATCCCATCCTCGACCTGATCGACGAAATTCCGAAGCCACAGGCGGCGGCGCTCGCCAGTGCGCTGGCCTTCGGTCCACCTGTGATGTCCGATCCATTCGCTGTCTCGGCGGCAACGCTCAGTCTCATCGCAGCAGCGGCCGAGAACAGCCCGCTGTTGGCGGCTGTCGACGATGCTCACTGGCTCGACGCAGCCTCGCGGGGGGCGCTGGCGTTCGCGGTTCGTCGCCTGCATGCCGATCGAGTCGCATTCATCTTCGTGATCCGCGAAGGTGAGAAGACCGATCTCCAGTTCGCGGACTTCCCCCGAATGACCCTGCAGGGCGTCGGCTTCGAGACGTGCCGCGAACTGCTCGCACGGGGCGCTGGGTCGCCGGTGGCCGCCAGGGTCGCCCAGCGCATATGGGAAGAGACGCAGGGCAATCCTCTTGCGATCCTCGAAACCCCACGTCTGCTGACAGCAGCCCAGCTATTGGGAACCGAGCCGCTGCCTGAGCTACTTCCAGCTGGACCTGGAATTCAGATGTCGTTCGAGCGCCGCGTCGCCAGCCTTCCGAAAAGGACCCAGATGGCTCTCCTCGTCGCGGCCGCATCACAATCCGGCTCCATCAAAGAGATGGCGCGAGCGTATGCCAGCAGTGAGGTAGCTCTGGTCGACCTGGACTCCGCCGAAGCGGCCGGACTGATCTCGAACGACGGTCTCACGATCCAGTTTCGACATCCCTTGGTGCGCGCGGCTGTCTATCAGGCGGCCGCGCCCGCGGACCGGCGTGCCGCTCATCGGGCGCTCGCAAGCTCTGCTGAGGTCGATGGTTCACCGAGTGAGCGCGCCTGGCATCTCGCGGCTGCGGCGCAAGGAGAAGACGAGGAGGTGGCGGCGGCCCTCGAAGCGGTCGCCAACGATGCTCGCCGGCGTAGCGGCCCCGCTGCAGCATGGCGCGCCTTTGAAAGGGCGGCGCGATTGACGCCGGACCCCGAGCAACGCGCGCGACGGCTGCACGAGGCAGGCAGCGATGCTTACGTTGCGGGCCAGTCAGAGCGATCGAGGGCCTTGTTAGACGAGGCGCATGTCCTGGCGCGAGAAATGAGCCTGCGCGCCGACATAGAGCACACGCGCGGGCGCATCGAGATGTGGACACGGTCCCCGGCTGCCGCCCGCACGATTCTGCTCAAGGCGGCCGAGCAGATCGAAGCTCACGACCCAGCCAAGGCCACTCTCATGCTGGTGGACGCAGCTACCACCACCACCCAAGAAGTCGATCCCGACGAGAGCATGGTGCAGCAGTCGCTGCGAGTCTCTCAACGCGCGTATGAGCTGGGCTGCCAGGTCGGAGGCATCACCCAGGCGGCAGCCGAAGGCGCATATGGCAAGGCGCTACTCATCCTCGGACAGAACGCCGACGGACATCGTCTACTCCTTCGCTCGCTAGAAGCGATTGACGCGAGAGAATCGCCCTGGCTGGCGATCCAGCTGATCCAGTACGCCCACTGCTTCCTCTATTTCGAAGAGTTCGATCGGATGCGTGCCCCCCTGGAACGTCTGATTGCCGAGGCCCGCGAGTCTAGCGCGCCCGGGGCTCTTCCCTATGCGCTCGGTCACTTGTCCGAACTGGACTTCCGAACCGGACGCTGGTCGGCGGCTCACACTGAGGCAGCCGAGGCCGTCGAGCTCGCCACCGAGCTTGGCCACAGGTTCTCCTTGATATATGCGCTCGCCTGCCTTTCCTGGATCGAGGCGGCCCGCGGATTGGAAGCGGATTGCGAAGCTCACCTTGCAAGGCTATGGGATGTCTCCGAGCACGCCCGGGACGCTGTCGGCGGCTATGTTGCTCGTATCAGCGGGCTTTTGGACCTGGGGATGGGGCGGAATGAGCAGGCCGTCAAACATCTCCTGCGGGTGGTCGAGGCCTTGGCGCGGTTAGGACTGGTTATGCCATATCTATTTCAGGAAGTCCCGGACTTGATCGAAGCGTATGTCTACACGGGGCAGCGCTCGCAGGCGCAGGCGGCGCTCATGGTCTTGCAGGAGCAGGCGGCGACTGCTCCCGGATTGTGGCCTCGTGCCGCTGCTGCTCGATCCCGCGGGCTTCTGGAGGAGGATTTCCAGTCGGCATTCGAGGAGGCCTTGCATCTGCATGATCGGGTGCAGATGCCATTCGAGCGGGCGCGAACCGAGCTCTGTTACGGAGAGCGACTACGGAGGGCTCGTCGCCGTGCCGAGGCTCGCGACCAGCTGCACGCGGCACTTCAAACTTTCGAACGCTTGGGCGCTGAGCCGTGGGCCGATCGCGCGCGCAATGAGCTGCGAGCTACGGGAGAAACCGTGCGCCGCGACCGATCGGCTTCAGATGAGCTGACTCTTCAAGAAGTGCAGGTCGCGTTGAAGGTGGCCGAGGGTGCCACTAACCGGGAGGCTGCCGCCGCCCTCTTCCTCAGCCCGAAGACGATCGAAGCGCATCTCAGCCGCATCTACAGCAAGCTCAGAATCCGTTCACGTACCGAACTGGCTCACCGGTTTGCTCAAGAGAGCTCGATGGGGCCTGCAGCCGGTACGCCGACCTCCAGGCGGTAGCGCCGCAGGTGTTGCACTGGTACTCCGACTGATTCTCGGAGTTCTTTCGGCCGGTCGCCTTCCAGATCAGACGTGAACGCTTGATCACACTGCATACACACGGTTTCGACGTCGCGTGGGTTCAATCGGGTTTGTCGGACATGTTGTTTGTCGGACATGTCTACACCTCCAAAGGTTTGGCTTGCCGTCGGCTCGCCGCGATACCTGCGAAGACGTATTCGGCATCTCTTCGGACGCCAATCGATTAGCGCAGAGTTGTGTCCGAACTGGGACGGCAGGCTCATGAAGTAAAGGCCTGGCTCCGACAGCACCACGCCTCGCTCGTGAGCCGGGAAGTGGCTGCCGGCAGCCGCCGGCAGTTGGATCCAGCCGCGGCTCAGCTCGATGTCCGCTCGCAGATCAACGTCGTTTGTGACGTGCAGTCCTTCAAGAAGCAGCGGGCGAGACACCGCTGATACTCCGGCCGCATATGGACGACGACCTTCGAGGCGCGGCTTGCCAGTTTGCCCGCGTCAAAGAGGCGGCGTGCACGCTTTTCCGAATCGGGCGTAAGGCGGGCGGATCGAATTTCGCCGTCGCGGGCATCATGCGCGTGCCGAGGGTCGAAGGTGTCGAGTAGCCTGCGGCGCGACCAATCGCGAGGCGGGCGCGGCCTATTCCTGTGTCCTAAGACGATCGTAGCGCACCTCAGTCGCATCTACAGCAAGCTCGGCATCAGGTCGCGAACGGAGCTCGCCTACCGGTTCGCGAAGGAAGGCTGGTCCATCGCACGGGGGTCATGCAGGCCTCCACGCGGTAGCCCCGCAGATCTTGCACTGATACTCGAGCTTTCCATCGTCTTTCCGCCCGGTCGACTTCCAGACGAGTCCAGATCGCTTGATCACACTACACACGCATGGCTTGGACCCGGTGTGGGTGGAATCGGGCTTTTTGGACATTGTCTGCACCTCCACTGGTTTAGTGTTGGATCGCGCCGCAGCGATCCTCGCGACGATGTATTCAGCGTCTCTACCTGCCCCGTCGATGAGCGCCGAATTGTGCCCGTACATGAAGGGCAGGCCCATGAAGTAAAGGCCACGCTCCGCCAGCACAACGCCTCGCCGATGGGCTGGTAGGTGGCCGCCAGTTGTTGATGGCAGTTGGATCCAGCTGAAGTCGTGCTTGAATCCGGTACACCAGACCACGGTTCCGACGTCGAGGACGCGACCGTCTTCCAGGCGCGGCTTGCCACCCTCGACGCCGGCTACTCGCGGAGCGCGGGTAACCCCAGCCGCGATCAGGTCCTTTTCACGGATGCGGACAAGCGGAGTGCCCTTGCGGCCAAGCTGGCGACCGAGCCTTCGGCCGATTTGCGTATCTACAGTCAGCAAGCGCGTGGCCAGCCACCATGTGGGGCGCGAATAAAAGCTGGCGGAGACGGTGCCCGTCGGTCGGCCGGATAGCCAGACCCTATGGAATTGAACGCTGTCCAGCGCAATCTCCGCCCCCGAGTTGCCGGCGCCGACGACCAACACATCGCCTTCGGCGAGTTGTGATGGTTGGCGATAGGCGGAGGAATGCAGCTGCTTGATGTCTTTGTCGAGCTGGACAGCGAACGCGGGCAAGTTCGGGTCTGGGTAACCTCCGGTGGCCACCACCACCTGGTTCGCGTTGAGCCGCAGGGCACCGGCGCAAAGTTCGTATCCCTGCTCAAGGCGCCTCAGCGAATCGACGCGAATTCCGAGTCGAATCGGGACTTCGAAACGCTGAGCGTAGCTCTCCAGGTACGCAGCCATCTCGTCTTTGGTCGGCAGCGCCGACGCTCGAGCCGGAAAAGGCATGCCAGGAAGCGCGTCCAGCCGGGCTGGGGTGAACAGGCGCAGTGAGTCCCAGCGCCTCCGCCAGGCGTCGCCGACCCGTTCATGGGCATCAACGATGGTGAAGTCAATGCCTCGCCTTGAAAGGTGGTAGCCGGTTGCCAGGCCGGCCTGGCCTCCTCCGACGACCACGACTTCGAAATGACCTGAACGCATCTCTGGCTGTGCGCGTCAGCCTACCGCCGCTGGGCTGGATTTGAATCGGGGAAACCCCCATACATGGCATTGAAGGGGTCGGCGATTCCGAGTCGCAAGAACGAGGGGTTTCCCTGATTCGTGGAATTGCTGCAGCCACCACGATGTCTACGAAAACTCCAAGGAGGACAGCGATGCGAGACATGACGGACCGTGTAAGACGACTGAACTCAGCGGTGAACGCTCACGACCTTAATCCGATTGGCGACATGTATGCCAACGATGCCGAGCTGAAGTGGCCAGGTCTGCCGGCGATGAAGGGACGTCAGGCAGTGGTCGAGTTTTACGCCCAGATGTTCGGCGCCTTCCCAGACCTCCACGTGACGCTCGAACGCATAGCCGAGCAGGACGGCGTCGTTGCCGCCGAATATGAGGCAGGCGCGACCAACAGCGGACCGCTGCCAATGCCCGGCGGGCAGTTCCTACCGCCAACGCAAAGGCGGATCGCAGTTCACGCGACCAGCGTCGGGACCGTCGATCACGAAGGCCGGATCAAAGTCCAGCATGAGTACTTTGATCAACTCGATGTGCTGACTCAGCTCGGCATCCTGGCTGTACCCACTGCGCGTTGACGGAGCAGAGGGGACTTGGCGATGAGTCGGTTTACTGCTCTCTTCGTCCCTGGATGGGTCCACGACACCGTCATCGTCGGGATTGAGGACAGATAAATGAGCGAAAACTATCGGTTCTACAAGCTGAAGATGGCCGAGCTGCGCGCCTGCCTAGCGGGTTCGGCCGAACTGCGCCGCCAGATGAAGGAGCTTCTCGCCGCTGTTGCGCGATGCGAGGCGATGTGGACGCTCGAAGACCGCATCGAGAAGAATCGTTGAGCGAGCTGCTGCCGGCTGAGAAGATCCGGTCTGCAGCTGCGGTGTCCCGCACACGTTCTGGAACCCGACCGATCAGCCTGCCAGGCTGCTGGAAATCATCTGCAAGGCGGGCTTTGAGAATTATTTCGTCGAGATTTCCGAGCTATTCGCGACAGGCGCCAAGCCGGGCGGTACGGAGCACGAGGCGATCGCGGCCCGGTACAACGAGAGTCACTTCATGGACTGGGTGCCTGAGCTCAAAGCGCGGTATGGGTTGAAACTTCTGGGCGAGTTCTAATCGGGTTCATGAGCCACAAACGGCGAAGGGCGAGTCGGTCCAAAAAGTTCGAATAGCGTCCCGCTTTGTGCTACTTCATCTGATGCGCGGCGTGATAGCATCACGCATCATGCGAACCACGATCGACCTCGATCCGACGGTCGTGAAAGAGCTCAAGCGGCGCAGCCGGGGCGCCGGCAAGAGCATGGGCCAACTGGCCTCAGAGCTGCTGGCGACGTCGCTCCGAGAGCAGGGGAGCCGTCAGAAGCATCCCGCCGTGTTGGAGTGGATCGCGAAGGATCTCGGCCGGCCGCTGGTTGACCTAGAAGACAAGGAAGCGGTTAGGGCGGCGCTAGACGGGCCTCGATGAGCGCCACCATCGACGCGAACATCCTCGTCTATGCGAGCAATCAGGCCGACCCGGTCCACGCGCAGGCCGGACGGCTGCTTCAGGTCCTGGCCGCCGGCCCGGACCTTCTATACCTGTTCTGGCCCGTCGTAGTGGGATATCTACGCATCGTTAGCCACTCGGCGATTCTTTCGAGGCCGCTAAGCCCTCGTGACGCTGCTGGCAACGTCGAATCTCTACTTAGCCGGGGACACGTCCGCGCGCTGGGCGAGGGGGAGGGATTCTGGGAATTGTTCCGAGCTACGAGCCGCGATCAGGCGCGCGGCAACGACGTCCCGGACGCACACCTTGTGACTCTGATGAGGCAGCATGGTGTGCGGCGAATCTACAGCCGGGACGCCGGGCTACGCCGGTTTGCTGACATCGAAGTCGTCGATCCCTTCGCGTCTGCACCGGGCGGCGGACGTCGGTCTCGCGCTTAGGTCGGGCTATTTCCGCACGATTAGGTCGGCGGCGCCATTGTTGCGCCGCGCCAGCGTCGGCTTTGGTGTCGTGGGCGTGGCTCTGACCTACAAGCGCACCAAGCGCCGAAAGGCTCGGTTTGACGCGGCATATATCTAGGCTTACGGGCAGGATATACTGCCTGAGATGAGCAAGAGGTTGGTTGACATCGATGATCGCCTGCTGGCCGCTGCCCGGGCCGAACTCGGAACCGACACCATCAAGGCGACCGTGAATGAAGCCTTGCGGCGGGCGGCGCGGGCCCGAGCGCAGGAGATCCGCAAGGCGCTGGACGGGCTCGCGGAGAGGTCGTTCTCAGATCGCGGCGAAGCTTGGCGCTGACGCATCTCGCTGACACCAGTGTTCTGACTCGCGTTCGCCATGCCGACATCTACGGAAGGCTCGCGAATCTGCTTGAGGCGGCGGCGCTGGCGCGCGCCGACATCTCGGATCTCGAGTTGGGCTTTACGGCCCGCAACGCTCGCGAGTGGGACAAGATTCAGCACGACCTACGGCCGTTTTCCGTCCTCGAAACCTCGCCGGCGCACGTGCATAGGGCGCTTCGGGTGCAGCGTGCCCTCGCGGAAAACGGACTCCGCGGACGGAAGGTGCCGGATCTCCTTGTCGCAGCAGCAGCTGAAGAAGGAGGATTGGTGCTACTCCACTACGACACCGACTTCGACCTGATCGCCAAGGTGACGCATCAGCCTTGCGAATGGATCGTGCCCCGCGGGAGCATCGATTAGCTCTAGAGGTCGACCTCCTCGAACCGGCATCGGAGAATCGGTGTAGGACTTGTCGCCCGAATCCCGCCGGTGCTACCACTATCGCCATCATAGAATGTGATAGTAAAGTGCCGATATAATCATTCGGGCGGAGGACCGACGATCTCAATCCCGAACCGGTGAGCCACCTCCGCCAGCCGCTGCTGGTCGACGGGCGCGCGGGGCGGGATTGTAAGCTCAGCCGCGGGCTCGCCCGCCGCGGCCACGAAGTCAGCGAAGGTCGACGGAAAGGAAAAAGTGAGTGCGCGCGCCCCATCTTCACCGACCTCGAAGGTGTGCACGACACCCCGAGGCGCGAAGACCCATGTCCGTTCCACAGCCACAATGACGCGCTTGCCGCAGTAGAAGGTCATCGAGCCCTCGAGCACGTACCAGGCCTCGTCCTCCTCGACATGGATGTGACGCGGGACGGCGTAGTCGGGCGGCATGGTCTGATCGAGCATGGCGAACCGCCCCTCGGTCTCGGCGCCGCCGGCCTTGCGTTGAAGGAGCGCGCCGACAAACCAGTAAGCCTGTCCCTCCCCGTCGGCGAGGGAGTAAATACGATCGGCGGTTCTGGTCTGCATGGTGTCTACCTCCCTGGCCGCTCGACCACGCGCAAGGCGAGGTCGCTGATAATCGCGGGCGCGTCGCGCCCCGGAACCCCGGCGTCGACCAACGACTTCCAGAATGGGAAATCGAGCAGGGCCTTCAGCGCGGCTCGGCGCTTCCGTCCGATTCCAGCCCCGAGCGCTGCACTAATGAGCGCGTCGAGCGCGCGATCTTGCATCCGCGCCGCGACGGCGAGGGCCGGCACGCTGCGGGCCTCCCGCCTGCACGCATCAAGCCACTCCTCCCCGCGCTCGTAGCACCGGCAGGATTCGACGATGACCTTTTCGAGCTTCTCAGTCGGATTTGCCATTCCGGAGAACAAGGACGCCAGCTCACCCGCAGCCGGCAGGCGGGCACCGGCGGCAAAGGCGGCCTGGGCGCAGGCTGGAATGAGGTCGTCCAGCGTCGGGAAGTGCCGATAGACCGTGGCCGTGGACACATGCGATGCCACGCCAATCTCGGCCCAGCTGGTTTGAGTGATGCCCTGCCGGCCGTGGAGCCGAACGGCAGCATCGATGATGCGCTCGCGCGTGCCACTGATCAGCTCGGCCCGCCGCGCCATCCGGTAGCGACGAGTGGCTATTTGGTGCGAAACCATTTCTCGCGAATTATATAGCGGCGCCACGTAGCGCCATCGATCTCTCTCTCGATCATTGGCTCTCTAGCCTCGAGTCGCGTTCGGACTACTCCTACAACACTGACCCGACATGTTGTAGTAGCGTGTCTTTTCGTGACGAAGAAGGTCGCGGACGAGATTGACGTACTCGCAGCTGCATCGATCGCTGGTCGGTCGGCGGAGACGGTGCGCCGCTGGGTATGGTCTGGCCGCCTGCGGGCGCACAAGCGCGGAAACAAGCTCTTGATCGATCGTTCGGATCTCGAGCGTCTCCTCAAGTCGAGCGCCGCGCGGAAGAGCCTGACGCTGGCGGAATGGCTCGAGTCTCTGGAGCGCTCGGCTCTGAAATCCGGAGCCAAAGCCCGATCGGCCGCCGATCTCGTCCTCGCCGATCGTCGCGCGAGGTCCGACGAGCTGTAGTTCGATGCCCGTACTGGATGCCAGTGTCGTCATCGACTGCATCGCGCCTGACGTCTCTCTTTCGTCTCGTGCCGTCCGCACCCTGGCGCGACTGGCGGCCGAAGGAGCTGAGCTGGTTGCGCCTGCCTTGCTCGTCCAGGAATGTGCAAACGCACTGCTGACGGGCATCCGGAAGGGTCGATGGTCTGGGGCTGCCGGCGACCAGGCCTATGGGTTCCTCGTCGGCCTACCTCTGAAGCTCACCGACGACGCGCGCCACGTCGACCGCGCCTGGGAGCTGTCGCGGCGATTTGACAATCACCCGATCTACGGCATGCTTTACGTCGCGGTCGCCGAGGCCGCCGGCATCGACCTGATCACTGCAGACGAAACTCTTCGGTCGCGCCTGCGGCATTTGGCGTGGATCAAGGCTCCCGATCCCTGAGGCACAGTAGAAGGTCGTCCAGGCGGTTCGAATAGCGTCCCGTTTGGGCTACCGCTTTTGGTGCCCTTGTCCTCCGCAGGTGACGTGCCGCGAGAAAGGAAATTGTGTGGAGTTACACTCCGGCCGTGGTGTGCAAGCGCTGTGGGCAGGAAAATCCACTCGGCGCTCGCTTCTGCCTGGCCTGCGGTGCACCGTTGGAAGCAGAGCCGGCGAAGCAAGAACGCAAATTGGTTTCAGTGCTCTTCGTCGACCTGGTCGGCTTCACCGGGCAGTCGGAACGAGCGGACCCGGAGGACGTCAGGGACACGCTGAATGCGTACCGGGCGGCTGCGCAAGAAAGCATTCAGGTCTTCGGCGGGAACATGGAGAAGTTCATCGGCGACGCCGTGATGGCCGTATTCGGGGCGCCGGTGTCCCATGGGGACGATGCAGAGCGCGCCGTAAGAGCTGGCCTCGGAGTGCTCGAGGCTGTCGCGCGGCTGAAGCTCATAGCCCGGGGCGGTGTCAACACAGGTGAGGCTGTCGTGACCGTCGCATCGGGTCCCGCCACAGGAGAGGCGCTGGCCATGGGCGACGTCGTCAACACCGCTTCGAGGTTGCAGACGTCAGCGCCTCCGGGCGGTCTCGTCGTGGGGGAGGAGACCTACCGACTGACACGAAACGCGATCAAATACCAGGCTCTGCCATCCGTCGACGCAAAGGGAAAGGAAGCTCCGATCCCGGCGTGGCTTGCGGTCGCTCCTGCTCTCGCCGGTCCAGCCCGACCCGAGGCGCCGATGGTGGGACGCGACCGCGAACTGGCGCTTGTGACCTCGATCTGGGATGGCGCCGTGGGCGACCGGCATCCGCATCTCATAACCGTGGTTGGCCCCCCTGGCATCGGTAAGTCGAGGCTGCAGCGTGAGTTCTCTCGCCGCATCCAGGCGCGCGGCGCCGCAGTCGCGCGGGGGCGGTGCCTGCCCTACGGCGAGCGCGCGGCGTACGGCGCATTCACGCAACTGGTGCGAGGCATCGCCGAGATTTACGAGAACGATCCGCCGGAATCGGCCAGGGCGAAGCTTTCAGCTGCAGTCGAGAAGGTGCTGCCGGCGACGGAGGTTGAAGAGACGACTCGCTACATCTCCCTCCTCACCGGTCTGGGCGTCGACGAACCGGCCCGCGACCGCGATTACCTTTTCTTCGCCGCACGCCGATTGCTCGAGGGTTTTGCTTCGAGCCAGCCGCTGCTCGTCATCGTCGAGGACCTGCACTGGGCGGACGCCGGCCTTCTGGATCTGATCGAGTACCTGGCGACTCACGTTAGGGATGTGCCGCTGGTTATCGTGGGCCTCACCAGGCCGGAGTTCATCGACCGCAGACCAGGCTGGGGAAGTGGCTTGTTCGCTCACACCACAATCGGACTGGAGCCATTGTCAAGCCTGGACTCATTCGTCCTGGCGGAACGACTCCTTGCCAACTCGGCTGGCTTAAAAGAGGCTATCGACCGGCTGGCCGAAGCATCCGGGGGAAACCCTCTATTCATAGAGGAACTGACCTCAGCGCTGACCGAGGGGCATGAGTTGGGCTCCGACCTCCCGACCACAGTCAGGGCCGCGATCGCCGCTCGTCTGGATGCGCTGCCAGGCAATGCACGGGCAGCCCTCTTGGATGCATCGGTGATCGGCCGGACTTTTTGGCGGGGTGTTCTGGTTGCGCTTGGCGGGCATCGCGAGCTCGACGAGGCACTGGCTGCACTCGAGGTTCGAGACTTCATCCGTCGTGTGCCATCGAGCAGGGTCCGCGGCGATGTCGAGTACGTGTTCAAGCACATCCTCATCCGAGAGGTCGCGTACGCGACCCTTCCCCGTTCACTCCGCCGCGAACGCCATGCGGCCGTCGCCAGATACATCGAATCGGCAGCTGGTCAGGCGAAGGACCTGGCCGCATTCCTGGCACACCACTGGCGAGAGGCAGGGGAGCCCAACAAGGCCATCGATTATTTGATGCTCGCTGCCGAGCAGGCGGTCGACGGCTGGGCGCTCGAGGAGGCGGTCTCTCACTACAACGCCGCGCTCGAGCTGGCGCCTGACGACGCCACCCGCCGCCGGATTCGGCTGGCGCGCGGGCTCGCCCGATCAACGCTCGACGACTATCAGGCGGCGGTCGACGATCTGGGTGAGTTGCTGCCGGAGCTGAGCGGCCGTGAGCGAGTCGAAGGACTGCTGGGATGGATTTGGGGGACCGAGTGGACTGAGCGCAGCGAGGAGACGATCGCCGGAGCCCAGGAGGCACTCGAGCTCGCGCAAGCAATTGGAGATGCGGAGCTTGTGGCAGTGACCACGGGCCGCCTGAGCCAGGGTCTCGCCATGAGGGGACATCCGGGTGACCTGGACCGCGCCAAGGAGCTGGGCCAGAAGGCTCTCGACACCTGGATCCCGGGCAGCCGGCCCTGGGATCTGATCAACCATCAACACATGTTTGGCGAACAGCTCTACTGGATGGGGCGCCTGGCCGAGGCCGGCGATCTGATGACTGCGGTGACGGAGTCGGAATCGGATCCGCTGAGTCTCCAGGCGCGCCTCAGAAGCGCGTCGCTGAGGGCCATGGTTCTCACCTCGACGGGGCGCTATGAAGAAGGCCTTGCATTGTTCGATCAGACGCTCGACCTGGCGCGAAAGCTCGGCCGGTCCACCCGGATCGTCCAGAACTACTCGACGCTTCCGCTGCGTGAACTGTTTGACCTGGGTGAAGCAAGGCGCCGCACTGAGGAGGCCTTGGTCGGTGCCGAGTCGCTGTCCGGATTCACCATGCCCAGGGCGATGGCGATGGCCGACCTCGTACAAACCGCCATGTTGCAGGGTGACATCGGGACCGCGGAGAGCACATGGCGGACCCAATGGGAGGACTCGATCAACACCAAGGGCTGGGCCCGCTGGCTGGTCAGCTGTCGCCTGGCTGCCGCGAAAGCAGAGCTGGAGCTCTTGATGGGTCGGACCGAGGATGCGGTCGAGTGGGCACGAAAAACAATCGAGCTATGCGTACCGGTGCACCGCTTGAAATATGAGATCGCCGGCCGGATGCTGCTCGGGCGGGCACTGGTCAGCTTAGGAAACGGTGCAGAAGCGATTCCCGAGCTGCGGCTCGCGGTCGAGCTGGCAGATCGGCTTGGGAGCCCCTCACTGCGCTGGCCAGCTCAGGCGGCGCTTGGCAGAGCTCTTTATGCGACTGGCGATGACAAGGGAGCTGAGCACGCCTTCGCTGAGGCAAAGAGCGTCATTCACGGGATAACCGCTGCACTTGCGCCCGAGCGGGCGACCAGGTTCCTCGCCGCCGAGCCTATCCGCGAAGTTGTGGCAGGCTCAACAAAGCCGGTCTGACCCAGGCCGCAAATCTGGTCTGGCCATGCCAAGCCTGATTACGAACCTCTGGCGTCAACGATGCGTGTCGCGTTCATCTGAAACGCCCCGGTGGCACCAACGGCGCGGAATCCCTCAAGAAAGCATCCTACACATCTTACGCGTTGGTGGTGTGTATACTGGCGCAGATGAGGCGAATCCAGATTCACATCGATGAGGCACTGGACGACGCGGCTGAAGCCGAGGCGGCGCGACGAGGATTGTCGAAGGCGGCTCTGATCCGCGCTTCGCTGGCGCACGAGTTGGCGGTCGATGAACGCCCGGCCACGGATCCGTGGGAGGCGATCACCGGATGGCTGGACGACGGTCCGGTTGACGACCTCGATGCCGTCATTTACGAGCGCGGTCGGTGAGGTTCGCTGACACCAGTTTCTGGTTCGGACTGCAGGAGCGGCGGGACGGCCGGCACCAACACGCACGGGCTCTGGTGGTACGCGGGGTCGGTCGCGTGGTTACCACCAATCACGTTGTCGGTGAAACATGGACCCTTCTTCGTCGGCGGTCCGGGCACGCCGCCGCCGTCGGCTTCCTCGACCGACTGGGCGCGCTGACGGATGTGACCGTTGTCCACGTCGACGACGCGACCGAAGTGGAGGCATGGCGTTGGCTTCGAGCGCGGTCGGAGCGCGAATACTCATTCGTTGATGCCACCAGCTTCGCTGTGATGCGACGACGCCGGATCCGCGAGGCCTTGGCATTCGACGGTGACTTCAACGCGGCCGGTTTCGTCGAAGTCAGACCGTAATCGTCCGCCATCCGACCAGCGTTCGTTGACATGTTCAGCGACGAGCCAGGCAGCATGAGGCACATTCGAGCTGATAAGTGCTACAATGTGCTACATGGGACGGGTAGGAATTAGAGAGCTTCGGCAGAATGCAACTGCCGTGTTGCGTCGCGTCGCGGCGGGCGAGATCGTTGAGGTAACCGACCGAGGCCGAGCCGTAGCGCGCATCGTGCCCATGCATGAGGCGAGCAGGCTTGAACAGCTACTGGCCGAGGGGCGAGCGAGCGCCGCAACGGGAGATCTGCTCGACGTGAAGCCGGTGCCGCGGATGGCTGGGAAGCCACTTCTGTCAAAGATCCTGGCTGACATGAGGGCAGATGAGCGCTGAGGTGGCTTACCTCGATACCTCAGCGGCGGTGAAGCTCCTCATGAATGAGCGGGAGTCACGTGCGTTGCGAAGGTGGCTTCGTCGGCGGCCGGAGCGCGCTTCGGCGGCCCTGCTGAGGGTCGAGCTCGTGCGAGTCGTGCGGCGCGCCGGTTTCCCGCGCTTGATTCCTGAAGCCCGCAAGCTATTGGCCGGCGTCCATCTGATCCGACTCGACGACGCGCTGCTCGACCGAGCCGCGGACCTCGACCCGACCGACCTCCGATCGTTGGACTCGATCCACCTGGCGGCTGCTGCGAGTCTCGGAGATGATCTGGCAGCGGTGGTTTCCTACGACGATCGCTTGCTGGCCGCAGCTGCGTCTGTCGGGTTGCCGATAGCAACGCCTTCCTAAGCGCGCGGCTCACTAAGAATTAGCCTTGCGGCATGAACACCACCGAGATCAGCGATGCAATGTCCCAGGCGGTCGAATACCTCCGCGATCATCCGAGCGAGGCTAAATACACCGACAGCGCTGCCACGGCACTCCTCGAGGGCAGCCTTCGGGTGACAGTGACCGGACCCGACGGCGCAAAGCTCACGACCGATATGCCGAAATCGATTGGGGGCCGAGGTGAGTCGCCTTCGCCTGGATGGTTTCTCCGCGCGGCCGAGGCGAGTTGTTTGGCCAGCCTGATCGGAATGGAAGCAGCTCGAGCCGGCGTGGTCCTGGAGCGAGTCGAGGTCGTGGTCGACAGCGAATCCGACGACTATGGGATCCTGGGCATCGACGATTCCGTTCCCGCCGGCCCGCTCAGGTCGAAAGCCAGAGTTCGCATTGAAGCCGGCACGCGAACGGATCTAGCGGCCCTCGTGGCCAGGGCCGATCTTCACTGCCCCGTGACGGATGCCCTCCGCCGGGCGGTGCCTTGGGCCACCGAGCTTTCTGATTCCGCGCGCTAGGTCGACGAGCCGGCCTCAGGCCGATCTGATGCGCGATTTGTCGAAGTCACGGATGGCCGAGAGGAGCAGCTGCGGAGTTTCGATCTGCGGGACGTGACCGGTTCCCGTCAGCAGCTGGAACCGCGCGGTCGGGATCGCCTCCGCGTATGCGCGGCCGTAGTCAGGGTCGGCGATCCGATCGCTTTCTCCCCACAGCACCAAGGCCGGCACGCTGACGGCCCCGAGGCGCTGGCGCAACGCCGGATCGACCATGGATGGCGTTCCGCCGTAGACGGCCAGCGCGGCTCGGTTGCCGGCCATGGCCGCCTGTTGCGCCGGCGGCATCTTGGACACGTCGATCCGGAACGGATCCGGGTGGTGGTAGCTGAGCTCGGCGACCTGGTCCATCGTGAGGCTGAAGAAGTCCGCGACCGGGTGGCCAGGCACCTCGATGCCGACGGCGTCGACGAGGATGATGCGGCCGATCCGAGGCGACCCCAGCAGGGCCATCTCGGCGCAGATCCAGCCGCCGATTGAGTTGCCGATCACGGTGACGTCGGTCAGGTCGAGCTGGTCGAGCAGCGCGACGTAGACCAAAGCCAGCCGGCGAATAGTGTCGAGTGCGTCCGAGCGGGGGGTGCCGCTGAAGCCGGGGTGCGTGGGAGTGATGACGCGGACCTTCTCGGTTTCGGCCAGCAGGTCGGCGAAGCCGCTGACCGACGGCGGCCCGGCGCCGCCGTGAAGCATCAAGAACGGGCGGCCCGCGCCACGTTCGGTGAAGCTGACGTCGACAGGTCCGACTCCATCAACGGTCAGAGATTGCGTCGCCGTGGTGGTGGCAATGGTCATGCGGGTTCTCCTTTTTTGACGTCGGCCATCATAGGCGGATGGGGAAAGTCACCTGCCAGATCTCGATCTCTCTGGACGGGTTTGTCGCCGGGCCCAATCAGAGCCTTGAAAATCCCATCGGCGAGGGCGGCATGCGACTTCACGATTGGCTCATCGCAACGGCCGGCTGGCGCCGCCGGCATGGGGAAGAGGGAGGCGAAGACGGTCCCGACTCAGAGGTCTTCGACGAGTTGGTCGAGGGCGTCGGCGCCTACATCATGGGTCGGAAGATGTTCGGTGGCGGAGCCGGGCCCTGGGACGAGGAATGGAAGGGTTGGTGGGGCGACGAGCCGCCGTACCACACGCAGGTTTTCGTGCTCACTCACCAGCCGCGCCAACCACTGTCGATGCTGGGCGGCACCA